>CALRWM010000032.1:0-71872 GCA_943371875.1 Prosthecobacter debontii | reverse complement strand
GATCAGCGCCATGCCGCCAAAGGGCGTCACCGGCTTGTCAGAGTATTCAATGGGCAGGTTCACCATGACGGTGAGTGTGCCACATGCGTCAATCCCCTGATGGTTCAACCTTTTGCGTCTTCCGCTCCGCCTCTATTGCATGCTCCGGGCTTAACCGAGTGTCATTCATGCCTGACATCTTCCTTCTTTAAAACAAGTGGGTTGGCACAGCCAATGCCAATAATTGGCTTGTGGGTTCATTTGTTGCCTGATGTCCTTGCTCTGAGAGAAAGATACAAAAGAACAGATGTCGCCCCGATGATCATGAGCCATACAAACCAAGAATTTGACGCTGGTACAACTGTTTGAGCCTGGGAGGCCGATGGGTCTTTTGGGAGAGAAGTTTTCTTCGGCGAAGCACTGCTAGGCAATGGTCCGACGTTTGACAATGATGCCGCACTAAGTTTTGGTGGAACAGACTTGCCGGTTTCAAAATCGACCTCAGAATAGGCAAGGTCGAGTTTTTTGTAATCGCTCACTCGTGCAGCCCAGTTTGCATAAGGTTCGGAAACAGGCAGAGGCAGAAAGAATGGAGAGTTTAGCCGGGGCGGTGGTGGTGGCGGTGGTTTGGAGGAATTGGCCTTTGACCATTCTCGAAATACTTCTGGAGACAGTTCCCGTTTCGTTGGTAGCCAGCTGGCTTTGCCCGTCTCCCCCGCCAGGACGGCGTCTCCATTGTGCGCCCACCAATCCAATAAACTTTTACTCTTCTCCGGAACAATAAAATAATTTGAGCCTCCAGTATGAGCCACATACTCCAGCCACTTGCTCGTCTCAGCGGGCAGTCCAGGTACGCCGGCAAGCGCCTGCGCGGAGATCTCTGTAGCCGCCACCCTCACAGGCTCAAATTCCATTCCGACATGGGATTGCAAACTGCCATGCGCAACATCTTCCAACAAATAAGACAGCATCTTGATCGAAGGCGTGGCTTTCAGTAAATTTTGAGCCACATCGTTACCCTGCTTCATAGCGTAAACAAGTCTCGAAATCGTGGCATCGTCCCCTGCGGTAATCAGGGCTTTGGCAGCCTCGTTTTGAACCGCAAAGTTATTTGAGATCAGCATTGTCCGCAGTTCTGGCAACGTCGCACTTGCCACTGTCGCAGCAGACGAAACCGGGGACAGGCTGTTCGAATCGAACGACGGAATAAGCAATTGTGGCGGACTGCCAACGGCAAGGCATGAACCCACAAAACAAAGCGCAAAATGTACAGCAAATGATTTCATTTTGATTTAGTGATAAACAGTGCCGCGTGCATAGTTATTGGCTTTTCGCCAGTCCTCCTGACGAATCCATCGACTACCGCCCTTTGGATGCATCAATCCGAATTTGCCATCGGGTCCTTTGCCTATGTCATGGTGTTGATTAGTTGCCGGATCTATCTTTGTGGATAGAGTTAGTGAGTGTCCAGTCTCGTGGGCAAATGTTGCAATGGGGGCGCTTGCATTAATAAATGGATAGGGCGCTCCAAAATTCGTCAATCCAAGCGGAGCAGCGTATCCACCTCCAGCCACATCTTCGCGGACATCTTTAACAACAATAATATTTAATGTTTTCGTTGTATTAAACCCTGCCTGATCGGCAGCTTTAATTACAACCTCGGCTGATGTAAAGCTGCCAACACCCGAAGCTCTATTTTTATAGCAGGCACCTTCTGCAGCAAATCCGCCATAGCACTGAGAAATGGTGAAGGGGTTTCCCGCATTTATGGTAAATGTAATGCATGCCTGATCCTCATAAGTTGCGTCAATCTCGCTTTTAATGGCATTTGGAGTTGGTGGATTAGTAAACCTTGAGGCTTTCACTACATCCCTGTCATCAAAAGCATAAAATACGTTTGTATTAATGGTTGTAGGCGTCAGCACATGAATATGCAACGTGAGCAATTTGGCTTTCGTGCTTCTTTTCTGCAATATGACCGTGGCTCCATTCGCAAGGGGCGTCGAATCTTTTATACCTGCAATGTCAAAATTAGTATCTGATCCATTGATGATTGTTTGGTTGGAAATGGAAATGTAATCCGTGCTGCTTGTGTCTACGACAAGTTCAAGGTCATCTGTTGCACCTGTCAGCTTTACGATGCTGTTGGTTTTTCCCACTCCTACGCTTGTCCAGGATTCAGCCCCAGTGTTGTCCCAGCCTTTAAAAATATCAGCATCGTTACGCAGAGAAAAAGATGCCAGTCATTTAGTTGATTGACTGAGAAAATGATGCCAGGCATTTAGTAGTTGCAGATACCAGCTTTTTTCACCATATTCCACCCCATGAAGCCCGCCCAAACCTCTGATCCCCAGACGATCCCGCTCGAAGAGCAGCTTGTCGGTGTGAATGCGAAAACGGGGCTCTATCCTGGCGCGCGCTCGTGGTCGGGGGGAAGGTTTCGCATACTGGGCAAGGGGCCGCTGGAGTCGTATTGTTACCATGTGATGTCGCGGACGTGTGGTGGGGAGGTGTTCTTTGATGATGTGGAGAAAGAGGCGCTGCGGCGGGTGATCTGGCGCATGGCGGAGTTTTGCGGCATCAAGGTGCTGACCTACTGCCTCATGGGGAATCATTTCCATCTTCTGGCCGAGGTGCCTCACAGGGAAACGTGGTTGCAACGCTTTGAGGGTTCAGAGGGTGAGGTGAAGCTGCTGGAGCATCTGAGCATTCTCTACAGCCGCAGCTACGTGGGCCTGCTGCGCGATGAGCTGGCGGATCTGCGTGCGCGCGGCATGGCGGTGCTGGCTGAGCAGAGGCTGGCTGCGCTGAAGAAGCGGTTCTGCGATCTGTCGTTGTTTGTGAAGGAGGTGAAGGAACGCTTCAGCCGGTGGCTCAACAAGCGGCGCGGTCGCCGGGGGACGCTGTGGATGGATCGATTTAAGAGCGTACTGGTGGAGGGCCGGGGCGAGGCGTTGCGCACGATGGCTGCCTACATTGATCTCAATCCGGTGCGTGCGGGGCTGGTCAAAGATCCGAAGGACTACCGTTGGTGCGGGTATGCGGAGGCGCTAGGTGGCAGCCGGAGAGCGCAGCGTGGACTGTGCAAGGCGCAGGGGAAGCCGGTGGATGGATGGAAGAGCGCGGGAGCGGCGGAGGCGTATCGCTGCCTGCTGCATGCGGAGGGGCGGGAGGTGAAGGACGCGCAGAATGAGAAGGTGGTGTCGCGCGGCGTGACTGTGGAGTCGGCACGAGCGGTGCTGGCGCAGAAAGGGAAGCTGAGCCCGGCTGAGCTCGTGAGGCTGCGCGTGCGCTACTTCACCGATGGAGTGGTGCTGGGCAGCAAGGAGTTTGTGGAAGGCGTCTTCGAGGCGCAGCGGGAACTGTTTGGGCCGAAGCGGAAAAAGGGTGCCCGACGCATGGCGGAATCGGATGCGCCCTTTTATACCCTGCGGCAGCTGCGGCTCAAACCGCTGGGATGAGGTGGGCTGAAAACATTTCGGTGGGCGCTAGCTGTCCGCGTCCATGTCTGGCGTGTGGAATTCCACACCATGCACCTTCTCCGTTTCGTTTGGAGTGGTGAGTACTTTACAAATGCACCAGCCAAATAGCAGGGTGACGGTGCCGACAGAAAGCAGCATGACAATAAGGCCCGAAGTGGTCATAAGTGGGAATAGTTCAGGGTTCGCAATCAGTCGTGTTTGTCCAGCCCCTGCTCGGCGCGCTGGTAGGCCTTGGAACGGGAGGACAACAGGCCGAAGAAGATGGCCACCACGATCACCAGGGCCACGCTGAGCTGTGCGGCCAGATTCGTCCCCACCGCTTTGCCGTCCTTCATGCCACCGATGAGATCAGCCACGTAGGATGAAACGCTGCCGAAGGTCCCGGTGCTGAGATCAAAGCCGAAGACGCTGGTCAGCACCGTCATGATAAAGATGGCCAGGAGAAACACCGGACAGATCCATTTCATGATGCAGCCAAAGAAACGCGGGATGCGAATGGCCGCCCCTTGATGCGCCTCGCGCAGGCCGCGCTCGATGCCCCAGTGCCAGCCAAAGATGATGATCTGGATCGTGGCGAGTATGAAGATAAGAAAGGTTCCCACCCAGAAGTCCAGCGTGTCCAGCGCCTTCAGCTCCTTCGTGAAATACACCACGAAACCCACGCCCAGCGTGGTCAGTAGTCCAAGGATCGTCACACTGACCTTGCGCCCCACATTCATCGCCTCCTCAAGGAAGGCGATCCCCGGCTGCAGCATCGAGATCGAACTCGTGATCGCCGCCAGGAAGAGCATGAAAAAGAAGGCCCCGCCGAAGAACGCGCCCAGCGGCATCTTGGCAAACACCAGCGGCAGCACGGTGAAGCCGAGGCCAAACGTCCCCTGCCCCGCCACCGAGGCCAGTCCCAGAAACGCCACCGCAGCCGGCACGGTGATCAGTCCGCCCAGCGCCACCTCGCAGAACTCGTTCGCACTGCTCGCCGTCAGTCCGCTGAGCACCACGTCGTCCTTCTTTTGCAGGTAGCTCGCATACACAATGATCACGCCAAACCCCACCGAAAGACTGAAGAAAATCTGCGCCGCCGCCGCCATCCACAGCAGCGGATTTTGAAGCTGCTGCCATGGGGTGATGGTGACCAGCTTCAACACGCCGCCGCTCGCCGCCACCTTCTGCTCCGCCGCCGTGATCGCCGCCGCACCCACCAGTTCCTCCATCACCTTCACTTCACCCGGCGCAGGCTGCGTTCGTTCGATCTGCACCTTGCTGGGATTCCACATGTAGCCCAGGCCGTTCACCACGTTGTCATGCGGCCTCGCAGGATCAGGCGCACCCAGCGTCATCACACGCGCCAGCACCACCAGCGCCAGCACAATGAGCAAGGGCATGCCATAGTTGCACATCTTCTCGATGCCCCCGGAGATCCCGCGATAGATGAGCCAGAAGTTGAACACAAAAACGAACAGCAGCCATGGCAGCGCCGTGTCCCATGAAAAGGTCAGTGCAGAACCATCGGCCATCTGCCCGCTCATGCCCTTAAACATCGCCACCGCCTGCTCCGTCGATTTCAAATCCACGCTCCCCGTCCAAAACTTCACCGCATAGCCCAGGCACCAGGACTCGATGAACACATAGTACATGTAGATCATCACCGGCACGATCACCCCGATGATGCCGATGTACTTGGCCCAGCGCTTGTTCAAGATCACCGCAAAGGCCCCGGGTGCAGAGTTGTAGCCCTTGCCGCCCGCATAGCGCCCCATCGCCCACTCCGCCCAGCCAATGGGCAGGCCGATGATCAAAAACGAGATCGCATAGGCAAGCATGAAAGCACCGCCTCCATACTGTGCCGCAAGGCCGGGAAAGCGGAGGAAGTTCCCCAAACCCACCGCGCTGCCCGCGACGGCCATGATGACTCCAAGACGTGATCCCCAAGCTTCTTTCTTTTGCGACATGGTGGTTAAGTTAGGGAGTGCGTGGAGTCACAACAAGGTTGTAGTTTGGAAAAGTGCCGCACATTTCTGCAAAAGCAGAACTCGCGCCAGTGCGCCGATGTGCGAACGTTTTTCAAGTTCATGCGCCCCAACCGCCTGCCAGTCCTGTTTTTCGCCACCGCCGTGCTGATCATGGCAGGCTCCATACTGTGGCTGTTCTGGGTTTCCAAAGCCGAGCCCTCCTTCAAAGCTGGTGTGACACCGGCAAAACGAAGCCTGAATTCCGGCACCCCACCCGCCCTCACGGCGATGCCACAAACACCCGCCGTGGACTCCCCCAATCCAACGGCCCTGCCCACCATCGCCACGCTCAACGTGCCCGGCTCCATGCCGAACGAAGCACTCCTCACCTTCCGCACCCCCGAGGCCCTGGCCGCGTTTCGGGACCGTACGGCAGCCCTCGGACTCGAAGTGCTCGGTTACGACATCAAACTGCGCACCGCCCGCGTCCGTTTTCGGGACACCACCGCGCTTGAACGGGATCTCAATTCGCATGCCGAGGACTACACCCACATCGGCCCGAATCTAATCACCCGCATCCCCGGTCTGCCGCCTCCCATTGCGGAATCCGACACATCGAATCCCGGCGGCAAGGCCCCATTCCGCAGCCAGGGATTGGAGGCCATTGGTGCCAGCGGCGACCGCTCAGCCTGGGGGCAGGGAGTCACCGTCGCCGTCATCGATTCCGGCATCACCAGCCACCCATCACTCTCTAGCACAAAGATCACCCACTACGACCTCGTCAACGACGGCAGCACCTTCAATGGACACGGCACCGCGATGGCCTCTCTCATCGCAGGCAATGACCCTAACGTCGGCGGCGTATCTCCGGCGGTCAAACTGCTGGACATCCGGGTGGCGGACACGAACGGCGAGAGCAACACCGCGCTGGTTTCATCCGCCATCATCAAAGCTACCGATCTCGGTGCCCGTGTGATCAACATCAGCCTCGGTGCCAATGGCGACTCCCCTGTGCTGGATGAAGCGGTGCGCTATGCGCAAAGCCGCAATGTCGTGATCGTCGCCGCAGCAGGCAATGAGCAGCTCACTTCCCTCTCCATGCCTGCCGGGATTTCCGGCGTGCTCAGTGTGGGTGCCGTGGATGCCAATGGTACGCAGGCCTATTTCTCCAACTCCGGTGCGGGGCTCACCCTCGTCGCCCCAGGGGTCGGCATCGTTTCCGGCTATGCCGACAACCGATTTGTCATTGGCAGCGGGACCTCGCAGGCCACAGCGATCACCAGCGGTGTGGTCGCGTACCTGCTGGGTCGCGGTTATTACGGCCCGAACATCATTCCGCTGCTCACACGGACTGCAGAGCCGCTGCAAGCCCCCGCCACGGCAGTCGGCGCAGGGTTGATTCAGGTGCCGAAGTGAGAGGAGGGTCAAGGTTGCGCGGTCTTGACTCCTAGACCACCCCCTTCTACTTCCACGATGGCCCGCAACTACACGCTGCACAGCACGCACGAACCCAGCACCCGCATTGACTACAAAGCGGAGCTCAACGAGCAGCAGTATGAGGCGGTCACGAGTCCGCCGGGGCAGGCGCTGGTCATTGCGGGGGCAGGCAGCGGGAAGACGCGCACACTGACGTATCGAGTCGCATGGCTGCTGGACAATGGCATCCAGCCGGAATCGATCCTGCTGCTGACCTTCACCAACAAGGCCGCGCGTGAGATGCAGCATCGGGTGCAAGAGCTCGTCACTCAAGATGCGACCCGTATCTGGGGCGGCACCTTCCATTCCATCGGCAACCGCATTCTGCGCTACAACGCCGAACGCCTGGGCTACCGCAAAGGCTTCTCCATCATGGACCGCGAGGATCAGAAGGATCTCATGGAAACGGTGCTCGGCAGCAGCGGCATCGACACCACCACGTACCGCTTTCCGAAAGCCGAGGTGCTGGGAGACATCTTCTCACTGGCCGACAACACGCTCTGCGGCCTCAAGGAGATCATCAACACACGCTATCCCTACTTTGAAGAGGTGGCCTCGGGCATCCTCAAGATGCGCACACTCTATCAGGAGAAAAAGCTCGAGACCAACTGCATGGACTTCGACGACCTGCTGGCGCTCACCGTGAAGCTGCTGGAGGAAAACGAAGATCTTCTGGAACGTTACCGCCACCAGTTTGAATTCGTCCTTGTCGATGAGTATCAGGACACCAACAGCCTCCAGTGCCGCATGGTCGAGCTGCTCACCGGTCCCCAGGGGAATCTCATGGTGGTGGGTGATGACGCGCAGTCGATTTACTCCTGGCGTGGGGCGGACGTTTCCAACATACTCGAATTCGACCAGCACTGGCCGAGGGCCCGCGTGCACAAGATCGAGGTGAACTACCGCAGCGTGCCCGAGGTGCTGAACCTCGCGAATGCGGCCATCGCCATGAACCGTGGGCAGATTCCGAAGAATCTGGTGCCCGCCCGTGAATCGAAGGGCATGCTGCCTGCGCTTGTCTCGCTCGACAGCTCCTCAGCGCAGGCAGCCTTCGTGGCGCAGCGCATTTTGGAACTGCAGGATGAGGGCACGGAGCTCAATAACATCGCGGTACTTTATCGTGCGCATTTCCACAGCATGGAAATCCAGATGGAACTCACGCAGCGTGGCATCCCGTTTCAGATCACCAGTGGGCTGCGCTTCTTTGAGCAGGCGCATGTGAAGGATGTGGCGGCGTTCATGAAGTTTGCCGTGAATCGTCAGGATGAAGTCAGCTTCATGCGCATGGTCCGCCTCGTGGAAGGCATCGGCAATGTCAGCGCCGCGAAGCTCTGGCAGGATTGGCTCAAGTCCGATGCCGCCAAAGCCGAGACGATGCCCTCCAGTTTCTCCGAAGTGCTCCTGCCGCTGAAGGTGCCGAAGAAGGCGAAGACCACCTGGGAGCAGTTTGCCTACACGCTCGACGAGCTGATCGACAAAGAGGGCAAGGTGGCCGCCCCGGCGCAGATGATCCGCAGCATCACCGACGGCGTGTATGAGGACTACATGAAGGCCAAGTTCAAGAACTACGAGCAGCGCCAGCAGGACCTCGAACAGCTCAGCAACTTCAGCGACCGCTTCACCGATCCCCTCGAATTCCTCAGCCAGCTTTCCCTGCTCAGCGGTGTGGACACCGACAACAAACCCGCCCAGCAGGAACAGCAGGATCGTGATGCCGTCACGCTGACCACCGGGCACCAAGCCAAAGGTTTGGAATGGAACGTCGTCTTCGCCGTCTGGCTCGCGGATGGCATGTTTCCCCACAAACGCGCCATCGATGAAGGCGGTGACGCGGCGCTCGAAGAAGAACGCCGGCTATTTTACGTCACCGTGACCCGGGCGAAGGATGAGCTGTATCTGACTTATCCCGTCATCAATCATCAGGCCCGCGACGGCGACATCATGATGCGCCCCTCACGCTTCATTACAGATCTGCCGAAGGATTTGGTGGAAGTGTGGAATGTGAAGAGTGGGTGGTAGAGAAGTTTCCACCTCATGTTTACGGAACATAAAATACCCAGCACACTTCTGTCGGCCTCACGACAAGCATTTTACTATCCTGCTACTGCTGGTGCACCCAAGGACTGCCTGCTCTTCCTCGACGGAGAGCTTTATACGGATCGGGTAAAAGCTCCTGTGATCCTGGATGAGCCACAAGCCACAGGTCTGCTGTCATCAGTAGCTTGTGTCTATCTCCCGAATGTTAGCGCGGCGGGACGGCATGCGGATTACACCTGCAACGAGGCCTTTGCGTCCTTCTTGGCTGAGGAGGTGACGCAGTGGTTCGATCGCGAGGTTGCGCAATTTGAACGACTGTTCCTGTGCGGTTTGAGTTTGAGCGCCTTGCAGGCCGTATTCACGGCGCTGCGGCATCCCGGTGTCTTTGCCGGTGTTCTCGCTCAGTCGCCTTCAGCATGGTGGGAGGATGAATGGCTGTTGAATGCGCTCCCGACGATGTCAGCACCGCCGCAGCGCATGTGGATGAGCGTAGGGTTGCAAGAACTGCAAACGAAGGCTTCGCACCCACCCACGCCTTTGGTGCAAAGGAGCAGCCAGCTCGACTCCGTGCGTCATCTATGTTCCGCGCTCAAATCTGGCGGTCACGATATTTATTCCAACGAATACAACGGTGGTCACGACTCCGCTTCTTGGGCTGCAGAGCTGACGCAATCGCTGGCGTGGTTGATGAAGCGCTGAGGCTTGTCAGAGGTGTCTTTCACTTATCAATTGCAAGGCCTTGCCTCACTCCATGATGTCGATCAGCTCCACCAGGAAGTGAAGCGTTGCATTGGGTGGGATTCCTGAGCCGGGCTGGCCCTGCAGGCCGTAACCGAGGTAGCCGGGGATTTCGAGTTCGATCATGCCGCCTTTGCCAACGAGTTGCATGCCTTCGGTCCAGCCTTTGATGACTTGGTTCAGTCCAAAGGTGATCGGCATGCCACGGAGGTAGGAACTGTCAAAGACCCGGCCATTGAACAGCCAGCCGTGGTAGTTCACCTCCACCTTTTGCTGCGGAGTGGGCTTGGCGCCGGTGCCTGCGCGCAGAATGCGATACTTCAACCCTGACTCGGTGGCGGTGAAGGTCTTGGCTGCCTTCGCGCTGATCTCTCCCGCTCCTTCAGGAAGCTTGGGGAATGGGACGGTTTCCTCTGCTTGCGCCAGTCCTGCAGTGACAAGCACGAGACCGATCAAGGCCAGCGGACGAAAATGAAGAATAGGCAGGCGAAAAGTGGAGCGAAGAACGTTCATCAACAAGAACTGAACTGTGGGAATACTTTCGTCAAGCGTTTACCGCAACGTCTTGAGATCACGTCATTTGGGTGAGAGATCAGCCCATCACTAGACAGCTCAAGTTCGGCGTTCATACTGCGCGCCATGAACGTCGTTGCCTACAACCGTGCCGCTTGGAACCAGCAATCGAAGGCAGGCATCAGCCGCTGGTGTCAGCCAGTGAGCACCGAGGAGATCATGGCGGCAAGACAAGGAAATTGGCATGTGGTCCTGACGCCGAACAAGGCCGTGCCGGAGTCATGGTGGGGAGGTGTGACTGGAAAAAAGGTGCTTTGCCTGGCCTCCGGCGGTGGGCAGCAAGCCCCGATATTGGCAGCGGCAGGGGCACTGGTGACGAGCTTTGATAATTCAGAGGAGCAACTGGCCAAGGACCAATACGTGGCAGATCGCGATGGCCTGACGCTGACCACAGTGCGCGGAGACATGGCGGATCTGTCCGTCTTTGCCGATGCGAGCTTCGATCTCATCTTCCATCCAGTCTCGAACGTGTTTGCAGAGCACCTTGCTCCTGTGTGGCAGGAGTGCTTTCGCGTTTTGAAGGAGGGTGGCAGGCTGCTCTCAGGGTTCTTCAATCCGCTGTTTTTCATGTTTGATCAAGAGGAGGCGGAGCAGACCGGCGTGCTGCAAGTGAAGCATGCCCTGCCCTATTCTGATCTGACCAGCCTGCCCCAGGAGCAGCGGGACAAGCTCACTCAGGAAGGACTGGCCTTTGTGTTTGGACACACCCTCCAGCAACAGATGGGGGGCCAACTGGCGGCAGGTTTTATCCTGACTGCGCTCTACGAAGACGACTGGGATAACAAGACCACGCCACTCAATCAATACACGGCAGTGCACCTCGCCACGCTGGCACGGAAGATCCGTGTGGAGTGAAAGCGAGGAGACCTCCCTCATTGATCGCAAACTCGACCATTGAGAGTGCGTTTCCATAATGAATGGATTTCAACCCACCTGCATGCGCTGCCACATTGAGCTGACGTCTTTTGAGGCGGTTCACACGGCGGTGATCCACGACCGAGTGCCGCCCCGGGAGTTGTCACGATTTGTCCCTGCGGCCTGCGGCGAGGTCTGGTCCTTCATTCGCGCTGCGGGTCTGCCCAAGCCGGGACGCCATGTCGCGGTTTACTTGGACCGGCAAGGGACGGTCGAAGTCGGAGCAGAGGTGGCAGAGCCGTTTACCGGAAACGAACGCGTGCAGTGCTCCCAGCTTCCTGCCGGCCGAGTGGCGACGACGGTTCACTTTGGCCCTTACTCTGGCCTCGGCGAAGCGCATGCAGAGATCTGTCTGTGGTGTGCAGCGCAGGGGCAGCAGCTTGCCGATGTCTCATGGGAGATCTACGGTCACTGGGATGAAAGCTGGAACAGCGATCCTGCCAAAATCCGCACCGACGTTTTTTATCTGCTGGCAGACGCCGAGGACTGACAGTTGCGCTGTAAAATCATCATCATTCCGTAAACAAAATGCCGCTCACCATCATCGAGGCTGATCTTTCCCGTCCCGACCATCAAGCGGCGACGCTGCATCTGCTCAACGCCTATGCCATGGACCCGATGGGTGATGGCAGGCCGCTGTCGGAAACCGCCCGACGTGACGTCATTGAAGGCTTGCGCGAGCACCCCACCACCCTGGTCTTTCTCGCGTATCGCGCCGCTGAGCCTGTGGGCCTGGCTATATGCTTCCGCGGCTTTTCCACCTTTGCCGCCCGCCCGCTCGTCAACATCTCGGATTACTTCGTGGTCCCCGCGCATCGCGGCGGCGGCATCGGGCGGCGGTTGTTGGAGGCGATCGAACAGTGCGCACGCAGGCTTGGCTGCTGCCGGCTGACACTCGAAGTGCAGGAGAACAATCATCATGCTCAAAAGGTGTATGCTGCAGCAGGATTCTCACAGGCTGTTCATGTTCCTGCAGCCGGTGGGGCTCTCTTTTTATCCAAGTCGCTATGAAATCTGCGGCAAAACCTTGTGCCAGCTGTTCGCCCGCTTAGACCTGCTTCCAACCCAGCCTTCAATGCCCGACTACAACACCATCAGCACCGAACAATGGCAGATCATGCTTCCCGCCGACTGGGCGCAGAAGCCTCAGACTGATAAGCCGGGTTCATTCTATTTCGAGGCGAGTGACGGGACCAAGGGGGCCTACATCTCCGTTTTCACTCGAACCAACCCCTGTTCCTCCGCCCTGGCGGATCTGGCGACATGGCGCGACACGGAAATTCGCAATCTGCATGCGATGATCGATCACCACTGGGAGATCCTCGAAGAATGGCAGCATGAAGAAAGCGAGACCGCCGTTTCGGCGAGCGACTGCCTTGAACGGACCACCAACTACCGCATCGTCTGCCTGCGCATGACGCAGTTTCCCTGGCTGGTGCGCGTGAGCCTGCATGACTACAACTGCACCGACTACGAGGCTTCGAAGCAGGCTTTCCTGCCGTTGATCGATTCGTTTTCGCCGGTGTTTGCGTAGCAGGGCGAGTTGGGAGGGAACGCGCGCCGACCAGAACGAGCTGAAGCTCGGGATTACTTTGATTAGAGCGATGCGGTGGTCATGGCTGCCGCTGCTGCAGCCTCCACTTCGTCCACGTAGGGTTCGCCGGTGATTTTTTCGATCTTTTCCCGGTTTTCCTCTTCGCTCAGCGGGGGCTCTTCCTCACCCTCCTTGGAGGCAGGACCATGCCAGGTCACATGCCAGGTCATTCGTTTCCAGCCGCCCTCCACCCGCTTGAAGGTGTAGTGAAGCTTCGGTTTACGGAAGCCGAAACCATCGTCAATCGGGCCGATGGTCATTTGCACTTTAAGGGGCTTGGCGTCGGCTACCTGCTTAATTTCGATAGGGGTCTGGGATGTGTCGCCTTTGAGAAGGAAGTGATCATCCTTTTCCTCGGTCAACCCATCGCGATGGAAGGCGTTGATGGACCAGTCATAGGCGGGAAAGGTCTGGGCGATTTCCCACATGGAGGGTTCCTTTTCTTCGGGCAGTTTCACCACGTCCTCGATGATTTTTTCAGCCATGGCAGGCCGTTTGACGATGAGGAGGCGCTCGTCTTTGGTCTTCTGCGCCCGTTGAGCGGGGGTCTCGCAGCTTGCGAGGTTGAAGAAACAACATAGGGCGGCGAAAAGGGCGATCCGTGGATTCATGTGGAACAACTGGCAATACTTCTCTGACATAGAAGGATATAGGCCAATTTGAAGGACGAAAATGTGTTTTCTTTGCCACAGACAAAGATCTTTCCAGGGATTGTCCAAGGTCCATATCCATCCCCGGCTAAAGGATTCGTAAAAGAACTGAAACTTCCAGGTGGCCTCATCGTTTAACCCGCCATCGCCCCGTATCTGCGGACGATTCCATTATGAAAACGCGCCTCTGCCTCACTCTTGCCTGTGCACTCCTCGTCACCGGACTTCAGGCCGACAATGAAGTCTATCGTACCTGGACTGACACCCAGGGACGAAAGCTGGAGGCGACCTTCCGTGGCATCGAAAACGGCAATGTCTTCCTCCAAGTCCGCAACGGCTACGTCTATCGCCTCTCCTTGGACAAGCTCTCCGCCGCTGATCAGCAGGCGGCCAAAACGCTGAAGCCTGAAGGTCTCGGCATCCCCTCCGACCCCAATCTCGCCCAAGCGGCAGCGCAGATCGACATGCTCGTCGAAGCCGGGCTGAAGAAGGCGGAGCAGAAGCCCAACCCGCTCGCCTCCGATGAACAGTTCGTCCGCCGCGTCTTTCTGGATCTCGCGGGGCGCATCCCCACGCGGGAAGAAGCGCTCGAATTCATCAATGACACCAGCCTTTCGAAGCGTGCGAAAGTGATTGACCGGCTGCTGGAGTCCGAGGGCTATCGCAGCCACCTGTTCAACTACTTTGCCGACATGCTCCGCATGGCGGACGTGGCCCAGAAGGCGCGCTTCTACACCTATCAGGACTGGTTGAAGAAGCAGATCGGAGAGAACGTGCCGTGGAACAAGCTCGTTTACTCCATGATGACGGCGGACGGCAAGCTGCTGGAAAACGGCGCGACCGGCTACCTGCTGCGCGATGCCGGCATGCGGCTGGACAATCTGAGCCTCACGCTGAGCACTTTCATCGGCGCGAACGTTTCCTGTGCCCAGTGCCATGACCATCCCTTTGCCGACTGGACGCAGCGCCAGTTTTATGAAATGGCGGCCTTCTTTGGTGCCACGGAAACCTACGGAGCCAAAGGCAATGCTGGCGGCGGCATGCAGGGCATGCGCAAGGTGATTGCCTCTTTGGGAGACAAAAAGCTGCAGCAGCAGGCGAAGAACCTCCTGCGCGTGAACGCCCTGGCCGTTGAAGACTCCAGCACGAACGATTTGAAGATGCCGGATGATTACAAATACCCGGATGCCAAGCCCGGGGATCTTGTGTCACCCAAGCTGATCACCTGGAGTGATGACAAAACCAAGAAGGCCTATCAGGGTGTGCAGACCACCAAGCATGATGAGCAGCTGCGCGAACAGTTCGCCAAATGGATGACCTCGCCAGACAATCCGCGCTTTGCCATGACCATCGCGAACCGCATGTGGAAGCACATGTTCGGCATCGGCGTGAAAGAACCGGTCGCGGATCTCGATGACCCGAATGCGAGCGTGAATCCGGCGCTGCTGCATCACCTGGCCAATGAAATGGTTCGCTTCAAATTCGATCTCAAGCAGTTCTTGCGCGTGCTGTGCAACACCCAGACCTACCAGCGTGAGGCCACCAGCCATGAACTGGCAGACAACTCCGCCTATCTCTTTCCTGGCCCGATCCTTCGCCGCATGACCGCCGAGCAGGCCTGGGACTCCTGCGCCACGCTCGTCGTCGGTGCTGACGTGGACAAATTCAAGGGCCATCGCGGCGAAACCTACGCCAAGGCCATGAGCGTTGACTTGAGCGGTGAGGCTTCGCCAGATGTCATCAAAGGCCAGATCGAAAACGCCATCGCGAGCATGCGCCAGTTCGGCGGCGGCAAGGCTGCGGGCAACCCCAAGAACAGGAAAAAGCGGATGATGAATCAAGGCGGCGAAGAAGACCTGACCCTCGCTCCTCCAGTGCGCGACGGACTGGTGCTGGCACGCGCCTCGGAGCTGCCGCAGCCGGAGAAGGACCAGCATTTCCTGCGCATGTTTGGCCAGAGCGACCGTCAGATCGCCGACAGTGAAAGCGAAGAGGGCAGCATTCCGCAGGTGCTGATGCTCATGAATGGCGAGGCCCAGCGTGTCATCGGCCAGAATGATTCACTCGTGGTGAAAACGGCCAGCGCGCAGAAGACACCGGAGCAGCAGGTCGAGAGCCTCTACCTCAGCTTCTTCAGCCGCAAACCCAAGCCCGACGAACTGGCCAGCGCCACTGCGGGACTTAGCAACGGCATGACCATGCGCGATCTGACTTGGGTGCTGTTCAACACCCGTGAATTCATCTTCGTGGAATAATCCCTCACCCTTCACTGCCATGAATCTTCACAACCAGCTTGATCCCATTTCCCGTCGTGCCTTTTGCGAGCGCTGGGCCAGCGCCGCTCTCGGAGTCACCGTGCTGCACGGTCTCGGCGGCAGCGCCTTTGCAGCCGAAGCCGCCAAGGCAGCCGCGCCTGCAGGCCCCGGCTTTGGCAAGGCCAAGAACGTCATCTTTCTCCAGATGATCGGGGGCATGTCCCACATCGACACGCTGGACCCGAAGGATGGCCCGACGCAGGGACCGAAAGCGCCGATCAAAACCAAGGCTGACTTTCAACTGGGAGGAACGATGGAGAACCTCGCCAAACAGGCGGACAAGTTCAGCATCATCCGCAGCATGACTTCCAAAACGGGGGTGCATGCCGCCGGGCAGTACGTCATCCGCACCGGCTACGAGGAGCGCGGGACCATCAAGCATCCCAACATCGGTGCCTGGGCGCAGCACTTCCTCGGCTCCAGCCACAAGACGCTGCCCTCCAATGTCTGCGTGAACCGCCAGCCACAGAACGGCAACGGCTTCTTCCCCTCCAGCTTTTCCCCGCTGCCCATCCTCGATCCCGACGTGGGCCTGCAATATGCCAAGAGCGAGGCCAGCCCGGAGCAGATGAACAAGCGCCTCGCCATGCTGGATCAACTCGACGCCGGATTCCGCGATCGCTTCAAGACCTCGGAGGTGAAGAGCTACACGCAATTCTACGACAAGACGATCAGCATCATGTCCAGCACGGACCTGGAGGCCTTCCACCTTGATGACGAACCGGAGGCCTTGAAGGAAAAGTACGGCAAGGGCAAATTTGGCCAGGGCTGCCTGCTGGCGCGGCGTCTGGTGGAAAAAGGCATTCGCTACATCGAAGTCGCGAAGGGCGGCTGGGACATGCACAACAACATCGACGATGGTCTCGATGAACATGGTGCCGAACTGGACCAAGCGCTTGCCGCATTGCTGGAAGATCTCAAGGAACGTGGGCTGCTGGAAAGCACGCTGGTGGTGCTTTGCTCTGAATTCGGCCGTGGTCCCAAGCTCAATGGCAACGGCGGACGTGACCATCATCCGAAGGTTTTCTCCACACTGCTCGCGGGTGGTGGCATCAAAGGCGGCTACATCCATGGGGCCAGTGACAAGGAAGGCATGGCGGTGGCCGACAAGCAGACGAGCCCGCAGGATTTCCTTTCCACGATTGGCTGGAGCTTGGGGCTGCCTATTGACGAAGTCGTCATGTCGCCCAGCAACCGGCCCTTCACTGTGGGAGACAAGGGCAAGGCGGTGATGGAGCTGTTTGCATAGCGGAAAAGTACTTGCGAGCTTTAGCTCGTTCTGGGAAACGCACCGCTCTTTCCAGAGTGAGCTAAAGCTCACCAGTACTTTCCTTCGCAAGCCTCTCGAACGGCTGGCGTACTTTGCCTCGCGATGCTTTCATCGCCCCCTGCCCATGACTTCCCGCCGCCATTTTCTTTCCGCCAGCACCGCCGCGTTTGCCGCTTCATCGTTTCACATCTTCGGGGCTGATCCCGCGAAGAAGTATCGCACGGCCTTGATCGGCTCAGGCTGGTGGGGGATGAACATCTTGAAGGAGGCACTGGTTTCCGGACGCATCAAGGTCTGTGCCTTGTGTGATGTGCATGAAGACGTGGCCTCCAACGCCGGTGATACGGTGAATGGAATCTCCGGAGACGACCCGAAGCTCTACAAGGACTACCGCGAACTGCTGGACAAGGAGAAGCCGGAGATCGTCATCATCGCCACGCCGGACCACTGGCATGCGCTGCAAACCATCGCCGCGTGCAAAGCGGGCGCTCATATCTACGTCGAGAAACCGACCGGACACACCATCAACGAGAGCAAGGCGATGGTGAAAGCGGCACGCGAGGCGGGCGTCGTGATTCAGGTGGGACTGCACCGCCGGATCGGCCCACACCACGTCGAGGCGATGAATTTTCTCAAATCTGGAGCCGTGGGCAAGGTGGGCATGGTGCGGGCGTTTGCCGACAGCAAGGGCGGACCCGAGCAGCCGAAGCCGAACAGCCAGGTGCCCGAGGGCATGGACTGGGACATGTGGTGCGGCCCGGCCCCGATGCGCCCGTTCAATTCCAAGCTGCATCCGGGAGGCTGGCGGCATTTTCTCGACTACGCCAACGGCACCATGGCCGACTGGGGCGTGCATTGGCTGGACCAGATCATGCTCTGGAGCGGTGAGAAAGGGCCAAAGAAAATCTTCTGCACCGGGGGGCGGCCTATCGCCGGTCCTGCCGTGCTCAATGACAAGGAGCAGACCACCGATGCGCCGGATCATCAGGTGGCCACGTTTGAGTTTGAGCAGTTCACGGCCGTGTGGGAGCACCGCAAGTTTGCCGACAACAACAACGAGAAGCACAAGATCGGCTGCTACTTTTACGGCGAGAAAGGCGTGCTGCACATCGGCTGGCGCGATGGCTGGACCTTCTACCCGGTGAATCCCAAAGAGGGCGAGAAGCACGGCAACCATCAGCTTCAGGAGCCCGATGGTCACAACATCGGCCTGCTCTGGGCCGACTTCATCGATGCCATCGAGAAGAAAAAGCAGCCCATCGCCGACATCGAAAGCGCCCACCGTTCCACCTGCCTGCCCCTGCTCGGCATGCTCAGCTACAAGGCGGGGCGCAGCATCCAGTGGGATGCAGAGAAGGAGCTGATCATCGGCGACGCAGAAGCCAGCAAACTGATGGCGCGCGAGTACCGTAAGCCCTGGGCCTACCCGGTCTAAAAGCGGACATTCCAGTGATTGCCGCTTGATCTTGCCTTTTCCATCGGCTTTCGACATGGCTCTGTGAATCAGGCATCCTTCCTGCTTTGATTCGCAAGCTCCACCCAGCCATGTCCGAAACTCCCCCGCAAAACCTCCGCAACCTCGGCTTTCAACTTCTCGAAGACGACCTGCGCTACCTCATGGAGGCTTTCTCCGCCGTTCTGCAGAAGCTGGGGGAACCCGAACTGGCGGCCTGCCTGCCTTGGATCGGCACCGGGGTGCCGCAAAAAACGAACCGCTCCCTTGGTCAGGCCTATTCCATCGCTTTTCAGCTGCTCAATGTCGTGGAGGAGCGGGCCGCTTCACAAATCCGCCGTTTGCGGGAGAAAAAAAGCGGACCCGAGGCTGAAAAGGGTCTGTGGGCGGACAATTTGAAGCAACTGCAAACCCTCGGCCTGAAGGAGGCCGACATCCTCGCCGCTTTGCGTGATGTCTGTGTGGAGCCGGTGCTCACCGCGCACCCCACCGAGGCCAAGCGCGAGACGGTGCGCGAGCTGCACCGTGAGATTTACAGCCTCATGAACCGTCATGAGAACCCGGCCTACACGCCGCGTGAGCAGGCCCGCCTGCAAAGCCAGCTGCAGACCCAGCTCGAAAACCTCTGGCGCACCGGTGAAATCCACGTCACGCGCCCCAGCATCGAGGCCGAACTGCAAAACGCGCTGCACTATCTGCGCGATGTGTTTCCCGAGGCGCTCACCCGTGCGCACGTGCACCTGCGCGAAGCCTGGCAGGCTGCGGGTTATGATGTGACTGAGGTGGACTCCCTGCCACCCCTGATCCGCTTCGGTTCGTGGATCGGCGGCGACCGCGACGGGCACCCATTTGTGACGGCGGATGTCACACGCCATGCCTTGCAGGTCATGCGCAAAAACGCACTGCGGGTGCAGCGTCGTGGGCTTGAAGCCCTCGCCTTTCATCTGCCGCTGAGTTCCCTGTTCCAGATCACGCCACCGCAACTCACGGAGCTGATCGCCACCCTCACTGCGCAGCTCAAAACCGAGCCAGGCGTGGATCTCGCCAACATCCTGGAGCGCAACAAGGAGGAGCCGTGGCGTGCGGCTCTTTACCTCATGCACGCGAAGGTGGTGCTGGCCATAGAGAAGCCCGCTTCGGCGGTCGCTTATGTGCAGCCGGAGGAACTCCGTGCTGACATTGACGTGCTCGCGCAAACTTTGCTGGATGTCGGCTCCAAGGCCGTCGTTGAAGAGCAGATTGTTCCTTTCCGTCGCAATCTCACCGCCTTTGGTTTTCACTCAGCCGTGCTGGATGTGCGGCAGAATTCCGCGTTTCATGAGAAAGCGCTCGACCAGCTTCTGCGTGCAGCGGGGCTGCTGGACGGCGGTTCATTCATCGACTGGCCCATCGAGAAAAAGCGTGAACTGCTTGATCGCGAGCTCATCTCTCCGCGTCCTTTCCTCTCTCCTGGGATCTCCGCCGGACCTGAAGCGGATACGGTGCTGGATTGCTACCGCGTGCTGGCCGATCACCGCGCCAAGTATGGCAATGCGGGTCTCGGCTCGCTCATCATCTCGATGACACGCTGTGTGGAAGACATGCTCGTCGTCTTCCTTCTTGCCCGTGAAGCCGGGCTCATGGCCTGGAGCGAAGAAGGACTCGTGTGTCCCCTGCCCGTGGTGCCGCTGTTTGAAACGATGGGGGATCTCGAATCCGGTCCAGGCATTGTTGAGTCCTTCCTTTCGCATCCTGTCGCCAAGCGCAGCCTCCTTGCACAGAGCAAGGGCGGCACGCCGGTGTTCCAGATGATGGTCGGCTACTCCGACTCCAACAAGGACTGCGGCATCGTGGCCAGCCAGTGTGCGCTGCATCGTGCGCAGCGTGAGCTTTCCACCACGATCCATCGGCATGGCGTGCGTCCGATCTTCTTCCATGGCCGTGGCGGCACCGTCGGACGTGGTGCGGGTCCCACACATTGGTTCATGGAGGCGCTGCCACACGGCTCCCTCAGCGGCGGCATGCGCATGACTGAGCAGGGCGAAACCATCGCGCAAAAATACGCGCACATTGGCTCCGCCGTTTACAATGCTGAGCTGCTCATGGCCTCCGCCACGGCAGCCACCGCACGCCATCGCTGCACCGAATCCAGCGCCCCGCCAGAACTGGAGCCGCTCTTTGACAAACTGGCCGCCGACAGCCGCGATGCGTACCGTGCATTCCTGCACGCGCCGGACTTCATGAAGTTCTACCGGCAGGCCACGCCGATCGATGCCTTGGAAAATTCCCGCATTGGCTCCCGTCCCGCCCGCCGCACGGGCCAGGCTTCACTGGACGATCTGCGCGCCATTCCATGGGTCTTTTCGTGGACGCAGTCACGCTTCTATCTTCCCGGCTGGTTCGGTGCCGGCAGCGCCCTGACCAAACTCAAGACCGAAGATCCCAAGAGCTATGCCACCCTGGCCGCAGCGATTCCGGGCTCGGCATTCCTGCGCTACGTCCTCACGAACATCGAAAGCTCCCTCGTCAGTGCCAACACCGACCTCATGCGTGCCTACGCCGCTCTGGTGGAGGACACCGCCGTGCGTGACCGCTTTCTCGGCACCATCCTCGGCGAATACGAAGCCACCCGCGCCATCATCGATGACCTCTTCCAAGGCACCATTGAAGGCCGCCGCCCGCGCCTCGCCTACACGCTGAACATTCGCGAAGAACCGCTCAAAGTGCTGCACCACCAGCAGATCGCCCTGCTGCGTGAATGGCGTGGACTCACTGCTGCCGGTAAAACCGAGGCTGCGGATGCGATGGTTTCTGACCTGTTGATTTCGATCAATGCCATTGCATCGGGATTGAGAACGACGGGTTGAGGCCATCATGGAGTCTGAAACGGGGATCACCCCGGCACTTGGCAAGTGCCGCTCCTTGGCATGCGAACCCCACAAGGAGCGGGACTTGCCAAGTCCCGGCTTGGATGGGCTCAAAGCCAGCCAACTATCCTAACCGCCAGCCTCACTTTCGCGCTCCTTCGAGTGTGCTTGGCACCGCGAGCTCAGGCACATCCAGCGCGTAGAGCTCACGCCCGGTCTGATCATTTTCCGAGTCTAAGAGAATCATACCATTGAGCACCGCGACGACGTCGGCCCACCGTTTGAGCGAGGTCAGTCTTCGGCTTCCCGCTTCTGTCCCGTCAGTAATCCAAACGTCTGTGTTTGCGTTTGCGTTCTTGCGTTGGAACAACACACGCCCATCGGCCATTGGGTGAAGTTTGAAAATCTCCGCATCTTCATCTCCAAGAGCAATGTCGGTCACGAGGTGGGTACCACTTTTGGTGCCGTCCGAACACCAAAGCTCAAGACCATGCCTGCCATCATCCATGAGAAAGTAGAGGAGTCCTCCGACAACAACGGGACTAGGACGGGGAGTTCTTGGAAAAGAGAAGGAGGATTCTTTGTACGGATCGCTGTCCAAAAGGGTCTTGGATCCTGCAACCGTTCCGTCACTGCTCCACAAGCCGCAGCGCCGGGTGCGATCATAGGCGAGTATCATGCCAAGATCACCCACGCGACCGAACCAGAGTTTAGTAGCAGGATTGTCCGGCCACCAGGCAGCCACTTTGGCCACGGACTTTCCATCCGTATGCCACAACTCCAACGGTGTCTTCATTTCTCCATTGGGAAGCATCAGCACTCCATTGGGCATGGAGACCAATTGATTGAGGGCATCATCATTCCCAAAGGTGGGCAGTCCTGGCAGCACCAGCTTTTTCAATCCGGAGCGTGTGCCATCAATGCTCCACATTGACTTGCCAAATAAGTCCAGCCTCAACAGGTTTCCGTTTAGTGTCGCGACATCGGTTTGGTCCTCCCAGCCGTCAAAAGGCACCGCAATGGTTTCCGTCATGCCCGTGTGGAGATTGAGCGCCACCAATCCATGGCCTTCGTAGTCGCCATGAAGAGAGAGCACCAGACGATCCCCAACTAGGACTGGCTTGTATTCATCGCACACATCTTTGCCGTCTTCGGAAATGGGCCGAGTACCAGCCTCGGTGCCGTCCGTCACCCAGACCCGGCTGCCTTTGCCTAGGGCAGCGTTAGGTCCCTGGAAGTACACTCGGTTCTCATAGACAAAGGGGTTGTCAAAAAATGAGCTGTGATCATTCAACGGAAAATCTTTGATGCGTCGCGTGCCAGCCGTACTGCCGTCTGTGACAAAGATCGACCAAACTGTTTTGCCGCCCTGAGTGGTTGCAGCTCTGAACCAGACCTTGCCCTCCGACACAAAGAAGTCTGTCATCACAGAACTGTCCGTCCCCGGATTCAGGTCGGCGACCAAGCGTAGATTGGTGGGTTCAACAGCAGTGAGTGCGGTGGCCACCATGATCCCAAGGTAAAGAAATGAGCGCCACATATCCGGCAGATTAACGAACTGAGGCGGCGAGCGTCAATGTTTGAATCAACTTCCCACCCGCGAACCAACGGATTGATATAACTGCTTTCTCACAGATGCTTCCATGACGAGCCAACAATTCTTTTTGCGAGCAGCGAAGTATAGGCGATGGCAAACGGCAGCAGCAGCCATCCAAGCCACCAAAACTCCACGTCACTGTGGATCAAGCCGAGCAGCATAGAGCAGATCACCGGAGCGAGCAACCCCGCCCAATAAGGGGGCTGTACAAAAAAGACTTCCGCCTGGGCCACCGCATAATGCCACCAGCCAGGCGATACGGTTCCGCCCACCGGGCGCAAAATCAGCAGGCTGCTGCTTTCTTCGGCACCTTCACCCGGCTGAGAGACACGGCACTGATAGGATGCATGGGCGCTTAGTGCTGTGGAAACAAGCGCCAGCGCGGCCAGCGCGAGACTTGCAGAGATTTTGACATTCACCATGGGGATCGTGATCTGCTCATTCTCGTAAGCATATCGTGAGGAGGCATAGAGGCTGTCGACTGCATCCGTTGCCTGAGTCCATGCCTGGGCTTTGAGACGAATGCGGCTTTCAATATCCGAGGTGCTGAAGGGTTCGGCATGGTGGTCTGCGAACGCACGCAACTCCATAAGCTCCCATGAAGATTTTCCCGACGCCGGGTGCCTGCTTTGCTCAGCATTCGTCAGTTTGACGGCAAACGGAACTCTGCGGTGCAAATCAGAGTCCTCACCCACAAGAATGCTGATTTCATAAAGAGGAATCAGACTGCCAGCAGGCGGCGGAGCCAGTTCTTTGAATGAACGATGGCTGGCACGAAACCTCAACCACCCACCGCTGGGCAGTGACACACGATGAACTGGCGGGTCATAATCCGCCTTCGTTTTCGACAGGAAAACCGCCAGTGAATCCACTTCCAGCAAAGTGGTGCCCGCTGTAAATCCACGCTCCATGTCAGCCGCCAGTTTCTCCGAAACCGATTCATCGAATTCGCTGTCATTATGACGCACATCGCCCGTGGTCGCCGTCAGCAGCCGCTGTGTGACATATAGCTTTTCCAGCTCCACCATGTCATTCGTCTGCTGGTGACGGCTGCTTGAGAAAGAGACGCAGAGCACCACGATCAGCGCCTGGGTCAGTAGGTTGCTTCGGATGCTTTCCGCGAGGTCATTTTGCATATTGAGTCTTCCAGACTAGGAGACAAACTCAAAACTGGCAAGCATCGGTGTTTACCACCCCCTGCCCCGGAACTCCCCCGGTGCCACGCCGACCCAGCGCTTGAACACGCGTGAGAAGATCGCTGCGTTCGCATACCCAACGTTTGCGGCCACGACTTCCAGCTTGTCATTTCCGGCTTCGAGGAAGCGGCGTGCCTGCTCCATGCGCAGGCAGGTGAGATGCTGCATGGGGCTGCGGCCCAGTTCCTTCATACAAAGGCGGCGCAGGTGCTCGGGGCTGCAGTGACTGCGATGCGCCAGTTCGGCGAGTGTCCAATCCCGCATGAGGTCTTTTTCCACATCCGCCCAAAGTTTCGCCACACGAGGCTCACGGCTGCGCCAGGGCTGGGCGATGCGCCGGATCGTGGCATGCAGCAGCTCCAGCCAGTGGTGCAGGATTCGCGGCTCGCGATCCCCTTCCCATTCGGCGCGTACGCCATGAATGATGCGCGCAATTTCATCCGCATGTGCCGTAGGCATCACGGGTGAAGCTGCGCCGACAACGGGCGTGACGAAACTCGGCTCGTCATAGCGAATCCACGCGAAACACCAGCGTTCGCGTCCTTTGGCCTCGAATGCATTCAGCACCCGAGGCGGCGCGAGACACACCATGCCGGACTTCACCCGCTGCCAGCGGCCATCGAGCAGGATGGAACCTTCGCCACTTACGCACGCGAGAACAAAACTGCCCGTCGGACTCATGCGCACGCGCCGGTAGGGAGGCAGCGCTTCATCCAGGCCAAAACGTGCGATGCGGTGCGTGGTCATCTCCACGCACTCGCGGGCCTCCACCACCCAGCGCCGCGTGCGCGGGCCGTCGAGGGTGGTTTCGGAGAGTTCGTGGTTCATGTGGCCTTATTTAATCGCGGAAGCCTGCCGATGTCACGTACAGGTGCATTTCAGGCATGACACCGTGCATGTCATCCTGTTAGCCTGCGTTTAACCCATCCGTTATTCCAATCTATGAAGCACCTGCTCTCTTTGCTCCTCCTCACCACTGCACTCCATGCGGAGCCGATTTCCCTTTTTGACGGCAAGTCGCTCGACGGCTGGGACTATGATCCCAAGATCTGGCGGGTGGAAGACGGCATGATCACCGGCGGCTCCACGACGGAGAAGATCAAGGAGAACCATTTCATCTGCTCGAAGAAGAATTATCAAAATTTTGAGCTGAAGCTCAAGATCAAGGTCAGCGGCGATCCGAAGACCGGCCTGATCAACAGCGGCATCCAGATTCGCAGCCTGCGAGTGCCCGGTGGTGCGCATATGACCGGCTATCAGGTCGATTGCGGTGCGGGCTGGTTTGGCAAAATTTACGATGAGTTCCGCCGCAACAAGGTCATCTGGGCGCCCACGCCGGAGCAGCAGGCAGCGCTGGACAAAGCCATCGATGTGTTTGGCTGGAATGAATACCGCATCCGTGCGGAAGGCGCGCGTATTCAGACGTGGATCAATGGCGTGCTGTGCATCGACTACACTGAGACTGACAAAAACATCGCGCTGGATGGCCTCATCGGCCCGCAGGTTCACAGCGGTGGCGTCTGCCTCGTGCAGGTCAAGGATGTGACGATTGAAGAACTTGCGCCGACGCCTGGTGCCCCGACTTGGAAATCACTCGGTGGCGTGGATGCTGCACGCAAGCTCGTCGCCCCGCCGCCGAAGCCCCAGGCGGATGCTGGCGCGGCACCAAAGCGTGACATCAGCTACAACAATGTCCAGGGCACCGCTTTGACCGCCGAGGAGCAGTTGAAGAAGTTCCATGTGCCCGAAGGCTATGAGATCGAACTCGTCGTCAAAGAAAGCGAAGGGCTGGGCAAATTCGTCAGCGTTTACTTTGATCAACGAGGGCGAATGTGGACACAAACGGCGCTGGAGTACCCGGTGGATGCGAATGAAAACCCCGCTGCTGCGGAGGCCGTTTATGCAGCCCACGGCAAGGACAAGGTGGTCGTCTATCCGCGGGAGTCGGTCAATGGGCCGATTCCCGCGGGTGGACTTACCAAGCCCACCGTCTTCGCCGACGGTCTCGCCATCCCGACCGGCATGCTGCCCTGGGGTAATGGCGACACCTGCTACGTCCAGCATGGTCACGATTTGAAGCTGTACAAAGACACCGACGGCGATGGCAAAGCGGACAAGTTCGATGTCATCCTCACCGGCTTCGGCGTGCAGGACTCGCACCTGTTTCCGCATCAGTTTACACGTGCCCCCGGCGGCTGGATCTGGATGGCGCAGGGCCTCTTCAACAACAGCAAGGTGCACAAGCCCGGCAGTGATGTCGTCGTTGAATATCCCAAGTGCGGCATGGCCCGCTTCCGCCCTGATGGCAGCGATTTTGAAATGACCAGCGTCGGCCCCAACAACATCTGGGGCCTCGTCATCACCGGTGAAGGCGAGACCTTCATTCAGGAAGCGAACGACTATGGCTATCCCATCATGCCCTTCCATGATTACGCCTACTACCCCGGCGGCATGGAGGCCCTCAAGAAGAGCTATCAGCCCGACTTCCCCCCGCAGGCCGAGTTTCGCATGGGCGGCACCGGTTTGAGCGGCCTCGCGCTGATTGAAAGCGGTGCTCTCCGCGACCCCAAAGCCGCGCATACGATGGCAGTGGCCAATCCCATCACCTCCAAGATCCAGACAATCGGCATGCATCGCGACGGTACTTACTGGAAGCTGGAGCAACTCCCCGACCTCATCACATGCGATGATCCCTTCTTCCGTCCTGTGGGACTTACCAACGGGCCCGACGGCTTCATCTACATCGTGGATTGGTACAACAAGATCATCTCGCACAATGAAGTGCCAAGGGCTCATCCAGACCGTGACAAGACGCGCGGACGCATCTGGCGTGTGAAGCCGAAGGGCGCGAAAACGGAAGTGGCTGATTTTACGAAACTGAGCAGTGATGAACTCCATGCAGCACTGAAGGATGGCCCTGTTGGCAAAACTCAAATTGCATGGCAAACTCTTAATGATAGAAAAGAGCTTGGCGCGAACTACTGGGCCGCGTCTGAGTATGCTTATCCCCGTGAGAGCATTCAAATCCGCGCCCTCGGTCGTAATCTCTCCAATCAAAACATTGGGGAACTGCTCGCATTTGCCAAACCCAGCCTCCCGGGCCCCAACATTCAATCTTCCCGCGGGCCGAAACAGATCCCTGTGCGCGAGGCTTATGACCGCGAGTTCGAGCGCTTCCTTGTACGCATGTTTTTGGAGCGGCATCCTGATGTCGTCGCGAAGTTCCTTGATTCCGAAGCGGCGGCGAAGCTGCCGGTGGAAGCTCGCGTGCTGGCCTCGCTTGCGTTGGAACCGAAGACGAGCGCATCGCGTGTGGCAAAGCTGCTGCCGCAGCTGGATCGTGCTCCGAATGATGAAGAGCTGCTACGGCTAGCTCAGTTCCCAGCGGAAGCCGGAGTGGGCGATGCCCTGAAGGCGCTTCTCACGAATGAAAAGTCACGCACGGTTGTTGCTGAGAAGCTGCTCACCCAGCGCACGAAGCTCGACGCAAAACAGATCGCGCCGTTGCTGACAGAAACGGCGAAAGGCATGATCGGGAGTGCTGACGGCTCTGTCCGCAATCTCGCTCTTCAGCTCATCGGCGGTTTCCAGCTCGTCGATTTAGAGGACAGTCTTGTTCAGCCTTTGAAAATGGCGATCGCCATCAGCGGAGGAGATCTTCGCATGGTGGTTGATTTAAAAGGCGCAACATCAAGTAATCCCAAAGACTTCGTCGCCTCGCTTCAGGTCTTGAAGGATTTACGCAGCGGGGCTGCAGATGTTTTCGTTTCGCTCGCCACGATTGGAAAGCCTGAAGTACGCAACGCCGCAGTTGAAGCTCTCGCGGCCTCACGCGCGCCAGATGCCGCAGCCAAGCTCCTCACCCTGTATCCTTCGCTTCAACCAGCGCAGCGCCGTGCGGCGCTGAACACTCTTGCCAGCACCAAGGCGGGCGCGCAGACCATCGTTGCAGCATTGCTCGATAAAACTTTGCCACAAGCGGATCTCGATGGCCCCACGGTTGAGAGGCTTGCCACCGTGCTCGGCAATGATCCTGCGCTCGAAAAACTCCAGCAGCAGCTCGGCGGCATCTTTCGTGAGGTGTTGCTGCTCGATGGCGAAGACACCGCCGTGGTTGATTCCAAGATCACGCTCGATGGTCCCTTCACCGTCGAAGCCTGGGTACGTCTTGCCGAGGGCATCAACAATGGCGACGGTCTTCTCGGCACGCCCGGTGGCGTCGATATGAACTTCTTCGGCTCCAAGTTCCGCGTCTATGCGGGCTCCGAATTGAAAGATGTCTGCGTGGCGACCAAGCCCATGACACCTGATCTCTGGACGCACCTCGCCGTCACCCGTGATGACAAGGGCATCATCCGCATTTATCAAAACGGCGAACTGGATGCCACCGGCAACAAACCCGCGCCAGCGAAGTGGGAAAACTGCAAAATCGGCTGGAGTGGGCCAAAGCAAGGCACGGAAGGCGTCATCACCGAATTTCGCGTCTGGAAAACAGCTCGCAGCGCTCAAGAGATCCGCGCTACGTTTGACCGTATTGTAGTCCCGGCTTTAGCCGGTTCTGCTCTGGTCTTCTCTTCCACAGACCGGCTCAAGCCGGAACTGAAAAACATCTTTGGCAAAGGTGCTCGCATCGCCAAAACCATCGATTCGCCACCACTGCTCACCGAGGAGCAGGCAAAGGCGCTGGACACCAAGTTCGCCCGCTTCACCGCGCTCGCCCCCAAGGGCAACGCGGCGAATGGCAAAGTGCTCAGTGCGCTGTGCATGGCTTGCCATCAGATCGGCAGTGCCGGCGGCCAGATCGGCCCGAATCTGAGTGGCGCTGGTGCGATGGGCTTGGAGGCGGTGCTGCGTAATATTTTGACCCCGAATGCTGCCATGGAGCCGGGCTACCGCATCTACCGTGTGGAAATGAAAAACGGCGATCTCATTGATGCGTTCTTTGTCAGTGAGGACAAGAACGCCACGATCATCCGTATGCCCGGGCTGCCCGACCGCCGACTGGACAAGAAGGACATTCGCAGCACGAAGTTTATCCGGCGTTCGCTTATGCCCGAAGGATTGCTTGATGCGCTGCAAGAGCAGCAGGTGGCCGATCTGCTGGCGTATTTGATGACCTTGAAGGGGTAGAAGCAAGGAGCGGGACTTGCCACGTACAAGGAGCGGGACTTGCCAAGTCCCGGTTTGGGGATTTGGGAAAATTCTCCCAAGCCCCAGACAGGACTTGGCAAGTCCTGCTCCTTGGGGCTTGGCAAGTCCTGCACGTTGGTTTACCCATCCGACCCATGAGGTTCTTCGATCCGTTCGCAGAGATTCGGGTGACGCGGAACAACCTTCCGCACTGGCAGCAGCCGGGGGCGGCTTACTTCATTACTTTTCGCATGGCGGATTCATTGCCTGAGGAGATGCTGCGCAGGCTGGATCTCGAACGGCGGCGCTGGCAGGAAACACACCCTCCCCCTTTGTCCGAAGAGGATGAAGTCGAGTTTCATCGCCTCTTTTCTGCGCGGGTGGATCAATGGCTGGACGAGGGGCATGGCTCCTGTGTTCTCCGACAGCCATCGCTGCGGGGTATGGTGGAGGAGTCACTGAAGTTCTTCCATGAGCAGCGTTACGAACTGCTGTCTTACGTGGTGATGCCCAATCATGTGCACATTCTGGTGGTGCTGCATCGAGATTGGCCGCTGGAAAAAGTGCTTCATACCTTGAAGCGCCGGACGGCGGGTGTCATCAATGAGGTCTTGGGCATAGAGGGGCAGTTTTGGCAGCATGACTACTTCGACCGTCTTATTCGCGATGGTGATCACCTGAGAAATGTGATTCGCTATATTCGGCGAAATCCAGCCAAAGCGTGTCTGAGAGAGGGTGAATACACGCTGTGGGAAAGTGAGCTGGCCAAGGCTGTGTGACAAGGAGCGGGACTTGCCAAGTCCCGGTTTGGGTATTCTAGAAAACTTCTCTCAAACCCCAGCCAGGACTTGGCAAGTCCTGCTCCTTGTACTTGGCAAGCGCCTATCCTTGGGATAAGCCCACCAATGCCGACTGCCACCAACGAACCCGCCACCAAACCTGCCGCGCCGGCAGATCTGGAAATCAAAGATGCCCAGCTCATCTTCAATCATGTCTGGAAGCAACTGGAAGAAGATTATGGTCGCGAGAAGCTGCGGTTCCCAAAGGAGTTGATTCTTCTCGGTGGCGCACCGGGCGCGGGCAAGGGCACGAACACGGATTTCATCCGCGAGGTGCGCGGTATTACGGCGGAGCCGATTGTGGTCAGCGCACTGCTCGACAGCCCGGAAGCGCAAAAGCTCAAAGCCCAGGGCGGCATGGTGGGCGATCGCGAGGTGGTGGGCATTCTCATTCGCAAATTGCTCGAACCCGAGCAGCAAAACGGCGCGATCCTTGATGGCTTTCCGCGCACCAAGGTGCAGGTGGAGTGCCTCAAGATGCTCTTTGATGAGATGATCCGGCTGCGCCGTGACTTTTCGGAAACGCCCGATGCCGCCCATTTCAAGCAGCCCATTTTCCACATCATGGTGCTGTTTGTCGATGAGGCGGAAAGCATCGCCCGTCAGCTGAAGCGCGGCCAGGAAGTGCTGGTGCATAATGCGGAAGTAAGCAGTTCAGGCCTGGGTGAACTCTGGGAGGAGCGCGCCACAGATTTTGATCCTGCGCTGGCGCGCAATCGCTACAAGGTCTTCAAAGAGAAGACCTACGATGCGCTGGTCTCGCTGAAGGAGATCTTCCACTACCACTTCATCAATGCGCAGGCTCCGCTGGAACTGGTGCAGGACAACATCATTCGTGAGCTTGAGTACCAAAGCTCCCTCGAACTCGATCCGCGCACCTTCGACCAGCTGCGCGACCTTCCGCTGGCCAGTGAGATCATTCGTCATGCGCGTCAGGATCTTGTGCGCCGTCTTGACGGCTACAAGGTGGGGAAACCCGATCTCATGCAGGCGGTGGTCACCTTCATCCAGGACAAGATGATGCCCATCATCGTGCGGCATGCGATCTCCGGTCGTGCGGACATTAACACCGAGGACAAGCTTTTCCACGATCCCGAAGCGCTGGCGATGCTCATCGACATCTTCTCGGAGCGCGGCTACCACGCCACGGCGGATGTTCACCTCATCGAGATCCCGGATCGTTTTGATCTGCAAACCGGGCAGATCCAGTGCCGCAAGAAGAAGGTCTTCCGTTTCAGAATCATCTTCAAAGGCTCCGAAATTCGTCGCGGCCAGTTCCTGCCGTGAGTCTTGACGAGCTTCTCACCTGCTCATCCAGGCAGCCCCCTCGCTCTGGTATCTGCCTACGGCTTGGTGATTTCCACATGGTAGAACTTGCTCGTCCCGGTGGCGTCGAGATCCGTGATGGTGCGCTCGGTGCCGTTGTCATTGATGCTGAAGCTGGTGAGATCACTCCACACCGCCCCCGAACCGAGCGTGGTACTGGCTTTGACGGTGTAGGTGCGGTCAGCCAGTCGGGGACTGATAACAATCTGCATCTGGCCTGGCTGAGCTGGCACAGGGGCGCTGCGGAGCAGGAAGCGTGAGCTGGAATCATTGGGCACCAGCCCGGCTGTGTATTTAAAGAGATTCGTCAATCCGCTGGCATCGCTCACAAAGCCGGGCGCGGCGTGCGGATTATTCTGCCCGAAGTACTGCACCTGCCAGGGGTCATCAATGCCATCGCCACCATAGCTGCCGAGATCATCGTTGCCGGTATTGAGGATCGTAAGCCCAAGCGTGCCGCTGGCACCGAAAAAGCTCCCCTGCACCAGGGCGGCGGTATCTTGATACACATGGCCGGCGGTGGCCAGACCGCTGCTGCTGATGCTGGTGATGGGGCCGCTCACCACGCTCCATGACACGGCGCTGGCGAGCGAGGCCAGCATGGTGCCATCATCAAGTGAAGCGGTCGCGGCAAGCTGCCGTGTGCTGCCTTCATTCACCGTCGCAGGTGTTGCAGTGACCTGCACAGCGGTCACTTCATAAAGCTGGCCGATGTAGCCGCTCTTCGCCATCTCTGCGGGGGCGGCCACGCTGGAGATGCCGGTCACACCACCCGCGCTGCCGTCGTTGGTGTAGTTCACACTCGTTGCGCGTCTGCCGCCAGCATCGCTGCTCTCGGTGGTCATGGCATAACTCGTGCTCGTGCGCGGACCGGCATGCAACGCGCTGGCAAGCAGCAGCAGGACGAAGGCGGATGCGGTTTTCATGCGCGGTGCTGTTTGGGAATTGGAATGCTAGTTCCGTTGATAAAGATACAACGTCCGTGAGGGGGAATAACGTGCGCCGTCTGCATAGCTGCCGGAGCTGCCGCCCCAGATCAGCATCTCTGATCCGGACCACACTCCCGGGGTGTCGGCCCTGCCGCTGATTCCGGAACTGGGCAGCGCCACCCAGGCATCGGAGGTGGGGGAGTAGCTGGCTCCCGTCGAGAGGTAGTTGCCGCTACCGCCATACCCCCCCCAGATGATCATCCTGTCGCCCGTCCACACGGCGCTTAATTCGGCGCGGATGGACGGAGCATTGGTGGCAGGCAGAGCCACCCAGGTGTCGGTGGCGGGATTGTAGCGGGCGCCATCGCCATAATAGGTTCCCGAATACCCACCCCACACAAGCAGCTCGGTCCCCGTCCATGCAAAACCAGAGCCCGATCTGGCACTCGGTGCGTTGGTGCCGGAGATAGCAGTCCAAGTGTTCGTGGTAGGATTGTAGCGAAACCCGTCATTGAAGTATCCAGATCCGTTGGTGCCACCCCACAGGATCATTTCCGTCCCGGTCCAGATCGCCACATGCTGACTGCGCGCAGCAGGCGCGTTGGTGGTGGACATGGCCGTCCATGTATCGGTCGTGGGATTGTAGCGCGCCCCGTTGGCGAAATAGGTGGGGCCGTTGCTCACACCTCCCCAAACGATCATTTCCGTGCCCGTCCACACCGCCGTGTTTTGTGTGCGAGCACTCGGCGCATTGAGCGTGGCTGTGGCAGTCCAGGTATCAGTGGTTGGGTTGTAACGTCCTCCCGTGTTGTAATGGATCGAAACTCCGTCATTGCCACCCCACACGATCATTTCTGTGCCAGTCCACACCGCGCGTTGTTTGTAGCGGGCTACAGGCGCGTTGGTGGTGGAGATCGCGGTCCAGCTGTTGGTCGTCGGATTGTAGCGCCCACCTGTGTTCAAGACCCCGCTGCCGTTCTTCCCACCCCAGAGGATCAATTCTTTTCCGCTCCAGACGGCGCAGTGGTAAGCCCGACCCGTCGGCGCGCCAGCAGTCTGCGTGGAGGCCCAGGATTCCGCCACGGCAACCGACGCCTGCCCCAGCTTGGAGTAACCCGCAGCCAGCAGGCTGGCCGAACTGGCATCCGCCGACATGACCACGCCACCACTGACCACCGCACTTTGATTGTCAGCAGCCAGGCTGGTGGCTACGGCACCACTCGCGAGCTGAGCACTGCCCACGGCCCCGCTGGCGAGCTGGGCACCGCCCACCGCCCCGCTGGCGATCTGCGCACTCGTCACACTGCCCGCAGCCAGACTGGTCGCAGTGATGCCGGTCAAACCGGAGCCGTTGCCGTGAACCACGCCGGTGAGGTAGGTGTCCGTCTGCGTGGCGCCATCGCCGATGCGGATGGTGTTGGATTCGCCCGCCACACCGGAATGGCCGATGTCGATGTTGTTGCTGCCCGTGGTGAGGTTCTGCCCAGCTCTGTTCCCCAGGGCAATGTTGCTTCCACCCGTGGTGTTGCCTGAGAGCGACTGCCAGCCAAAGGCGGTGTTGGAGTTGCCGGTGGTCGTGGCAATGAGCGCCTGATAGCCCGCGGCCGTGTTGTTGCTGGCCAGATTGTTTTGCAGCGCGTAGGATCCCATGGCGGTGTTCTGGCTGCCCGTTACGTTGTAGTTCAGCGCATCAAAGCCGAAGGCCACATTGTTGGAGGCCGTGGTGTTGAACTGCAGGGTCTCATAGCCGCTGGCCGTGTTGTTGTTTCCCGTGGTGTTGCTGGAGAGGGAGTAGGTGCCGCTGGCTGTGTTCTTGGTGCCGGAGGTGTTGGCAGTGAGCACCACGTAGCCCACCGCCGTGTTCTGAATGCCGGCATCGTTGGCCGCGAGCGCGCCGCTGCCGATGGCTGTATTCTTATGCCCCGTGGTGACGGCCGTCAGCGTGTTGCTGCCAAAGGCCACGTTGGCATAGCCCGTCTGGGTGAAATTGCCGGAGCCCGCCCCGGCAAAGAGACTGGTGGATCCAAAAGTGTGAAGCAGAGGTGAGCCGCCCTGCAGGATGACTCCATCGGTCGCACTGGTGGTGGCAGGCAGTTCCACCCCGGCGGCCATCAGCGCATAGCCCACAGCCGCGATACGCTGGTCGGGTGTGAGCATTTGAAATCCGTTCACCCCGTCATTGAACCAGACCCGCAGGCGCACGTCGGCGTTGCTGAAGACGCCAGCTGGAATGCCGCTCATGTTCGCCAGCATAGTGTCACCGAGCAGCACAGAATAGAGGCCCTGGGTGACATTGAGCGTGACCGCCGCCGCCGGCTCGCCGCCTGCGCTGCTGCTGCCATCATTGCTCCAGTAGGTTGTGCTCCCATCGGTGTTGACCAGCGCAAACTTGAACTGGCCGGAACCGTTGAAATTCGTCGTGCCGACTGCGAGGCGCCCCTGGTAGCCGATCAACTGAGGCACCTGAGCGTGGAGCATTGTGATACCAAGAATGGCAAATAAAATGACAGTGAGTTTCATCAGTGGTCGGAGTTTGAAAGCGGTTGAGGCCAAACAAGTTTGGTGTCCTCACGGTTAAGAACAGGATCCAATCAGTGCTTTGCTTAAAGCATTCAATAATGACCAGATGTCAACTTGATCTAGTCCTATAAATGTGTGGCGTTTAGCAGCCATTTCTGCACAGGGATTTATTGTGTAAGATATGATGGGGCTATATCGTGGCATTCGGGTCGAACCTCTGCCGGCAGGATCGCAGACCAATCGGCCTCAACTCACGACATCGATGTGATGCGCTTGCACGGGTGCCGGGCCACCGCTAGTCATGCGCTATCATGTCAACCATCGTAGTCACTCAAAAGAATGGCGTCGCCTGCATCGGCGCTGACACGCTCAGCTGTCTCGGCTCGTTGCGGCAGAAGGCGCAGCACGTCGTCAACAAGACCAAGATCACCAAAATTGCGGACACCTTTATTGGTCTCACCGGCACCTCGGCGAGTCTGGTGGTGATGAACAGCTACTTCTCCAACCCGGATCGCCCACGTGATTTCTCCTCCTGTGAGGCCATCTTTGAAACCTTCCGGCATTCGCACGCCTGGCTGAAGGTGGAGTACTTCATGGCCGCCGTGCCGGACAAAGGCGAGGAGTTTGAAACCACGCAGTTCTACGGACTGCTGGCCAACCCGCATGGCATCTTCGCCATCTACTCCTACCGCTCCGCGCAGCAATTTCACAAATTCTGGGCCGCAGGCTCGGGCCGTGACTACGCCTTGGGGGCGATGCAGGCTGCGTATGACAAGTGCAAGACCGCCGAGGAAATCGCGCGCGCCGGGCTCGAAGCCGCCGCTGAGTTCGACAGCGCCACCAGTGCGCCCTTTGAAATTCACAACGTGCCGCTGCTCTCCGCTGCGAAACCGAAAACCTCCCGCAAGAAATAGTCTCTTTCGTCTTTCTTCTCTCTTCTCTCTTCTCTCTTCTCCAACCATGAAGCGCCTCCTCCTCCCCTTCCTCGCTCTCAGCGCCGCCCTTGCCGATGGCCCCAAGGACAATCAAGCCGAAAACGTGCGTCCGGTGCCTCCTCCTGGCGTGGCCGTGCCTGATGCGGATCGTGCCCGGCTCACGGAAGCTTTGAAAAAACTCCGCACCGCCATTGATGACGCCGCCAAGGCGCAGGCCAAGAATCCGCAGCTCGCGGATCTGCTGCCCGACATTGAGATCTACCACAAGGCGGTCGACTGGGCGCTGCGCTACAATGAGGTTCACAAGCTGGGTGAGCTCAAGAGCGCGGACGAAATCATCGCCGAAGGCCTGCAACGCGCCGAGCAGCTCAAAACGGGTCAGGCACCGTGGACGAAGCAGAAGGGCCTGGTGGTGCGCGCTTACCGCTCAAAAATTGACGGCTCGGTGCAGCCGTATGGCTTGGTCATTCCCGAAAGCTACGTGGGTGCCCCCGTGCGCATGGACATCTGGTGCCATGGTCGTGGCGAGACACTCAGCGAGCTGGCCTTCCTGGATCAGCGGCGCAAGCAGGTCGGACAGATCACCCCCAAAGGTGCGCTGGTGCTGCACGCCTACGGCCGCTACTGCTGTGCCAACAAGTTCGCCGGTGAGATCGATTTGATCGAAGCGATTGATCATGCGTCCAAGTTTTACGCCATTGATGAAGACCGCATTATCGTGCGCGGCTTCAGCATGGGCGGCGCGGCAGCATGGCAGTTTGCAGTGAACTACGCGGACAAGTGGTGCGCGGCGAATCCGGGTGCAGGCTTTGCCGAGACCCCCGAATTCCTCGGCGGCTTTCAGAACGAAGATGTGAGTGGTGCTCCCTGGTATCAGCAGAAGCTCTGGCACTGGTACAACTCCACCGACAACGCCCTGAACCTGGAGAACTGCCCCACCGTGGCCTACAGCGGCGAAATCGACAAACAGAAGCAGGCCGCCGACATGATGGAGAAAGCCCTGCGTGGCGAGAACGTGGATCTGCTGCACATCATCGGCCCGCAGACGGGTCACAAGATTCATCCTGATTCGCTGATCGAAATCGAGAAGCGTCTTGCCAGCATCTCGGCCATGGGTCGTAATCGTGCGCCGAAGGAAATCCATCTCTCCACCTGGTTCCTGCGCTATAACCACATGTTCTGGGTCACGGTGGATACACTTGAAGAACATTGGGTGCGCGGCCGCATTCATGCCCGCATCACCGGCCCATCTGAGATCACGATCAAGCTGCAGAACATCAGCGCCTTCACGCTCGACATGCCCTCCGGCACCTGCCCGATGCCCCTGCTCTTCAAACCCGTGGTCAGCATCGACGGCCAGCTTCTCGAAGTCACCCGCCCGAAACTGGACCGCTCATGGCTGGTGCATTTCCAGATGAAGAACGGCAAGTGGACACAGACGCTCGACAACGAAGGCGAGGGCAAGCTGATCAAAAAGCACGGCCTCGAAGGTCCGATCGACGACGCCTTCATGGACAAGTTCCTCTTTGTGAAACCCACGAAAGCCGGAGCCAGCGAAAAGGTGGACGCCTGGGCCAAGGCGGAGCTTGAGCGCGCGCAGTTTGAATGGCGTCGTCAGTTCCGTGGCGATGCCCCGACCAAGGACGACACCGCCGTCAGCGATGCCGACATCGCCGCCAACAACCTCGTGCTGTGGGGCGACCCGCAGAGCAATGCCGTGCTCGCGAAGATCGCCGACAAGCTGCCGATCCAATGGTCCAAGGACAAGCTCGTCGCCAATGGCAAGACCTACGATGCGGCCACCAGCGCACCGGTGCTTATCTACCCGAACCCGCTCAACCCCACGAAGTATGTGGTGATCAACAGCGGCTTCACCTACCGCGAATACGATTACCTCAACAACGCCCGCCAGGTGGCCAAGCTGCCAGATTGGGCGGTGATCGACCTCACCAAGCCTGTAACCAGCCAGGCCCCCGGTGGCATCAGCGATGCGGGATTCTTCGGCGAGAGCTGGGAATGGAAAGCCGCCCCTGTGAAAAAGTAAGCCATGCAACGCACGCTCACCGCCCTCGCATTGCTGCTGCTGGTTCAGTGTGCCGGTGCTCAGCAGACCAAGATCGAGACGGCATTCTCCAACAGTTTGGAGATGCCGTTTGTGAAGGTGGCGAGCATTGGCGTGCTGGTCTGCCGCTATGAGACACGTGTGAAGGACTACCAACCTTTTGCGACTGCCACGAACGTGGATTGGAGGAAGCCTGAGTTTCCGCAAACGGCCGATCATCCTGCCATCAACGTGAGCTTTGCGGAGGCACAGGCTTTCTGTGATTGGCTGGGCAAGAAGGAAGGGCGCAAGTACCGCCTGCTCACCGATCAGGAGTGGAGCGTGCTGGCAGGCTTGCAGGAGAAGGCAGACATCGCACCGAATCAGCAGCCGCCCAGCACGGGCGTGCATCACTGGGGCAAAGCTCCCCTGTCCAAAAACGTCGGTAATTTTTGCGACGAGGCCTTTGGCAAAAAATATCGCAACAGCTACGACGCCAAGTGGCTGGAGATGGACGACGGCTATCCAGATACCGCGCCCGTGGGCAGCTACCCCGCCGATGCCAATGGGCTCTACGACTTCGCCGGCAACGTCTGGGAGTGGGTGGATGGCTGGTATGATCCACCGAAAAACACCCTGCGCATCGTCCGCGGCGGTGCCTTCAGAGCTGGGAGCGAGAAACGCCTGCTGGCGTCATTTCGCGGCCCGGACCCTTACAATGTGCACCTCGACAGTGTGGGGTTTCGGATTGCTTGTGAGAAGGAGTGAGGCTCTTCCACCATTCACCAAGTCACCATGTATCCGTACATTTCCTGATTGAACTGCTCGGCGAACTTCCGTGCTACTTGATTGAGATGCTCGTTTCGCCCCCCCGCCCCGGTCTCTCCGGTTCCAGTGATGACGCGAACAGGAAATAAAAATGGCAGCGTGAAATGATCAACGCCAGGGATAATCACCTGAGTGTCGGCTACGGCGTAAAGGAATAGATTTTGATCCTTGGCATACATCGCGAAATCTTTGTGGGGATCTCGTTTCTCAATGGCCCGGATTTGTGCTTCGATCGATACCTTCCGAGATAATGAGCGATCAACCTCAAAAGAAGTTGCCTGCCATGTAGCAATTGAAGGCGGAAGAAAAGAATAACCAAACATCGCTATCGCAATGGCCCCGACCAGGAACACCCCGAGAGGTTTCCAGAAAGGCTTTCTTTGGACTTCGTTCATTTTTCCTGCGTTTCGAGGCACTATCTGCTTATTGAACCACCTCATCAACGGATTTGCGCCAAACGAGGAGTGATGCGTCCCCAAGGAGCGGGACTTGCCAAGTCCCGGCTTGGAATCTACGCTCTCAAAAATCCTCGACGGAGTGTTGTGGCATTGAGGGAGCCGGTTTGCCTGCGCTCTCCACGGCACTTGGCAAGTGCCGCTCCTTGTCCATGGCCTTGCCCTCACCCCATCAGCGGCGGATGCATTTCGATGGGCGGAATCTTGGTGCAGACACGTCTCCCATCAGGCGTCGTCCCGAAGAAGGAGCCGGTGGCGGTGCTTTCGGTCTTGATGACGTGATACGAATTGTAGCTGAAGGTTTCCCCCGGAGAGAGATTGGGGAACTGGCCGACGACGCCGTCGCCTTCGACGACCATGGTGTCGCCATCGGTGTCACGCACGATCCATTTGCGGCCAAAAATGCGCACAATGTCGGGCGAGTCGTTGTGGATCGAGAGGTGATACACAAACGGGTGCGGCCGGTCCGGCGGAGCAGGCCGAGTGGGGTCGTAGGCGATGCTGTCCACCGTGACCGTGAGTCCTGGCAACGGATCGAAATTCATGGGATGAGTTTAGTCCATACGCAGGATGCCACAAGCCGGGGTTTGCAAAAAGCAGCCGGACTCGTACCATCCAGCCCACCGCTACCATGCCATACTCCCCTCCCGTCGTTCTCACCATTGCAGGTTCAGATTCCTCATGCGGAGCGGGGGTGCAGGCGGATCTGAAGGCCATTTCTGCCCTCGGTGGCTACGGCCTGAATGCGCTGACGAGCGTGGTGTCAGAGACGCCCGGACTCGTTTCGCAGGTGCGCCTGCTGGATGCGGACTTCATTGCCGATCAGGTGCGTGTGCTGTTTGGGGGCTTTCCCATTGCCGCTGCGAAGACCGGCATGCTGGGTGGGCGGGACCAAGTGCACGCAGTGGCGGAAACCTGGCAGCAGTTTGGCCATGGACGCATCCCCCTCGTGGTGGACCCGGTCATGATCGCCACCAGCGGAGGCAAACTGCTGGAAGACGCCGCCGTGCGGACCTTGATAGATGAACTGCTGCCGCTCGCCTCGCTGATCACGCCGAATCTGGATGAGGCCCGCGTGCTGTGGGATCGGGAGGTTCCCGACCTTGAAGCCATGGAAGACTGCGCCCGCGAACTGAGCGCCCGTTTTGATGCCGCCGTGCTGGTGAAAGGTGGGCACCTGAAGGGGGATGCCGCCGATGTCCTTTGCCTGGACGGAGAACTCTTCTGGCACACCGCGCCGCGCACACCTGGGGTGCGTACGCATGGTACTGGCTGCACGTTTTCCGCCGCCATTGCCACCTGTCTGGCGCAGGAAATGGGGCTGAATGAGGCTGTTGCCTCGGCCAAGGAGTTCGTCAGCCGCGCCATCGCCCAGCATTTCGTGTGGCAAAGTGCTGGCGCAGGGCCCGTACATGCTCTCAATCATCTCCAGCAGACCGACGCATGAGACGACTCGCCATCCTTTTGACCTTCACCTCCTCCGTGTTCGCCGCCAGCAGCCCGGAGCCGAAGGACGTCAGCCAGGCAGGCATCCAGACGGCGTTTCGGATTCTGCAGAAGGAATACATCCGCAGCAGCGATCTGACCTTTGATGTGCTGAACCGTGCTGCCCTTTCGGGTTTGCTGCAGCGTCTTGATTTCGGAGCGGAACTGGTCCCCCGTGCCAGCGAGGCCAAATCCGGCGCGCTCTCTGGTGTGCAGGCAGAACTGCTGACGCCGCAGACTGGCTACCTGAGGCCCCGCGAATTCACGCCGACAGAAACGAAGGAACTGGAAAAGCATCTGCAGGATTTTTTGGCTAAAAAGGTGGGCCACCTCATCCTTGATCTGCGCAGTCCGGCTCCGCCGGGGAACTTCAATGATGCGGCGGACATGCTGAGCCTGTTTGTGCCCAAAGGCGAAGTGCTCTTCAAAATGAAGCAGATGGGGCAGGCGGCCTCCGAAGTTGAAACCAACGTGCGCGAGCCGGTGTGGTCGCAGCAGCTTCTTGTCCTCGTGGATGATGAGACCAACAATCTGGGTGAAACCATGGCCGCCGTGCTGCGTCAGCGGAAGCAGGCGCTCTTGATCGGCGCCCCGACACGCGGCGGGGCCGTGCGTTATGAAACGGTGCCGGTGGATGCCGAGTGGTCCCTGCGCTTTGCCCGCGCCGAGGTGCTGCTGACGGACGACAGCTCGGTGTTCAAGAAGGGCCTGCAGCCTGATTTCCCGGTCTCCATGCCGACCACCCTCAAGCGTCAGGTGTTTCACGCCACCGATGCCAAGGACGTCAAAAGCTCCATCATCGACAAACCACGCGCGCGCTTCAACGAGGCTGCGCTCGTGGCCAACACCAATCCTGAACTCGACTCCTACCTGAGGCGCTCCGCCGGCAAGGCCCTGCCCGAGGATGCTCCGCGCCCTTCGGATACCGTGCTGCAGCGCGCGGTGGATCTCATCACAACACGCACCCTGTTTCAATCCGCCAAGATCGACTGGAAGCGCAAGGCTTCCGTCAACCCAGAACCCCCGGCACGCCGTGCCATTCCCGTGACGAAGTGATGGAGATTATCACCCGAGTTGAAACCACCGCCACGATTCGTCGTGTCATCAGTCCACGCACCTGCCATGCCTTGCTGCCAAATGGGAAAGAGATCTTTGGCACCATTCAGAAAGAGCTGCCGGACTTCCCTCTGGCGGAAGGCGCGCAGGTACGCGTGCGCATGCACGTCTGTGACTTTTCGTATGGGGAGATGATGGGCGGGGTGTGAGTACGATGGGCACTCCTGCCCGTCGATCAGCGGGACCTTCAGAACTCAGGGTTCACGAACGAACTACGGTGCCCCAGTGACGGAGCGAAGCCACCCTGCGTCAGCTTTGCTGTGGACGGGGTGCAGGGTGGCTGGCGGTGCCGCTGATCGACAGACAGGAGTGTCTGTCGTACTTCAAATCTCATCCGGCACGACGAATGGCGCGCGGTATTTGTCCTTGAGCATCGCGTTCGCAGCGTCTTGATCGATGAAGCGCTCGGTCTTGCCGTCCATCTTGAGCACAGGGCCGAGGGTGAGGAGATCTTTGGTGATATCGACCTCGTTTTTCCCCAGGTGCTCCTGCATGCGCGCGAAGCTTTCGGAGGCGAAGGTGTCTCCTTTGATCTTTTCCATGATCGCTTCAGGCTTCTCTTTCTGGCCAAGACGATGGCTGATATTGGCGGTGTGGCACAGGGCGCTGGAGAGGTGGCCTTCGAGGATGTCGGCATTCAAATCGTCCACCCGGCGGCTGCGGCAGGCATTGATGAAGTTTTTGAAGTGGTCTTCGCTGCCTTCGAACTTCTTCACCTCCTTGCCTTCTTTGTCGAAGACCACGCAGCCCGAGTAATTCGGCACCACGATGGTTCCCCCTTCGCACTCGATGATGACGCCGACGCCAGCACCTGTGACACCTTCCTTGCCATCATTGCCGGCAAGGGGCTGAAACTTCACGCCCTTGGTGGTCTGCATGAGCTTGTCCATGTTCTTGCCGTCCTTCGCGTCCGGCAGGCCGCGCACTTCAAAGATGAGCGGGGCCTTTTCATAGCCGTGGTAAATGATCTGCGTGTTGGCGGTTTCGCCGTCATCTTCATAGCCGAGACGGCCGCCCACGCTCCAGACGCTGGGGGAAAGTTCCATCTCGCCGAGGAACCAGCGGGCGATGTCCATCTGATGGATGCCCTGGTTGCCGAGGTCGCCGTTGCCGTAGTCCCAGGTCCAGTGCCAGTCGTACTTGAGCTTCGCGCGCATGAGCGGGCCTTTCGGGCCGGGGCCGCACCAGAGATCGTAGTCGATGGATTCTGGAACCGGCTGAGGTCCTTCAGTCTTGCCGATGCTGGGGCGGCGTTTGTAGCACAGGCCGCGTGAGAGCAGGATCTTTCCGAGGTTGCCTTCCTGCACATACTTTACTCCTTCAGCGAGCCCTTTGCGACTGGAGCGCGACTGCGTGCCGGTCTGCACGATCTTGCCGTACTTGCGCGCGGCCTTGACCATCTGCCGGCCTTCCCACACGCAGTGTGACACTGGCTTTTCGACATACACATCCTTGCCTGCCTGCACGGCCCAGATCGTGGCCAGTGCGTGCCAGTGGTTGGGCGTGGCGATGCTCACGGCGTCGATGTCCTTGTTTTCCAAAAGTTTGCGCAGATCAGAGTAGCCGGTGACTTTGATTTTTTCCTTGTCGTAGGACTGCAGTCCTTTGTCGAGGGTCTTGCTGTCCACGTCACACAGGGCGGCGACGCGCACTCCGTCCCCATCTTTGTTGAGCTTGTTATAGCCGCTGATGTGCGAGCCCCCACGTCCGCCGAAGCCGATGACGGCCACGTTGATGGTGTCCCCGGGACTCTTCTGGGCCCAGGAGGTTTTGGCGATGTAGAACACGCCGGTGGAAGCGGCGGCGGACTGTTTGAGGAAGGAGCGGCGATTGGTCATGGCGAGAAAGAAAACGCCACACAAGGCGCTGCCTTTCCTTTTTGACAAAGACGCTGGCATCCCTTCGTTCAAGATCCCAACCATGAGCCGACTCCTTGCCCTGTTGTTTACATCTTTTGCCCTGCTGCAATCATCCTTCGCAGCACAGCCGAATGTGCTTTTCATCCTCTGCGATGACCTGCGCCCGGATGCCCTGGGCTGCTATGGCTCCAAGCATGTGAAGACGCCGCACATCGACCGCCTGGCCAACGAAGGCGTGCGGTTTGCCAACACGTTCTGCACCACCTCGCTGTGCTCACCGAGCCGTGGCTCCATCCTGAGTGGCCTCTACGCGCATGCCCATGGCGTGACGAACAACTTCACCGAATACCCCGCCACGCTGCGCAGTTTCCCATCCGTGCTGCATGATGCCGGCTACGCCACCGCCTACTTTGGCAAATACCACATGGGCGAGGAGAATGACGATCCGCGTCCGGGTTACGACACCTTCGTGACGCACAAAGGCCAGGGCAAATACTACGACACCGAGTGGAACCTCAACGGCAAGCGTGAAGTCATCAAAGGCTACTACACCAACGTCGTCACGGACCTCGCTATGGACTGGCTGAAGCAACAGAGTGCAAACAAACCCTGGTGCGCGTGCATCGGCCACAAGGCCCCTCACAGCTTCTACACGCCGGAGCCGAAGTATGAGCACAGCTTTGATGATGTGCGCGTCCCCTACCCGGCCACGGCCTTCATGCTGGATGACAAGCCCGAGTGGATCAAACAGCGCCTCTACACCTGGCACGGCATCTACGGCCCGCTGTTTGAGTGGCGGAAAAAGTTTCCCGATGACAGCCCTGCCGCCGTCAAAGATTTCGAAAACATGGTGCATGGCTACTGGGGCACCGTCTTGAGCGTGGACGACAGCATCGCCCGCGTGCGCGCCTGGCTGGAAGAGACCAAGCAGCTCGACAACACCATCATCGTCTTCATGGGGGACAACGGCCTGCTCGAAGGTGAAGACGGCATGGTGGACAAGCGCACCGCGCATGAGGCCAGCCTGCGCATCCCGCTCATCGTGCGTGCGCCGCAGCTCACGAAAGAATCCAAAGTCATCCCACAGCAGGTGCTCACCGTTGATGTGGCACCCAGCCTGCTCGCACTCTGCGGCGCGCCGCCCATGGAAAACATCCACGGCAAATCCTTCGTCAAGCTCGTGCAAAGCGGCGATCCCGACTGGCGCAAAAGCTGGTTCTACCACTACAATTACGAGAAGCAGTTTCCCTACACCCCGAATGTCCGCGCCGTGCGCACCGACGACTGGAAGTACATCCACTACCCGCATGGCGACGGCACAGCCGACAAGCACATGGCCGAGCTGTATGATTTGAAAAATGATCCCGGTGAAACGAAGAACCTCATCGGCAAGCCCGAACTCGCTGGCAAGTTGAAGGAGTTGCAGGCCGAACTCGCCAAACTCATGCTCGCCACCGGCCTCGATTCCAAGACTGACAAGATGCCCATCGACGAAGGTGTGAAGAGCGCCCTGCCGGATGCGAAAATTCGCTGACGTCGATTTAAACTCTTGTAAAAGCATTCAAATGAGACAGCGTCTCATTTCATTCCCAGCCGATATTTCATGCGCCGTTTTCTCGCCTCCTTTCTTTGCTTTGCCGGTCTTGTGACCGCCCAAACTACCCCGGTCAATCCAACGCCAGCGGTTCCAGAAACTCCGGCTGCACCTGGTGCTAATTCGGCACCTGCCGCACCAGCGACTGCAACTACTCCAGCAGCACCGAATCCCGCGCCAGCCGCCACGCCCGGAGCACCCGCTGCATCCGCCCCTGCCGCGGAAACGCCCCCACCTGCCCCTTTACCTCCCATCCAGCCGCCGCCGGTGAAGGTTCCTCTGATTCCGACGCTGCCAGCGGGACCGCCCCCCAACATCATCGTCATGCTCATTGATGATATGGGCTGGACGGATCTCGGATGCTACGGCTCCAAGTATTACGAGACACCGCACATTGACCAGCTTGCGAAGGACGGCATGCGCTTCACCCAGGCCTATTCAGCCTGCACCGTATGCTCGCCCACACGCGCGGCCATGATGACGGGCAAATCACCTGCTCGCTTGCACATCACGGACTGGATCGCCGGCCATGTGCCGAGCAATGGACGTCTGCTCATTCCCAGTTGGACGATGAAACTGCCACTGGAGGAAGAGACCATCGCAGAGCGTCTCAAGACAAAGGGTTACGCCACGGCAAGCATTGGCAAATGGCATCTCGGCGAAGAGGAGTTTTATCCGACCAAGCATGGTTTTGATGTGAACATCGGCGGCATGCATATCGGCTCACCGCCCAGCTACTTCTCGCCTTACAAAATCGCCACGCTGCCGGATGGACCCAAGGATGAATTCCTGAGCGACCGCCTCACCGATGAAGCTGTGAAATTCATCGACAAGAACAAGGAGAAACCCTTCTTCGTCTATCTCCCGCATTACGGCGTCCACACGCCCATCATGGGCAAGCCGGAAGTCATCGCGAAGTATCAGGCCAAGAAGGGAGCCGGTGGCCACAGCAACCCTGTTTATGCCGCGCTGGTCGAGAGCATCGACGACAGCGTGGGCAAGCTGCGCGCCAAATTGAATGAACTGAAGCTCGCCGAAAACACGATCTTCATCTTCACCAGCGACAACGGCGGCCTCAGCGGAACCGTCAACGCCAACGGCTGGTCACGCGGCCCCACGGACAACAGCCCGGCGCGTCTCGGCAAAGGCAGCGCGTATGAAGGCGGCGTCCACATCCCGCTCATCGTCTCGTGGCCCGGACTGGTGAAACCCGGCAGCACCTGCGACGTGCCCGTGATCACCTACGACCACGTGCCCACGCTGCTGGCCGCCACGCAGACAGCACTGAAGAAGGATCAGGTCGTTGACGGTGAGTCACTGCTGCCACTGCTCGGCGGCACGGACACCCTCGCCCGCGAGGCCATCTACTGGCACTACCCTCACTACCATCCCGGCAGCGCCACACCTTACAGCGCCATACGCGAAGGCGACTGGAAGCTCATCTACTTCCATGAGGACAACCACGTCGAACTCTACAACCTGAAACTCGACGCAGGTGAAGTGGACAACCGCGCCCCGTTTGACTCCGTGCGCGCTCTGCAGCTCCGCGACAAACTCATGGCATGGCTCAAAGACACCGGCGCCCAGATTCCTGAAAGCAACCCGAAGTACGATCCCGACAAGCCGCTCAATGAGCCAAGGAAGCCTGGAGCGGGGAAAAAGAAAGCGAAGTGATTTGGAGAAGTGCGGGCACTTTGTGCTTCTTGACGTTTCCTCTGAAACTTCGCCTGCGACGAGCGTTGTAATACCACAACCATGAGTGCCAGCCAACCTGTCTCGTCCCGTCGTCAGTTCCTTGCCCGCAGCGCCACCGCCGCTGCGGCTCTGGGATTTCCCGCCATTGTTAGCTCACGTTCACCGAACGAGAAGCTGAACCTCGTCTTCATCGGCGTAGGCGGACGCGGTGCGTCGAATATCAAAGAACTCACCGGTGTCGCGCTGTACACGCCACCCCGGGGTAAAAATGCCGCCAAGCCTGACGCAGGTGCGCAGCCGCCTCCCGCCATCGAGCCGCGTGAAAACGTCGTCGCCATTTGCGATGTGAATGGCGAGAACCTTGATCGCGCAGGCGTGGCCTTTCCCAAGGCGCAGAAGTTCCGCGACTTCCGCAAGCTGTACGATTCCGTCAGCGCTGGCGAGATCGACGCCGTTGTGGTCAGCACCACCGAGCACACGCATGCCTATGCCACCCTGCCTGCGCTGCTGATGAAGAAGCATGTGTATTGTGAGAAGCCGCTGTCCCACAACGTGGCTGAAGCGCGTTTCATCACGGAAGTTGCTGCCAAAGCCGGTGTCGTCACGCAGATGGGCACGCAGATTCACGGCATGCCGAATTACCGCCGTGTGGTCGAACTGATTCAAAGTGGTGCGATTGGAAAAGTCACCGAGGCCCATGTGTGTGTCTCGCGTGCCTGGGGGCTGCAGAGCGAGGAAGATGCGAAGAAGAACGGAGACATCGTTTACGTCACGGAGCGCCCCACGGTGGGTGAAACACCGCCGCCGTATCTGGACTGGGATCTGTGGATCGGGCCTGCGCCGATGCGTCCTTACAACAGCGTTTATTTCCCCGGTCCCAAGTGGTACCGCTGGTGGGACTTTGGCAATGGCACCATGTCCGATCTCGGCAGCCATTGGAACGACCTTCCCTTCTGGGCGCTGAAACTCGACGCCCCGCTGAGCATCGAAGCCTTTGGCCCGCCACCGCATCCTGAGATCGCCCCGGCTTCCATGCACGCGGTGTATGAGTACGGTCCGCGTGGCGACATGCCCGCGTGCAAGATCCACTGGCATCAGGGCGCGGATAAACCCGACGTGTGGAAGAACGATCCCTTCATCAGCAAGTGGAACAGCGGGGTGCTCTTCATTGGCGACAAAGGCATGCTGCTCTCCGACTATGGCAAGCATGTCCTGCTCCCCGAAGCCACGTTCAAAGACTTCCAGGCGCCCAAGCCCTTCATCGCCGACTCACCCGGGCAGCATGCCGAATTCCTCGCCGCCATCCGCAACGGCACACCGACCGGCAGCCCCTTCAGCTATGCCGGTCCGCTCACCGAAGCCAACCACCTCGGCAACGTCGCCCACCGCGCGGGTGGTAAAATCCTCTGGGACTCCAAAGCCATGCGCATCACGAACAATGAGGCAGCGAATCGCTTCCTCAGTCGTGTGCCGCGTGATGGCTGGAAGCTGGGCTGAGCACGCGTGTTTAACAAGGAGCGGGACTTGCCAAGTCCCGTTAGAAAAGATTGTTTCGAGCCCATACGCGGCACTTGGCAAGTGCCGCTCCTTGCCCCCTTACGCCGCCACCATCTCGTCACGCATCTTCCAGCGCTGCTCGTGGTTGAGAAGAGTACGGAAGAAATCTTCCTCCTTCTTGGGCTCCAAGGTGGTTTCGACGGGCAGGCTGAATTCGAGCTCCAGGCCGCGCGGCTCCAGATGGCGGGCCTCGGCGGTGCCGCCATGCAGATGCATCGTGACGTAGCAGGCCATCATGTTCACACCAAAATCATCCGGCTTGCGGCTGCGGGTGTAGAAGGGATCAAACAGATTCACCGGCTTGTCCCCGCCTTCCCAGACACCGGTGTCACGCACATGCATCACCAGATGCGACTGCCCTCTCGCATCCTGACGAACTTTCGCGCTGATGTGAATGCTGTCGCCTGGGCTGAGGTGCGTGAGCTCCTCCATGAAAATCAAACGCCACATCTGGCGGAAGCGTGCACCATGGACCAGGACCGGCGGCAGACTTGGATCAATCGAGACTTCGATTTTCAGGTTCTTCTCCTTCATCTGCGCGGCAAACAAGTCGAGCATCTCGTTGATGACACTGCTGAGATGGCATTGGTCCGTGCGGTCCAGCCGTTTGGAGTGTGAAGCCTCGGCCAGACGGGCCAGCATGGATTGAATGCGTTCGAGCTGCGACTGCGCCTGATTTTGCACATCAATCCAGAATGAGGAATCACGTGGGTGGGCGCCGCCGATCTCCTCCATCAGTTTCATGGGGGCCAGGTCGATGAATGCGCGCACGACCGTGAGAGCATTGCGCAGGTGATGGTTCAATCCTTCCGCGAGGATGCCGAGGCCGGAAACTTTGTCCGCGGAGAGCATGTTGCGCACGCTTTCCGCCTTTTCCACCAGCAGGCGCTCGCGCTCGATGAGCGCATGGTAATAGTCCAGTGCGTGCTTGATCACCACGCTCAGCTCATCCGGATCCCAGGGCTTGTGCAAATAGCGGAAGCAGCGCCCGGAGTTCACCGCATCCACCGCCGCCTGATAGTCCGTGTAGGCCGTGACGAGAATGCGCACCAAGTTGGGATTGAGCTTGCGTGCATGCTCCATCAACTCAATGCCGCTGGGTCCCGGCATGCGCTGATCCGTGAGCAGCAGGCCGATCTGCGGACCGTAATTTTGCAGAATGCGGTAGCCGTCCATCGCGTTGTTGGCGACGTGGATCGTGTACTCATCCCCAAAGATCTCTTTGAAGTAATGCAACGCCTTCTCCTCGTCATCGACGTAGAGAATATGATAAGGCGATAGCAGCGTGCTCGACATCAGTATCAGGTGGTCGCAGGTTTCTTCAGGCTAAGTGTGAACTGCGTGTGGCTGCCCGCCGCAGTGTCGATCTTCACTTCGCCTTCCATCTGCTGGATCATGCGGAAGCAGATGCTCAGGCCCAGGCCCATGCCCTGCCCCACCTGCTTGGTGGTGAAGAAGGGATCAAAGATCTTCGAGAGGTTTTCTTTTGGAATGCCCGAGCCATTGTCCCGAACGATGAAATCCACACCGTTCGCGGTCTCACAGGCTTTGAGCCAGATGGTGGGCGAGGGCCGGCCTGCCAGGGCATCCAGGCTGTTCTGCACCAGATTGAGCAAAATCTGAATGAGGTAGTTCTCGTCGCCCTGCGCGATAACGTCCGCCGGGATCTCGTCCACCAGCATCACTCCGCGGTCACCGATCTCCTTGGCCAGCAGGCGCAGTGCCTTGCGTGCGGTCTCCTGCAAATTCACCGGTCTGGAGCCACGATTTTCCGGATGCGCAAAGGTGCGCAGATCCGACACGATGGCTGCCACGCGGTCGATGCCTTCACCAATGTCTTCGGCAATGCTGGTGAAAGTCTCGGCAATATCAGGCGGCAGCACCTTGCCCTTTTTCTTCAGCAGATAAATCGCTGACTTCACGTAGTTCAGCGGGTTGTTGATCTCGTGCACGATCCCGGCGCTGAGCCGGCCGATGGAGGCCAGCTTTTCACTTTGATCGAGCTGGGCTTCCGTTTCGCGCAGACGCTTCAGCGTGGCGGTGAGTTCCTCATTTCGTGCGGCCAGCTCTTCACGCTGATCCTCCACCTTGCAGCGGTTGGCGAACTCACGCAGGCGGATCGCATGATGCTGGCGGCTGCCGAAATAGAGGACCACACAGTTCAGCAGAATGAAGCCGGTGTTGTTCACGAAAATCCCCAGGGCATGAGAATCGCTGAAGTTCAGATTTGGCAGGGTGGCGGCAAAGTAGGCCAGCACGACGAGGCCGAGCGTGATGCCGATCTCACGGAACGTCCAATGGAAGACAAATGACGTGGCCACGATGCACAGCGTCAGACCCGCGTAATAGCCGGAGCCGGGATCACCGCTGAGGTAGATCATGACGCAGATCATCAAAGCCGGCAGCAGTGGCAGGATGATCGGATAAGCACGGCAGTACTTCCGCCCGAGTGATCCATTCAGCGCCAGCAGCAAAGGCACGCAACTGGCCGCACAAGCCAGGCGCAGCACCAGAAACTGCCAGTAATCAGCAGGATAGGCCATCCAGTCGAGGAAACTGCATAATGGGACGAGGACCATCACAAACCAGGCCCCCATCCTCGCATTGCGCAGATTAAGCTCCATCTGTTCCTTCTCGAAACGGTTGGGTGGAGGCACAATTTTTTCTAAACCTTTCCTTACGGAGCGGTCTGTGCTGGATGCGATCAGAGGTGAACTGATCTCTGCCAGGGCGGCGATTGACATAATTACTATAAAATTAATAATAATAACGTTGTTAAATCAAGGCCAATTCAAGGTTTTTTACAATTCCCTGACAAGAGCTCAAAGGGCCTCACCTTCACCCAGTCAGCGGGCCAAGATGCCCTTTTGCCGTGGCTAGGTTCAGCGCAACCTCCCCACGTAAAATGCGCCGTTGAAACGGCTTGATGACGCAGAACCATTCTCCTCTTGATCGCTTGGCAGCCCGCCGAGGCTTGGCATCATACGCGGCTCATGCGCATTCTCATCGCCATCGACAAGTTCAAAGGCTCCATCCCGGCCACCGGGGCTGCTCAAGCCATCGCCTCGGCCCTGAATCAGACTTTGCCAGAAGCTGTCTGCGACCTCTGCCCGATAGCCGACGGGGGGGAAGGCACCGTTGAGGCGGTCGTCACCGCACTGAATGGCGAGTGGTGTGAGACCGCGACTTTTGACGCCCAAAACCGCCCGGTCACCGCCCGCTATGGTCTCGTCCCCACCGCAGATCAGCTGGAAGCCATCATGGAAATGAGCGCTGCGTCCGGCCTCGCCATGGTCAGTGATCTGCCGCTGAATCCGGCCATAGCCAGCACGCACGGCACGGGTTTGATGCTGCAGGATGCCATGGAACGCGGCGTGCAGCGCATCGTCATTGGCATCGGCGGCAGTGCCACGAATGACGCCGGGATCGGCATGGCGGCAGCGCTGGGGTTTCGCTTTCTGGATGCGTCAGGTGCACCGCTGGAGCCGATCATCGCCAACATGGACCGGCTGGCCAGGATCGAGCCGCCGGAGGGTGAGTTTCCTGAAATTCTGGTCGCCTGTGACGTGAACAATCCCCTGCTCGGCCCCCATGGCTGCACGCAGGTCTACGGTAAACAGAAGGGTGTGACGGACTTTGAGTTCTTCGAGACTCGTCTGCAACACCTCGCGGATATCGCGAAACGAGATCTCGGTGTCGATCACCGCGATGTTCCTGGCGCAGGCGCGGCCGGTGGTCTCGGCTTTGGCCTCATGGCTTTCTTCGGAGCCAAACTCACCAGCGGCTTCGATTTGATCGCCGATCTCGTCCATCTGCATCAACGTGTGGCCGCCGCCGACCTCGTCATCACCGGTGAAGGCCGGCTGGATGCCCAGACGCTCCACGGCAAAGGACCCATGGGCGTCGCCGACATGGCCCGCGAGCTCGGCAAACCTGTGGCCGCCTTTGCCGGAGCCATCGAGGCCGAAGACCAGCTCCGCACCCGCTTCGACCTCCTCTGCGCCATCAAACCCAAGGAAATGCCCCTGGCCGAAGCCATGCAGCGCGGCACCGAACTTCTGGCGGCGGCGGTCATCGCCCAGAGCCCGGCCATTCGCGACCTCTTGACCGGCCCCACTGACCGTGCTCAGTGATATCTTCCACTTCATTTAACAACCAGTCTCCCGTATCCAGCATCCTAGAATGAACGCAGTCCTCCTCTTCGCCGGTCAAGGCGCCCAAAAAGTCGGCATGGGCAAAGATCTTGCCGAAAGCTATCCCACCGTCCGCGCCCTCTTTGACCAGGCCGATGCCACCCTTGGCTACTCGCTTTCCAACATCATGTTTGAAGGCCCGATGGAGGAGCTGACGAAGACGTCCCGCTGCCAGCCTGCCCTCTACGCCCACGGCCTGGCCATCCTAGAAGTGCTGAAGAGCAAAGTGCCTGCCCTCAACATCACCGCCACCGCCGGTCTTTCCCTCGGTGAATTCACCGCGCACGCCGCCGCAGGCACCTTCGACTTCGCCACCGGCCTCAATCTTGTCTTCCAACGCGGCAGCTTCATGGAAGAAGCCTGCGAAAACACCAAAGGGGCCATGCTGGCCTTGCTCGGTGGTGAGGAATCCGCCATCCGCGAACTCGCGCAGGAATGCGATGTCGATGTCGCCAATCTCAATGCCCCCGGCCAGATCGTGCTCAGTGGCAGCGCCGAAGGCATCACCGACGCTGCGGCTAAGTCGAAGGACAAAGGCATCAAGCGCGCCATTCCCCTGCCCGTTGCCGGTGCTTACCACAGCCGCCTGATGAAGTCCGCGCAGGACAAGCTCGCCGTGGCGCTTGCGGCTGCTTCCATCCAGAGCCCGAAGGTTCCCGTCGTCTGCAACTTCGAAGCTCGCCCAGTTTCCACCCCCGAGGAAATCCGCGCCACGCTCACCAGCCAGGTCACCGGCAGCGTCCGCTGGGTGGAGAGCATGCAGCACCTCATCGCCGCAGGTCACACCACCTTCATCGAACTGGGGCCTGATGAAACGCTGCGGGGTCTCATGGGCAAGATCGACAAATCCGTGAAGGTCATCAGCATCAAAGATGCAGCGTCGCTCGATGCTGCCGTGGCCCAACTTCAATAAGGCCATGAAACACCTGCTTTGCGCGATGCTGATTTTCACCAGCATCGCCTCCGCACTCGAACTCCCGGCCACCGACGGCAAGAGCTACGATCCTGCCGCTGCGGGAGACAAGAAGGCCGTTGTGCTCTTCTTCGTGTCCCCATTCTGCTCGACCACCAAGTCGTTCATGAAGGAGATCAACCAGATCACCGCCGATTACAGCGACCGTGTCGTCGTTTACCTCGTGCATTCCGATCCGGAGATCACGAATGAAGTGGCGATGGAGCATGCCATCCTCTCCGAGGTCAAGGCCACCGTCCTGCTCGACAAGGAGCAGTCACTCGCAAAGCAGGTACATGCAAGGATCACGCCGGAGGTCGTCGTGCTGTCTCTCAAGTCCGACACGCTTTACAAGGGCCGCATCAACGACCTCTACCTCGGCCCCACCAAGCGCCAGCGCGCCGCCACCACCAAGGACCTGCGTGATGCACTGGATGCCATCCTTAGCGGCAAGCCTGTGCCAGCTCCGCAGCCTGAGGCACAGGGCTGCAAGATTGGCGGCATCAAATAACGCATGCTCAAAATGTGGTGTTACCACACGAGCACCTCTTCCTCCGGCTCCTCCCTTTTGACGACTGTCCAGCGGTACATGATCGGATAAATCGGGCGTTTATCCTCAAAGAAGTCAGAGACAAACGGCGGACCGAACGTGGTGAAGCCAAAATGCTGGTACAAGGACAACAGATGCTTGCCCGTTTTGGTGATCAGATACTCGGCCTCATTTTTGACTGCATACTCATTGATCCCCATGCACAATCTAAGGAGATGAATGCCTGCGCTTCCTTTGATGGTACAAGCGCGTGAAAGCTCCAGACTCAGCTTGGCCGGCGGCAGCACCAGATCCTTCAACTGAGATTCACGCATCATTTCGAACTGCTTCACCTCATCACTGCGCAGGATCCGCGTGACCCCCAGGACTTTGTCCTTTTTGTCAAACAAAGCGAAATGATGCGCCTGCTCATCAAACTCATCCAGCACATGGGTGATGGACGCGCCGTAGGATGCGCGTCTGAAGGACTCGATAATCTCTCGATGGGAGTTGAACTCAATTTCTCTGACCATGGTGGTTGAACAGTTAACCGAAAGGATACGCAACCGGCGCTTTGGTTGGCCTCCTTTTCGAAGACCTGAAACAGACTGGTTGAATACTAAATTGGCATGCTCCAACTCAGGCGTCAACCGGGCGAGCAGCAACTGATGGCAAAGCTTCATGTTTCGCCCTTGCGGCAAGCAAGAGTTGGTGCACATCACAGCCATGTTCAGGCTGTTGAATCTTTATCGTGCGTCCATCTCTATTCGTCATGCTCAGAGTCTGAGTCGTCCCGACATGCTGGCACTTCAGGAGAAGCGCTGGCGTGCGCTGGCCCATCGGGCCTTTGCCACCAGTCCGTTTTACCGCCGTCAGCTGGCGGGTTTGGATCTTGACCGCTGCGCCTTCTCTGACATCCCCGTCCTTACCAAGGCCACCTTGGTCAAAAACTGGGACGAGATCGTTCCCGACCCACGATTACGGTGGGATGCACTGGAGCAGCATCTGAAGAATCCGCAGAACTGGGGCAAGCTGCTGAATGGCCGCTGGATGGTAAGCATGACCTCTGGCACCTCAGGGGCTGCCATCGCCATTCCACATGAGATCACTTCGGTGGACTGGAATCATGCGGCACACGCCATTCGCAATGCTCCTACGACGAAGAAGTCTTCGACGCCAAAGCCATCCTTGTTTGGCAAACGTCCGGTCGCAGCCTCGTTCATCTGTTCTTCGGCCCCGTCCGTTTCAGCGAGCCTTTTGCAAACACGTCCATGGATTGGTTCCCTGTTTTGTGACTACCAACCCATCAGTGTCACCGCGCCCTGGCAGGAGATCATTGATCAACTGCACCAGATGAAGCCCACCATCCTCATCGGCTATGCATCCTTGATAGGTCGTCTTGCACAGGCCAAGCTCGATGGCACCCTCAAACTGGAACTGCCCACTCCTGGCGGTGCCATCTCGACCGGCGGCGACTGCCTGACACCTGGCATTCGTTTGCTTTGCAAACAGGCCTGGGGCATTGAGCCTCTGGATGGCTACGGGTGTGGTGAGTCTCTTGGCATCGCCCGCCAATGGGCAGGCATGGACTCCTTGGTCGTTTTTGAAGACCTTGCAGTCTTTGAAGCTGTGGATCAAAACGAGCAGGAGTCCCCGCAAGGAGTGCTTTCAGATCACGCCCTCGTCACCCCTCTTTTCAACACAGCGCTGCCACTGCTGCGCTACCGCCTTGATGACAGAGTCCGTTTGGGTCCCGAACCTGCAGGCTGGCCATTCAAAGTCATTCATGAACTGAGCGGGCGCAGTGCCATGACTTACACTTTCAGGGTTCCTGAAAAAACGATTTTTGTCGGGACCAAATTTCTCTCCGTTCTGGAGCATCAGCCCGAAGTGACCTCCTATCAGTTTCGTCAAACCAGCGCGGACTCCATTGAGTGCCGCTTCGTCGTCCAGTCAGGCTCTGATAAAAACGAAATCCAGTCTCGATTGGAAACTTCCATTCGCCAATGTCTGGTTGAAGGCGGCTGCGCCAACGTCAGCTCCAGAGCGATCCCGGTCCATCATCTGGAACCCGATCCGCGCACGGGCAAGGTGGAGCAAAACGTTCCACTCAAAGAGTAGCTGGTTCCCGCCTTTTCTAATTCTGCCCGCCCTTCCCCTTCTTGGCCTTGCCTTCCGGTTTTGGTCCCGCCTGGGCAACGTATTCCTTCTCCCGTTTCTCCCAGCGTTCAGCCATTGCCTTTACGCGCTCGGGCTCCTTCACCGCAAGGTTGTTCGACTCCGCGCGATCCATTGTCAGATTATAGAGCTCCCAAGCATTGCCGTTGTCGGCTGCGCTCACGATCTTCCAGTCGCATTCACGCAGGGCACGATTTCCTGAGTGGTGCCAGAACAAGAAGTCCCGGCTGATCGTTTCATCCTTTGCAAATGCAGGCACCAGACTGCGTCCTGGAAGCGGCGGCGCGTTCTCTGGCATCACAGGTTTCGCATCCCCCGCCAGCGCGAGCAGCGTCGGCACCACATCGATGACATGTCCCGGCGTGTGGCGCAGCTCGCCCTTCGCGCTGATTCCCTGCGGCCAGTGGGCGATGAACGGCGTGCTGATGCCGCCCTCATGCACCCAGATCTTGTGACGCCGGAACGGCGTATTGGACACCGTCGATCCACCCGGCCCGAGGCACAAATAAGACGCCGCCGCCCCCATCGGTGCGGCTTTGTCATGTCCGAGTCCGCGCACCATGATCTCCGCGCTCGCGCCATTGTCGGAGAGAAACAGGATGAGCGTGTCTTCGTAGGCGTTCATGGCTTTCAACTGAGCCAGCACGCGCCCCACTTCCTGATCCAGGCGATCTATCATCGCCGCATGAATCGCCTCCTTCGTGGCTTGAAACTCCTTCTGCTCCGAGGTCAGACTTTCCCACGGCACCGCATGCCGCGTCTCACCGGGCCCGAGGATTTCAAGATCACTCTCCTTGCCGCTCGGTGCGGTGATCTGCGGCTCAGGATCGGACAAAGTCGTCGCGACAAGCCCCAGCTGCTTCTGCCTTTCGAAGCGCGCCGCCCGTGTCTTCGGCCAGCCTTGCGTGTAAGTCTCTTTGTATTTCGCAATGTCCTCAGGCAGTGCCTGAATCGGAAAGTGCGGCGCCGTGAAGGCCACGTAGCTGAAGAACGGCGTGCCCGCATGCTGCTGTGCGTGTTCCTTGAGAAAGACGATCGCATGATCCGCAATCGCGATGCTTGAATACCACGGCCCTTCCGGCTCCGGCAGCGGCTCGTCATCCAACTCGTGCTTTTTCGGATGAAAGTGATTGTCCTGCTGAGCCACGTGATACGAGCGGGTGAAGCCCCCGTTTGCCACAACCTTCGGCGCATTGCCCACATGCCACTTGCCGGAGTGGTAGCTGCGATACCCCAGCGGAGCGAGGCGCTGAGGCAGTGTCCTCACCCATGCGGGGAATTTGCCATACGGCGGGTCCATCCCAATCTGCTGCGCATAATGCCCCGTCATGAGCACACTGCGCGTGGGCCAGCACCGCGCCGTGTTGTAAAACTGCGTAAACCGCAGCCCGCCCGCCGCCAGCTTGTCCAGATTCGGCGTCGCGATCTCACTGCCATAGCAACCGAGATCCGAGTAGCCGAGATCATCCGCGAGGATGATGACGAAATTGGGTTTCGCAGACGCAGCATGCAGCGTGGCGCAGACGAACAGCAGGAGGAAAACAGGCAGGCGGATCATGCGGCACTAACGAAGCGTATGAAGAGCTTATTACTGCAAAAGGCCTTCGTCAGGGAGGAAGTGGGAGTTGGTCAAGGGGGCATGCCAAGCCCCAAGGAGCCGGACTTGCCAAGTCCGTCCGGGCAAATCAGAAAAACGCCTCCTTCCGTCCCAACCCCAAAGCCGGGACTTGCATAAGCGACCTGATTACTCCGCTGCGGGGACTTCGCCGGCAGATTCCACTTCGCCGGTAGATTCCGCCGCAGGAGCCTCGGTGCTGGCAGCAGCTTCCACCACGGCCTCCGCCTCATCCGCAACCACAGTGGCCACGTCCTGGATGGTTTCGCCTTCTTTGAGACCCATGAGTTTGACCCCCTGGGCATTGCGGCCGGTTTCGCGGATATCACAAACGCGGATGCGCACGCTCTGGCCCTTGGTGGTCATGAGCATGAGCTCGTCCTTGTCATGCACTGCCTTGGCGGCGACGACCTTGCCGGTCTTCTCCGTGACATTCATCGTGGTCACGCCTTTGCCGCCACGATTGGCGAGAAGTCGGTACTCATCGAAAGCAGTGCGCTTGCCGAGACCATTCTCAGACACGACCAGCACCATGGTGTCGGGCTCATTGGTCAGGCAGCTGACGAGGAAGTCGCCGTCATCAAGCGTGATGCCACGCACACCGGCGGTGTTGCGGCCGATCGGGCGCAGGGTTGGTGAGGCCGGATCTCCGGTCTCATGGAAGCGGGCGAACATGCCTTCATGGGTGACGAGACAGATTTCTTTGTTGCCGTCGGTGAGCACCACATCCACGAGGTCGTTGCCTTCATCGAGGTTGATGGCAGCAATGCCATCCTTGCGGTAGTTTTTGAATTCTTCGAGGGCGGTTTTTTTCACGGTGCCGTCCTTGGTGGCAAAGACGACGAACTTGTCTGCGGCCCACATGGCCTCGTCTTCGGGGCCCTGGGCCACGAGGGTGAGCACAGCGGCGATCTTCTCCGCCGGAAAGCTCACGGAGTATTCTTTCCCATCCTTGGTCCGCGTCACGGTGTGCGCAGGCTTCAGATTGAGCATGTTTTTGATGCTGCGACCTTTGCCCGTGCGTGCCGCCTCGGGCAGTTGATACACGCGTTCCACATACATGCGCCCGGTGTTCGTGAAGAAGAGCAGGAAGTCGTGCAGATGCGCGCTGAAGAGATGCTCAACGAAGTCGGTGGCCTCCTCCTCGCCCTGCGCCTCGCGGGTCTCCATGCCTTTCAAGCCTTTGCCGCCACGGTTTTGCACGCGGTACTCCGCCGTCGAGGTGCGCTTGATGCTGCCCATGTGTGTCATCGTGACAACGGTCGGGTCGTTCGGGATGAGGTCGATGTTCTCGATCTCGCCCTCGGCGGCTTCGATGCGTGTGAGGCGCGGCGTGGCGTGCTTGAGGCGGATGGCCATCAATTCGTCCTTGATGATCTGGAGCACGCGGGCCTCACGGGCCAGAATGTCCATGAAGTCACGGATGCTGATGAGCACGTCATCGTAGTCAGCCTTGATCTTGTCGCGCTCAAGTCCGACGAGCTGATAGAGGCGGAGTTCAAGGATGTCTTCGACCTGCTTGTCGGTGAAGATGTAGTTGTCTCCCACGATGCTGGCCTGGCCGCGAATCATGATGCCGAGCTGCTCGGCGGTGCTGATGGAGAAGTTGTAGGCCTTGAGGCGCTCGCGGGCTTCATCGCGGTTCTTGCTGTCGCGGATGATCTTGATGAAGTCATCCAGGTGGCCGAGCGCGAGGAGCTGGGCTTCGAGTTTTTCCGCTTTAAATTCGGCCTGCTTCAGCAGAAAGCGCGTGCGGCGGATGATGACCTCACGGCGATGCTCAATGTAGCACGCAATTGCGTCCTTCATGCTCAATACACGCGGCTTGCCGCCATCGATGGCCAGCATGTGGATCGAGAAGCTCGACTCCAGCGCGGTGTGCTTGTACAGATTGTTCAGAACGATCTGGCCACGCGCATCGCGTTTGAGATCGATGACGACGCGGGTGTTTTCATCCGACTCGTCGCGCACGCCGCTGATCTCGGTGATGACCTTTTCGTTCGCGAGTTCAGCGATGCGTTTCACCAGCTCGGCGCGGTTCACGTTGAACGGAATCTCGGTGATGATGATCTGCTCGCGGTTGCCGTTTTCGACGATCTCCGCCTGACCACGAGTACGCACGCTGCCGTGGCCGGTTTCCAGGTAGTCACGGATGCCGTTGGTGCCGAGGATGACGCAGCCCGTCGGGAAGTCGGGGCCTTTGATGAAGGCCTGCAACTCCGTGCAGGTGATCGCTGGATTGTCGATCTGCGCACACACCGCATCCACGACTTCACCCAGATTGTGCGGTGGCATGTTGGTGGCCATGCCCACGGCGATGCCGGTGCCGCCATTGACGATGAGATTCGGAAACGCCGCCGGGAACACGCTCGGCTCAGTGAGACGTTCATCGTAGTTGGGTACGAAATCGACGGTCTCTTTCTCCATGTCCGACATCAAAGTGCCGCCCAGGTGCGTCATGCGGGCTTCCGTATAACGCATGGCTGCCGGAGGATCGCCTTCCACGGAACCGAAGTTTCCCTGTGGATCGATCAACGGCTCACGAATGGCCCACGGCTGCCCCATGTGGACGAGCGTCGGGTAGATAACGGCCTCACCGTGCGGATGGTAGTTACCGGAGGTGTCACCGCAGATCTTCGCACACTTCATGTGCTTCTTCGGCGGATAGAGCGACAGCTCATGCATCGCATAAAGGATGCGGCGCTGGGAGGGCTTCAGACCATCACGGACATCCGGCAGCGCACGGGCGATGATGACGGACATCGAATAGTCGAGGAAGGAGTTCTTCACTTCTTCAGCGACAGAGATGGGGCGAATGTTGGGGTCTTGCATGAGATGGGAAAGGTCAGGGCTGGCGACGGAGCGCCGTCAAAAGGTCAATTATGCCAGGCGGAAGTGCGTGGGTGAAAGAACTCCTCCAGGGGCAGAAGGTGGATGGAGCTGTCTTGGGAGGTGTCGCGAACGGAGTTGGAATGAGTGGGCTCGAAAGTCTCGATGTAGTTGTCGAGCTGACGACGCAGGGTGTCGAGTTTTAGCGAGAGTTCTCTGGCCACGGAATCGATGACGAGCCTTCGAGCCACAGCCTTCTCCAGCCACGTTTGCGTCTGACGGAGAGCTCCCAGAGCATAGTGGCAAAATTGGACAATCTCCTGGGCGGAGCTGCGGCCGGCGCCTTCGGAGATGTTGGCAGCGATGGAATCGGCAGCCCGCATCCACTGCAATCCGACCGTCTGCTTCGCGAACAAATCCCAGCCGGCAGTCACAGACCATACGTCCTCCCCAACCCGCATCGCGAGTTGATAGACTTTCAGTTCATGTAGATCGACCGTGCCCATTCCAGCTTCTTGGCGATTCCTGACAACTACTTGCTCTCTTGATCCGCTCCTACACGTCGAGGTTGCGAACGTTGAGGGCGTTCTCTTCAATGAAATGCTTTCGTGGCTCGACCACGTCGCCCATCAGAATGGTGAAAATGCGTTCAGCTTCGTGGGCGTTGGTTTCGTCGAGCTTGATCTGAAGCAGGGTGCGCTTGTTCGGGTCCATGGTGGTCTCGAAAAGCTGTTTGGCGTTCATTTCACCCAGACCTTTGAAGCGCTTGATCTCCATGCCGCGTTTGCCGATCTCCATGACCTTGGCAAGAATGCCCGGGATGCTGAAGACGGGATGCACCTTGGCATGCTCGCCATCACCTTCGATGACCTCGAAGAGCGGCTTGTCCTGGCTGCTGAAATGATCCACATGCAGGCCGAGTTCGTCGAGCTGCTGGAAGCGCTTCTTCATGCCGTGAGCTTCGTGGATCTCAATGAGACGCGCGCGGCGGTGTGATTTCGGCAAGGCAGCAGCGCCGTTGCCATTACCATTGGCTTCAACGGCGGCGGGGTTGCCAAAGAGATGCAGGTCATGGTTCTCACGGGCGAAGGCGGCCAGCTGCTCATTGCTGTGGAAGTATTGAATTTTGACCTCGTTGCCTTCACGAATCACCACGAGGTGATGCGGCAGGTTGCCAGTGGCTTCATCGCGCGCCTGGAGGTAGTGCTCAAAGTCAGCGCCGTGGCGGCGGATGATGTCGGCAAATTTTGCCACGGGCACGAGCAGATCGAGGATCGCCTTGAGGCGGTCGGCGGCCAGCTTGCTGCCGTCGGCGATGTTGCGGAGACTGATTTCACCGGAACCGAGTTCGAGCAGGATGGCGTCCATCTCGGCGTCGCTCTGCACGTACTCTTCACGCTTTTTACGCGTCACCTGATACAGCGGCGGCTGCGCGACATAGATGTGGCCGCGCTTCACGAGTTCCGGCATCTGGCGGAAGAAGAAGGTCAGCAGCAGCGTGCGGATGTGGCTGCCATCGACGTCAGCATCGGTCATGATGACGATCTTGTGGTAGCGGAGCTTCTCGATGTTGAAGGAGCCTTCGACCTCGCTGTCGCCACCGATTCCGGTGCCGATGGCGGTGATCATGGTCTGGACTTCCTTGTTCTGCAGCACCTTCTCCAGGCGGGCCTTTTCCGTGTTGATGAGTTTTCCACGCAGCGGGAGGATCGCCTGATTGTGGCGGTTGCGGCCCATCTTGGCAGAGCCACCGGCGGAGTCACCTTCGACAATGAACAACTCGGTCTTCGCCGGATCGCGCTCGGAGCAGTCCGCCAGCTTGCCCGGCAGGCCACCGCTGCTCATGGCGTCCTTGCGGATCGCTTCACGGGCCTTGCGCGCGGCCTCACGGGACTTCGCGGCAATGATGATGTTCTTGATGATCTCGATGGCCGTGTCGGGATTCTCATCAAAGAAGCGCAGCAGGCCTTCATAGACGATGGAGTTCACCACGCCTTCGACTTCGCCGTTCACCAGCTTCACCTTGGTCTGGGAATTGAAGCGCGGATTGGTGAGCTTGACGCTCAGCACGCAGATCATACCCTCGCGGCAGTCGTCGCCTTCGATGTCGGGCAGCTTTTCTTTGAAGCTCTTCGGGTTGGCGTTGATGTACTGCTTCACCGCCTTGGTCAGCGCTGTCTTGAGGCCGCTGTAGTGCGCACCACCGTCCGGATTCGGAATGGCATTGGCAAAGCAGAGCGTCTGCTCATTCAGGCCCTTGTTCCATTGCAGCACGCAATCGACGAGGATGAACTTCTTCTTGTCATCAATGGGCACTTCGCGGCGACCTGCGAGTGCGACGGGCTCAGGGTGAATCTTGTCCTTGTCCGCACCCATCTCGCGCACGAACTGCTTCACACCTTCCTGATAGAAAAGGACTTCCTGACGCTGCGGTTCGTCGCGCTCGTCGGTGAGGGTGATTTTGATGCCGGGATTGAGGAACGCGAGTTCCCGCAGGCGCACCAGCAGTCGGTCAAAGTTATAGGCTGTGGTGACGGTGAAGATCGTGGCGTCCGGGAAGAAGGAAATCTTCGTCCCTGTGGTCTTCGGATCATCAAGGTCTCCGAGAACCGTCAGCGGCTCCGTCGTTTTGCCACGCTCAAAGCCGATGGCATAGATCTTGCCATCGCGGAAGACCTCGCACTTGAACCAGTCGGACAGCGCATTCGTACACTTGGCGCCCACGCCATGCAGACCGCCGGAGAACTCATACGCGCCGTCGCCAAATTTACCGCCGGCATGCAGGCTGGTGAGCACGAGTTCCACCGTGGGAATCTTCGCCACCTTGTGCATTTCCACCGGGATGCCTCGGCCATCGTCCTGAATGGTGATGGAGCCGTCCGTGTGGATGGAGATCCAGACGTTTTTGCAGTGACCGGCGAGATGTTCGTCGATGGAGTTGTCCACGACTTCAAACACGCAGTGGTGCAGCCCGCGTTCATCGGGGTCGCCGATGTACATTCCAGGCCGCAGCCGGACGGCTTCGAGGCCTTCGAGTTTCTGGATTTGATCGGCACCGTAGGCCTGGTTTTCGGCCACACCGGTATTGAAAGCAGCATTCTGCTCAGGAGACTGTTCGGACATAGGATTTGAAGAGGCTGACCATCGACTGAATCCGTCCATGAAACCGCTACCGGAAACGTGCTCGATGATGACCTTTTTAGACTAGCAAGATGAAGAGGCGAGCAAAGGGATTTTTTGCTTCCAAACGAAGTCTTTTTTGGCCCCCAAATCAGCCCTCAAACCACATCCTGCAGCCCCAGTTTCTCGATGACCTCCGGCAAAACCCCGGGATAGGGGCCGCCGATGCTGATGTTGCCCACGTAGCCGAGGCTTTTCCAGGTCTGACTATGGCTGTAATAACCGCCGACACAGAGCTGGCGGAAGCGCTTGAAAAAGACCGCCCCGACGCGGTGCTCCGGCTTGGCCTTGGCCGCATCGCAGATGTCATCGGCGATCTGGGACTGCTGATCGATGCCCAGCTCCTCAAAACGCTTCGAAAAGCGCTTAAAACTCTCCGTATTGAGCCATCCGAGGCCCCCACGAATGACTTCCCGGTCCTCCTGATGCGCCGGGTAATCGGCACTGACCCATTCATTGATAAATTCTGGAACCCCCACTTCCGAGGCGGCAGGCGAGGTTTCATCCTTCGGCAGGATCAAATCCGCCAGGGCCTTCGTGGTGGCCAACTCCTCAGCAGACAGCAGCTTTTCCCATGGAAACTTCAGCGGCTGCATGAAGTCGGGGTCGTGAAACACAAAGCGCGACGGATGCGCCGGTGGCGCCGGTTCCGTGTGATTTGGCGCGGCAAGGGCCGGAACGGCTGCTGCACCGGCAGCACCGCTAAGGAGGCCTTTGAGGGCGTTGCGACGGGAAATGGGAGAGGACTCAGACATGGCGCAGATCGGTTAAATGTTCCCCCGTTTCATCTCTTCCATCAGCCATTCGCTGGAACGCCAGGCGAGGGCAAGGATGGTGAGAGTGGGGTTTTTGTCGGGGTTGCTGGGCAGAACGGAGCCGTCCATGAGAAAAAGGTTCTTCACGTCCCAAGTCTGGCAATATTGATTGGTGACGCTCTCAGCGGCCTTGTCGCCCATGCGCGCAGTGCCGACTTCATGGATGATTTCGCCGGGCCGCTGGATGGCGTCCGCTCCGCTGAGCGGCTTGGCCTTGCCACCCATCCCCTCGATCATGGCCGCAAAGGTCTGCTGCATGTGCTCCGCCTGCTTGATCTCATGATCGCTCCATTTCCAATGAAACCGCAGCACCGGGATGCCCCACTGATCCACCACATTGGGATCAAGCTCACTGTAGCAGTCCTTGTTCGGCAGCATCTCGCCACGTCCTGAGAAACCGAACTGCGCGCCGTAGTAGCGGCGGGCTTCGTCCTTAAGTTTGCGGCCATACACACCCGGCGAAGTCGAGTCTAGGTAGCCAAAGCTCCTCGCTTCGGGCATCTGCCGCCCGCCGCCCATCTCGATGTGGTAGCCACGGGCAAAGCCAAGCTTGGCGTGGTCATTCACCAGCCACCACGGCACATAGGTGTGCAGGCCTCCCGCTCCATCCTCATTCATCGGCGGCAGGTCTTCCATGGCAGGAATGTGTGCACCGAGGCGCGTGCCGACGCTGTCCATCAGATTGCGCCCCACCTGCCCGGAGGAGTTGGCGAGGCCGGCCTTGTCGCGTGATTTCGAGTTCAGCAGGATGCGCGAGGTTTCACAGGTGCTCGCGGCGAGAATGACCACGCGCGCTTTCGCAATCGCATCCCGGCGCGTGACCTTGTCGATGTAATGCACGCCCGTGGCTTTGCCGCTGTCATCCAGCACCACTTCACGCACCATCGCATCCGTAATGATGTCCAGATTTCCCGTGGCCAGCGCAGGTGGCAGCAGCACCGTCGTGCTCTGAAAATTCGCACGGATGCTGCAGCCGCGGATGCAGTTCGTGGCCCAGAAGCAGGCGGCGCGCGACATCATGTCCTTGCCGAGAATCTCCTGCGCTTTGGGATTGTTGGGAAACAGCACCTTCGGCAGATTTTTCCAGTCCATCGGCTGACTGAGCACCGCACGATGCGCGGCAACGACTGGCACCCCAAGCTTCCTCCCTGCCTTCTTCGCGAGCAGCTCCCCCACCCGCGGTTTCGGCGGCGGCATCAACACGCCGGGAGATGAGTTGGGAGCATTCGCGATGCCGTCGTTCTCGCCGTAAACTCCGATCAACTGCTCCACGCGATCATACCACGGAGCCATGTCCGAGTAGTTCATCGGCCAGTCCACACCGAGGCCATCGCGGGATTTCGGTTTGAAATCAAACTCACCAAACCGCAGCGAGATGCGCCCCCAGTGATTCGTGCGCCCGCCGAGCATGCGCGCGCGCCACCACCAGAAGTCACCCTCAGTGCCCTGCTTGTTGGTGTACGGCTCCCCCGGCACCTGCCAGCCGCCGATGTTGGAATCATAAAACCCAAAGGGTCGGTCAGGCGTGGCCGTGCCACGGAGCGGCGCCATCTCCGGCGTGTTGAACATCGGCGTCTCCTTCACCGGTTCATAATTGCGCCCGGCCTCGATCATGAGCACCTTCACGCCGTTCAAGGCTAGGATCATCGCCGCCATGCCGCCGCCAGCTCCAGAGCCCACGACAATGACATCATACTGCGGCTGCGTTTTGCGTTCGGTTAGGACAGGCATGGCGCGACTATAGCCATGAGATGGAAGCGACAAGTCATGTTACGTTTTTTCCATATTGGAGCCGGCTAAAGCCAGAGTTTCACAGCTCCAATGTGCCAGAATTGCCACAAGGCGAAATCGTCACGCCGAGTCTTTCGACAACGCAGAACTCAACAGGCATGGGCGTGGGGAAATCCCAACGCGCGCAATGACTACCAAGCACTTATCCTACACCTCCGTTTCCCTCGCCATACTAGGCTTAATTTCGGCCGCCTCACTCCATGCGGCCACCTTTGCCATCAGTAGCGGCACCGACACCAACGCCAAGACTCTTGCGGCCGGAGAGTCAGGCTCGGTCGCCTCTGGTGCTACCCTCTCCTTGTCCGGCAGTACCGTTGCCATCACGCTCAGCGGCACCTCCGGAACTGCCACCATTACAAACAGTGGCAGCATCCTGCAAACCGGCACCGGCCGCGTCGTCCGCAACAATACTAGCGGAACCCCCACTTTCAATATCACGAACAACAGCGGCGCACTCATTCGCTCCGCTGACGCCGACACCCTGCGTGCCGACGTCGCCGGCTCAAACTGGACCGTAAATAACACTGGCACAATCTAATCTCTGAATGCCTCTCGCGCCGGCAATCAGGCAATCGACTTTGACGCAGTCACAACTGGCACGGTGTCGATCACGAACTCATCAGGCGGTCAGATCCTCTCATACGCTGCCGACGCCGTCCGTACAGGCGCAAACGCCACCGTCAACAATGCAGGAACCATCAGTGCCAGCTTGTACAATCTGGACACCGCCCCTTCCAGCGACGGCATTGACACCCAGGTTCGTTCTGGCGTGAACATCACCAACACCGGCACAATCAGCGGCCGCCATGCTATCACCGGCGGTGATGCCGCGCTGAGCACTTACAGCATCACAGTAACGAACAACGCAGGTGGCGTCATCACCGGGGTGAACGGTTCCGGTATTAACATCGACGGCGTTTTCACCACCGCCACAGCCAACGTCACCAATGCCTATGGCGCGACCATCCAGGGCAGCGTGAGCTCGCTCTTTGCCAACGGTGACGGCGACGGCGTCGATATTGATGGAGTGCTTACCTTGAACAACTCCGGCAACATCTTCGGCTATGGCGCCAAGGGCGTAGGCAGTGACACACTGGCAAACAACGCTCAGGCTGTTTCCATCGGCGGCGGCAGCATCACCAACACCTCCACCGGCCAGATCATCGGCAGCTCGCTTTCCGCTGACGCGCCCGACGGCGATACTTCGCGCGCCGGGGAAGGCATTCTGGTCGACAACAGCTCCGGCGGCAACGCCATCGCAGCAACAACGGTGGACAACAGCGGCCTGATCCGCGGCAAAACCGGCGCGGCCATCCGCATCGTGGGCACCTTTGCAGACACCATCACTAACAACACGGGCGGAACGATTCGCGGAGCAGGAACAGGTGCAGCCATTCAAACCGGCGACGGCGGGGACACTCTCAACAACGCCGGAACCATCACTGGCGACAATGGTCAGGCCATCGACCTGGGATCTGGCAATGACACGCTCACCGTCACTGGCGGTTCCATCAGTGGAGACATCGACGGTGGCACCGGCACGAACACCGCCACATTCAATCCTGGCACTGGCAACACCTTCAGCTATGCTGGATCGATCTCCAATTTCAGCAGCGTGGACATCTCCAGTGGCAACGTCATCTTGTCCGGTGCCAGCACCTACAGCGGCAACACCACCGTCAGCGGCACCCTCAGTGTCACCAACTCCACAGGCAGCGCCACAGGCTCGGGCGACGTCACCGTCAACTCCACCGGAACCCTGAAAGGCACGGGCGACATCGCAGGAAATGTTTCCGTCGCCAGCGGCGGCACCATCGCCCCCGGCCTCAGCCCGGGCACTTTGAACATCGATGGAAATCTCAGCATCGTGGACGGATCCCTCTTTGCCTTCGAACTCGGCACCACGTCCGATCTTCTTAACATCGGCGGATCGCTGAACTTCACCGGAGGCGGCACCGCCTTGTTCGACATTTTGAACACCGGCAGCCTGACCGCTGGCTCAAACTACACGCTGATGAACTACAACTCCGTCTCCGGATTGGCGCTTTCAAATCTCGCCTTCGGTTCCACACCAGCTGGATTCGCCGGCCAGTTCACCCTCGGTGCCAGCTCACTCACGCTGCACGTGGACTCCGTGCCCGAGCCCTCCCGTGCATTGCTCGGTGGTCTGGGCCTGGCGGTCTTGGCACTCCGCCGTCGGCGCAAGGTTCTCGCGAAGAACGCAGCTTAAGACGCTCAAAACTCGCCACGAAACACGCAACGGGCGTTGGGTGTTTCGTGGATCACGATCTCGCAGAGGCCGGGCAGCTGCGGGGCCAGCTTTTTCCACAGCCAGGCGGCCATGTATTCGATGGTGGGGTTCTCCAGACCTTCGATCTCATTGAGGTAGGAGTGATCCAGCTGGTCCATGATCGGTTTCATCGCCCTGGAAATTTCCGCGTGGTCATAGACCCAGCCGATCTTCGGATCCACCTCGCCCTCGATGGCAATCTCCAGTTTGAAGGAATGGCCGTGCATCTTGGCGCACTTGTGGTCGCCAGGAAGATTGGGCAGCGTCTGGGCGGCCTCGAAACGGAAGTCTTTGATGATGCGTGCGCGCATGTTTTTTGGGTGGGGAGAGTCTTTAACCCACGAATATCCACTCACCAGCACAATTGATGTGCAAAATTTGATGCATGAGGCGCTACGGGGCTTTGTCAGGTGCCGAAGCGGCGGACGGCGCGGCCGCTTTATGAGGCGGGAGGATCGTCAGTTTCAAGCGATATACCACACCGTCAAACGGCGTGCTGTTGGGATACTGGGCGAGCTTCAAAATCCCGAAGCTTTGCCCGGAGGCGATGCCCGCTTTGGGTTCCTGAGGGAATCCCTGTTCAAACGGGGTCACCCCCAGCACCTCGCTGTGTCCTGGAACAGCAAGCGTGATGACACCGCCGGTGTCGATCTGCGCACGCAGGTTCACACGGCCTTTCTCAAGCGCCGCACCGCTGATCGTCGTGCTCTTGCCGTTGGTAAACACGGTCAACGTGGGCTGGGAGGCCACCAGATGCAGCGCATAGCCGGACTGCTCGTCCCCCTGCGCCAGCAGCGTGCTGTCCTGATCCACCAGCGGATCAAACTCAAAGGAAGCATCCACAAAAACACCCCGGCCCTGCAGCTTGGGCGCATCAGCAACACTGAGGACATCGCCCATGTTCAGCGCCAGATCGACCGAACCCGCCGGGCTGGCGGCGCCGATGATTTCAGCCACCGGTCGCACGGCGCTCTTAAACTCCTTTGGAAAAAACCCGGCCAGCGTGGCCTTCAGCGCCGCGTGTTCCGGCTTCGTTGCGAGGTTGGTCCACTCGTTTGGATCAGTCTGATGATCGTAGAGCTCCTCGCTGCCATCAGAGTAGCGGATATACCGCCAGCGTTCATCGCGCGCGGCATACCCTGCGTTTTTGCCGCCACTCATGCAGGTGATGGCGGGTCGGTCACGCTTGGTCGTCGGATCCAGCAGCAGCGGCTTCAAACTGCTGCCATCCAGATGCTCAGGCAGTGGCAGTTTGGTGAGATCGCACAGCGTGGGATACAGATCAATGAGAGCCACAGGCTGCGCTGAGACACTCTCCGGCTGCGTGACTCCCGGAACGTGGATCGAGAGCGGCACGCGCGTCGTCGGCTCCCACAGTTTGCCTTTGTGCCACATCTGCTTTTCCCCGAGATACCAGCCGTGATCAGAGGTGAAGACGATGATCGTGCTCTTCGCGTTCGGCCCTTTTTCGACAGCTTCCAGAATACGCCCCAGCATGGCATCGCAAAACGCCACGTTGGCCAGGTAGGCGCGCACAGCATCCTTCCAAAGGTTCTTTTCGAGGATTTGTTTATGCAATCCTTCCTTAAGATGCGTCTTCGCAATGACAGGCACATCATCTAGGTCATCCGCCTTCACTTCCGGCAGTTTGATCGAATCCAGCCGCAGCGCATCGAAGTACTTCTGCGGCACATACCAGGGGGAATGCGGACGATAAAGCCCCAGCGCGAGGAAGAACGGCTTCTTCTGCTTTTGCGTCAGAAACTCAGCGGCAAACGTCGTGATCTGGCCGTCGTCGGTCTTGTCATCCTCGATGGGAATGCCACCCCAGTCCCAGTGCCAGATGTTGAGCCCGTTGAAGTTCTGCCCGGTGTGCACCGGCAGATCCGGAATCTGCACACCCGTCTGCGGAAAGCGTAGGTCCCAGGCCGAATCCAGTTCAAAGCCACGCCGCCCGCCATGCCATCCGGCAAGTCGGCCTTCAGGCCCGCCGTGGTTGGCGTGGAAGATTTTCCCTGCGGCCACCGTCGTGTAACCCCGGGCCTTGAAGTGCTCCGGCAGCGTCGGTTTGCCTGCGATCTGCACGCTGCGCCGCCAGTCCTGCTCATTGCCAAACACACCGCTCGATGACGGCAGCATGCCTGTGAGCAGCGAGGTGCGCGAAGGATTGCACAGCGCGTAGTTGCAGTGCGCATTGGTAAACCGCATGCCCATTTTCGCCAGACGGTCCATGTTCGGCGTCACCGACTGCGGATGCCCGCCCATCCAGCCCGCGTAATCACGCAGATCATCCGCGATGATGAACAGCACATTCGGCTTTCCGTCCGCAGAAAAGACCTTCGCCTTCGATTTCACTGCGGCATCAGCCCTCGCAGCCAGTAAAGCGAGGGCGAAAAGGACGATACAGGAGCGGAATGTCATTATTGAAAAGCTCGCACGCGGCGGATGGGATGTCGAGACATTGGCCTCACTGATTCAAGCCCATAGGGTTCATGACAATTCCCCGCTGCCCGCAGCTTCGCCTCCAAGGCGTAACAATCATCTCCATTCTACGAGCAGTCCAGTTAACCATAGGTAAATAAGAAAGGCACCAGTTCAGGAAGCGCTACAGAGGGTACGGCTCCAGAAACAGTCCTGACACCAACGCACCAGCCCCTTGGAATCATGCGAAAGCGACCCAAAAGCGCCTCTTTTCACCCCCAAAAGTCCCGCTGTCAGGCAGTCCAAGGGGGTAAATAAGCCTTCACAAAACCCGCCAAACGGCGACTTTGTGAAATTTTTCACAAATAGATCTTGCTACCCCCCTTCCATGTGGCTAAAAAAACGGCCCGCCATCCCGGCGAGACCCTACACCGACCCTCCCCGGTAGCCCCTACCCCCATGTTGCTTAATTTTCTCCAACCAACCTCCTTCTCGCCGCTGCTCGCGAATGTGCACAGCTATGCGTCGGAGTTTCTCAAAGAGAGCAGCAATCTGGCCTTTCTGACAAATTCCTTGCTCGTCGCTGGTGTTGTGGTCGGCCTGATTCTGTGGTTCGCCACCAAGGCGACGAAGAACATGACCCTGATCCCGCACAAGGCGCAGAACTTCTTCGAACTGGTGGTCGAGTTCCTGTATGGAC
>CALRWM010000031.1:0-72810 GCA_943371875.1 Prosthecobacter debontii | reverse complement strand
GAGTAGGGGCGAAATCCTTCCCGGATGAGACCGGTGAGGACTTCGCTGGTTGGGATGTAGGCATAAGCGCTGGAACGGCTGCTGTGGGGAGAGGCCGCGAACACGCTGGGGGCGATGCTGCGGATCTGAGCGAGTTCCAGCGGGGTGCGGGAGGTGTGACGGGCTGCACCGTTGCTGCGGGCGATGCCGAAACGGCGGAGGTCGGACTGGAGGGATGGGATGGAGTACATGGCTTTCTGGGCTGTGTTTGTTGTTTGTTTGAATGCTGCGGTGAAGCGCAGCACCGGCATTATGATGCTTTTATTGTTGCGTGCAACAATAAAATTACAGATTGTGTCCGAATGTGACTTTTCAGGGGGCAGGGAATCACCTTCTCACGAGCTTGAGGGGATGCTCTGTGGTCTGCCAGCCGGTCTGGATGCTGCCGAAGAAGCTGGTGCCGCTGATGGCGGGCTTGTGGCTGGTGTAGAGGACGGCGGCGCGGTCGAAGATGGTGCCGCGTGCTGGGAAGCCGGGACGGAAGGGAAGGGTGCAGCGGTGATAAAGCGGCAGGCACCAGGTGCCGACTTCGATGCGCCAGCGCCACTGGTCGGGCTCGCTGCGATCAATGACGGGATAGGCGAGGATGGTGGAGGCTCGACGTGGAGGCGGATGGGGCAGCAAGATGTGCCAGGTGCTGGAATGAATGTAGCACCACGGCCACCCGTGCTCGCGGTCGGATGAGCTGTAGTAATCGGTGGCCAGAGAATCGCCGCTGTAATCGAGTTTCATTGTTCATGTGAACAGTATTAAGGGACGCGGATTTTCAAGGGTTAAGTTCGACTGGATGACTGGTTTCCTGCGAGCAAACTTAAGCCGCTAGGACTCCCGCGCGTTTTGCGACCATGGACCTGCGATGATCTCACCAGGCGCGGCAGGCATTCGTGTCTGGTTCGCGTTTTGAAAGGCGGGGCAGCTCGCACATGCCGGCAGCGGAGGGCCAAGGCGGACCGGCAGCACTAGGGAGCCGTTGAGGCGCACGTGATCTGCCAGGGCGCGCACTGCAAGACGCACGAGCGCGGCGGGTTCCAAGCCTGCGCTTTCAGCAAACACGCGCACCGCATCCCAGTCGGACGCGGTGAGTACCGTAGCTGAATCGGGGGGCATACTTCACAAGGATGAAATATTAGTTTAAACAAATAAATGGACTCAGAATCAAGACGTTTCTATGACGCTTTGTCTTTAGCTTTTCTAGTATTCTTGCTTATGCTCTCGCCTTCGGCCAAGACCTCTTTTACGAGGGTGTTCAACGGATTTTCTGGAGTGGTGAAGGCCGCCACTTTGGAATCGACTGCTGCTGCGTTTTTTTCGTGCATGTAGCCATCCATGGTCAGCCACATTTTGGCGAACTCGACATCTTCACGCGCACGCTTTTCCCACCGATCCCGCGCGATGATGATGGGATCTCGCTGGACGTTGCCAGGTGCCTCAATTGGTTCAATCAACACGTCGGCGGCGAAAGCGGCAGGCGTCTCGTCATGCAGATAGGCGACGAGCAGGGCTTTTGCGTGGGTGCGGCTGCTCAGCTCCGTGATGGTGGGCAGGAGCTTCGTCAGAGCGTCTAGCGTGATGGGGCGCTTGCCGCTGCGAAATTTGGAGAGGTCCGGGCCGGGCACCTCCGAGGCGAGCGACACCTGCCGCTGCGAGAGAGCAGGGTGCTGGTTGAACCAAGAGTTGAGGGCGGTTTTAAAACGCATATTAGCAAAATGCTCACATTTGAGCCGGATGCAAAGTTTTTCTTGCGAATAAGTTTTCTTATTGCTCTCATGTGAGCATGGAAGCACAGTTACAACTGCTTGATCTGCTCCTGTCGGTGGTGCTCCCGCTGACAAAATCGGCGGACCAAGGTATCAGCACCGCCGCCACCGACGAGCTGCAGGAGCTGGCCAAACGCCGCAGAAAGCTGCTCAAGCAGCAAGGCGGAGAAACTTCAACCGAGGGCGCACCGGCGCTGGCGGTATGAGGTTGAAACCGTTTTGGCTGCTGAGCATCGAAGCGGGCCGGAGAGGCTTGCAAGCGTGGCGGCTCTGGGAGGCGCAGGGCGGGATGCGCGCCTCGCTGCATCGCGAACCAGAGTGCCGCCTGGCGCAGCTGGCCAAGGAACGCGCCGAGGAGTGCCGCGTGTTGGCTGGCTTCTTTGGGGCGCTCGATGCCGTGTTCCCTCTCGGGCTGACAGGCCCGGCCCGCAACCTGTCCTGAACCTTTACGGCCCGCCACTGCACCACGCAGCGGCGGGCCTTCTTTTTTTTCGTGGTGGCAAAGCCCGAGGCCTGACGCGGGCGCTCCTTTTTTTTCATGAACGCAGTGATTGCACGAACGCAACCAATGGCGGCAGCTTGCCCGCAGGAAATCTGTGCCACGTGCTCAGCCGGTGCGGAACATCAAAAGCCTGCTGTGGATCTCCGGCAGGTGAACACGCGCGCGGCTGGGCGCTTGAACGCGTGGCACACAACGAGGCTGCCGATGTGCCAGGCCTGCCGCAAACTGTGGAGAGGGAGCTTTCGCTATGTCTGATGCTGATCGGCGCAGCGTGACGGCCCATGACATTTTCATGGGGTGCGGTTTTGAGGCTGTGGCGGGCTTTCCTCTACGGAATGGCTTTCTAGCTGTGGCGTTTCCGCCAGTCGGCGTGGTGCAAACAACCCCAGCAGAGTGGGAACGCTACATGGCGCTGTGTGAAGCCGAAGCACGCGGCCCACGATGACCGCCCGGCCCCTTTTCTTTTTTTTCTGACCATGGGACGCAAGGCTCAACAGGATGCGCCAAACGCGCTGGAAATGCTCAAGGTAGGCACGTGGACGGCTGAGCAGGTGGCGAGCATGACCGACACGCCGCTGGCGATGGTGGTGAGATGGTGCACGGCGAGGTTGATTCATGGCGCGCGCCACATGGACGGTGCCTGGCGCATTCCCGGCCCCGGCCTTGTCTTTTTTTTGGGAACGAAGATTGAGCCGATGTATTCGCTGCGAACTGCGGCGGCCCTGCTGGATCTGTCCGACGACACGATTGAGGAATGGATCAAGTCTGGACGGCTGAAGAAGGTGAAGCTGGGCAGGACGCGACAGGCGCCGGTGCGCATCCTGGAGAGTGAACTGCGAAAGGTGGTGATCCGTGCCGAGTGATGAACAGCCGCGGCTGCCGGGCATGCCGCCAGATCCGAAGCATGAGTATCGTGAGCACACGGCGGAGCGCTGGCTGCGAGATGATCCCGAGGGCTATCATGCCTGCGTGGAGATGATCAAGCGCGGCGAGGTGAACCGCTCAGAACTGGCGCGACAGTTTGACCGCAGCCGGAACAGCATTTCGGCGCTGATTTACGCCGAATTTTCTGTGGAGCAGTTGCAGGAGGTGATTGCTAAGAAGGGACTCATCGTGACCGCTGAGGCGCTGGACCGGCAGGAGGACGTCATACCGAACGCAACAGCCAAGGAGCTGGGCGCGCTGGCGATGACGAGCAAGGCCGGCATGGAGGTGAGCAAGCTGGCCCGTGGTCAAGGCAGCACGCAGCTGCACCTTCACCGGCACGTGCATGTCAACGCGCAGGAGGCCGGAGAGCGACTGCTGCAGGAGGCGCAGGAAATGGGTTTGAGCATGGGAGAGAATTTTGCATTGGGCGCACCTGGGCGCGTGGCTGGGCGCGAGGTGGTGAATGTGGTGGCAATGGATGTCCAATCTAATGCAGGTCTTTCACTGGTGGCTGATGATGAGTCTCTTATGGCGGGAGGTGACACTGATGGTGACACTCTAAAAAGTGGCACACCCCTGCCGCGTGTGGGTGGCGAGGCTGGGGGTGGGGGGGGCGCGGGCTCGGCTGGGTCGGCTCCTATATGATCGGTTTCCAGAACAGATTTTTATGACCATTGCCCCTCTCCATTTCCCATCGAAGCCCTGCCTGTCCATGGCACCGGGCAGGCCTTCCGAAGCCCAAAAAAAAGAAGGGGGCGGGCGGCTGTTGCGTGTGATCGGCCACGTGGCGGCGGCGCGGCAATGGCAACGCATTCTGCTGTGTCGAGATCCGGTGACCAACATGCTTTGTTCTGTGCATGTGAGTGGACGGGCCGCGCGGGCGGCGCACTTCGGCCATGGCGAACTCATCGAGTGCCTGCCGAGCAGCCGCGCGGATTTCGAGCACCACGCAACCCCTTTGGCCAAAGGCCAAACACCAGCGCACCGCGCCCGCTTCATGGCGCGACAAACCAAACACGACATACCATGAGAAAGCACCTCATCATCATTCAAGCCTCGGGGACCTTTAACCTCGAACATGCCAAAAAACTCATTGCCGAAGCCTCCAAACTGGGGCTGCAAATCCACCACGCTTCTGTCCATCACGAGGGGCATGCTCACATCACCCACGGGACGCCGAGCGATTTGAAGGAAGCGCTGGCCATGCTGGGCGTCAACGGCCCGGCACCGATTGAAGGGCAAGGCGCGATTCTGGAGACAGTCAGCACGCTGTTGCAGGAGGTCAAAGAGGGGCAGGCTGAAACTATTCGGCTGCTGACCGAAAAAAAGGGGGGCGGGAAAAACCCGCTCAAGGAAAAAAAAGAGGGGCCGAAAAGCAAGCCGCTGGAGGAAGCCCCGAAAGATGCGCTGCCGTTGACGCCGAAGGCGGACCCGGCGGCGGACACGCAGCCGCCCAGCACGCCCCCGCCCTCGGCGCGGGACATTGACGGGAATGGAATCTGCACGGTGTGCGGGGCGATGTTCGTGTCTGAGCTTGAGGCCGAGGACCACCTGATTGGGCCGATGTGCGAGCCGAAGCAGGACTGATGAACTGGGGTGGATGACTTCACCCACCGAAAAACGGGCGGGGTGCCATGCCTTGAGGTTCTTTGACCAGGCACCACTTGCTACCATAGGCTGCCATGAGCGAGCCCAAACGCTGTTCGCAATGCCTGCTGTGCAGCAGCATCGATTGCATGGAACCGGGGTGTCCCGGTGAAGTTCCCGGCGAAGTGTATTTCATTCCCCCAAAAAAAGGCAGGGGGGCGGAGCCTGTGGATTCCGAGGCTGCCTTTAATGCTTGGTGGGAGCAGCGGTGTGCCACGCCGCGCACGCACACAACCTCACTCAAGAAGGCGATGCTTGATGCATTCCGCGCGGGTATTGAACACGCCAAGGGCTGGGCGGTGTGATGTCGATGACAGTACAGGTCATGTGCTCGGAGTTCTCGAAGCTGGTCAACGGCCTTCGGAAGCTCAAGCATGAAACTGCGGGGAAGAAGAGGGAGTCGATGCCAGCGGCGGTCGCGGCGATGCTCACGGCCCACCAAGCGGATTTGCAGACGCTGGAGACGACGGCACGGGATCTGTGGGTGGAACTCGGCAGCCAGCTGGTGCCAGCGACGATGCCGGAAGTGCCGGAGCCGCCTGCCATTGACCCTGTTCGTGTGGTGCCAGTCTTTCCTGCGCATGTGATCGAGCCGCCACCGAGGGACTATTTGGAGACGATGCCGGAGTGAGGGGGCTGTGGAAGCCAAGGGAAAATGAGAACTGAAAATTTCCAAACTTATGAGTGAGCAACCAACTTCAGAAACTCCGCCGCCGTCAGGGCAGGGGGTGATGTATTACATTTTTGACCGGGCGGGGAACATGATGCCAGTGACGCGCATCGAGAGGCGTGCGGACGGGCCGTGGGAGGTGTTCAGCGGGCTGGCCCATGCGGCGCAGTGTCTGGAACCGCTGGAGGGGGCGCACGAGCGCTGCCTGAGGCACAGCATGGCGGCGACTGCGGCGGCAGCGATTGCAGGCATGGAGCAGAGGACACTCAAACCACAGGGGGAAGAGGCATGATCATCGAGATGGATTTCATGGGGCACTGGAAGACGCGGGCGCTGATGGCTGCCATCGGGCGGGGAGAGGCGTTGCAGGCGTTGATTTTGCTTTGGGGGCACTGCCAGTCGCGCAAGGCGTGGGAGTTTGAGCTGTCGCCGCTGAAACTGGCGGGGATCTGCGGCTTCGAGGGCGATGCAACGAAGCTGATGGAGACAATGAGGGCGCTGCAATGGATCGACCCAGCGGAAGAGGCGGGATGGTTTCGTGTGCATGACTGGGGGGAGACGAACGCCTCGCTGGTGGGGAAGTGGGCGGGCGGGGCACGGGAACGCGGGGCGCACTGGCACCCGCGTGGCCATGTAGTGAAAGCGGATGGTGGCACCCCAGCAGGAACCACAGGTGGAACCATAGGTGGAACCATAGGTGGCACCACAGGCAGCGGCAAGGCTACCAGCACAGGTGCAAGCTCAGGCTCTGGCTCAGGTGGTAGCGATAGGATTGGAGGGGATGGGATAGGAGAGGATAAGAAGAAGAGTACCCCCAAAGCCCCCAAGGGGGCGGGGACACTTCCCATGCCGGGTGACTGGCCTCCAAGGCGAGCGGAGATCATGCAACGGTGGCTCGACTACCGCGTGACGATCCGCAAGCCGGTGCGTGCTGCTTCGTGGCCTGCGTTGCAGGCCAAGGTGGCGGTGCTAGACGATGAGCAGCTGGATTTTTGTGTGGCTGACAGCATTTCAAACGGCTGGACCGGTCTCTTTCCCGACAAGTTCACCTTCCCACCTCCTACTGGCGGAAGCTCAGGAGCATCGACCGCGCAAAAAAAAGAGGGGGCCGCGCCGGGACCGGGAAAAAAAATAAGGGCGGCGGATTTTCCGTGGCGTGTGGTGGCTACGGAGCACGAGGGCTGGACGCCGGAGGGTGAATGGGAGGATCAAACGTTGCGGACGCGGCAGACACTGCGGGAGTCGTGGTCCAAGCTGAGCGCGCAAACGAAGTCGGCGCTGTGGGCGCTGTCGCAGGATGGGTCGGATGACGAAAAAAAAGAGGCGGCGGCTGGAACGGCGGTGACGGGCACGCCTCCGGACTGGAGGGAGCATTTTGCGCGGATCTTCGGGAGGGATGTGGTGCAACCGGAGCGGTGGTGTGATGTGCCGACCGCGATGCAGCGCCAGGTGTGGGCGGATTTGGAAAAAAAGAAGGGGGGCGCGGAGGCTGAATGAGCGAGGGTGCCACACAACTTGCAAATCCGAATGCCGAGCTGGCCCTGCTGGGGGCTGTGCTGAGGGCGAGCGCTGAACAGCGGCTGCAGATCGTGATCCAAGGGCGCGAGGAATGGTTCACAGCGGCGGAGCGCGTGTGTGCGTGGCGGGTGCTGGCAGAAATGGTCAACAAGGCGCTGCCGGTGGACATGACGCTGCTGGATGACGGCCTGCGGCCCTTCCTGCCTGAGCGGTCGCGCGCGGAGCTGGTGCAGCAAATGGGTGGCATGCTGCCGTCTGCTTCGGCCTGGGCTGTGCTGGCCGAGAGGGTGCAGAGCTACTATGTGCGGCGGCGTGGCATCGCAGCCATCGACGCGGCAAGGGCGCAGTTCATGGATTTGAAAGTGCCGGCCACCGAAGCCCTTGAGTCGGCGGAGTCGGCGTTGTTTGACCTGCACGAAAAAAAGGAAGGCGTGGGCATGCGGCATGTGAGCGCGAGCCTGAAACAGGCGTATGCGAGCATCGAGGAGAGCATTTCAAACCGGGGCTATGTGACGGGCGGCCTGCCGTTTGGCTTCACGGATTTCGACCGCTGCTACATCAAGGGCATGAGGCCGGGGCATGTGATCATGTATGTGGCGCCTCCGGGCGGCGGGAAGACGGTGGCGATGATGAAAACGGCGTGGAACCGTGCGTTTGGCCGGGGCGACTATGACGAGTATGACCGGGCGCTGGCCTTTGCCGAGAAGGGCGAGAAGCATCTGAACTACCTGCCGTCCGAGACGGGTGTGTTCACGTTGGAAATGGATGATGTCTCGCTGACCGAGCGTCTGCTCATCACGCAGAGCAAGGTGGAGATTGCGAAGATGCACCGTGGCACCATGAGCCGCTGGGACCAGGAGCAGCTGAAGAAGGCGAACCAGCGGATCATTGACAGCAAACTGTACTTTGAATTTGTGCCGGGCATTTCCATTCAGGAGCTGCGGGTGAAGGCGCGCTATGCGGTGATGCGGTTCAAGCTGAAGCTGCTCTGCATCGACTATGCGCAGCTCATCACGAGTTCATCGAAATCTTCTCAAGGCAACCGCACGCAGGAAATGGTGGACGTGTCGAAAGGGCTGAAACTGCTGGCGCAGGAATGCGGGGTGCCGGTGATCGTGCTGGCGCAGCCGAAGCAGGAGACGTGGGGGCACCGTGCAGGACTGAACGCCATGGCGGAGACGGCGCAACTGGCGAAGGATGCGGATCTGGTGGTGATGTTTGGATTCTGGAACAGCATCAAAAAGGAGCTCGAAGGCCTGGAGAAGGCGACCAAGCAGGCGGTGATGGGCGAGGAGGCCGACGAGGAGTTTGAGGACCGCGAGGCGGATGATCCCACGGTGTATGCGTATGCCGACATCGTGAAGAACCGGCATGGCCCGAACACAAACGGCAAGCCACCGATCAAGCTGCGGTGGGACCGGGATTTCTTCGACTTCGTGAGCACGAATTGCAGCTTGTTTGACTCGACGGGAAAAGAAACGCAGGCGGCGTGAACATCGACTGGGAGGACATCAAGGCGCGGCATCGCATCGAGGACGTGATGCAGCAGCGAGGCTTCAAACTGCGGCGGAGCGGGACGGGCTTTCTGTGCAAGTGCCCGCTGCATGGCGAGCAGAAGGGGGAGAGCTTCAGCATCGACACCAAGAAGCAGCTTTGGAAGTGCTTTGGAAAATGCCAGTGCGGCGGCGATGTGATCAAGCTGGTGATGGAGCTGGAAGAGGTGGGGGCGGTGGAAGCGGCCGAGATCCTGGAGGGACGGCGGCTGATGGATGATCCGCCCGGAACGCAACGAATTCTCCGAGCCCCACGCGAGCGCCCCCAGGCCGCCGCTGAAATTTTAACGATGCGTGACCTGCCCCACATCCCGAAACTGTATGCCGGTGAAGAACGGCATTGGAAGGCGCTGGCCGAACTGCGCAAGCTGCCGCACCCTGCCGGTGTGGCGCTGGCCGTGCGCAACGGTGTGTTGCGATTCTGCCTGGCGTATGAGAAGCCGGCCTGGGCGGTGCTGGACGTCACCGAGCCCTGCAACGTGCAGGTGCGACGCATGGACGGCGGGCTGTGGTTTGAGCGTGCGAAGGTGATGGGCATCAAGCACAACTGGGCGCGGTGGCCGGTGGGGCTGACGGTGGCGATGAAGAACCCAGAGGCGGAGATAGTGCTGGTGGAGGGCACGGGGGATTTCATCGCGGCGTATCATGCGGCTGCGGATGGCCATACGGGCGGGATTCCGGTGGCGATGTTTGGGGCGAGCAGCCCGATCCATGAGGGCGCGCTGGTGCTGATGGAGGGGCGCAAGGTCTACATCATCGAGCAGCATGATGAGGCGGGGGCGCTGGCGACGGAGCGGTGGTGCCAGCAGCTGATCGAGGCGGGATGCAGCGTGAGGGTGTCGAAGGTGCCGACCGAGGGCGAGGACTTGAATGACCACCTCTCGGCGGGGCGGGAGATGGGGGGGCTTTTTGGGTAAACCAAAAGGGGCTAAAAACCATGAACGAACTCGAAACACTGTTGCATGAAGCAGGTTTGAAGCGGGCGCTGGAGAAGAGTCCGCACATTCCTGACCTGGATGCGAAGCTGCTACAGCCGTGGCTCAGCAGCCGAACGCCGGACAACCGGCTGACGGCGGAGGCACGGGAGCGCATCATCGCGCTGGCGAAGCAACGGGTGCGGGGAATCCTGATCGACGAGGCGTTTGAGAAGGCGGGCAGCGGGCGGGCGCTGGAGCCGCATGCGCGGGTTCCCATCGTGAACACGGACGTGCTGTGGCGCATGAATGAAGGCGGACGTGGCGAGCGGGTGTTTGACTGGGCCAGACAGCGGCATGAGGAAATCACGCTAGAGGAACGGGACCGCTACCGCTACGGCTGGCGGGGCAACCCGGACCGGACGCGCGAGCCGGGCGGGGGATGGAAACGGGCGCTCGATGCCATCGACCAGGTGAAGGCCAACAACCCGCGCATGATACCGAAGATTCTCTGCATGGGCGGCAACGGCAGCAGCAAATCGGAGTTTGCGGGCTGGTATGCGGTGAAGGTGATGGTGGAGAAACCGGGGGCTGAGATCGCGGTGCTGTGCCCGTCACAAACGCAGGCGCGCAATGTGATGATGGCGCGCATCTTTGACAATCTGCCCGCCGAGTGGAAGCCAAGCGAGACGGGCAAGAGCAAGCAGGGCATCACGGGCAGCATCTCCTACACCCGCAAGATGGGATTCACGGAGAACATGTTCATTCTGCCCAATGGCAGCCGCTGCACGTTCTACTTTTATCTCGAAGGCGACCCGAAAGCCATCGAGGGCAACGAGCTGGCCCTGGCCATCGGGGATGAAGAGGTGCCGGTGGAATGGCTGGAGGCCTGCGAATACCGTCTTGCGCGAACCGCAGGCACGCTGATGGCGATGTTCACGCCGATCAGCGGTTACATTCCGACCGTGAGCTGGTTCCGTGGGAACGGGCATTGCGTGGAAGAACGGGCGAGTCCGCTGCTCAAAAAGATCGACGGGCAGGAAGTGCCGGCATGGTTTGACGGCCCGGCAGGCGCGCACGAGGAACCGGTGATGATGCCGCTGCGGGAGACGGGCGACGATGCCACCAAGCATGTGGTGTACTTCTGGACCGAAGACTGCTGCTACCCGGCAGGCGGCTACGAAACGCTGGTGGAACTGCTCAAAAACAAACGAGCCAGCGTCAATGAGATCAAGACACGTGCCTATGGTTTCCCGACGAAAGTGAAGGAGGCGCGGTTTCCGCTGCTGTCGGTCAAGGTGCATGCAATCTCGCCGGAGAGGGCGCTGGCGGGCGAGGTGCCGAAAGACGTGACGTGGTATCATGTGTTAGATCCTGCGAGCGGGAGGAACCATGTCATGCAGTGGTGGGCTGTGACACGGGACAAGCGCGAAATCATCGTGCGGGAATGGCCGCAGCAGGATGATTACATTCCGGGCGTGGGGGAACCGGGTGAGTGGGCGGTGGACGCCAAGAAGGGCAAGGCGCTGGATGGGGTGCCGGGACCAGCGCAGGAAGCCTGGGGCCTGACCACCGAGCAGTACCGGGATGAGATCATGCGCGTGGAGAAGGAACTGGCGCGGCTGTTTGAAAAGCGGACAGACGGTGAACCGATCCAGGTGCGGCGGCGGCTGATGGACTCACGCGGCGGCAAGGCGGGTATCAACGGCAAAACCTACTTCACGGAGTTTGCCAAGGCCGGGATCAAATTTGTGGAGGCGAGCGGGCAGGCGCTCAATGCGCGCTCTGACAACCCGGATGCGGTGTGCGGCGTGGGACTCATCACGGATGCGTTGGGCTACAATGTGGAGCGACCCATCGGACCGGACAACCACCCGCGCCTGTTTGTGGTCTATGCACCGGCAGACACGATGCGTGGCGAGCAAGCGCCGCGCGGCTGCGCGAACACGTGGGACAGTTTGCAGAACTGGACCGGGGCGGACGGGCTGAAAGGCGCGCGCAAAGATTTTATTGATCTCATGCACTATGCGCAGCGGGCCGAGATGCGCTACCGCGACCGGGAGAAGGCGGCAGCAGGGCAGAAGCGGCAGGTGTGGGGCGGGTATGGGGCGCGGTGAAAAACTAAAAACTGGCACTGTAAATTTATGAAACAACCCAAGGCACAACAGTTGAAAACAGACTGGCAGCTCATGCTGAGATGCATCACGAATACGGTGTGGTTAGACTATCGTTGCGAATGGCCTGCGGATAAGAAATCCTTTCGCTTTCTTAATCGGCGAGGTGGTCAAGCGGGGGTGTCCCACCAAATCATGCCGGCACCGAGAGAGGCGATGAATGATCATCCGTTCTGGGAATGGTATCTGGAGAAGAGACCTCAGTTTTGGTCACACGTCGAAGATGCGGCGCTGGCTCTGGCCATTGAGTACGTCATCTGGAACAACAAACAGATCGCAGCGGCCAAGCGCAAACGTCGTGTTATGAACTGAGGCAGAGAAACAGAGCCATTAAATGAAACGCCCGGCCTGCAAGCCGGGCGTTTTTTGTGGCTTGCATTTGGCGGGATTGTTCAGCACCATGGCGGCGCAAGGGCATTTCACCGGACGTGTGCAACACGACCGCCACACAGACATGCCCATGACCACACGCATCAAACGCACCAAGAAGCGCGGCAAAGACGCCGTGCTCGACACGATCAGCAACCCGCGCCAGAACCTCGATGGCTTCGACGTGTCGGACATCATGCAGGAGATCGAGAGCGCGGTGACCGACGCGGGCGACTACCTGCAACGCATGGAGCGCAACGAGAACACGCGCTTGTGCCGATGGCCGGACAAGGACAAGAGCGGGCGCAAGGTGAGCAAGAAAGGCAAACCGGCCAAGCCCTGGGAGAATGCCGCCGATCACGAGGTGCAGCTGGCTCAGGAAGTGCTTTTGCAACTCACGGCCCTGCGCAGTGCGGCGATGGTGCGCGGTGCGCTGAACGTGACACCGATGGAAAGCAGCGACGTCAAAGCGGCGGGGCAGATGAAGCTGGTGCTGCGGTACTTTTTGGAGAACTGCCTGCGTGGGGAAAAACTCATTGCCTCAACCCGCTGGGCTTCGTGGGCCTTGCGTTATGGACATGCGGTGATGTATGTCGGCTGGAAGACCACGAAAGCCTTGGAGCAGCGCTGGGTGAAGAAAAGCGAGCTGTCAGAATTTTTGCTGGCGCAGGAGATTGCAGGCATGAAGCCCGGCCCCAATGGCGAGCCGCCCATGATCCTGCCGAATGTGCGCCAGGTGATCGAGCAGCGCATTGATCAGGACTCCACACCGGAGGAACTGGCGCAGGAGATTTTGAAAATGCGACCGGGACTGCTTGAGCGTGGCAAAGCCGCGATGGGGGAGGCGGTCAAATGCGTGAAGGAAATGCGAGCGGACACGAGCGCCGATCCGCAGGGCAGCTACTTCGGCAGCTTCATCAAAGAGAACCGGCCCACGCTGGAGGCATTGCGGCAGGGCATCGACTTTTTCTGTCCGGCAGAGACGCAGCACGAGGAAACGATGGACAGCGCGCGCTGGCTTTACCGGCTGCGCTGGCTCAGCGTGGCGCAGGTGCGTGAAGAAGGCGCGGCACGCGGCTGGGACCCGCAGTGGGTGCAGGAAGTGATCGAGAAAGGCAAGGGCAAGCCGCAGATGTTCACCTCACTAACGCAGCAGACGCCGTGGGCGCTGACAGGGCTGGGCGTGGGCTACACGCTGCAATGGCGGGACTTTTCGGAGGGGCAAAAGCACATGATCCAGATCGGGGAACTGTATGACCGCAGCACGACGGCGGACGGCATTCAGTGCATCCATAAAACCGTGCTGCATCCCGATGTGAAAGACCGCGTGGCGAAGCGCGAACTGCTGCAAGACTGGCACGGGCATTACCCCTTTGTGGCGCTGACCAACGAGCAGGATGAGCCGGTGCTGATGCTGAACCGTGGGGTGCCTGAACTGGTCAACAGCGTGCAGGGCGCGATCAAGACGCAATGGGACAGCCGCGATGATGTGGCAGGACTGACCACACTGCCGCCCTGGACGGGGCCGGAAGATCTGGAGCAAACGGTGATTGCTCCCGGTGCCTACATTCCCACCTGGCGGAATGGCGAGGTGCAGCCGTTCCGCCTGCCACCACCCGACGGGCGCAGCATTGAAATCGAGAACACACTGCGCACTTCCGTGGACCGCTACTTTGGCCTGTTCAGCAAGAATGTGCCGGACCAGCTGACGCAGCTGCTGGGCCAAAGCGGCGTGATGTGGTTTTTGACGGCATGGTCAAGAGTGCTCGCCCTCATGGCGCAGATCATCCAGCAGCGCATGGGCAATCTGGAAGGCGCGCGCATCGCGGGAACGCAGATTGTTTTTGATGCGACGCGCGAAAGCGTGCGCGGCAGCTTTGACTTCCGCGTTGACTTCGACGTGAAGAGTCTGGATCTCGACTGGTTCAAGGAGGTGCTGAATTTCGCCAAGGATGCGATGAACAACTTCGACCAGAAGAACCTGACCGACCGCCGAGTGTTTCTGGAGATGTGCTACAACATGATCGACCCCACACTGGCCGACCGTGCCCTGCGCACCGACCAGCAGGCGAGCGATGCGGAGATTCAGGAAATGCGGCGGATACTCAGCAGCATTTTCAGCGGCGACTCGCAGCCGGAATTTCCAATGGGCGTCGATTACAAGGCACGCTCCGACTACATGCAGCAGGATCTCGCGCAAAGCCCGGTGCGGCAGCAGATCATGCAGACGGTGCCCGCGATCCGCGCGGTGTGGGAGGATTATCTGCAACGCCTGCTGTTCCAGACCGAACAGCAGACGACCAACAAACAGGCCGGCATCATGGGCGGCAGCGATCCGCTGCGACAAAGCCCGCTGGCGATGCTCAAAGCAGGTGGTTATCAAGCGATGCTAGGCACGCAGCAGCCACAGCAGCCCGCGCTTGCCGCCTGATGAATCCCAAGCACGACACGAACAACCTGCCACACCAAGACTCATGCCACGCGCACACACACCACCACCCGCATTGATCTATCCCGTCCATGGCTGCAAACCGCTTGCACCCATGACGAAGGTGCAGATTGAAAAGCTGGAAGCAGCAAGCCGGAAGAAGATCCGGGCGCACTGGAACAATGAAGGAGTGTGCGCACTGGTGCAGTTGATCGAACGCGAGGTAGGAACGAAGCAGGCGCGGGCCTGCCTGCCAGGTGCGACACCGCATGATGCCGGGCAGGCTTACGCGCTCCAACAACTGCTGGCCAAAATCAACGGCATCGGCCTGTTGAAAGCGGAGTGAGGAGGCACGCCACAAGGCGGGAGTGTACTATTTGAGGGGGTGCCATGGGGGCGGCACGGGATAAGTCTCGCGCGTGGGGGCGGGATGAACAAAATCCGCTGGCAATGCTGAATAACATCACATTGCCGACAACCCCGCCCGCCGTGAGCCCAGATGCTCAGAAGGCACCGGAAGCGTCGAAGGCCACAGTGACCGCTGAGTCTGAAAAGACGATGAAGCGCGACCCACTGGAGCAAATGCTGACACCCAAGGCCCGCGAAGCACTGCGCAAATTGCAGCCGCCCGTGAAGCCTGTGCAAGCACCCCCGGCGGATGACAAGAGCAAGGCGGCAGCGCCGAGCGCCGAAATCACTCCGCCCCCCGCAACCTCATCCACAACGCCACCCGCAGCCGCCAAGAGCGATGACGTGAAGCCCAAAGAAACGCCCGATGACGGCGTGATCGACTTCACCAAGCTCAACAGCGAAGAGGGCAAGCCTAAGACTGGCGAGGATGATGAACTGCCCGCGCTGACCGATGCCGAGCTTGCCGACCATACCGTCGTCAAGACCAAGCTGAATGACGCGCACAAGACCAACGCGAATCTGCGCAAGCAGAGGCGCGAAGCACGTGAGCAAGCGGATGGTCTGAAGGCCCAGGTGGACGAATTGACGAAAAAGCTGGAGGACGCCAGCAGCAATGCGGCGCAACCGAACAGCCGTTTCATCGACCGTTACCACAAGCCGGAGGAACTGACGAGCGCTCGCGCCGATGCGATGGAGATTTTGCGACAACTCAGCGATGATGCCAGTCTTGCTGTCATTCAACTTCCCGGCAACCGCCCGTGGAATTTGCTCGACGCCCAAGGTAACCATCATGGCGCGGATGCTGCGAAATGGGCCATCGACATTCTGGACGGCTACGATTCCAAGATTGAACAAATCAATGGCCGCAGCACGGCGGAACAGATGGTGGCAGACAAACTGCCGCAGCTGAAAACGCTGGTGCCAAGCATTGAGGATGACTATCAGAAAAATCTGAAAGCCGACTGGGACGCGAAAGCGCCGGAGCTGAGTCTGAATGCAGCGCTGGGAGGACTCGTGACGAGAGGGGATTACGTGCTGGTGCCACGCGCCAAGGCTGGCGCGACGACAAGCAAGCCAGCGGCCCAGCAGGCCGCACCGCCGCCTGCGGAACTTCCCAACACACCGCCTGCACCGGTTGTGACGGAGAAAGGGGCAAACCCGGAAGCCGCTGCGCTTTGGGAGAAAGCCAAGAAGGGGGACCAAACTGCCTTGCAGAAATGGCTCCGCCTTCCGGCCAATTCCAAGTGAACGGCCAGACTCAAATCTTCACCCAACAATTTCTTTAAACCATTCCCTGCTATGAAAAAGCATCTCATCTGGGGCGCGACGCTTTTGCTGTCCCATCTTCTCTGCTACCACCAAGAATTGCATGCGGCCTGGCTGGTGGTCTTCCTCGGAAGCGCCATGGCCATCGACTGGAGCGAAGTGCGCGAGCACGTGCGCCGCACGGGCAGCTTCACGTTCTGCGGCCCCGTCACCGTCGCCACCCTGCCTGTCACCCATGAGGACTTGAGCGATGCCATGGTACTGCTCGAACCCGAAGAAATGATGTTCGTCAGTGCCCTGCCCAAAGGCAGACCGGCTGAGAACGTGTCATACAAGGCACCCGTCGATAAGCTGGATGATCCGCGCCTAGGCGGTCTGCGCGACGGCCAGAAGGTCAATCGCGACAACGTGAAAAACCGCCAGCAAAACCGCAAGCAGCTTAATGGCACCATCCAGCACATGCGCGAAACCTACGGTTCCACCATTGTGGCGCAGCAGGTGCAAAACCCGGCTGGCATCACCGATGTGATCGCCGATGGAAAGGCGAAGACGATTCTGGCACTCAAGCAGAAGATGGAACTGACCTTCCTCAGTGATCAGGATTGCAACGAAATCGGCAGCAGCGATGCGGGCCTGACACGCGGGGCCATCATGTGGGCCAGCAGCGACGCCCAGCCCAATAATGAATTGAAAGTGCCCGATGGCTACCGGCCACTGGCAGCGCAACGTGTGGCAGTCGCCAACGTGGCAGCCATCACGGAAGCGCAGTTCAAAACGATGCTGCTCAATCTGCGTATTGCACGCCACAAAAAGATTGATGTACTGGCGTTCTGCACGCTGGAGGCAGGAGCGCAGTTTGACAGCTGGTTCACCGAACAGATCCCTGTGGCCGGCAGCGCGGTGCCAAGCCGTCGCTTCAACTTTGACGGCGATGCGGAAATCTTCGAGCAGATGGTGACCACCTACGCCACACGCTACGGACGCATCACGCCGAACCCAACTGAATACCTCAACGGCCTGCGTGACAGCGCCTCCGGCCTTACGGGGAACACCACCAACGGCAGCGCGGTTATCACAGGACTGGCCAATGTGCCCACCGATGATGATGGCGACAGCGCCCTGCAAACATTCAGCCCGATCAGCGGCACAGGCATTCCGGCAGGTGCCTACATTGTGAGCGTGGATTCCGCCACGCAGATCACCATCAGTGAAAACGCCACGGCGGACGGTGCGGCAGTGGAACTCGCCCTTGGAGTTGAAACGCACATGTTCTTTACGGACATCAAGTTTTGGGATGTGCGCACGAACCTGGTGCCGAGCCACAAGCCGCTGCCCGAAGACTCCGGTGGCGAGGATGGCTACTGCGAAACCATCACCTCCTTGTTCAACACCTACCCGGCCCTGCTGGGGATGTTCTACTCCAACTGAATCTCGGCGGGCGGTGTTCTCTGCGTGTGTGTTGAGAGCACCGTCCGCTTCTCCAATTCCCGAAAGCCGGAGCGGCAACGCTTTCTGCAACTCATCGCCCTTGTGTGGCGGGGCCGTTCCGGCGCGGGATTTCACACCCAAGAAAATCAGACGCCATGTGGTCAGACAAAGAACAGCCTGCCGTATCCCTCGAAACGCTCTGCTTGATGAGCGGCAGACCTTTGCGCGAGATCAAAGCGCAGCTGGAAGAATACTGGCGCTTGAAGGAGGGGCAGGCTTTGGAGGTGGAGAAGAAGGCAGCTGCGATGCGACACAAGCAGGGACCGCGCCGTGTGGTCGAAGCACTGGGGGACGCCCGCCCGCTGGTTTCCATGAGCAAGTTTCGATGGCTGCAATTTCACCGCGCCAGCATGATCGAGCGCGGCGACCGGGGCGGATCTCTGCTCAGCGAAGAAAGCGATTTCATTCCGTGGCTGCTCAAGAAGCCGGAGTTTGAACACCTGCGCGTGCCGCTGGCGAAGATCACCAACAAAGTTGGCTGGACACCTGCCGAACGCCGCATGGCCAACGCCGCCGACTGGGGACGCCGCGAACGCAACTCTCAACCCTTGATCACCGCCGCATGAGTCGGGAAGGCACCAGCTTTCAAGTCGCCTTTGACGGCCTCGCGTCGGCACTCAACCGCACCCCGGCAGAGGTGGCGGGCACCGCCCAACTGCAAAGCAAATGCCTGGATGTTTTCAACCGCGCCTATCGACGTGGCTACAACAAAAGATCTTGGGAGGATGCCTGGGACGGCGACACCTACACACCCGCCAGCGGCTTTGTCGATTTCAGCGGCCTCAAGGATGCGCGGCGCTTTGAAGTCTGGAGCGCCGACCCGCGCCCGGCAGGCAACAGCGCCTATGGGGTGCGCTACACGACCACCAAGGGCGGGCTCACACTGACCGATGGTGAAACGAGCGTGTTCATTCTGAGCATGCCCAAGGCGCGCAAGTTCACCACCACCGCGTGGAACATTGCGACGACCTATGCGAGCGGAGTCACGGCGCTTTTCACCGATGGCCACGTGTATGAGAGTTTGCAAGCCGACAACACGGGCCACTCCCCGGACACGGAAGCGGACTGGTGGCAAGTGATACCGGTGCTCGATGTGCTGCTCGAATTCACGACGGCCTACGCCAGCGGCACCTACCTGCTGGAAACCGGCAAGGAACAGGCCGGAGCCCAGCGCCGCAGTGATGCCCTGATCGAACTCGAAGACGCTGCCAAAGCCGAATATTTCCGCCTCGCGAAAGCCGCGTGGCGTCCCAAGCCCTGAACCCGCTGCCTGCCATGATTCATCAAGTTGACTCCAATCTTTTCAGTCCGACCGCCGACCGCGCGGACGTCACCGGCAGCCTGCCAACCACCGCGCCTCAGCAAGGGGACCGCGAGTGGGACCTGCTGACGAAAATCAATGCGCTGCTCAATGCCGGCCCCTCCGGTGCGGCGGCTGTGCAGGTGATGAGCATCGCGCTGGAGGCCAGCCACGTGCTGAAGGCCAGCGCGGGAAAGCTGCATGGACTGAGCGTGTTCAACAGCAGCGGCAGCGCGCAGTTCATCCTCATCATGGATGCCAACGCCCTGCCTGCCGATGGCCCAGTGACGCTGCTTTATCCTCCGGTGCCCATCGCAGCGGGCAGCATCTTGGCCATCGACTTCCCGCGCCCGGTGGCAGCAGGGACCGGCATCGTCGTCTGCAACAGCAGCACGGGCACTTTCACCAAAACCCTTGGCGGCGCGGACTGCGCGTTTTTCGCCCACATCACCGACTAAGCCATGATTACGATTTCACCAGCAGCAGCAGGCGGCGGAGCAGCCGCCGTTGACGTGCAAGTATTCAATGCCAGCGGCACCTGGACGAAGCCAGCGGGCGCTGTGAGCATTGACCTCATTGTGATTGGCGGAGGCGGCGGCGGCGGTTCTGGCCAGCGTGGGGCGAATGGTGTTACGCGCTTTGGTGGAGGGGGAGGCGCAGGGGGTAAATCCATCTATGCCAACGGCCTTTCACCGGGCCTGTTTGGCGGGACAGAATCGGTGTCTGTTGGCGCGGGCGGAACTGGGGGAGCCAGCGTGACAGCCGACGACACGAACGGGAATCTCGGAACTGCTGGCGGCGCTTCATCCTTTGGACCGTGGACGGCTGAAGGCGGGCTGGTTGGCGCGGGTTTTTCGTCCGCTGGCGCTAGCACGACAAACAGTTGCTTCTTTATGAGTGGTCTTAACACCACATCAATCATTACCAGCGGCGTGGGTGCCATGCATTCCGCCACACCGGGGGCTCTTACTGCTCTGATTCCGACAGGCGGCGGCGGTGGAGGTGATCTGTCATCAGGCGATGTCGAGGACTCCGGCGCGGATGGCGGGGGCTACAACTCAGTCTATACGCAGCATGTTTACACTGGCGCGGCGACAGGCGGCGCAGGCGGCGCATCGTCCACTGTGGGAGCACCTGGAGATGGCGCTGATGGCAGCCCAGTTTTCCTGAGCAGCGGCACAGGCGGCGGCGGCGGCGGATCTGCCCGGCCAACCTCCAACGGCGGTGTGAGCGCCAACGGCGGCAATGGTGGCAAAGGTGGCTTGTATGGAGGCGGCGGGGGCGGCGGAGCTGCTTCTGAAAACGGCAACAACAGCGGCGCGGGCGGAGAGGGGGGCGCAGGCGTCGTGATCATCATCACCCATCTAGCATCATGACCATCCGACGAATCGCCATCATCACCCAGGGCAAGATCAGCAACGTCATTCTGGCAGACGAAAGCTGGCAGATGAAGACAGACGGCAGCGAGATGCTGGAGGCCGAAGCCATTGCGGCGGGCATCCCGCGTGAGGTCAAGCCCGAGGAAACGCCGGTGATCAGCGTCACCATGACGCAGCTCAAGCTCGCCCTTGTGGATGCCAGTTTGTATGACGCTGTGGTAGCCGCCATCGCGGCCATAGCGGACGCCTCCGAACGGATCAAGGCGCAGATCTGGTTCACCAACGCCACGGCGGAGAGCAACCACCCGCTGGTGACGCAGATCGCCGGAGCTCTCAGCCTTACCGACGAGCAGGTTCTCGAAATTTTCAACGCAGCCCTTCAAATCAACTGACCATGAGCGCGACCACTGAAGACAAACTGCTCAAGCTGGTGCCGCTGGTGCAATGGTTGATCGCCGGAGCGGTGCTCATCGCAGGGGGGCTGGTGGCGGGGGCCATGTGGGTGAACACCATCGACACCCGGACGCAGCAGGTGCCAGCCCATGACAAGGCGCTCATTGATCTCAACCAATGGCGGGCGGCAACGGACGGCTCCCGGTACACGTCCAGCGAGGCCAACAAGCTGCAAACCGCACTCACTGCTGCCCTCAACGCTCAGGATAAGCGCATCACGCGCACTGAGGACGCGCTGACTTCCATCAAGGAGCTGCTGCAAAAGATCGACCGAAAGCTCGACCCATAAAGCCTCGCCAAAATTCCGGGCCACAAGGCCCGCAAAAACCAAAGCAACAACACCAACAACAACACGAACGCCATGAAACACATCTTTGCCACCCTTATCGCCTTCATTGCTCTGACCGCCCTTGCGTCGGCTCAGGTTGACCCGCTGCTGCAGTCCGCCGTTCAGCAGGCATTGCCTCCACAGTGGGCCGTCTATGGTCCTGCCATCGGTGTCGGACTTATGGCGCTGGGCCGATTCCTCAAGTCGCTGGCCAATGGCCGCAGCTGGGGTGCGTCCCTGCTTTCCATTTTCACGGGAGACAACACGCCAACCAGCGCACCTGCGAGCACAACGGGCAACAGGCTCGACCTGACCAAACTTGGCGCAGCCGCCCTCCTGTTCACCTGTACGATGCTGATTGCCTCCTGTGGCTCCGCGCCAGACGGGCAGAAAACATTCATCGGTGCCACCGGCGCGCAATGGCTCAACATCGGCAAGGGCGTGTTCATCCGCGAAACGCCGGTTGTCTATGGCGAGGTCAAGCAGGCACGTGAACTCACCAGCGCCAAGCAACCCCTCACCAAGGTGAAGCCATGAACATCTGTCTTGATCCGGGACATGGCATGTCCAACGCACGCCGAGGCGTGTATGACACGGGCGCAGCAGTCCAAGTGGATGGTGTCGAAATCACCGAAGCAGAGATTGTGATGAAGTGGGCCAACGTGCTGCGTGGAATCCTTCAGGGCATGGGGCACAAGGTGATCCGCACGCGCGTCGATGAACGCGACCCCGCGCCCGTGGGCGCGCGTGCCGGCATCGCCAAAGAATACGGCTGCGAGGTGTTCATCGCCCTGCACTGCAACTGTGCCAATGGCAAGGCCAAGGGCACGGAGACGTTCTATCGCGGCGAGCAGAACAAATCTCTGGCTCAAGCCTGCAATGACGCCGTGGTCAAGACGCTGGACATGCAGAATCGCGGCGTGAAAACAGAGCACGAAAGCCAGCACACCCGTTTGGCGGTGCTGAACTTCCCGCGCGCTGTGCTCATCGAACTGGGCTTCATCGACCATGCAGGCGACCGCGCCAAGCTGATGGATGAAACTCTCATGCACCTGGCCTGCGAGGCGCTGGCCGATGTCATCACCAGCTGAAACTGAACCGCGAGATCCGAGATGCGCGACCCGGCTGAAACATCCTTCTTCACCACGGTGCCAACGGCCTTGGTGGGGGAGGATGCCGTCGTGCTCTACGTCAAGGAAAGCGAAATCACCGACAGCACGGTGAGGACGCTGGGGATGACGCTCACTGCGTTCATGCCGCTGCTACCCAAGGAAGATGCAGAACTGCGAGGCTATGGCAGCTACGTGCTGACGAAGGCGGGAGAACTGGCGGATGGCATGCGGGCATTCTGGTTTGCCAAGCAGAGAAGCCCGGAGGAAATCGCCACGGCGTTTGATAGCGATGAAGGGCTCAGGCAAGGCATTTACTGGCCCCCGGTGCTGAACACGGTGGTGACGGCGAACCTGCTGGCCTATGACGCCAATCTGGAGACCTACGTGGCCTCCATTGTTTGGGATTTTTCGTGGACGCGGAAGGCGTGGCGGGGACCGACGAAGGTGAAGGTGGAGTACTTTGCTTCGCATGAGCCGTTTGAGGTCACGGTGCCGACTGCGATGCAGGATGAGGGGGACTTTTTCAACTACGGGATCGGGAGCATGACGCTGCCGCCGTGCCTGCATGGCTACCTGGATCTGTATGTTGATATTCCTGAATCGAGCCGACACCCCGCGCAGACCTTTGAGAGAGTGATGCTGGCCACGAGCTTGACCAACTGGCCGGATACGCTGGTGATCGACATGGACCCCAGTTTTGACCGGGGGATTTACATCCTCAAAGTAACCACGGCCTACAAACCTTATTGAGCGGCCATGAACAATCCGAACTTTCCAGCGGCTGATGTTCGCGCCCTGTTTAGCCGGGCACTCCCGGTGACTGCACAGGAAGGGCTGCGTTACAGCGGCGGCGAGCAGGGGGCGATAATCATGCCCGAGGTCAGCCTGCCAACGGTGACCGATCCAGTGTATGCTGCCGAGCCGAGCGCCACCACGGACCCGCACAACTGGAAACCCACGAAGGTGGATGATACGCATTTGACGATCAGTTCCGGCAATGCAGCAGGCGCTGTGGCCACCATCGGCGGGGTTTCTCTGGACGATGCGAGTCCACCGGAGCTGACTGTGAGCGCCACGGATCTGGTCTATGTTTACCTGTGCGTCACGTTCTCATTGGACATTGCCACCAGTGGAGTCGTGAGCAGCGGGACGGTGACCTCGCGCGCGATCACGGCGGAATCAGCGGAGCAAACCAACACGGACACCGAGCGCTGGTTTCTGCTCTTCAAATGGCAGGCCGGAAGGCTCGTGGAGCAAAAGCTCACTTACAGCTTCGAGATGAACTGCGAGGACGACGGCTATGCCCACAGCGTGCCTGCCTATCAAACCTGGCCTTCCGCATGAGCCTGCCCATTCCCAACTTCAACGCGAACCCGGACACCCTGCCAAGGCCTCCGGTGAAGAAGGTCTATGTGGAGGCTACTTTTGGGCCGGGCGCGGATGACAACAGCCCCGGCGAAATGCTGATTCACGGGGGCAACATTGATTATTCATCCGGTGTCGGAGTCGGCTACAACACGGCGGACTGCGACCACACCACCGGGCTGGACTTTTGGGTGCTGCCCGGCAGGAACTTCTGGCCCGTGATGATGGGCTGGATGGAGTACACCTATGACGGGACGGACCTGACCGCAACGATGGTCATGGTGGAACTCGGCACGGGCACCCAGCACTTCGACTGGGATGACATTTATGGAACACCGCCCTGGACCTACCGGGCGGAATTTTACATCTGGCGCATCACGCCGTGACCCCCACAACGAAAGGAACTGACACCATGGCCAATCCATCACCCTACAATCGGAACAACGGCATCGGCGCCCCGCCCTCCACGGTGAACCTGAACCAGCCTCATGACACGCGGCCACCGTCGATGATGCTGGGGCAGCCATGGCCGGGCAACAGCCAGCCCACAGCGGCCCCGTGGCAGAACATGCCGCCGATGCCAGCGCGCAGCCCGATGGCGGCGACGTCCGCAGCAGGAAACCACAGCTACGGCGGCGGTCTGGCCGGCACGGCACCCGTGCAGAAGGGCAGCAGCTACTACGATCTGGACCGCATCGCGCGACAACAATGGAGGCAGCACCGCAACCCGCAGATGCTGCAAAGCCAGCAGTGGTTCAACCGCACCTATCCGCAGGCGAACAGTGGTGCAGCGGTGAACAGCGCACCTGCCACCATGATGCCGCCCGCGCCTGCTGCGCCCTCCGGGCATTTTGTGCCGGGGCGTTCAACCGGATCTCAAGTGTGGGTGCGGGACGCCCCAGTGATGCCACAAGCAGATGCAGGCATGCCATCCATGCCCCCACCTCAAGCCCCTCAAGCGCCGCCATCGAGCGCGACAAGCCAGGCCGCACCGCCTCAGTTTGGTTTCCCGGTGCCTATGCTCCCATGGGACGGACAGGGACCTCTGCCGCCCTCCACGCTTGGAGGTGGCAGCGGCGTGCCACCACCCCCGCCCGTGCAACGCTTTGACGTGCCCGGCCCGGACGGCAAGCCGCTGGCATGGCAGGGCTTTGGCCCAGATGGCAAACCCATGACCTCGATGCACGGCACCTATCCGCAGCCGGAAACGGCCAAGCCCAAAGAGGTGCCGAAGATCTACGATGAAGGAGGCACTGAAACGGTGGACCCCAGCACGGGAAAGAAGAGCACGAGCCCGCTCCGCCATTACTACTTTGAAAACGATCCGAAGACCGGAACGCCAAGGAAGCTCTACGTGCCGGACCATGCCAGCGATGGAACTGGCGACACAGGATACAACCCCTTTGCCACGCCCGCGACCAAGCAACCACCGCCACAGGCAAGCACGCAGACCGGCCAGCTGCCGAGTGCAAGCTACGCCAACGACATGTCACCCGAGCAGCAGCTGGCAGCGGCGAGAGAGCACTATTTGCAGACCAATGATGATTCGAAAATTCGGCAGTACTTCGAGAGCAATCCAAGCCAGGCATCGCAACTGCTGAAACAGGAGCAGGATCTATGGCAGCAGATCGGCGAGAACAACCAGGCGGATGGAGAGACGCTATGGCAGCGAGCCTTAGATCATAAGACACGGGACAAAGCTCTGAGTCATTCCTTTCTCTCCACGCCTGCGACGCAAGGGGCGCTGGCGCAAATTTGGGACTGGCAGTTTCCAGAGCAGGCAAAAAGACTCAGCGCTCCCGCGCAGCTCAACACGCAGGCGAGCGAGCAACTGATGGCCAAGGCCAACGAGCTGAACTTGAAGTATCAGCAAGAGGCAGCACGGCAGAAAAAACAACGTGAACAACTGACCCATGCCAACAAATAAGGCACCGGAATTTCTAAGGTATGGCCCGTCTGATATTGTGAAGATGGGGCAGGAGCAAAACCTGCCGCCCGAACAAATCGCGCAAGGGGTGATCAGGCACCGCGACAATCTGGAGACGTGGGGCCGGGAGCATGGCGGCGACCAGTATTTCAACGGCGTGCTCAAGCTCGACAACGACACGCAGGATGTACTCAATCAACTACGCCCCGCCGTGCAGCGTCAGGTGATCGAGCAGCAGATGCCCGACCCGGTGGAACAGCAGAAGCTGGCGGCGCAGCTGGAGAAACATGACTATGACCCGAGCAAGCTGCCGGAAACATACCAGCATGTGGTGCAACAGGCCATCAAGGCAGGCAGTGCCGTGCAACTGCCCGCTGAACGCTATTACGGCGGGAAGGTGACAGCGGGGGGAAGGGATCTCGCCCACTTCCGCATGCGCAAAGCCAGCGATGGTATGATGGACGTGGGGCTGACCATTCCAGATCCGAGCGACCCGATGAAGGAAAACAAGGCGCTGGTGCGGGTGCCGCATGCGACACCGGAGGATGTGCAGGCGGAAATTGAACGGCGGTTGAATGATCCCTACAGACAAAGAATGCTGGCGAACAGCAAGCTGGAGTCTCCTGAGATTGTCCACCTGGCCATCGCTGGCAGGGAGGCGCTCAAACCGCTGGATCAAGCGATAGAAAACTTAAAGCGAGGCGGACCGGAGGCGCTGATGAATGAGCGCGTGCGCGAGGAACTGCAAAAGCCGCAGTATCGTGACACGATTGGTTCCTACGCTGGCGGGACTGAATTTTACAAAGGGCTCGAAACGGCTGGCATCACCAGCGCTGCCCTGCTGGCGCGTGCGGGGCAACTGGTGGGTGCGCCCGGTGCCGACAAGACCATGCGCGATCTGGGGGAGATCAAAAGCACGCAGGACTTGCGGCTGGGCGGATCGACACGGCGTGACCTGGAGGGCGGAGTGTGGAACAACTCGGTGAAGGGTGCGCAGCAGAGTCTTGGTCAGATGGCTCCGTTCCTTGCTGGCGGCATCGCCTCGCGTGCCGTGCTGGGTGCCGTTCCGGGTGATGCGGCTGCCGCTGAACTGGCTGCACAGCAAGCCGGGCGGCTGGGCGCAGCCGGTGCAGGTATGAGCGCGAGCGCAACGGGCGGTGCCGAACTGGAGACGCAACGCAAGATTGACGATGCTGTGGCACGTGGAGACACTGCGACCGCAGAGCGGCTGCGTGCAGGCCGTGATCTGCATGCTCTGCTTACCGGCATCACTGAAGGGGCGGTTGAAAGGCTGGGTGCGGCTCAGGCGAAGAACATCTTCCGTGGCGGTGTTGGGCATGCCACCATGGAGATCGGCAAGGAAGGGCTCGAAGAGGTTCTGACTGGCGGCATTCAACGCGCTGCGGTTGATCCTGTGGCACTTGGCGAGCATCCCGATGTCCTGGCACCGATGCCACAGGAGCTGCTGTCAGGCATGATGGCAGCGGTGCCCATTGCCGGAGGTGGAGCCATTGCCAACTGGAACCAAGCCCATGACACCACGACGAATCCGACAACAGCTCAACCTGCCGCGCCTGCTGGTGCTGCTCCTTTCAATCCCTTCGAGGGTCCGATCAATGCGCCGCCACAACCGACCGAGGCAGGAGGAACCGTAACACCGCCCGGCCCGCAGCCGGTGCCGGCATTTCAGGACGACCCTTTTGGCACACTGGCAAGACAACCTGCCGGGGGCAACGTGCTGATGGATTACGGCATCCAGCGCACGCCGGAGGCGCAGGCGCGGTTTGAACAGCAGCAGCAGGAATACGCGGACAACCGGGCAAGGGCGCAGGGAGCGGCCAACCAGAGCGGCCAGCGCATGCCCGTCATTCCCGACAACCCGCTGGGCTATCGTGACATCCTCGACTTCGTTAATGAGAACCCGCTGCACATTCCACGACAGGGCAGCGAGGCGCGCAACCGTGGCGAATACGACTGGACGCAAAGCTATGAAATGCCGCGCTACTACCGGCGCTTTCTCGCCAGCAGCGAAGGAGGCCACAATGCCGACGCGCTTGCACAGATGGCCTTTGATGAGGGCTACATCGCGCAGCCGTCACCGGACGCGTTGATGGAACAGATCGACAAGACGATCCGCGAACGCACGCAGCACCGCGTGGAGTTCCGCCGCCAGCAGCAGAACCAGAAGGATGAAGAACGCCGGTTTAAAAACTTTGATCAGGCGCAGAGCAGCTTGTCGCCCGTCGAAAGTCAGCGCGTTGCACTCGACAGCGTGCTGCCCGGTGATGAGTTCACCTTGAAAGGCGAGAACGTGCGTGTCACACACGTCGAACATGACGAGGACGGCACTGCCACGCTGGTACAGATCGAGGACGGCAAGAAGTTTGGAGTGCTGAATCTGGACCCACAGACCCGCTCCGCTATTCTGGTGGACGAGTTCAAACCGCGCGAGCGGGCGCAACAGAAAGCCGGTAGCGCAGAGGCAGACCCCTTCCTGCCACGCAGGCGGAATTTCACCAGCGGGCAGCAAGCCAATCTGCAAGCAGCGGCCGCTTCCAGTGTCACGCGCGCGCCTTTCGGATCAAGCGCCGCCGCGCAAACCTCCCTGCTGCAGGCGGCTTATGCCGCTGCGGTCAAAGGCAGCAGTTCCATGATGGTGACCATCAGGCAGGTCTATCAGGCCGCGCTGAGGTATCACCCCGACCTCAAGGTTGAAGATTTTCTGGATGCGGTGCAGAGCGCCGATCATCGCAACGAGGTGCTGCTGGAAGTCTGGGACAATCCAAGGCAGCTGGAAGCCGCAGGGCCGTTTGTGCTGAAGAACGCCAGCGGCATTCCCAGCCCCAACATGGCGGTGGTCATGCCGATTGAGATGGATGACAGCGAGATGGCGCTGCCATCCTCCAAGCGCAGCCGCACGCCAAATGCGCTGGTGCAAAAGATGCTCGACTGGGCAAATGCCACCTATCCGCTACGGCGTCAACTTGCCGCCGAAATCGAAAGCATCAACCCAGCCCCCACGGGCAACGCCAGTCTGGACAGCTGGCAACACGAGCTGGTGCATTACTTTGCCGACCGCGCGGAAAATGGACACCTGCAACCGTGGCACCTGGACGTGCGGCAGGCAGTGCCCATCTATGCGTCCGATTATCCGGCCCATGCCGAAGCCTACCAAGCAGCAGCTGGACGGATCGTGGAAGCCGTGCGACAAATTAGCCACGGCAGACTGGAAGAAGTTCAAGCACCCGACCATGGAAACACCAGCGATCTACCACACGAGCAGGGGGGCGCACCCGCCCAAGAAGGAGAAGTTCGTTCTCAAGCCCAAGCGCGTACGCTACCGGGTGAATCTGGTAACACAGGTGAAGAAATAAACGAGCCGGACACGCTGGCGATGGCCAGGCCGAGCGTCAACGGCCCGCTGCCTTCGATGTATTCAGGGGCACGGCCCCCAGGCACCTCTCCCCCAGGTGCCGCGCCACAGCTGGCCCAAGGGGGCGGCCAACGAGTCTGGAGCGGCAAGGTGCGGACATTGACGGGCATTCGCCAATTCCTGCTGCGGGCGGTGGGACTGCCTGCCGTGGGCGTGGGACGTTTCCGCAATGCGCTGGGAATCTACCGAGGCAAGCCTGAGAGCATCCGGCTGCAAGCGATCAATGACATTCCGGTCCTCGCGCATGAGATCGGCCACGCGCTGCACTACCGCACTCTGAATGACCAGCCGGGCAAACCCGCGCCTGACTGGAGCGGTCATTTTGACGGGGAGCTGATGCCGCTGGGCCGCGCCACGAGCCTGCCGAGTTACACAAAAAACATGGTGAGAAAGGAAGGAGTCGCGGAATTTATTCGTCAATGGCTGACGATGCCGGAACACGCGCGGGCGGCAGCGCCCCAGTTCAGCGCGTTTTTTGAAAGCGAAGTGCAGCGCCGCAATCCCCAGCTGGCCGAGGCTCTGCGCGAGGCACAGGACATGATTGCCGATTACGTCGCGATGCCGGCATTCGAGAAGGCCAAGGCGCAAATTGTGATTGATCCGGCCAGCGCACAGCAGCAGCGGACCTGGGGTGAATTCTTTCGTGATGTCTATGCTAAAAACGTGAACACGCTTCAGCCCGCGCTCGATGTGATCAAGCAGGCGGCGGAGATCGACCCGCGACTGGCCGCGCTGGCGGCTGAGGTGGAGATGTGGATGGAGAACCATCGCGGCGGCTGGGCAGGCAAGGCCGGACAGGACATCTTTGGCCAACAGACCGACCTGCATGGCAATGTGGTGGGACCGGGATTACAAACGATCCTGAGTGATCTACGGCCAGGAGATGTGACCAGCTTCACCACCTACATTGCACTGGTGCGAGCGCTTGAGATCGAACGCCAGGGCAAACGCAGCGGCTTTGAAAACGCGCGCCTGCCCGCTGCTGAAATGCAGGAGCTGAGGCGGCGCTTTGAGCCGACCCGCATCAAGCTGCAAGCGTGGATGCGCAATGAACGCAATCTGCTGGTGCAGGCCGGTTTGCTGGATGCTGCCAGCGCCGTGGTCATGGATCTGTCGAACGCGGATTACGTGCCGTTTTACCGCATGTATGAAGCACTCAACAACGTGAGCTTCGGACCGGAGCAGTCAAAGAACGCGGGTGGCTACGTGGATCTGCGCAGCGGCATCCACTCTCTCAAGGGCAGTGACCGCGCCATCATCGACCCGATGCAGTCAGCGATGAAGAACGCGTTTATGTTCCGCAAGCTGGCGGAGCAGAATCTTATCGCGGTGAAATTCTTCGACCTCGTGCGACAAGTGCAAGGGCACGGCCAGTGGGGCGAGACGATCATGCCCAAGATCAAGCCGCAGGTGATTTCACATGATCAAATCGTGGAGCATCTCAAGCAAGCCGGAGTGATCCAGGACGAAAGCGATCTGCCCGCCGATGCCGACCTCACCCTGAGGCTGTATCAGGCCATCACCAAGCCGGATACCAAGAACGGCGAGGTGATCATTTTCAAAAACGGCAAGCGCGAGCACTGGCAAATCAAAGATGCACTGCTCATGCAGGCGCTCAAGAATGCCGATGCCGACGCGGTGAAACTGGGCAATCTGCCCGGATGGTTTGTTCGCATTCTCTCCACACCCGCGCGCGTGCTGCGGTGGGGGGCAACAGGCGGACCATGGTTTGCCATTCCCAATTTCACCCGCGACCAGGTGCAGGGCGGTGTGTTCACCACCAGCGGCGGCGGCAAGATCGGCCGCAGCTTTGTGCCGTTTTGGGATGCCTTTAAAGGGGGGCTGGAGATCATGCGCCAGGGCGGACAGTATGAACGCTGGAAGCAGGCGGGCGGCGAATTTTCCGCCCAGGTAACGGGCACCATGGCCTTTACGCGAATGCTGGAGGACGCCCTGCCCAAAGATCCTATTGCACGCAGGATGGTGCAGGGCATGGCCGATCCGAAAGCCTGGCGCACCGGCCTGCGCAATGCGCTCGATCTGGTGGGAGCTGCCGGCAGATTCACCGAACAAGCAACCCGCGTGGGGGAGTTCATACGCGCCAAGGAAAGCGGAGCGACCGACATGCAGGCCGCCAACTTCAGCAAGACGCTTTCACTGAACTTTGCCCGTGCCGGTGAGATCATGCGCGTGGTGAACCAGTTCATCCCTTTTGCCAACGCCAATGTGCAGGGGCTCGATCAGTTCTTTCGCATGCACCTCGACCCGAAAACACGCGGAACTGTGGTGCTGAAGGGACTGCTGTATATCACCTTGCCGTCGCTGCTATGCTGGGCGCTTGGGAAGGACGACGAGGAGATCCAGAACCTTAACGACTACCGCAAGAACCTGTTTTGGAACATCAACCTGGGGCCGCTGTTCAAGGCCATGGGAATGGATGGCAGCTACATGCCGTGGGGTGACAACATTCTGTCCATCCCGAAGCCGTTCCTGCTGGGCGCGGTGTATGGCACCAGTGTGGAGCGTGGGCTGGACTATGCCACAGACCGAGATCCCAACGGCGCGCGCAAGGCAGCAGAGAACATTCTGCAAAACAGCATCGACCCGCTCGAAATGACTTTGAGCATTGCCGGGCTCCGGCCAATCATCGAGACAAAAACCAACTATCAGCTTTGGACGGGCATGCCAATCGTGCCGCAGAGCTACACCTGGCTGCCGAAGGAACAGCAATATAACAACTTCACCAGCGAGACAGCCAAGGTTCTAGGCCGGTGGACGGGACAAAGCCCGATGGTGATCGACCATTTGTTGCGCGGTTATTTTGCCACCTCCGCACAGTTTGGCACCAGCGCCATCGACTACGGCATGGCCAAACTGGGAATGGCAGACATACCACCCGTCCCTCGGCAGAGCATCACTGAAACCCCGCTGGGCAAACTCGCAGGGTTCAATCGTTTCACCGGCAGCCCTTATGCGGCCAGCGCCTTTGTCTCGCGGTTTTACGAGGCCACGCACGAAATGGAGGGGAAGCTGGCGGTGTTCAACAAACAGACCGCACAAATGACCAGCGAACAGCAGCGCCAATGGTGGCAGGCCAACGGTGCCGAACTTGGCTGGTATGGCCGCATCACCGACGCCAAGACCGGGCGCACTGGCGCAGGTGAGATCCGCGCGGCACAGCGCACGCTCTCCGAGATCAACGCAGCGATGAAAGACACCCAAGCCAGCAGGGTCCTGCGACCCGACGTGAAGCGCGCACGCCTGATCGAGCTCTCTCACCAAAGGAACAAACTGGCCGAACACGCCTACCGGAATCTGTTCCCGCCGCCCGTCGTGAAGCGCCACTGGTGACCGGCTTGACAGTCATGCTAGCCTTTGGGCATGCACTCATCACGCAACCTATCCTCCGTGCTGGCAATGCTGGCCTTGCCCGGATGTCTGATGCCCGCTTATGAACTGTCCCGGTGGCTCGGAATCCCCCCCGGTTATTTGATGTTCATCGCTTTCGTCGCCTGGATACTGCTCAACCATTTTCAAGGCGAAGCCGAGAGAGAGGAAAAGGAGGAGCAAGGCCGGCAACGCTGGGGCGACCGCCAGAAGATCGAAGAAAAATGGAAGGAAACCCTGCACTATGAAACCCACCCCGAAACGGTGCCACCTTGGAAACGCTAAGTGTCACCAGCAGTGTCACTATTTGGACTTTATGTTATTTAATGCATTGGATGCCAGCGATTTAAATTCCGCTAATAGTTAGCCTTAAAATCTGCTGGGAGGTAACTCCCTTGCCGGTTCGAGTCCGGCCAGCGGCACTCTGTCTCATGGCGGAGTGATTCGGGCGAGGGGAGTCCAAATGGATGATGGTATGTGAGCAGCCTGAAAAACGGTGGCTCGTTATTCGCTCTACGAGCTACTGAGGGCATTTTCGCCTCATTGGGTCGGCAAGAATGGCGGAGAGGGTGGGATTCGAACCCACGGTGGGGATAAACCCACGCCAGTTTTCAAGACTGGAGCCATAAACCACTCGACCACCTCTCCTGGTGCTGCGTTGCGGAACGCGGACAGTAGGCAATGCGAGGCAATCTGCCAAGAGGAAGTTTGCATGAGCTGCAAGTCAGGATTGATCCCCGACGAGGGGGCATCCATGGTCATGGCGCATGATCCACAAGACCGCACTGATTGATTCGAGCGCCCAAATCGACCCCGCTGCCGAGATCGGCCCCTATGTGGTGATTGAAGGACCAAGTGTGGTGGCGGCCGGATGCAAGATCGAGGCTCATGCCCAACTGGTGGGACACGTGATCGTGGGGGAGGGGACGCGGATCGGACGCGGGGCGGTGATCGGTGGGGAGCCCCAGGATCTGGGCTTTGATCCCGCCACCCTGAGCAGCGTGATTTTAGGCAAAAAGAATGTGATTCGTGAGCACGTGACGATTCACCGTGGCAGCAAGCCGGGAACGGCGACGCGGATCGGCGATGGCAATTATCTCATGGTGGGCAGCCACCTGGCGCATGATGTGGTGCTGGGGGACCGGAATATCCTGGCCAACGCGGTCCTGCTGGGCGGCCACATTCACGTGGGCAACAATACCTTCATCGGCGGCGGAGCGGTGTTTCACCAGTTCCTGCGCATTGGAGATTTTTGCGTGATCCAGGGGAACGGCAGCTTCAGCAAGGACATCCCACATTATTGTGCGGCACAGCGTATCAACCGTATCACCGGGCTGAATGTGGTCGGTTTGCGGCGGCAGGGGTTCACCACCGAGGAGCGCGGAGCGATTAAAGACCTGTTTCAGCAGCTTTTTTGCGGGGGATTGAACCTGACGCAGGCGGTAGAGCAGGCGGTGGCCCAAGAGTGGCCGGACAAAGCGCGGCGACTGCTGGAGTTTGTTCAAGCACCAAGTAAAAAGGGTGTATGCCCCGTGCGTCCCGGACGGGAGGACGACTGAAGCGAAAAAAGTCCGGCTTTTTCTTGTCACCGTGATCCCGGTAGCCTATTTAGGTCGCTCTCATTGCCTGTTCGTGTAGGGCGATGTCCTCTCGTGTTATGATTTTTTCAAAATTTTGCGTGACGGTCCTCGTTTGCGCCTTGGCCTTGGCCGGGGCGGCGAACGGGCAATCCCTTCTCGACAGTCTCACGAGTGATCTGAACATTCGTGGGCTAACCACTACGATGGATCCTGAAACGGGTGTCGCGACGGTGACGGGTGATGTGCATATTCATTACGGTGATGTCGAAATGCGCTGCGGCAGTGCGCAGTACAATCAATCCACGGGCGAGGTTGTTGCCAAGGACGGGGTGACGATTTGGCGGGATGGAATGCTCTACCATGGGGATTCGATCACCTACAACTCGATCACGGGTGAGATGTCAGGTCGCAACGTGATCACGGGCATTGGTGCAGGAACGCAGCAGAGCATCGCTGGAACAGGCATCACCGCCGGTGGTGGTCCCACGGGCGGCGGGTTTAGAAGGACATCGGGCATGTTTTTCTTCAAGGCGGACGATTTCCACTCGGGGAGCAAGCTTGAAAACCGGATTGACGCCAAGGGTGTCACATTCACATCGCATGATGTGCAGGACCCGAATTACCATCTTGGAGTCAAAGAACTGACGGTTTATCCAGACGACAAAGCCATCCTCAAGGATGTGAAAATGTATGCTGGGAAAACACCGTTTCTCTGGCTGCCTCAAATCACCAAATCACTGGATGAAGACAGCAGCATGCGCTTTGGTCCCGGGTTTCAAAGCCGCTGGGGTGCGTTCTTATTGACCCAGATGGCGGTCGTCCATGGCGATCATACCTTCGCGAAATACAAATTTGATCTGCGCAGCAAGCGTGGTGTGGGTGCCGGCGTGGATTTCTTTTCGGCACGTCACAGTGCCAATCGGCAGAATTTTGGCACCCTGAAGTTGTATGGTGTCCGAGACACCGACCCCACAACGAACGCCACCAGTGCCATCCGTTATCAGGTGCCGCAGAACAGATACCGGGTCAATTTTCAGCACCGCATCTACCTTCCGGGCCCGGATGTTAGCACTTGGTATCTTGATTTCGACATCAACAAGATCAGCGACATACACTTCTACGAAGATTTCTTCTTCAATGATTACCGCACTAATCGCGAGCCTGACAATCAGATCTCACTCATTCACACGAATGAGGCTTATGTAGCCACCCTGATGGCGAAGTTCAAGCTGAACAATTTCTATCGGACGACGACACGTCTTCCTGAGCTTTCCATCGACTTTACCCGCAGGCCTCTGTGGAATTCTGGGGTGTTTCATCAAGGCACCATCACCGCAGGCATCATTGGTGAAATGGTTGGGCAGCAGGAAAGAGCGGAGTTGATCCGCCTGCAGACCCTTGGAGTTGGGGGGCTGGCGAACGTGCTGGGTGATCCGCTTGGAACCGCGCCCGATTCCTTCCTCGGTCTCGTGGGAGCCCCACGAACCGCCACGCTGACGCCCGTCGACATCACCCAAGGGCTTGGGGCTATTTCAAGCAGACTTGCGCAACCTGGATATGCCCGTTTTCATACCTACCACGAGTTGCTGTATCCGAAGACCTACATGGGCTGGCTGAATGTGACGCCCAGGATTGGGGCCGGTATGACGAGCTATAATGGTATTGTTGGCAGTACCACAGGCCTGAAGAATTATGCTCGAGGCATCTTCAGCTTTGGGCTGGACGTCTCCTTCAAGTTGTCCAAAAACTGGAGCGATGTGCAGGTTCCTTCCCTGGGTATCAATGGAATACGGCATGTGTTTCAGCCCTACATGAACTATTCGTATCTGGATGCGAGTCAGAATGCGGGGGTTCCTGCGATTGACCGGCTTTCCACCACCACCCGGCCGCGATCCATTGATGTTCCGTTATTTACGGCAGTAGACAGTCTTCGCTCATGGAATGTGGCGCGTGTCGGATTCCGCAATCTTTTCCAAACGAAGCGTGACTACATATCCAGCAGCGGTTACGGCAGTTTCTGGGAGACGCCAGAAGGCGGAGACAGTCAGACCTACACTTGGGCAGGAATGAACACTTATGTGAATGTGTTTGGCCAGGACCCTGAATACGGACGGAGCCTCTCCAATGTGTACAATGAGCTTTTCTGGTCCCCTGTGCCTTGGGCTACGGTGAAGTCAGATCTCCAATTGCCAATTACCAGCGGTGTCGGTGCCTTTACTGAGGCCAACAACAGTGTGAGTTGGATGTTGGGCAAAAACACCTCTATCGAGCTGGGACATCAGTACATTTACGACCATCCCTTTTTCCGTGACAGCAGCTTGGTTTTCACACGCTTTTATGCGAGGTTGAACGAAAACTACGGCTTTAACACCTACCACATCTACGAAGCGACCAACGGCATTCTCCAGTTCCAGAGCTACAGCTTTTCAAAGGATCTGAGCAGTTGGATTGCTTCCTTTGGGTTGATGTCTCGTAACAACGGCAACGGCATCTCTGATTTCGGCCTTCTGCTTTCCTTCACGCTCAAGGACTTCCCCAAATTCAATTTCGATCTGGACATGGACCCCAATCCTGGTGGTCGCGGGGGCAAGCAATAGTACTGCCTGCTGTTTGAGATTGGAGCTTGGAAAAGAACCCGGGTATAAAGGCGCTCAGTCAGGAGAGTGCTGAAGCGTTTGAAGCAGCCCTTTCATCCGAATGATGGATGGGCCTATGCAGGCTGAATTGGATGCCTAAATCCCAAATGCATATACCACGATCCGTTGAAAGCAGGTCTGCCGACGGAGGAGGGTATGTTTGAAAATGTACTGGAGCGCTGAACGTGGCGTGAGCGTGAGGGATCGGGACGATCCCTCTCCTTCAGAACGCTAACGCGTTCGTAGAGCATCCCTCTCGATGGCTTCACTCGCGGCTTGGACTTTTTTCTACTGCGCGTTGGTACTGACTGAAGTGTCGGTCAGTGTACGAAAGCAAAATCCATCCTCCCTCTGAGGAGGGAAGATGGATGGAGAGTGGCACAAACTGTCAAAGGCTTACATCCCCCCGCCGCTTCGGGCGAGGAAATTGAGAGCCAAGGTGGCAACAGCGAGAATAAAAACTAACCAAGCAAGAGGCATGAGATGAGAGAGTGAGATTGAGGAGGGCCGTCAGTTTTTCAAGGAATCGGCAGCAGTTCAGCTTTGAACTTCTCGTTTGACCAGGTACCGGTCGCCAAGGAGTGAGTTTCCCAAGCCTGTTTGTTGTCAGAAGGGACCATGATCGGGGATTCACCAAGGGGATCAGATTTGATAGCATCCGCTCCAAACATCTGAACCACCATCAAAACGGCGGAAAGAACAAAGCAGATCACCGAGAGCGGGACCAAGCCTGCCTCTGGATCCTTTTCTTCATAGAACTGTTCCGCGTCGGCGGCAGCGCTGCGCTTGACGGGGGCGCTGGGAGGAGCGGAGATGGACGGGCGCTGCATGGCCTGTGTGGGCTGCAGTTTGACGGTCGCTTTCGGGAGAGGACTGGCTGCCCCGACTCCGCCACCCACCATGGGGCCAGTGCCTGCTCCAGGTGCTGAAGGAGGACGCGGACCTGCGGTTGGCTTTTGCAGAGGAACGGTAGGCGCGCCGGTTTCGGTGCGCGGAGGTGGCGCGGCTGGATTTTGGGCGAGCGGGCGGGTTGCGGCTGGCAGACCTGCCATGGGCGGTGAGGAAGGACGAGGGGCCGCCGGTGCCACAGGTGCTCCTGGCGGCTTAGGTGCCGTAGGAGGAGCCAGCGGACGAGCCATCGGAGGGGGCATCGCGCCAGAAGGGGCAGGTGCGGCCGGTGGTGGTGACGAGGCTACTGGAATGGCTGAAGTTGTCTTCCTAGACGGGGGCGACATCGGCGGCGCAGGCAGCTTCACCGGGGAGGTGCTTGACTTGGGCGCCGGTGGAGGCAGCGGCGCGGAAGGCAGCTGAATCGGAGCCGTGGATTTTTTCGACATCATGGGAACCACGGATGTCGTGTTGAAAGAGGCTGGAATTCCACCTGTGGCAGGGGAAACCGGCGAGGTGGACTCACGCGGCTGGGTGACACCTGCACCTGGGCGACCACGCAGTGTGATGCGCACCGTTTCTTTTTTCAGCGGGACGGCGGCCGTTTTGGGCGTCGAGCCTGACGGTGGTGTTGGGGGCGTGTTTTCGGATTCGCTCATGGTTCAGGGACGGAAAATAGATGATTCGGAGAATTCTATATATTTAGCGAAATTCGCCCCCTTGCGTCAATCCCTTTCTCCTGATGCCTTGCAATTGTCGGACCATTGATCGTTAGTTGTTCATCTGGTGGCCGGCAACCACGTCCGACCAGGCCTTTCTAGCATGAAAATTCTTGTCACAGGCGGAGCTGGTTTCATCGGCTCCCACACCGTTGAGCGCCTTATTACTGAGGGAGCTGGGGAAATCACAATCATTGACAGCTTCAATGACTACTACAATCCCACGATCAAGCGTGAGAATCTGAGGTCATTCGCTTCGAAAGTGACGGTTTGTGAGGGGGACATCTCTGATCCGAAGTTTGTCCATGACACCTTTAATCTGAGCCGTTTTGACTCAGTTATCCATCTGGCGGCCCGTGCTGGCGTGCGCCCCTCCATTGAGCAGCCCGAGCTGTATATCGATACCAATATTAAAGGCACCTTTCATCTCCTTGAGGCCGCCCGCCGCACCGGAGTGAAGCACTTTGTCTTCGCCAGCAGTTCTTCCGTTTATGGAGTGAACAAAAAAGTGCCCTTTGCTGAAGCCGACCCCATTTTGCAAACCATCAGCCCCTATGCCATGACCAAGATGGCAGGCGAACAGATGTGCTCCAATTACAGCCATCTTTACGGCATCAAGACAGTCGCCCTGCGCTTTTTCACGGTCTATGGCCCACGCCAGCGCCCTGATCTGGCCATTTCAAAATTCTCCCGACTGATCGAAGATGGCAAACCGATCGATAAATTTGGGGATGGAAGCACCGCGCGCGACTACACCTTTGTCCACGACATCGTCGATGGCATCATTGGTGCGCTCAACTACACCAGCGGTCCCATCTGCGACATCATCAACCTCGGTGGTTCCCAGACCGTCACTCTCAATGATCTGATTGCCACCATTGAGCAGGCGATTGGTAAAAAGGCCGTCATCAATCAACTGCCTGAGCAGCCGGGGGATGTGCCGCTGACTTCTGCCGATGTGAGCAAGGCCAAGGCTCTGCTTGGTTTCAAGCCCAGCACTACCATTGCCCAGGGGGTGCCTGCCTATGTGGAGTGGTTCCGAGACATGCGGGCGCGAGGTATTGCCGTGAGTTAAAAATGCGGTGCTGAGACCGTGCCCTCTTCGATTTCCTGGCGCTTTTTGCGCACGATGCCGTCGGCGATGTCCGTCACCATCTCCTCAAGCAGCAGCCGGAGATGGCTGCCGGGGCGGTAATCGGCGGGGGCGATGTGTTTGACGCGGTCGGCGAGGCCGGTGAGCTGGTAGCATTTGCGGAAGCTGCTGCGGCTGGCCTCGTCAGGATTGTAAACCGCCACCGCATGGCCGCCATAGCGCTTCATCAGAGTGAAGCAGGGGACGTCCGTCGGGCCGTCTCCGACATAGATCATATGCTGGAAGGGGATGGGGCGCAGTTCCGGGGCCATGTGATCGTTCACGTCTTCGTGGGGTTCCAGCATGCCTTTGTTGATGCGGAAGATGTACTGCGTCTTGGTGGTGTGGCTGATGACGCGTTTGGGGAAGGTGATGCGGCCGTTTTTATCCTCGCCGAATTCGCAGCCGAAGATGCGCTTCACAAACGGTGCCAGCGCCGAGCCGTCCAGCAGGGCTTTCAGGCCGCTGGAGATGATGTAATGCTCGATTTTCACACCGAGCAGACGGTGCTGGTCGTTCAGCACTTTGTTCAGTTCGTCGAAAAGCTCCGGCACGCCTTTAAAAAAATTCAGCTTTGCGCCGAGTTTCTGCAAGTCCTCGTTCGTTGGCCGGTCCATGTCGAGGTAGTCCAGCATGCATTTCAGGTAGGCCAGTTCACCGTCGTAGCCCTCCTGATTTACGAGTTCGCGGCTGCGCTTCCAGAACTGCTCGGGGTTGATGCCGAAGTGTGGAAAGAGCGTCTCATCCTGCATGTACGTCGGACTGAGCGTCTGATCGTAATCATAAATGATGCCGATGGTGGTCTGCTGGGATGCCATGAGGGACGGGGGAAGTTGACGGTGGTTTACAGTCGTTGACGATGGTTGACAGTGGTTTGGAAAACAATCGTCAACAACTGTAAACAGGCTTCCCTCAGACCAGCGAGGCCAAAGCGCCGGAGAGTGTCGGGTGGACAAAATCGTAGCCCATCTCCGTGGCAGTGCGAGGAATCACTCGCTGCCCACCCAGGAGCATTTCGTCCGCCATGCCGCGCAGCAGCACTTTGAGGGCGAAGGCAGGTGCATGAAAGAAGGCAGGGCGATGCAGGGCTGCTGCCAGTTTTTGGGTGAACTCCGCGTTCGTGACGGCCTCTGGCGCGCAGAGATTCAGCGGGCCGCTCACGGTTTCGGTGGTGATCGCCTGGAGGAGAATCTGAACTGCATCATCGATGTGTATCCAGGACATCCACTGCCGCCCTGAACCCAGCCTGCCGCCGAGGCCGCAGGCAAACACCCGCCGCAGCAGTGGAAACGCCCCGCCGTCGCGGCCCAGCACCATGCCCGTGCGCGAGGTGATGACGCGCATGCCGAGAGCTTCGGCCTGATGCGCCGCAGATTCCCAGCCTGCGCAGACATCTGCCAGAAAGCCTTCGCCACGCGGCGATGTTTCATCCACGGCGTCTGAGCGACTGTTGCCATAAAATCCGGCCCCGGAGGCGCACACCAGCACTTTGGGCCGGTTCTCAGCTTTCCATGTGCCCAGATGCGCGACCAGGGACTCGGTGAAATCCACGCGGCTTTTCCAGATGCGATCACGTTTGTCCTGCGTCCAGAGGCCCATCAGTGATTCGCCCGAGAGATGTACCAGTGCATCCAGCGGCGTCTCAGGAAGCGCATGGGGTGCCTGTTTAGGCTGCGTCAGGCCCGACCCCGGCCTGCGTGAATACGCGATCACCTCATGGCCTTGGTCGATTGCATATTCTTTGAGATGCCTGCCGATGAAGCCCGTCGCTCCTGTGATGCCGATGCGCATGAGAATTATTGAGGAGGGATGGGAACCAGAACTTCATTGCGGCGCAGAAAGCCCGGTGTCCACGGCGGGTCGTAGTAGGCGCTGAAGGGGGCACCTGCCTCCTGAAGCTTGTTCTGCTGCATCCAGGTTTTCAGTTTCGACAGAGCCTGCTGTTCCAGTTCCTTGGTTTGGGAGCCGCTGAAGCGATGCACGGCCACTCGTCGCGCTTTCATGGTGTCCACTGTCACCTGGGCAGAGGCTGGGGCGGGAGTGTCTTTCTTGTGCTTATCTGGTACCACGAAGGCCATTTTTCCATCCACCATGAAGACCGGTGTCGTCATGGAGATCTTCTCTTTGGCTGCATTTCCGCCGTCGATGTAGCGGAACAACCGCATGAAGCTGGAATTGTCCGCGTCACGAGAAGTGGTGGCAATTTTGAGCTCGGGATACTCACGAATCTCAAAGGCGCCGTCCGTGCGGATGACTTTGTACGGAGCCGTTTCATAGCCAGCACGCGATGTGGCGCAGGCGGCGATGCCGATGGCGCTGACAACCAGACCGCTGATGAGGGCGAGCAACTTTTTCATGGCCGAAATACGTGTGCCATGGATCAGCGGGCTGACTTTTCCAAGATGAGGCACCGAAATGAGCGACCCATCAAGGCTGGATGCGTGAGTGAATTGAACTGGCGCATTGTGGCGGCGTCAGGAGGGCTGCCTTCGAGGCTTTGGATCCAGCTCATTGCCATGCGGCCCAGCAGGCGGCCTTGCAGGTCGTATTCGCGCTGGGAGAGTCCATGGCGCATGGCTTCATCAATGAGCCGCGTGAAATTGATGTGCGTGGTCAGGTCACATTCGCCGAGGTCTGCCAGCACATGGCCATCTGTCTGGTGCTGCTTGTAGCGGCGGATGGTGCCATCGGCGCGGGAGTCGGCTTGGAATTCCTCCGCATCCAGACCGTAGTCGGCGATGAAGATGGCTCCGTGAAATGCCGCCTGCGCCAGGGCGCGAATCCAAGAGAGCATGGCAAGATTGATTTCGAGGGTGTGGCCGGTCTCGAGATCGTGGGGCAGGTGTTTCACCTCTGCTTCGAGTTCCTCACAAGAGCAGCCGCCGGGAATGAAACGGAAGGCCTCAGTGCCGTCGGTTTCGACGAATAATTCCTCCCAGCGTTCGCCGTTCCAGCGGACGAGATGCACTGGGAAGGCGTCCGGAAGCTCGTTGCACAGGAAAAAACCGTGTTTGGGGCCAGTTTTGAGTGCAGCGAGGCTTTCCACCCATTGAACGCGATCGCCGAGGCGCTGGAACTGAGATTCACGATATTTCGGGTTTGGCTCCACGATGAGGTAGCGCAGCGGGCTGCCCTCCAGGGCGCTCAACACATCTTCAGCGAGCTGGCCGTCGTGGGCACCCTGTTCGATGAGCGTGAAATTTTCGGGCTCCCCCAGCGCCTGCCATTCCTGCAAAGCGTACACGGCCAGCAGTTTTCCGAACAACGGCCCGACGCTCACACTGGTGAAAAAATCGCCCTGACGGCCGATTTTGCGCGGGCCAGCTCCATAATAACCATGATCAGGATGATAAAGCGCCAGATCCATGACCTGTGCAAAGGGCAGACGGCCGGAAGGAGAGGCGGCGAGCTTTTCTCGCAGAATCTGGGGAAGGGAAGACATTCGATGCACGGGAAAGAACTGGCGCGGCTTGTGAAGGACGGGTAGTTTTGCGACCCTACTTTCTTACCAAGCCATGTTCCGTGATGATCCCGATCCCCAGCCTGTACGCAACTGGCGTGGCGAAGCCGGCCTAAAACTGCCGTTCTACCGTCGTGGCTGGTTCAGTGCGCTCGTGGCTTTTGCCCTGCTCTGCGTTGTGTCAGCCTTTGGCGTTTACAGCGTGATCGTGGCACCGTTGCGGCGGGATGCGGAGAAGTTTGACCTGGAGGAGCTCAAGAAGCTGGAGTCCGCGAGCATCATTTTTGACCGTGATGGCGATGAAATGGCCCGCCTTTACGTGCTGAACCGCACGCCTGTGCCGGTCACGGACGTTCCTCAGCACTTGATCGATGCCTTGGTGGCGCAGGAAGATTCACGGTTTTTCAAGCACGACGGGGTGGACTACATCGGCCTCCTCCGTGCGGTGAAGGAAAACATCGTGGCGCGCGAAGTCACGCAGGGGGCGAGTACGATTACCCAGCAGCTTGCCCGGCAGACGTTCAATCTTTTGGAGCGCAGCTACAAGCGCAAGATTTTGGAGGCATTCATCGCCCAGCGCATCGAGAAGCATTTTTCGAAGGCGGAGATTCTCGAATTCTATCTGAACCGTATTTTCTTCGGGGTGAATTTCTACGGCGTGCAGGCCGCGGCCCGCGGGTACTTTGGCAAGGATGTCAAAGAACTGAGCGTGGAAGAGGCGGCGACGATCATTGGACTGATCAAGAGCCCGAACAACATCCAGCCGATCAAGCACCCCCAACGTGCGATGAAAGAGCGTAATTACGTGCTGGAGCGCATGTCCATTGAAGGTACGCTGACAAAGGATGAAGCCGCAAAGCTCAAGAAAAGGCCTCTGGTGACTGCACCGCAGAGCACGGACCCGCGTCTGAGCTATGTCTTTGATGCCGTGCGGCGTGAGGTCGTGGACCTTGTGGGTGAGGAGCGTGCCTCCATCGGCGGCTTCCGCATCTACACCAGCATCGACCAGGATCTGCAAAAGGCCACGGAGGAGGCGGTGAGCAAGCGCATGGCCGAGGTGGAGAAGCGTCCGGGCTATGAGCACCAGACCTTTGCGCAGTTCCGCGCGATTCTGGCTGACTACCGTGCCCGCATGAAGCGGGGTGAAATTGATCCAGCCACCCCCAAGCCGCTGCCAGAGTATCTGCAGGCTGCGGCCTTGATGATCGACAACAAGGACGGCAGCATTTTGGCGATGGTGGGTGGTCGTGACTTTGGAGACAGCCAGTTTAACCGCGCGACGGACGGCGTGCGTCCGGCAGGCACCGCCTTCACGCCACTCGTGTATGCGGCAGCGTTCAGCAGTCCCGGGCTCTACCCAGGTACCAAGGTGGATGATGCGCCGCTGGATAACCGCCGCGTGATGATCGGCGGTCTGACCGGGATTCTGGGTGAATGGGGTGCGGAAGTGGACAACCCCAAATGGACGCAGGCGCCGATGAGTTCGCGTGAGGCTCTTGTGCAGGGGCGTAACTCCGCGACCGTTCGCCTGGGCGAGCGAGTCGGGGTGCCGATGGTCAAACAGGTGGCGCAGAAGGCGGGCATCACGTCCGAAATGCGCGACTACCCCTCCACCTTCCTCGGGGCCAGCGAAGTGCGGCTGAGTGACATGTGCCTGGCCTATTCCAATTTCCCCACGCTGGGCAGCCGCCCGCAGAAGCTGAACCTTATCCAGCGCATCACGGACAACAACGACAAGGTGGTGTTTCAAATCTCCGAGTCCGCCCTTCGCAGCGTGCAGAGCATGGACCCCATCGCCGCGTATCAGACGCACACCTGCCTCGTGGATGCGCTGCACCGCGGCACGGGCAGTCCTGCGGTCAGTGATTACAAGCTCGGCGAGTTCGTGGCGGGTGGCAAAACCGGCACGCACTACGAATTCAAGGACCTCTGGTTCCTGGGATACACCTCAGGGGTGACCTGTGGCGTGTGGGCGGGTTTCGACAAACAGAAGACCCTCTATCCGGGAGCGTTCTCCAACCGCATCGTGCTCCCCGTTTGGGTGGACATGGTCAATGCCAGCGCAACGCGGTACATGCCGAAGGATATTGAGCCGCCACAAACGGCGGAGCGGGTGGAAATGTGCCAGCGCAGCGGCATGCGTGCCACCGACTACTGCTACGAGAAGATCAAAGGACCGGATGGCCGTGAAAAATCCGTGCGATCCACCTACTTTGAGTATCTGCGCCCCGGCACGCCGCTGGAAGGCTTCTGCAATCTGCACACGGGCGAAGGTCTGCCGGTGGAGATCAAGCAGTTTGGCTATCAAAACCCCGCCAGCGGTTTCGGCGCGGCCCCTCTCATTGCTTCGTCCAACCGCTGGGTCCACATCGAACCTGTGCGCATGAAGGCGCTCACCGTGATTGGTGAAGACCCCTACAATTCCGAGCAGGCCGTACCACGTGCCAGCCCCGTGAATGATGATGGTACGCCGATCCGCAAAGCCATTCCCGTGGATGCCGTTGATACCCCGGATGAAGATGGGCCCAAGCTCAAGCTGGCCCCACCGCCGCCGATGAAGATCGAGTTGTGAGGGTTAGCGCAGCAGCATCTTACCTTTTTCCGCATCGAACTCCTTCTCCCACTTTGCCACGACGAGTGTGGCCAGCGTGTTGCCGATGAGATTGGTGATGGCGCGGGCTTCGGACATGAATCGGTCGATGCCGATGAGAACCGCCAGGCCTGAGACGGGAATGCCGGTGTCGATGGTGGATAGCGTGGCGACCAGAGTGATGAAACCCGCCCCGGTGACCCCAGCGGCCCCTTTGGAGGTCAGCAGCAATACCGCCAGGAGTCCGAGCTGCTGCCACAGCGTGAGATGCGTGTTGGTGGCCTGCGCGACAAACAACGCCGCCAGCGTCAGATAGATGCACGTGCCGTCGAGATTGAACGAGTAGCCGGACGGAATGACCACGCCGACCACCGACTTGTCACAGCCGGACTTTTCGAGTTTGAGCATGAGCTGGGGAAGAGCGGTCTCGGACGACGACGTGCCAAGCACCAGCAGCAGCTCGTCCTTGATGTGAACCAGCATCTTCCACAGGCTAAACCCGTTCCACCGCGCGATGCCGCCGAGGACTACGAACACAAACAGGCCACAGGTGAGGTAGACACAGGCCAGCACCTTGGCCAGCTTGATGAGCATGCCGGGGCCTTCCGAGCCCACGGTGTAGGCCATGGCTGCGCAGGCTGCGACCGGGGCGACACGGGTGATGATGGCGACGAGCTTGAAAAACACTTCCGAGGCGCTGTGCAGCAGTTCGAGCACCGGTTTGCCTTTTTCTCCCATCTGGCACAGCGCCACGGCGACTAGCAGAGCCAGAAACAGGGCGGGCAGCACCGAATCATCCGTAAAGGCCCCCACAAAGGTCTTGGGCACGATGTTCATGAGGAAGGCCTTGGTGCTCGTGTCTCCCGCCTTGGCCTGGTACTCGACGAGCTTCGAGGTTTCCTTGGCTGAGGCGTGATGCTCCACTCCGGCGCCCGGCTCGATCACATTGGCCACCACAAGGCCGATGAGCAGCGCCACCGTGGTGACGAGCTCAAAATACAGCAGTGCCTTCCACCCGACGCGGCCTACCCGTTTCAGGTCACCCATGCTGGCGATGCCGCACACCACCGTGCAGAAGATGATCGGCGCGATCAGCATCTTGATCGCCTTGATGAAAATCTCCGCCAGCGGCTGGAGATCGGTCGCATTGTAGGACTGACCGAACAGGACGATCGCATTCGCCGGCGGAAACAACAAACCGAGCAGGATGCCCAGAACGACGCCGATGAGCACCTGCACGTAGAGAACTTTGAACCATTTCATGGGCGCGGATGCTGGCAGCTATGACGGCAAAAGCCAAGAGGCTTTCTTGCACCCTCCGCCCGCCGTGCTAGGCTCGCAGCCCTCCAAACCACCAATTCGCACGCAACATGGGCAAAACACTCTTCGAAAAAGTCTGGGACTCACACGTCGTCGGCACCCTCGCCAATGGCCAGACACAGCTCCTCATCGACACGCATCTCGTCCATGAGGTCACCAGCCCGCAGGCTTTTGGCATGCTGCGCGATCTGAATCTGAAGGTGGCCTACCCGCACCGGACATTTGCCACGGTCGATCACATCGTGCCGACCGACAGCCAGGTCTCGCCGTTTTCTGATCCTCTCGCCGAGGCGATGATCCAGGAGCTGAACAAGAACGCCAAGGACTTCGGCATCACCTATTTCAGCCTTTCCAGCGGCAAGCAGGGCATTGTGCACGTCGTCGGACCTGAGCAGGGCATCACCCAGCCGGGCACCACGATCGCCTGTGGCGACAGCCACACCGCGACTCACGGCGCTTTCGGAGCGATTGCCTTTGGCATCGGCACCACGCAGGTGCGCGACATTCTGGCCACGCAGACGATGGCTCTGGGCAAGATGAAGGTCCGACGCATCAATGTGGACGGACAGCTTCGTCCGGGCGTTTACTCCAAGGACGTGATCCTCCACATCATCCGCCTGCTCGGTGCGAACGGTGGTATCGGCTATGCCTATGAATACGGCGGCAGCCTGGTTGACGCGATGTCGATGGAAGAGCGCATGACGGTCTGCAACATGAGCATCGAAGGCGGTGCGCGCTGCGGCTATGTCAATCCAGACGAAAAGACTTTCGAATATCTCAAAGGCCGTCCCTACTCTCCGACGGGTGATGCCTGGGAGACCACCGTGGCCCAATGGCGTGCGGTCGCTTCGGATGCTGATTGCGTTTATGATGACGTCATCAACATCAAGGCTGAAGATGTGCCGCCGACGGTCACCTGGGGAACCAGCCCGGATCAGGCCATCGCCGTGACCGAAAACGTGCCGACTGCCGAAAGCGCCACCACCGAGCCTGGCCGCATCTCCATTCAGGACGCGCTTGATTACATGAAGCTGCCTGCCGGTGAGCCGATCAAGGGCACGAAGATTGATGTCGCCTTCATCGGTTCCTGCACCAACGGTCGTCTCAGCGACTTCCGCGAAGTGGCCAAGTTCATCAAAGGCCGTAAAGTGGCAGCAGGCGTCAAAGCAATCGCGGTTCCTGGGTCGCAGATCGTCGATGTGCTCGCCCGTCAGGAAGGTCTGCATGAGGTCTTCAGTGAAGCTGGTTTCGAATGGCGCGGTGCAGGCTGCTCCATGTGTCTGGCGATGAATCCCGACAAGCTTGTCGGCGATCAGCTTTGCGCGTCCTCTTCGAACCGCAACTTCAAAGGACGCCAGGGCAGCACCACGGGACGCACCGTCCTGATGAGCCCCGTCATGGTCGCCGCCGCTGCTCTGACTGGCAGCATCGCGGATGCCCGTGAGGTGTTCTCGATTGCCGGTTGATCCTGAAACCCATTGTTTCGAAAGGCGCGGGTCGTGAGATCCGCGCCTTTTTTATGAATTGCTTGAATCCAGAATTGTGCCCGAAGCGGATAAGAGCAGATTCGTGAAAACTGTGGTTCTTATTTCGGCACTCCTCATACTCGCCTTGCTCGCGGTGAACGCGTGGATCATGTCGCCGACGCGCTGGCAGTGGCAGCTTCAGCTGGCCACCACGGAGTTTGGTCACTGGCTCGCGCTGCTGTCGCTGATTTTGATTTATCCTGCTGCGCAGTCCACGCGCTGGCTGGCGTTGGTCTGCCTGCTGCTCGCCATCGTGTTCTTCATTCCTGCCGTGCAGGCGTCGCGCATTTCAGCGGCGCAGGGGCTGCGCTTCTCATGGCTGCGTTTGTGGCAGCCGGTGCATGCAGACAAATTCAGCGTGAAGTGTGAGCGCCGGAGCTTTTGGCGTGAAGGGGATGAATCTCTTGATGTTGTGATCTATCGGCCTGTCGGTGTTGAGAAGCCGCTGCCCTGCCTGCTGATTGCCCACACCGGTGGCTGGGACAGCGGTGATCCCGGGGAGTTTGTCGGAGCCAACACGGAGCTCGCCTCCCATGGCTATGTGCTGTGTTCCTATGCCTACCGCCTTGCGCCGAAGCACCGCTGGCCGGCGCAGGCTGAGGATACGCGTCATGCCTTCGCCTGGGTTCGCAGTCACGCCGCTGAACTCGGCATTGATGTGAATCGGATCGTTCTCATGGGCCGGTCTGCTGGCGCGCAGATCGCTGCTGCTTGTGCTTACGGAATGCCGGAGCTTGGTGCCTGTGCCTGCATCGACGTCTATGGCACGCCCAACATGCATCTCGCCCGCGAATGGTCTGTGCCCGACGATTTGTTAAAGTCCCTGACCCTCGTGCGCCAGTACATGGGCGGCGATCCGCACGAGGTGGCCGAAGGCTACCGCACGGCTTCAGCGACCGAGTTCCTCGACGCGCGCAGCCTGCCCACGCTGATCCTTCACGGCACTCTGGATTCGCTCGTCGGCATCGGCCACAGCCGCCGTTTCAGCACGAGCCTCGCGGACCGTAATGATCACTTCTTCCTCGAGATTCCCTGGGGTACGCATGGCATGGACTACTTTCCCTCCACGCCGGGCGGGCAGCTTTCCATGTCTGCCATTGTGCGCTTCATGGAACGATTTGCTCATGATGCTCCGTAGTGGAGGTCATGTACCGGATTCTCAGCCTCTTCTGCGCGCTCACTTGCTCCGCCTTCGCCGGAGATCTTCAGCTCACTCTGCCACCCGTCGTGTATGCCACGCCAGATGTGCCGATGAGCATCTACCACGACAACATCGTGCTGACGCCCGAGGCCTACCGCTATGAGTTCACCTGCAAGCTGGGCAAAAATGAAGAACGCCGCTGGACGGTCACACCGAGTGATGCCGATGTGGGTGATCACCCGATTGCCATCACCGTCAAAGATGCTGGCGGCAAAGTGTTGGAGCAGGGAAAGACGATGCTGCACATCGCCCCGCGCAAATCGATGTCCTCCAAGCCGCTGCACCTGCTCATCGTGGGGGACAGCCTCACGAATGCGAGCTTTTACCCGAATGAAATCGCCCGGCTTCTTGCTCTGCCGGGCAATCCCAAGGCCACGCTGCTCGGCACTCACAAACCTGCAGGCGTAAAGACAGGTGTCGCGCATGAAGGTTACGGTGGCTGGAAGTGGTCTGACTTCCTCACCAAATTCGCGCCGGAGACTCCGGGAGTGGCCGCAGGTCCCGTGGCTCGCAAGGCGACCAGCCCATTTATCTTTCCAGCTGCGGATGGCAAAACCGGTGTCTTTGATTTGCAGCGCTACTTCAAGGAGCACTGCGGCAATCAGTCGCCCGATGTCGTCACCTTCCTGCTTGGCATCAATGATTGCTTCGGCGCCGATCCGAACAACCCGGATGCCAAGATCAACGAGGTGCTCGACAATGCGGACAAGCTCCTCGCGGCATTCCACAAGGCTGTGCCCAATGCCAAACTCGCGGTGGGACTGACTACGCCGCCGAATGCGCGTCAGGAAGGCTTCACAGCGAACTACAAGGACAAGTATCCACGCTGGGGCTGGAAGCGCATCCAGCACCGGATTGTGCAGCTCATGCTCAAACGTCTCTCCAACCGCGAGAAGGACGGCATCTTCATTGTCCCCACGGAGCTCAATCTTGATCCTGTCGATGGCTATCCCAACAACAATGGCGTGCATCCCAATCCGATTGGATATGCCCAGATTGGCGCGAGTTTCTACTCGTGGATGAAAGCCAAGCTGTGAAGCGGCGGTTGAACTCCACTATTTCGCCACACTCTTCCTCCACCCGTTTACTCCTTCACGGAACAGCTCGTCCTTCAACTTGGTCCCCAGCCCCGTGCCCGTGGGCAGTTGCGCCTTCCCGTTCGCGATGACCGGCAGCGTATCGACCAGCTTGTCGTAGAACGAGCGGATGTGCGCTCGGACCGTTTCCTGAAACACGACATTGGCCGATGATGCCGCGAGATGCAGACCGCTGAACAGGGTGAGCGGGCCGGTGCAGTCGTGAATAGTCGCAGGGACGTTGAAGGTCTGCGCCATGTCGATGACGCGGCGGGTTTCGCTGATGCCGCCGTTCCAGGTGGGATCGACCATGCAGTAGTCGCAGGCCTGCGCTTGCAGCACGCTCAAATATTCTTTGCGACCGAGCAGCATCTCACTCGCCGCGATGGGCAGACCACTCCGGCGACGGAAATCGGCCAGCGTGGCTGCATTGTCGACGCGCAGCACGTCTTCCAGCCAGAGCGGTTTGATCTCGCGCAAAGCTTCGGCGATGCGTTCCGCCGCCGGGAGTTGGAAAAACGCGTGCCCTTCGATGGCGATGTCCATTTTCATGCCCACACGCTCGCGAATCTCCCGCAGTGGTTTCATGCCTTCTTCGACATCGGCCCAGGAGATGTGCAGACCGCCGTTACGATGTGCCGCACGATCAAACGGCCACAGCTTCATCGCGGTGATGCCTTCAGCGAGCAATTCCTCAGCGAGGTCACCTGCGGCAAAATGAGAGGCCCAGTTGTCTTGCAGCGGACCCTTGCTGCCGATGTCGCCATAGCCCGGCCAGCCCGGATGACGTGGAGCTTCCGTGGCACTCGCCAGCGCGCCGTAACTCGGACCGCCGCTTGTATTATAGACGGGAATCGCATCACGTACCGGCCCACCGAGCAGGCGATATACTGGTTGGTTGCAGGCCTGCCCAAGAATGTCCCACAGCGCGAGATCAATGGCCGACAGCGCCCGCATCTCCGCGCCCGGATGCCCAAACGGAGTGCAGCGCTCATAGATGAAGCGCCAGTGCGCCTCGATCGCCAGCGCATCGGCTCCGAGCAGGCGCTCTGCCATCCAATCGTGGATCAACGCCGCGATGGCATGCGGTGTGTAATACGTCTCGCCGCAGCCGATGAAACCGTCCTCCGTGTGAATGCGGACGAGCAGCAGATTCGGCATGATGCCGGACGGAATGGCGGTTTCGATGGCGGTGATGCGTGACATGACGTGGATCAGTGGGAGAAAATCTGGCGGAACATGGCGAATGAAATGAAGCCGTAAAACAAGGCGCACAAGACGAGCGCGATCTTGCGCCACAGGGGTGGGCGCAGCTCACGCGGCAGCAGCGTGGTGTTGAGGCGCAGGATTTGCAGCGAGGAAAAGGCCGTGATGGGTGCGGCGGTGGCCCCGAGAATCATGAGCAGCAGTTTCGCATCGCCAAGGAATGCGCCGAAGCACGCGATCACCGTGAAGCCGAGCAGCAGCAGGCCATAGAGCCGCCCCACCGGCATCTTCTTCGGCACCGCACCGCCCGCCCATGCCATGTCTGCCACCACGCGGGCCAGCACATCCACATTCGTCAGCGTCGTCGAAAACAGAATCCAGAAGCCGTTCATGAGGGCGAGAATCCAGAAGCCCTCCCATAGCTTGCGCATCTCCGCTGCTTGAAACACGCCCGCCGCAACGCCGGTGACCTGCATGCCGGGCTGAAACAATGACGAGGCCAGATTCACCATCAAAAACATGCCCACGATGCATCCCAGCATCCACAGGCCGGATTGATCAATGATCGCGTAACGCCACCAGTTGTGCCAGCGCTTCAAATTTTCCACGGTGATGGGAAACACGCTGCCTACGGGGGCCAGTGTCTGTTCCGTGCTCCACACGCCGCCCATGTTGCCCGCTTTGGCAGCCATGCCGAAGCCCTTGTCACGAAACCAGTTGGCGATGGCAAGATTGCCAATGCCGCCGCTGCCTGCGAGCGCTGCAAACACCGCCAGCATCACGAAATCGACCTTCTCAGGAATCGTTCCGAACGAGAAGAAGCCTGTCAGCGTGCTGCTCCAGTCCTTGAGCGGCACAAAGGTGAAGTTCACCAGCAGCAGAAATCCGAAGATGAAGATGATCATCACCCACGACAGCCGTTCCAGCAGTCGCTCGACCTTTTTGCCTGAGGCGAGCACCACGGCCGAGATCAATACGAGCGCCACCGTGAGCCACGTCACAGTCGACGCATCGGCATTCGTCGGCGCACGCCCTTGCAGGATCGCAAACGCCACACCTGCACATCCTGCCGCCGCCGCAGGCATGCCGAGCTGCGCAAAGCCTGCGAGCGCATAAAACACGCCCCACACCCGCGATCCCGGCCGCATCCGCATGAAGCCCGTGAGCACCGGCTCGCCCGTGTAGAGCGTGTAGCGCACCGCTTCGAGATTCAGCAGCGATTGCAGCACAAATGCCAGCGTCGCGATCCACAGCACACTGCGTCCGTGCTGCACCACAAACAACGGCCCCGCGATCCACTCGCCCATCCCAATGGCCCCCACGAGCAGGATGGCCCCGGGCCCGATGGTGCGCAGTGCATTGCGCCAACTGAATGGCAGCGGTGCAGGAAGATCGTCGGTCTTCCAAGGAGGAAGGCAGCCGTGATTCGGGTTGGTTGGCTTCATGTCAGGAGGAGGGCTGGCCGGCTTGAACGCTTTGAATCAGCCCGCGCATGTAGCCATAGGCGAACAAACGACCCATCATGGTGTAGCCGGGTTCGCCCTCTTCTTCGCCGTCGAGCTGCGGCACATGATCGGGACGCATGGGGCCGGTGAAGCCGATGTCGTGATAAGCTCGCATAGCGGCAACCATGTCGGTGGGGCCGTTGTCATGAAACGTCTCGGCAAAACACTCCGCACTGCCACGCACGTCGCGAAAATGAACGTAGCGGATGTGCGCGCCGAGCCGGCGGATGGCGGCGGGAATATCGGCACCCATTTCCGCAAAGGTGCCCTGGCAGAAACAGATCGCATTGTGCCGGCTCGGTGAGAGGCGCATGAGCCGCTCGAAGTTTTCGACGCTGTTCATGATGCGCGACTTGCCGGCGAATTCGGCCAGCGGCGGGTCATCGGGATGCATGACCATCGTCACGCCGTGTTTTTCTGCCGCGGGGAGCAGTTCGGCGAGCATGCGCTCCAAGTTCGTCCACAGGGCATTTGCCGTGATTGTTTCGCCGCCAGCCTGAATCGCCGCCGAGTTCAAAGACATGGCATGCTGCGCTTCTTTGAGATCAAAGGCCGTCACCAGCGCTCCGCCACGCTCCCTGGCATCCAGTTTGGTTCGCACCCAGTCGGTGCCGGCCATGAAGTTGTAGCAGAGCAGCGGGATTTCCGCCTCGTTCATGAGTTCAAGCAGCCGTTTCATCGCCGTCATGTCACTGCCATCGTCCTTTCCGAGCTTGAGCTTCTCGATGGGAAGATAGCCTTCGATGATGCCCAGCTTCATGCCGTGGCGCTCGATTTGCGCTTTGGTTTGCAGCAGAGGTTCCAATTCCTGCCCTGGATAACGCACCGTAATCTCTTCGACGCCGCACTGGGCCGCGAGGGCCAGATGGTGATCGTTGAGCGGTGTGAGGACAGAGGCGAGGCGCATGAAAGATGATTCCGGATTGAACAAACAACGTGGGCGCTCCCGTAGTTTGTGCATGCCGTTCCGCGCTTTTTCCCTCGCCGTTCTATTTACCAGTGCCGTCCTTGCTGCGCCGCCAGGAGCCACGCCTCTTTCACCTCCAGCTCCGCCGAAATCGGTGGCTCCTCATGTGCCGGCGAATTGGAAAGCTGGAACGGCTACTGTCGCGGTGACGCCGCAGAAGCTGCTCTGGATGGCCGGATACGCAGGGCGCAAAAAACCTGCGGAAGGCAAGGTGCAGGATCTGTTTGCCAAGGCGCTGGCTCTTCAAGACGAGCAGGGAAACAAGCTGGTGTTTGTCACGCTCGATCTCATCGGCGTGCCGCAGCTTTTGAGGCATGCGGTGGCGCAGCGTGCGGAGGAGGAGTTTGGGCTGCCGCCTGCCCATCTGGTGATGAACGCCTCGCATACTCACAGTGGTCCTTCTTTGCGAACGACTCCGCTGACGGATGCAGACAAGGATAACCCCAAGGCCAAAGACTTATGGGAGTACACGCAGAAGCTGCAAAACGACCTCGTCGGTCTGATTGGGAAAGCGCTCGCTGAAATGCAGCCAGCACGCCTTACTTGGAACAAGGCGCGCTGCGGTTTCGCCATGAATCGTCGTCGTGATTACACGCTGCCGCCCGACCATCCGAACGCGAACAAGGCGCCCAATCCGGACGGTCCTGTGGATCATGATGTGCCGGCGCTGCGCATCGAAGCGCCTGATGGTGCGCTGCGTGCCACCTTGTTTGGCTATGCATGTCACAACACCAGTCTCGGTTTCTACAACTGGTGTGGTGATTACGCGGGCTTTGCGCAGGAATACCTGCAGGAGCACCGTCCCGGCTTCACGGCCCTGTTCCTGATGGGCTGCGGCGCTGATCAGAATCCCTATCCACGTCGAAGCGATGTCGTGCCAGGTGTCACGGATCTGGAGCTTTCCATGCAGCATGGCCGTTCGCTTTCCAATGCCGTTGAAATGGCTCTCGTCGTCAATCCGCGTCCTGTAAACGGGCCGATCCGCGCTGCGTATGAAGAGATCAAACTCAGCTACGCCAAGGCGGGGCGCGCAGATCACGACTACCCGGTGCAGGTCATCAAGCTCGGCAACGATCTCACCTTCATCACACTCGGCAGCGAAGTCGTGGTGGATTACTCCCTGCGCTTCAAGCGTGAGTTTGCCGGTGAAACCGGTGTCTGGGTGGCCGGCTATTCGAATGATTACACCGGCTATGTCCCGAGCCTCCGCGTCCTCAAGGAAGGCGGCTACGAAGCCGCAGCCGGTTGGGCGGAAAGCGTGGAAGATCGCATCGCCAGCAAGGTCCATGAACTGCACCAAAAACTTTCCCGATAATCCATGAAGACACTCGCACTCCTCCTCGCATTCGCCGTCTCGGCTCTTGCCGCCGAAGCACCGCTCTCATTCACACTGCAATCGCGCGCTCCTGCTGGGAAAACGACGCTGGTGAAGGAACCGTGGCTGCCCTCCCGCACTGCCATCATCGTTTGCGACATGTGGGACCTGCATCATTGCAAAAACGCCGTGACGCGTGAAGTCGAGATGGCGCCGCGCATGAATGAGGTGCTGGAAAAGGCCCGCAAGGATGGAGTGCTCATCATTCACGCGCCGAGCAGCTGCATGAAGCCCTACGAAGGCACGCCCGCACGTGAACGTGCGAAGTCCGCGCCAACCGCAGCGCGCCTGCCTGACAAGATCGCCGAGTGGTGCAAACAAATCCCGGCCGAGGAGATGGCTGTGTATCCGCTGGATCAAACCGATGGCGGTGAAGACGACGATCCTGCTGAGCATGCTGCCTGGGCCAAGGAACTTGCTGCGAAGGGGCTTAATCCCAAGGCACCGTGGACGAAGCAGATCGACGTGTTGCGCATTGACCAGGACAAGGATGCCATCAGCGACAGCGGTGTGGAGATTTGGAACCTCCTCGAAGCGCGGAACATCGACAACGTGATTCTCATGGGGGTGCACCTCAACATGTGCGTTTCAGGTCGGCCCTTTGGGCTGCGGCAGATGGCGAAGAACGGCAAGCACGTCGTCCTCATGCGCGATCTGACGGACACGATGTACAATCCAGCGCGCTGGCCTTTCGTGAGTCACAGCCGTGGCACGGAGTTGTTTGTCGCGCATGTGGAGAAACGCATCTGTCCGACGATCACTTCGGACCAGTTTATCGGCGGCAAGCCCTTTGCATTCAGCGATGCGACGGCGGGAAAGAAACGCCTGCAGATCATTCTGCTCGGCGACAGCACCACCGAAGCCAGCATCCCGAAGAAGCTCGCGCCGGATGAGCCTCAGATTGAAGACACGCTACGCATCAAACTGGCCGCCGAGACCGACCTGCCTCCCTGCGATGTGTACAATGAAGGCGTCAGTGGTGAGTATATCCGCCGCCTGCTAGACACGCGCTACGACAAGGCGGTGAAAACCAAGCCGCAGGCCGATTACATCTTTATTCGCTACGGCATCAACGACGTTGCCCGACGTGAGGATTTCAAAACGAACTTCCCCAAGGACTTCCGTGAGCTGCTTGCCCGTTTGCGCAAGGACCACCCGCATGCGGTGCTGATTCCCATGACGGTCATTCCCTACACGCTTGAAAATACGCATGCGGATATCAATGCGCTGGTCAGCCAGATTGCGGCTGAGGAGAAGCTCATGCTTTTTGACATCGCGCCACGTTATCTGGCCGAGCTGAAGAAAGGACCGGACATGCTGAACTACCGCCGCTACGCGCTGGCGAAGATTCCGGAGAATCTGCGCGGCTTTGCCACGCCTTATATCCAGCCTGGCACAGATCCGACCGTGGTGGTTCTCGACAATCACCTCGATGGTGTGTTTGGCCATCTCCCAGGATGGGCGGGGGATCGGCATCCGAACCTCGCGGGGTACAACGTCATTGCCGATGAGACGGCCAAGTGGCTGGCACCGGTGATTCGCGCCGGACAGGGGGAGAGGAAATGATGCGGCCTGCTCCTTGCTGAAAAACGCTTGTAGAGGCTGCTTTCGCTGCTGGAGGCGGATTCAGGACGAAGCGCATTTTTTACCCTGCGAAAGCGGTAGCTCCGATGCAGGCTTGCGCCGTGCATCTGCGCGACCGCACTCCAAGACGCTGTCGCGCTGCTCTGGTATTCCAGCTATCAAACACCGCGATGACCGGCCTTGGTCGAGTGGCTTTCATTCCAAGCCGTTATTTTTCGCGTGTTTGGAATGTGCGGCTGTGTTTCTGTGAAGGAACTTTGACGGTGTAGCTTTTTGCATCGGCGCTGATGGTGCAATGAATGTGCTCGGCGGTGCAGGCTTCGGCCAGATCGCCGTGGTTGGCGATCATGGTTTTGTCGGCGGTGTTTTCATGATCGTCGCGGACGTTTTCATGGACTTGGTACATGGCCTGGATCGTTGGGGTTGATTTGAGGGCGTCCATGGCGGATTTGCTGGTGCCTTTGCGCGGGCCGTTGTTCATCACTGAAACTGTGGGCTGGAGGCTGTGGATGAGAATGGGGTTGTTGCTCACATCCAGGCCGTGATGGTTCACCTGATAGAGATCGACGGTGCCGACGAGATTGAAGGGCGAGACGAGTTTTTCTTCGACGTTCCATGACAGATCGCCGCCGTCAAAGAAGCGGAAGTTGCCGAACTGCAGCAGCATCACCACGCTGTTGGCATTGTCAGTTGGGTCGGCTGCTTTGGGTGGCACGGAACCCTTGAGCGGGTTTTCTGGCTGGTCGGGATAAGGTGGGATGAACTGTTGATTGGCGCCGAGGCAGCGCAGCGTCAGCTTGGAACTGCCTTCCGTTTGTTTGAGTGGCACGACGGCACCTGCCGACAGTGTGACGCGCTTTTCGACTTTGGCATCGCGATATGGGCGGCTTGTCAGCGTCCAGCGCATGTCCTGGGCCTTGCCGTCTGGACTGCCATCGGGGATGCCTTTGTCGTAGAGAGTGCCGACCGGCATTAGTTCCGCCAGTTCGGCCAGACCGCCGAAGTGATCGGCATGAAAGTGCGTGATGATGACGTGATCAATGCGCGTGAGCTTCGCCTGCTCCGTTGCGACTTTCTTGATGCGCTGCGGATCGCGTCCGCCGGGATTGCCGGTGTCGATGAGCACCGACTCACCGGCTGGCGTCACAAGCAGTGTCGAGCCGCCGCCTTCGGAGTCGATCCAGTAGATGTCGAGCGTCTTGTCACGCGCGGAAAGAGTGAGGGTGCAGGCAAGCAGGGCGGCGAGGATGGATTTCATGATGGGTGAAGCGCCTTCTTCACGCTCGAAGAAGGCGCGTTCTCTCATCGCAGATGAATCTACCTCCCAGGTGGGTTCACTTCCTTCACCGTTGCGCCGTGGGTGTCGCTGAGGATCAAGATGGCGATTTTCTCGACGTTATTCAACTCGGCAGGCTTGAGCATCTGGTAGTCCAGGCCGTTGGCGGGTGCGGCTTCATAGGGCGTCGGTTGCGGTGAACCATTTTCGGGGCCGTTGAGGCTGGCGTAGTCGAAGCGGCCGCGCAGGTCGGTGTAGCCGTCCTTGAAGAAGCGCACGGTGCCGTTGTTCAGGCGTGCGTAAACTTTGACGTAGGCCTTTGGCAATGGCTTGTCGGTGGTGGTGTCGCGGGTTTCAAGACGGCCGTAGTTTTCGGAGAGTGTAATCTTCAAGGTGTTGGCGTGGTAGGCCTGGGTCTTGCGCTGTCCTGCTCCGAGGACTTCGACGAGCACGTTCGCTTTGGCGAATTCGGCGGGCAGGGCCAGATCGAGCTTGGTTTGATCCTTCGGCAACGTTTGCATGGCTGTTTTGTTCGGCTTGATGATGCTGAAGCGTCCGGCGTCCTGGCTCACGAAGGGATTGCTGCTGAAGCTGAACTCGGGGTCCATGAGGTAGTAGTTCAGTGTGACCTCTCCAAGGTTTTTCCAGGTGAGGGCGATGGTCTTGTTTTCGACTTTGAAATCAAAGCCGGGCTCGGTGGCGGCGAGTTCGGCCTGCTGCTTTTCGCGATCGGGCTTTTCGCCTTTTTCCGTCTTTGCGGTCTTGCCTTCTATTTCTTCAAGCTGCGTGGCCACATCGGCAAAGAGCAGCTTCCAGCGTGGCACGGGGTGATCGGCATACTTTGCGGCGAGACCGCGTGCGGCGGCGAGATCGCCTTCATAAAAGGCGGCATAGCACTGGAAGTAGTCGTGCTGGATCTTGGTGGGCAGTTTGGAGGCGTCGACGGACTTGAAGCGTGCCAGTGCCTCTTCCACGCGGTCTTGCAGGAAGAGGAAGTAGGCAACGCTGAGGTTGTCCATGGCATCCAGCTGCGGCTTGTGTGCGAGGATACCGAGAAGTTTGCTGTATTGCTCCAGAACGGCTGGGTTGGCGATGCGCCATTCGCCACCGACGCGATGGGCGCGCTGGTTGACGAGCGGGGAGTATTCGAGCTGCTCATAGCTGCGGCGTTCGATTGGATCGATGGTGAAGAGCTTGCTGTCGATGAAGGGGCCGAATTCCTTTTCAAGACCATCGGTGCTGGAAAGCTTCAGCCAGTCGCTGATTCCGGTGGCGTCGTTGTGAAGGAAGGAATAGACCAGAATGGAGTGCGCACTCTCTGAGGTAAGATGCGCGGTAAGGTGATGTGTCCGGACAAAGGCGGCCAGTTTTTTGTAGAAGTCGATTTGTTTGCACCGCCAGGCGATGCGTTCCAGATCCAGCGCCTCCAGGTTGTTCTGGTTCAGAAAGGCAAACACCTCTGCTTCGCTGCTGTACTGCGAAACATAATCCCACGAGGCCTTGTCCACCTCGGTGAGTTTTGGCACGACATTAAACTCAAACGGTTTTGCACCTGCCGTGCTGGTGCTGGTGGCGACGTTGACGGGGAAGTGCGCAAACTTGATGCCTGCCTTGGCGGGCACGAGCGGGAAGTAGAAGTGATACTCGAAAGTCTGTGTGGTGTAAGGCTCCAGCCGTATCTGGCGAGAGTCGGTGGCCTTGCTGTCGAGCACCGGCAGCGCACCCTGCGGGATCTGCAGCAGCACCACGGCCTTCACCGGGCTGCTGGTGGGATTGGTGACGACGATGTTTGCGCCATACGTTGCTCCGGTGAGGAATTCGGTGGTGACGTATTTTTCGAACTTCTCATTCCCCTCCATGCGGTAGCGATCGCTCTGACGGAAGAAGCTTTGGGACACGAGGAGCTGGCCTTGTGCGTTGTTTTCGACAACGGCCGGCTTGATCTCTTTGTGATACAGGATGCAGGGGCCACCTGCGGTGAAGGTGAACTGTCCGTTGTCGGTCTTCGTGCTGTGCTTGGGAGCTTCAAAGGGAAGGTCAAGCACGGCGAGCGCGAGCATCATCTCGGTGAAGGTGCGGCTGGCCTCGGCGACGTTGGAAGAGACAAATCCGCCTTTGGACCCTGCGGCCACCCAGGCTGCGTAATCGCGCCAGAAAGCGTTCACGGTGACGAGGTCGGCGGCTTGGTCTGTGATGCGTAGCTTGTAGTAATTGTTCTCCGCCCATTCTTTGGTGGGACCGAGAGCGCGGAAGAAGATGCGAACCTGCTGCTGCGAATCCCTGACAGATCCAGCGTCGAAATAGAGGAGTGTTCCGGCATTGATGGTGGTTGCGCCTGTGTAGGTGTTGGCACCACTCACGGCCCAGCCGCCTGCTCCCGATTTACGCAACGCTTCTTCTCGCTCCACGCCGAGGGCCGCCATTTCCTTGGGCATATCAAGAGCGGCGTTTTTCATCGCCGGTAGCTGCTGGAGTTCGACGGCGGTCAGGGAGCGGCCATCCCTGCGGTTTCCGGGTTTCGCTTCGCTGCTATTGCCGAGATAACCAGGTTTCATTGCTGGTGCCGGCGCGGCAAAAGCATCTGCGGGAGCTGCAGCCGCTTCAGGCTTCGGCGACATCGGCGGAGGAGGTGGCGCAGGGTTCATCGCCGCGTCGAAATTGACGTGAAGGCCATCCAAATCCCCCTTTTCCATCGCCCGACCGCGCAGTGCTGTTTCAAAGAGGTAATCCTGCTGTTCAGGATTCGGCGGAATCATTTCCCATAGCTCGCGGACATGGCGTGCGGCATTCGGGGCTTCGTTTTTGATGCGCTGGGCGAGAAGGATGCGTTCGACGATGTTGAGACGAGCGTAGGCCCAGGGTTCCAGATATGGGGAGAGATCGAGGCCGAGCAGGAACTCATCCATGAAGGTCTTGTCCTTCTTGTTGGCGAGGTAGGGTTTCGCCACGGCATCGAAGAAGGGCTTGTCTTTGCGGAAGAGGAAGAAGTTCAGTTCGTGGCAGGCGAACTCACCGTATTTGGCGCGCTTCTCTTCCTCCTTGAGCTTGGGCCAGTTCAGCAGCCATGCAAATTCGGCCAGATGGCCGTCATTGCTGAGCGTGGTGAAGAGCGAGTGGATGCCGCCGAGGGTGTCATAAGTTTCGAGTTCGCTGGTGAGGATGTCGGCGAGGGTGAGGGACTTGGCGGTTTCGAGCACGGTGATTTCTTTTTTCTGCGTGAAGGGCGTCTTGGGATCAAGGTTTCGTGCGAGGCGTTGATCGGCGAACTTGGTGGGAGCCTCTGGCAGCGTGAGCGTGCGCCAGGAGGCGTTTTGCAGGTCTTCGGCGTAAATCTGGACGTGCTGGCGGTCGCCGAGGGCTTTGCGTTCGATTCGTACGACCCCGTCTTTGTCGGGCACTAGATTGTAGATGACCGGGGAGGATGCAGCGAGGAAGTCGAGGTTGGTGCCACCTTGAGGGCCGCTTTGGGCTTTCATTTTCTTCGCTGCCATTTTGTCGGCATCGTTGGCAACGCCAGCGGCACCTCCGCGAGTCATGGCAGCGGACTGGCCTCCGAGCTGTGCGAGTTCGTCGAGATCGGTGCTGCGGATCTCCCAAGGATTCAGCAGCAGGCCGGGACGGGTGAGCATGTTGCCGGGGAAGAGCTTGGCGTAGCGGCGTTCGAGGATGTAGCGGTACTCATCGCCGATCTCACGGCCAGCGGAGTAGAGATTGGGGTTTCTCGCGGGAGTGCCTGAGGCTGCGCCGAAGCGAGTGAAACCGGCGAGACCGCCGAAGATGCCGCTGCCGGGATCAAAGCGGGATGCAGCGAAATGAACGCGTGCGAAGGGACTGCTGTTGGCGAGTTTGACGGTGATGAATTCCTGGCCGTTCTCGATGCTGAGGATGTGCAGCGGTGTATTGCCTTTGAGTTCAAGCTGGCGGTGCTTGCCAAGCACCCAGCCACCGAGCGTTGCGCCTTGAGTGACCTTGAGGGTGATCAGCGGCTGGTCGGGGATTTTCAGTGAGTAATCGCCCGGTGTGAGACCGCTGATGGTGAGGAAACCGTTTTCGGATTTGAGGAGGGCTGCAAGGTCTGCGGTGAAGGTGCCGGATGATTGAGCAAGGAGTGACGTGGGCAGGTTGCCGGGGTCATGAATGGGGACGCGAATGGTTTCGCCCTCTTTGGCGTGAATGGTGGTGGAGAGCGTGTTCTCGGCATCGAGCAGCGGCCAGAGTGTCTGGCGACCATTGGGGATTTTGGCGGCGACGGATTCGATGCTGGTGAGTTTGCCGAGGTTTACGCGGCCTTGGGCATCCGTGCGCAGTGGAATGACCTGGGAGCGATTGAACTCGCGGTGCTTAAAGGTGAAAAGGACTTGCTGATCGGCGATGGGTTCGCCGTTTTTACCGAGGAGTTCGAAGACACGCTGACCGTCAAAGGTGCTGAGGTGGCCGTCGTTGACGGCTTCGGTCTTGTCGATGCCGTTGAGCGTCCAGGTGTGGCTGGCGGTGAGGTCTTTTTTGGTCCCTCCAGCACTGACTACATCCACTTTGGCGCTGAAGGCCACGGTGAGCGAGGCGAGGCGCTCGGGGACGGTGAGCGTATGCGTGAGGTCACTGCCGGCGCTGAGTTTGAGGTCTTTGACTTCACGAGTGGTGGAGATGCCATCCAGTGTAGTGCTGGTGATGGTGAGCTTCGGTTCGGTGAGGAATTCCGGGGCGAGATGCACCTCTCCGATTATCAATGCAGTGCGCACAGCCAAGGTGGCTTCGCGGCGGGCGAGAAGTTGCTCGCGTTCGATGTGGAACTGGGTGTCGAGTCGGTAGTCCTCGGCATGATGGGTGAAGGACGTGAGCGTGGCGAAGCTGCCGCCGGCATCCCCAATGACAAGGTTCTTTGAGCCGGGTTGACTCGTGAACGGAATGACGATGCGTCCGATTTTTTCATCGCGCGTCAGTTTGCGGCCTTCAAACCAGGCTACGGCATCGTTCACGGGCTGGTGCTTTTCATCGAGGACGAGGATGAGATCGCCGCTGGGGCCGGTTTGCTGCAGGACGTGGAACTGGCCGGTGCGAATGAGGGCGCGGCTGCTGCGGCCGCCGCCGATGAACTCGATGATCCATGCGCCACGTTTGCCTTTCAGCTCGGGGAATTTGAAGGTCTGCCGCGTGCGTGCGAATGGGCCGCCCTCGAAGGCGTGGGTCTGCTCGCTGTTGGCGACGAGGCCGTCGAGATTGAGATCCGTATTGAGCTGACGCTGCTGGGTCTGGAAGAAATTGAGCGTGTTCAGCTCAAAGATCTTCACGATGAGCTTCGGTGTGTTTTTGACGGTGACGTCGAACTGGATGTCGTCACCGGGTGAGAACTGCGGAGCGTTTGTTGCGGGAAATTCGATGTCCACGCGGTCTTTGAGCTTTTGAAATTCGATGGGCGTGAGCAGTGAGGCCCAGTGCTCCGGACTGCCGATGCCCTGGGTGATGAGCGCCTCCGCCAGCACTGGGGTAAGCCATTCTTCGGCGATGTAGGTGTTCCATTGCGCGAGCACGTCGTTGGGATCGGAATCGGGCTTTACCTCGGAGGCAAAGAGGTGGAGGAAGTACTCGCGAACGAGCGGCTCGTCCGTGCTGAGGGGCGGGGAAAGCAGCAGTGGTTCGCTGAGATCGGCGTTGAGGTCAGAGAGTTCCCCGGCCTTAACGTCATTGATGTAAGTGTAGTTGATGTAGTCCTGCTGGCGCGGGAGTTTGAGGTATTCGATGAAGAGGCTGCGGTCATACACGCCGTGCTTTCGGTCGTGGTCCAGGCGCAGGTAGAGGATGCGGGCCTTGAGGGTGTTTTGGGAGTGCGGCAGTTTTTGTGCGAAGGCCCATACGCGATCGAGCCAGGCCGCGCGCTCAGCGTCGTCGTATTCCATGTTCACATCCGCACTGGGGGCGAGCTTGCGCAGGCGGGTGTAAACGAAGGCCTGCTGGCTGAGCCACTGGGGGAAGGTTTGCAGCAGCGAATCCAGCTGCTCCGGCAGCAAGGCACGATGAATGGGCAGAGAGCCGAAGGTGCGTGATTTGTCCGCCTGAAGGTCGGCAATGATGGCCTGAACGAGATTTGGCACATCCGGGCGCTGGAGCTTGCTGAGCACGCTGCGGCGCTGATCCGGTGAAAGCGGCACCTGATCACGAATGAGGGAAGCCAGGGCTTCCTGAGACAGGGACTCAAGACTGCGGTTGTTGTTCAATGCATCGCGGAGAAAGACTTCGCGGCTGATTTTGGTGGGATCAAGCTGCGTGGGGAGGTTGGGTTTTTGATCACGCACTTCCTGCTGGTGGTCGTGACGAATGCCGAGGCGCTCGATGAGGTATTTCAGCGTGGCCTGGGGATCGCGCTCATAGCCCAGGAGGGCCTCGCGATTGAGGATGATGCGGCGGGCCTCGTTTTCGTCGGGCACGCGTTCACGCCACTGATTGAGGATTTGATTGAGCCTGGCGTTGTCGCGGACGTTTTGGTAATGGAGGGCGTGGAAGAAATAGTATTCCTCCGAGCCGGGAACGAGCTCGCCGAGGGCTTTTTCGCGGTCAGCGGCGAGGGCGAAGCGCTCGATGAAGCCGATTTCATTTTCGGCAAGGACCGTGAGAGGCAGCAGGAGGGCGAGGACGAGCGATTTCATGGCAGGAAAGCGGGTTGGGGTGAATGATGCGGCGAGCATCACGGCTGAAGCGAGCTTTTATTGTAAAGACTCTGTCAAAGGGGGGAGGCTGGCAGGCAAAAAACCGTTTGAAACCCCGGGGGTGGGAACTACTATCAATACCCCTTACTTTCCCTGACCCCCATGGCTGACGCTGCAAACAAATACGCCCAAAACGCTTCCGGAGCTTACTACGTTGATGACCAGTGCATTGACTGCGACCTCTGCCGCGAAACGGCTCCTGCAAACTTCAAGCGTGACGACGATGGCGGTCATTCGTTCCTCTACAAGCAGCCTGAATCGGATGAGGAGCGTGCACTTTGCGAAGAAGCTCTTACCGGCTGCCCGGTGGAAGCGATCGGCCGCGACGGGGAATAAGCCCTCAGGGCATTACTTTTTAATCACACCGTCATTGGTGACGGTGTTGGCGTTTTAGGGCAGGCTGAGCCAGCGCTGGGCCACCACTTTGTCCAGATTCACGCACTGGTTTGACTGGGCGTCTGGAGGAAAGGATATCAGCATGGTGTAGCCTTTGAAACCGGTGGGTCCGGTGCTGGCGAGGTCTCTCTCGATCCACTGTGCCAGCGGGGTGCCACGTTCACAATAGGCGTACACTGAATTGTCGCCGCTCTCTGACAGCAGCTTGATGCAGAGGTATCTTTTTGAGTTGGAGAACTCATAATTGTAGTACTCAAACAAGCGTACATAAGTCCGCATCATCACAGAGTTGGTGGGGCGTTTGGTGCGGAAGTCCTGGAAAGACATCTCGCCATATCCAGTGAGGCTTTCCCAGTCGACCAGGAATTTCCCCTGAGGACCACGCAGCATGGCGATTTCCAACGAGCCCGTGGGCCGGCTGCTGGCATAGCTGATGTAAAGAATTTCAGTGCTATTGATCTGATAACGCGCCTTGCTGACCAACGCACCCGGCAAGGGATCTGAGGCACCTTGCACTTCATAAAAATCCTTCATCAAGGAAGCGACCCGCTCAGAATGGGCCACCAGTGGAACGCGATCCTTCCAAGACTCCGTTTTCCAATACTGGTCCAGCAACTGCAATGCCTGAACCACTTCATCACTGGACTCCAGCAGAGGCATCTCCTTGATGCTGGATTCCGCAGGATGCATTGAAGCATTCTGATTGGGGGAGTATGCGAGAGTGGAGGATGCGGAAGGTGCGGCGGGCTTGGTTGAGGGAGTGTTATCAGCGCTGGCCGTGAGTTTGGGCAGCTCCGGAGAGGCGGGGGCTTCGGTATGTGCCGTCTCAAAGGAAATCCCGAGTTTTTCCAGATCCTGGGCTTTCTTCTCGGCGTACTGGGCTTTTTCGATCAGGCTGTTGCGATTGGCGACGTTGAAGAAATAAAATTTCCATCCCACGTAGAGGGTCAGCGACAGGATGACGCACAGAGTGATGCAAACACCCATGAAGGCGCGGTGGGAACCGATGGAGCCAGAGGTCATTGATTAAATAACAATTCAGATCAATCATGGCGGGGAAGTATCTCGGGCTCAAGCACTTGGTTGATGGATCTCAGTCCCCGCCTAACAGTTCCTGCCCATGAATTACCCCGAAAAAGCCCGCCGCGTCATCCAGCTCGAAATCGACGAGCTGCAGCGGTTGCATGCGCGCATTGACGAAGCTTTCTCTCGGGCCATCGAACTTCTGCTCACGGGGGTGCGCCAACGGGGCAAGCTGATCGTCTGTGGAGTGGGGAAAAGCGGCAACATTGGCCGCAAGCTTGCCGCCACGCTCAACAGCACCGGGGCCACCACCGTTCTGCTCAATGTCGGGGATGCGCTGCATGGCGATCTCGGGGTCATCGATCCGGGCGATCTGGCGATCATGCTCAGCTACAGCGGTGAAACGACCGAACTGCTGGACCTGCTGCCGCATTTGAAGCGCTTTGACATCCCGATCATCGCCATCACCGGCGGCATGCAGTCCACGCTGGCCAGGAATGCGGACGTGGTGCTCGACGTGCACGTAACGCAGGAAGCCTGCCCGCTGAATCTGGCTCCGACCTCCAGCACCACGACGATGCTGGTCCTGTGCGATGCGCTGGCCATGGCGCTGCTGGAAGCGCGGGGTTTTCAATCCGAGGACTTCGCGAAACTGCATCCGGGCGGCTCGCTGGGGCGCGCCCTGCTCACGCGTGTGAGCGATGTCATGCGCAGCGGAGAGCAGCTCGCGGTCATCCAGCCGGAGACGACCGTGCGCGAGGCCCTCCAGGCGATGACACGGGCGCGCAGCGGTGCTGCCATCGTAACGAATCCGGATGGCACTCTCGCCGGCGTCTTCACTCATGGAGACTTTGTCCGCGCTTTTCAGAGGAACAACGCCATCGCGGACAAGCCGGTGAACAAGTACATGACGCCGCGCCCGGTGAGCATTCAGGCCAACAAACTCGCCGCGGAGGTTCTCGCCACGCTCGAGAAAAACCGCATCGACGACATCGTGGTGGTCGATGATTCGGGCAAACCTGTGGGCATGGTGGATACGCAGGATCTGACCCGGCTGCGGCTTCTGTGACGCTTGCTCAGAAGTCCGTCACTTCGCGGTAATGCCGGACGCGGTAGCCGCGCTTGCGCATCAGTTCGATCAAGCCGGTGTCCGAGGTCAGGTGTCCGGTGCCTACCAGAACCATCACTTTCTCGCCACGTTTGAGCATCTGCTCCAGCCGGTCCATCCAGGAGAGATTGCGGGCGGAGAGAAAAAGATTCATCAGGTCGGGGTACTTCTCCGCCTCGCGGAAAAGCATCTCCTTCAGTTCATCCAGCTGGCCGTATTTCCAAGCCTTGATCATTTTTTCGAACTCTTCTTTCACGGAGCTGATCTCTCCCAGCGTCTGCTCCAGGAGCTCGCGCTGCTGCTTTTCACTGAGGGAGGCAAAGAGCTGGATTTGAAACTCCACCGTCTCCAGTCCTTCGGCAGGCTTGCCGTCCTTCTTTGCACGCTCCTCAAAGAAAGAATCCACACCCTGATCCGACTTGGCGCCCAGAGCCGCATATTCAATGGAGGTGATCATGAGCGCCACGAACCACGGACGGAAGCGGTTCAAAGAGGAATCCTTCAGGCCGTGTTTGGTGGCCCAAGTTTTCACGGCCTCCCAAGTTTCCTTGTTCACATTCGCCTCCAGCGACTTGTCTGCTGGATACTGGCCGAGCTGAGACATCCGGCTCGTCAGTTCTGATCCTGTAGCTGCTCCAGGCGGCAGTTCCAGGACGAGCTTGTTTGAATACATGTACGCCGCCTCATAGGCCGGGGCCAGGGGGTAGTCCTTTTCGCGTAGAATGTGAATCGTTCCGCACAGGAACAGGCGGCCACCGTTTGGTCCGTCCACCACCCATACACTGCCATCACCACCGCCGTCGGCGACAAACGCCGCCGCATCTGGCTTCGCGGCAGGTTTCGCCTCTTCACGTTTGCATGCCACAACGCAGACGCAGAGTGCGAGGGCAAGGAGGAAGCGGGGAATCGGCATTGGAACGACTCAAACACTCGGCGGGAGCGGGATGCAACCGGGATGTGCGACATCACTCAAGCCAGCACCGGCTTGACCACGCTGCCATGCACATCGGTCAGGCGGAACTGGCGGCCCTGGAAGCGGAAGGTGAAGCGTTCGTGGTCGATGCCGAGCAGGTGCATCAGCGTGGCCTGGAAATCGTGCACATGGACCCCGTCTTTCGCGACGTTGAAGCCGAATTCATCGCTCTCGCCGTAGGTAATGCCGGGCTTCACACCGCCACCGGCCATCCAGACTGTGAACACGTAGGGGTGGTGGTCGCGGCCCCACTGCTTGGTGTCCTCGATCTTACCCTGGAGGAAGGGTGTGCGGCCAAATTCGCCGCCCCAGATGACCAGCGTATCCTCCAGCAGGCCTCGCTGCTTGAGATCCTTGATCAGTGCGGCACTCGGTGCATCGGTGTCGGTGCATTGAATCTTGAGCTGCGTGTTCAGATTTCGGTGCTGGTCCCAGCCTGCGTGCATGAGCTGTACAAAGCGCACGCCTCGCTCGGCGAGACGCCGCGCCATGAGGCAGTTGTAGGCGTAGCTGCCCTGCCGCATCACGTCCGGGCCGTACATGTCGAGGATGTGCTTGGGCTCGTCAGAGAAGTCTGTCAGCTCCGGCACGCTCGTCTGCATCTTGTAGGCCATCTCGTACTGCGCGATGCGCGTGGCGATCTCGGGATCGCCAAAATCACGGAGTTTCATCTCGTTGAATCCCGCGATGCCATCGAGGATCGTTCGCTTCACTTCACGGCTCATGCCGTCTGCATTGCTCAGATACAGAACGGGATCACCGCTGCCGCGAAATTTCACGCCTTGGTACTTCGATGGGAGAAAGCCGCTGCCCCAGTAGAAGTCATAGAAAATCTGGCCGCAGCTGGCCTCCTTGTCGCGCGAGGTCATCACCACAAAGGCAGGCATGTCCTCTGCATCGCTGCCGAGACCGTAGCTCAGCCACGAGCCAATCGCGGGTCGGCCAGCCTGCTCGCTGCCGGTCATGAAAAACGTGATGGCCGGCGCATGGTTCACCTGGGTGGTGTGCAGGGATTTGATGAAGCACAGTTCGTCCGCCATCGCCGCCGTGTGCGGCAGGAAGTCGCTCACCGTCGCGCCACTGCGGCCATGGCGTGAAAAATTTGATATCTCTCCCAGCACCGGCCGCGCCGTCTGGCCGCCGGTCATGGTGCTGAAGCGCTTGCCTGCTGCGATGCTGTCCGGAATCTGCGTGCCGTGCATCTTCTTGAGCATCGGCTTGTGATCAAACAGGTCCACATGCGAGGGCGCGCCGTTTTGCAGCAGATAGATCACCCGCTTCGCCTTCGGTGCGAAATGAGGCAGTGCTGGTGCCATGGCATCCGGCGCCTGCGCTGCAAAGACTTCTCGTGTCAGCAGCCCGCCCAGCGCTGCGCCACCGATTCCCAGCGCCGTTTTCCCAAAGAGGGAACGGCGGGTCAGGTGAAGGCGATTGGCGTCGAGAGGATGCATGGCAGGGCAGGGGAGGAATCGGACTCAATGCCGCGGCTCTTTCAGATAGGCGTCCAGCGCGCGGGCCAACTGACCGCCCACAGTCATGTAGTTCTCTGCAGTGCTGTTGGGTGTGTTCCAGGCTGTTTCCAACGTGATGGAAATCGTGCCTTCACCGCCATGCGCGCGAGCCCAGCCGCTGCTCATGCGGCCGCGCTCCTCCTCCGTCTTTACATACGTGGCATAGCGGTACTTTGGCTCCACCTTCAGAGGTCCCTTGAGGTGCGCTGCTGCCAGATCCATCCAGCGCTGGTAGTTCTCCCGTTGGCGTCCGGTCATGCGCTCAAAGCCGAACGGGCCGAAGAAGTATGGCGCACGATCCGTGGGGCCGGGATTGTGCAGGTCCATAAACACATCCAGCCCGTGCGCGGCCTGGATCTCGGAGATGCGCTTCTGTGCTGCGGTCACTTCGGGGTGATACGGCGCGTCCGACCAGTCGCGGTTGTGATCCTGCGGCAGCGACTCCTTGCCACCTGCGCCGAGGGTTACATTGTCCACGTCCATGATGGGAATGAAATGCACGCAGCAGCGCTTGCGAAAATCTTGAGCCTCCGCGCTCGCGAGCCATTCCACGAAGCCGCGCCCCACCCACGCGCCGCCTGCCTCCCAGGCGTGCTGACGTGCGTTCACCCACACCTGACGTGGTGCGTCAGGCTTGCCGATGCGGATGCCGCTCACTGGTCGGCCATCGCGCGTTTTCGCGAGTTCAAAGCGCTCCGCTTCATTTCCCAGCTTCGCTTTCACCCCGGCCAGCGCGCTCTCTGCCGTTGCTGGCACAAACGGCGGACCCCAGGCTAGCCAGAGGCTTGGGCCTTCCGCCTGCACTTGGTACACCGCCACCTTGTCTGCTGTGCGCTCCGCTTTGGTGGTCTGCTGCCAGATTTTGCCATCGTGGCTCAGCACCGCCTGGTCCGGCTGGCACCAGGAAGAGGCCAGCACGGTGTCGGGACGAAAAGGCCGCGTCTGACCCTGCACTTCCAGCGTGATCTTCTGTCCCGCCGTAGTGCCGTCCAGCCGCAGGAACCACCAGCAGGGCCAGCCACGCCCTTCATGCAGCGCCGGCATGATGCGCAGCTTTGCCGCTGTCTGATCGAGCATCATCACTTCTGCATTGCCGCCTTCAAAGTCGGTGACCACCCGCAGCTCTGCATGGGCGATGGCAGTGCCGAGGATCAGGAGTGAAAGAGCTTTGATCATGGAGGCAAACAACGGTGCCAATGGCTCGAACTGCTCATGAAACCTTTGCAGACGTTTATTCTTCTCACCGCAAAGAGGTCGATTCTGGCGGCCAGCCAATTGCTTTGAGACTTGTCAGGGAGTGCTGGCCTCGGCTTAAATGACTTCATGAAACATCTTCTTCTCCTGCTCATCGCTCCCGCTTGCTTGTGCGCAGCCGATCCTGTTGAACTCAAGCTCTGGCCCGACGGCGCACCCGGCCAGATGCTCCCTCATTCCAAGGGCACGGAGGATTTTATCCGCACCAAGGCCGGCAAAAGCACCATCACCGACATTCACGATCCCTCGATCACCGTGTATCGTCCGGAGAAACCCAATGGCACCAGCGTCATTGTCGCTCCCGGCGGCGGCTTTGTCTTCCTCTCCGCCATTCACGAAGGCAGCCAGGTTTGCGAATGGCTCAACACCCTCGGCGTCACCGGCGTCCTGCTCAAATACCGCACGCCCACGCGCGATGAAACCGCTCCGCATGAAAAGCCGGTGGCCGATGCTGCCCGGGCGATCGCGCTTGTTCGCGAACATGCCAAGGAATGGAATCTTGATCCGAAACGTGTCGGCCTGCTGGGTTTCAGTGCGGGAGGAAACCTGCTCGCCCACATCACTTGTGACCGCGCCACGAAGACTGAGTTGCCGGATTTTGGCATCATGATCTACGGCGGTGGTTTCGTGGACTTCAAAAATCCCACCAAGCTCAAGGAGGGCTTCACTGTGCCGAAGGACGCTCCGCCCATGTTCCTCGCCTGTGCTCATGATGATGGCCAGAACCCCACTGCCGCCACCGTGCTCTACCTCGAGTATAAAAAACTCGGCATCCCGTGCGAAGTTCATCTCTTCACCAAAGGCGGGCACGGCTTCGGCATGCGCGATAACAAGCAGCCGATCAACGCCTGGCCGCAGCGCTGCGCGGAATGGATGGAGTCCATGCACTTTTCTTTGAGTAAGCAGCAGTTTGATCGTGAGATCGAGCAGGCGGAAAAGATGCTTCAATCGAAGTTTAGCCAGATGGGCTTGCTCATGAGCGAGATGAAAGAAAAGGAGCTGAACGAGATCACGGCGCAAATTCAGGAAGCCCGCCGTCTGGGGCAGACGGCCGCAGTTGCACGACTCCAGCAAAGGCAGGCCGAACTTACAGATGCCAGCAAGCAGCAGGACAAGGATGATTCCCCCATGCGCGCGCGCATCAACGAGGAGCTCATCCAATTGAAAAAAGAAAAGCTCGAGCTCGAAGCCCGGCGGCAGATGTTTCTCGACAGTCAATCCGCTCCAAAACAGCCTTGAGTCTTGCAAGACTTCGGGATTGTCGGCTTAGTTGATGGCATGAAACCGTTTTTGCTGTCTTTCTGGTCGGGTCATCTCTTACTGCTGCCGATGTCGCTTCGGTGGTGAAACAGGAACTGCCATCACTCGTCACGCTCTACAAAGAGCTGCATGCCAATCCGGAGCTGTCTTTGAATGAGACCGAAACGGCGGCGCGCATCGCCAAAGAGCTGCGTGA
>CALRWM010000030.1:0-73020 GCA_943371875.1 Prosthecobacter debontii | reverse complement strand
TCCCATCGCCTGCTTTTCGGGCACGCTGGGGCCGAAGACGCGTGAGGGGGACATGCAGGCGCCGGAGGGTTTTTATTACGTGACGCAGAAGCAGCTGAATCCGGCGAGCAGCTATCACCTGGCGTTTAACATCGGGTATCCGAATGCGTATGATCTGGCGAAGCAGCGCACGGGGAGTTTGATCATGGTGCATGGGGATGTGTGCAGCGTGGGGTGCTTTGCGATGACGGATGCGGTGATCGAGGAGATTTATTTGGTGGTGGAGGCGGCGGTCTCCGGAGGACGGAGCGTGGCGGTGCATTGTTTTCCGTTTCGGATGACGGGGGAGCGGATGAAACAAGCCGACCCGACGCATCTGGATTTCTGGCGGGAGATTCTTCCTGCTTACGATGTCTTTGAAAAAGAACACCGCGTGCCGCAGATCACGGTGGAGGGGGGAAAGTATTTGGTGAGGTGAGAGTACGGGGCGTTTGTGGGGAGCGCGGGGAGATGGACAGGATTAACAGGATTCAGGATTCACAAGATGGACGGAGTTGGGGTGGTGGGGAGAAAAGACTTAAAGGACCCAAAGGTTGGGCGGGGTGGTGGGATGATGGGGGTGGGATTTTTTGAAGGGGGTTTTATTCGGTGTTCGACCTGACAGGCGGGACGCCCTATCCTCCGGGTGCATGATCTCGCTCACGCTTACTGCTGCCAGGACTTTTGAATGGACGACGTTGCCGGAGGCGGCGGCTCCGGGACCGGGGGAGGCGCTGGTGGGGATTCGGGCGATTGGGATCTGTGGGACGGATTTTAGCGGGTTTTTGGGGAAGATGCCGTTTATTGAGTTTCCGCGGATTCTTGGGCATGAGCTGGGGGTGGAGGTGCTGGCGGTGGGTGATGGGGTGTCGCATTTGCAGGTGGGGGATCGGTGCTCGGTGGAGCCGTATCTGAACTGCGGGACGTGCCATGCGTGCAAGCATGGGAGCACGAACTGCTGTGAGACGCTGCAGGTGCTGGGGGTGCATTGTGATGGGGGGATGCGGGAGCGGATGGTGCTGCCGGCGCATAAGCTGCATGTGTGCAATGCGCTGGACTTTGAGCAGCTGGCGCTGGTGGAGACGCTGGCGATTGGCTGCCATGCGGTGAACCGGGCGCAGATCGCTCCGAGTGATGATGTGCTGATCATTGGCGCGGGGCCGATCGGGCTGACGGTGCTGGAGTTTGCGCGGGCGGCTGAAGCGGCGATCACGGTGCTGGAGCTGAATCCTGCGCGGCGTCTTTTCGTGGAGCAGAATTATCCGGGCATTCAGGTGGTGGCGGCGCTGGCGGATGAGGCGGCGTTTCAGATTGTGTTTGATGCGACGGGGCACGCGGGATCGATGGCGGGGACGCTGAAGTATGCGCGGTTCACGGGGCGGATTGTGTATGTGGGGATCACGAAGGAGCCGGTGATTCTTGATGATCCGCTGTTTCACCGGCGGGAGCTGACGCTGCTGGCGAGCCGGAATGCGGTGGCGGCGGATTTTCCGAGGATCTTGGGGATGATTCAGTCGGGGCAGATTGATACGAGGCCGTGGATCAGTCACCGGTGTGAGTTTGGGGAACTGCCTTTAAACATGGAGGCGTGGCTTCTGCCGGACTCGAGGGTAATAAAAGCTGTCGTGAGGCTTTAAGAATGACGAATGAGTAAGCCCGAATGTCGAAATAATGACTAAGCTCGAATGACGAATTTCGCGCTTTCGAGCACTTGGCTTCGGCATTCGGCATTCGGACTTATTTAGTCATTCGGATTTACTCATTCGTCATTTGCGCGAAGCGCTCTAACATCTCTCAGACCTGTTTAACAACCCCACTCCCCTGCCCCTCAACCATGCCTACTCTTACTGTTCAGCCACGCGCGCGTCTTTTTCACGGTCATCTTTGGGTTTATGCGACGGAGATTCAGAAGCGCTTTGGGGATCCGAAGCCGGGGGATGTGGTGCATTTGCAGGATGTGAGGGGGAAGCCGCTGGGGAGTGCGATTTACAATCCGGTGTCGCAGATTTCGGCGCGGTTGTTTTCGTATCGGCGTCAGGACCTGGATCTGGACTTTTTCACGCGGCGCATTCAGCGGGCGATGAAGGTGCGCGAGGCGGCGGGGGTGGATCTGAATCTGTGCCGCATTGTGTGGAGCGAGTCGGATGGACTGCCCGGCTTGATTGTGGATCGCTACGGTGACTTCCTGGTGGTGCAGACGCTGACGCTGGCGATGGATCTGCGCAAGGAGCTGATTATTCAGGCGCTGAACGATGTGCTGAAGCCACGGGGCATTGTGGAGCGCAATGAAGGGGCGGTGCGCAAGGCGGAGGGGATGGAGCAGATCAAGGGTGTGATCAGTGGTGAGATGCCTGAGCCGTTTGTGGTGCGGTATCAGGGCAGCGCGTTTCATGCGGACCTGCTGGAGGGTCAGAAGACGGGGCTGTATCTGGATCAGCTGGACAACTACCAACTGGTGTCGGCTCTGGCGAAGGGCCGCCGGGTGCTGGACTGTTTTTCGAATCAGGGTGGCTTTGCCCAGGCTTGTGCGCTGGCGGGTGCGAGCGAGGTGACGGCGGTGGACATCAGCGAGCAGGCCACGGAGGTGGCGAAGCAGAATGCGGCGATTGCGGGAGTGCAGATCAACTGCGTGGCGGAGAACTGCTTTGATTTTCTGAAGCGGAATGAGGCTGCGGATGCGCGGTATGATTTGATCATCCTGGATCCGCCATCATTCACGAAGACGAAGAGCTCGGTGAGGGATGCGCTGCGGGGGTACAAGGAGATCCACCTGCGGGCGATGAAGATGCTGGAGCCGGGCGGGATCTTTGCGACGTTCACGTGCTCACACCATGTGAGTGCGGAGGAGTTTCACAGCAGCATCACGGATGCGGCGGTGGATGCGAAGAAGACGCTGCGGCGGGTGACGACGTACACGCAGCGGCCGGATCATCCGATTCTGGCGACGATTCCGGAGACGGAGTATCTGCGCGGGTATGCGTATGAGGTGGTGGCGAGCTGGTGAGAAAGGGGGCGTAGGGACGTTCGATTTTGCCGCAAAGGGGCGAAGAGGCAGAGGGAGCAGAGAATGGATTTTGTTTCTGCTCTTCTGTTCCTCCTTTGTGATTGATTAGCTGAAACCAAGGTCTGGCCCATTTGAGTGGGCAGCGGAGCGCCGTCTGATCGCGGAGACGAGATGTTGCGGCGCGTCTTGCAGACGCTGCTGGTAGGCGCGGAGTGCGGCGGAGTGATGGGTTTGCTTCCCAGATTGTGGGACGCCTTACCAGGGTAGCCTCGCTGAGGCTCGGCAACCCTTCGCTATGTTACGCAGCCCCTTTGGGGCTGGAGTGTGCCGGAGCGAGGTGGTGGCGAGCTGATAACTCCGAGTGCAACGGGCTGCCAGCCGGTGGCTCTGGACTTCTACTGAGGAGCTTTGATTTGAATATCCGCGAGGCGCTTTGACAAATCGTTGAGGCGTCGTTCCGCGGTTTCGAAGGAGCCTGCGGCGGCAAGGCATTTCAGTGCATCCTTGATTTCATTCACGTAACCTTCATGCCAATACTTGTCATTGGAAGTGTCCCTGTCATGCTTCTTCAGCGCCTGGATAAATCCATCCACATTTTTTTCCATGAGGCCCACCGCGATCAAGATGTCCGGCTCCGAACCCAGCTTCGCAAAATATCGAATCAGTACGTCCGGCCAGTTATCATACAGACCTTTTGCGATGCATGCACGAACCGTCGTCGCGATCTGCGGATGCGGCAACCGAGCGAGGATCATGAGCGCACCTCTGTTGTCATTGAAGAACTGCTGATTGTGCTCCAGAAAGCCGACAAATAGCTCTGCAGGCAAAAACTCAGCATTTTTGTCTGCAACCATTCCAAACGTGCCCCATACCAAACCGTCGGGCTCGGGATCTGCCAAGAGCATCAGGTAATTTAGTGCCATGGCGTCCGCGGGCTCGGGGTCTCCTCGTGGGCGATCTAATTTCAACCAGAATGGATCCTCCTAGGTACGATCCCACATAGCCTTTAGTTTTGGGTTTTTAAGGATGTCGGCTGTCAGCGCAGGTGGCACGAAAAGCTCATCTTCCAGGACGGTTTTGAGAATCCTTTCGTTAAAGTGAATTGCCTCTGGAGGAGGCGTGTAGCCAAACCCGTTACGCTTGGGGAAAACCTCGCGCAGGCCCGCCGGCAACGCAGCGCGTGAAGCATAGGCAGTGATATAAGCGCCCTTGGATGCATAAAAGCTTCCGAAAAATGAATTCGAATATCCGTCCGGATTGGCAGGTTCTTCGGGCGTTTCGACAGGCAGGTGGTCAGGATCGTTCCAGAGAACAGCGAGACAGGAAAGAACCCCGAAAGAAGTTTTCGAAGGTATTTTGTATTCCGGGTTCTTGATTAATTCAGCCTGTATCATTTCGGCCTGGGCCATTTCGTCAGTTACCGCTCTGCGATGACGATCAACTGCTCTCTTCCAGCCGACACGAGCTTTCTCCATAAGCTCTCTGACCTGAACCACACTTTGATCCATGAGCCGATTACGCCAAGTGATAGCCACCATTTTCACATCCTTTGGCAGAGGCGTCTCAAGAACCAGCACAAGTTTCTTACCGACGTTAAATGCGTGATACATCAGATAAGGCGCACAAGTGTGATAAGGACCGCCAATGAGTGTGAATTCACGCACAGTGCATTCGCCTTTAATCACCTCGATAATTCTAACACGTGCCTGGCCGGATGAACGTCCGTAATCTTCATTTGGGGGGCTGATGTTCGCACCAGGCGGCAGAGGCGCTTCCTTCACTGAAAGCACCTCCACCTGCACGATGAGACGAGCATGACGGACCAAGGATTCCGGTGATTCGTAGCCAGCCGGACACGCAAAGAGTTTCGCTGCAAACAAAACCAACACCAGAAGTAGTCGAAAAGCATGTCTCATGGTCAGTGTGCTATTTTAGCCATTAACGTGACATTGTAACGATTTACAGGCCTTGGTTGAAGCCAATAATCGTTTCATCCTATAGCGTTGGAGCAGGCGGCACTATCATAGCGCTGCGATACTCATTGCAGACGCTGCTGGTAGGCGTGGTGTGTGGCGGAGTGATGGGTTTGCTTCCCGGTCATGTTGAACGGAACCCGTGGCGGCGCTCGCTGAGATGTTGGAAGGTCTGCTATGCACAGAAGTCGGGAGTTTTAGAAACGCGACGGCTTCGGATTTGCGCGAAGATTGAAAAATCAATCTTTGATGTTGACTCTTGGGCCAAGATGGGTTGAAATTTCAATCTATGAAGAAAATTGCCCAATTGAGCCGCCGTGAGCGGGAGGTGATGGACCTGGTGTTTGCGCAGGGGGAGGCGACGCTGTCGCAGATTCTTGAGGGGATGGAGAAGCCGCCGACGCGGGCGGCGCTGAGGTCGATCCTGACGATCCTGGAGGGGAAAGGACAGCTGAAGCACCGGCAGGAGGGGCGGGAGTTTATCTACCAGCCGGTGCATTCGCGGGAGGAGGTGGGGCAGTCGACGCTGAGCCGGGTGATCGGGACGTTTTTCGGGGGATCGCTAACGCAGGCGATGGCGGCGTATCTGAGCGCTCCGGGGACGAAGCTGAGTGAGGAGGAAGTGGCGGAGCTGAGGGGGTTCTTGGACAGCGCGAAGACGTCGAGGAAGCGATGAGGGCGCTTGGAGGAAAGGAGCGCTTTTGAATGACGAATGAGTAAATCCGAATGTCTAAATAATGATGAAATCCAAATGCCTAAGTTTGCGGTGCGGGGGGGCCTTCGGGGTCGCAGGCGGAGTTTTGACAGAGGTGCGCGAGGTCTAACCACGTCATTTTATGAGCCGACTCAACCACCCGTTCCGCCCCTCTTTTGAATGCCTAATGAGTAAATCCGAATGTCTAAATAATGATGAAATCCGAATGCCTAAGTTTGCGGTGCGGTAGTGGCCTCAATGGTCGCAGGGGGAAGTTTGACTCTCGAGCGCAAGGTCGCTCCGTTTTTCGAGCTTCGTCATTAGTTATTATTTTGTCATTGATTCGCTTTGCTCACCCCTTCGGGGCAGCCTTCGGCTGTCTGTCTCGCTCCGCTCGGCTCGGATTTATTCATTCGTCATTTTAAGCGCCGACTCAACCGCCTGTTCTCCAACCCAATTTCACGCATCTATTTTATGAACATCGAGCATCTATTTTCTTTCACTCCGGGCTGGCTGCTGGATGTGACGCTGCAAATAACGGTACTGCTGACGCTGGCGGGAGGAGTGGTGGTGTGTGTGCGGCGGATGGCGGCGGCGAGGAGGCATTTTGTTTTGGCTTCGGCGCTGATGCTGATCCCGGTGGTGATGGGGTGCAGCTTTATCTCGCCGGTGTGGCGGATTTCATGGGGGGCGCTGCATTCTCCGCAGACTGCGGGTGGCCTGCAAACCACGGTGGAGCTGAACAATCACCATGTGCCGCCAACCGTGGCTTCGACGGTGTCGGTGACGGTGGCGCAGGAGGATGTGCCGTATTCGCCGCTGTGGACGGTGCTGTGGCTGGGAGGCATCTGCGCGGGTGCGGTGGTGCTGGGGGTTTCGGCGTGGACGCTGCGACGGCTGCGGGTGGAATCGTATATGGTGGTAGATGCTACCATGCAGCGGTGTTTTGCGGAGGAGGCGGGGGCTTTGAACCTGGAGCTGCCGGAGGGCTGCCTGCGGATGAGTGCGGCGTGTGCGGTGCCGATGACGTGGGGGATTTCCAAGAGGACGGTGCTGCTGCCGGAGCAGGCGGCGGGGTGGGACGAGAAGCGGCTGAGGCTGGTGCTGCGGCATGAGCTGGCGCACATCGCGCGCGGGGATGTGCTGGTCACTTTGCTGACGACGGTAGCGGCGCTGCTGCTGTGGTTTCACCCGCTGGTGTGGGTGGTGCTGAGGGCGAGCGCGAGGGCGCGGGAGCAGGCGTGTGATGATGTGGCGCTGGAGCGCAGCGGGGTGAGTGCGGATGATTTTGCGGAGGAGCTGCTGGCGGCGGTGGCGGGGCTGGGGAGCACGGCGAGGCCGTGGCTGCCGCTGGCGCTGGCGGTGTCTGCGAGCGCGAAGGCGATGCGCGGGCGGCTGGCGAGTCTGGTGCAGGCGGGGCGCGGGCGCGGTGGGTACTCTTTGGTGCAGAAGCTGGGGCTGCTGGTGCCGGCTGTGGTGGGGGCGTTTGGTCTGGCGGGTCTGAGTGCGTGCCGGAAGGCGGAGCCGGTGGTGCCGAAGCAGATCATGGTGATGAGCCGATTTGTGAGCATTCCCATGGACTCGCCGGTGCTGGCGGAGGCGGGGCTGACGCTGGATGGGAACAAGCCGGGGCTGCAGAGCCTGGGTATTTTAAACGAGGAGCACGCCAACAACCTGCTGCGCAAGCTGGCCCAGCAGAAGGGCGTGAACCTGATGAGCGCGCCCTCCGTGACGACGCGCAGCGGGCAGAAGGCGACGGTGGAGGTGGTGCGTGAGTTCATCTATCCCACGGAGTTTGATCCGCCGAGGCAGGCGACGAAGACTGAGCCGCTGATCCCGACGACGCCGACGGCTTTTGAAATGAAGCCGGTGGGGGTGCGGATGGAGGTGGTGCCGACGCTGGCGGAGAATGGGAGCATAGACCTGACCGTGACGCCGGAGGCGACGAGCTTTGAGGGGTTTATGGAGTACGGCAGCCCGATCACGCACGAAGGCAAGGTGGTGTCTGAGAACAAGATCCAGCAGCCGATTTTTCACACGATGAAGACGACGGCGAGCTTTGTGGTGGAGCCGGGGCAGAGCGTGGTGTTTGGCGGGCTGGGCGGACCGGACGCGACGCCGCTGACGAGCCGGATGCCGAAGACGAAGGACCTGGTGTTTTTCATCATCCAGGCGAATGCGGTGGAGCCTGGGAAGGTGGCGGTGGCGAGACCACCAGAGCCTGCTGTGACGGTGTTTGGTCAGGTGAAACGACAGGGCCGATATCTTTTCAAAGCGGGCATGACGGTGCAGGACTTGCTGAAAGAAGCGCAAGGGCTAAGCGACCGCGCTGATGCGGACGCGGCGGAGCTCCGCCGTGGGAATGTGTCGGTGATCATTCATCTTAGCCAGGAGGGGGCGAAGACGCTGGAGGCGGAGGATACGCTGACGGTGCTGGAGAAGTGACGGGGGGCGGTGGTGGAAGGACGATGAGGGGCTGCGCCTGGGGCGTCCCTTTGCGTGGTGATTTGTCGCGTGGGGTGAATGGCGAGCGCTGGGGTCGACAGACAGGAGTGTCTATTGTACTTCCCGGAGGGGCTGTGGGAAGCGCGGAGGGGTGGGTGATGGCGGAGCGCTGCTGAGAGGATGTTTATCCTGACTGAGGCGAGACGCCCCATGCCGTTGTCAGGCTGGAAGCCTGACCTCCGTGGGGGCTAATGGGTGAGGGCGTAGAAGACGATGTTGATGCCGAGGGGGTAGGCGTATTTTTCGGAGACGTGGGTGAAGTACCAGGGGTCGCTTTGCTCCTGCTCCCAGCCGTCGCCGAGGTCGTTGTTGAGGCAGATGAGCATGACCATGCGGCCGCGATCATCGAAGACGGCGCGGAAGTGCGGGGTGGCGGAGTCTTTGCGGATCTCGTTGTGCATGTTGGTGCGGCCATGCTGGTTCATCTCGGCCCAGTAGACGTTGCTGTGGACCTGGGGTGGTGAGGGGAGATCGTAGACGCAGTGGAAGATGGGGTGATCGGGCTTGAGCTCTTCGTAGTTGCGGTCGGGCCAGATTTTTTTGAAGGAGGGCTCGAAGCCTTTCCATTCATCGTTGCCCCAGAAATCATCCATGAGGATGAAGCCGCCATTGAGCATGTAGTCGCGGAGGACGCGAGCCTGGGCGGTGGTGATGTCCATGTGGCCGGGCTCGGAGACGTAGAGGAAGGGATGGTGGCGGAGCTGAGCGGGGTCGATGTCGAGGATGACGGGATATGGATTCACCTGGACGGAGGTGAGCTGGTGGAGGCGAAAGGAGAAATTGAGCTCGGCCTCGGGGTAGTCGGCGGTCCAGCGGCCGCCACGGCGGAAGGGGTAGCAGAGGCGGGCGAAGGTGAAGACGTCTTTGGGGAGGTCTGCGGGGAGGTCCCAGACGGGTGCGTTTTGGCCGTAGTGACGCCAGCCTTTGAACTGACGCGCGTCATTGGGGAACTGGACTTCCCTGCCCCGGTAGGTGGCGCGTCGATGCTCGGGGACGCCCTGGGAAGGTGAACTGCGCAGGGCGAGGAGCGCGAGGCATGGCAGGAGCCATTTCCAGAATCTCATGGGTGGGTTTTACCCGATGAGGGGGAGAGATGGCGAGATGTTTCTGCGGAGGGGTCAGTCAGCGATGAGCTTATTGACTGTGTAGTAAGCCATGCGGTGCCAGAGGGGTGTGCCGTCGTTGGACTTGAGCTGAGGGAGCTGGAACTCGTGGACGTAGCCGGGGCGGAGGGTGGTGCAGGTGACGTCTAGGACGAGACCGTCGGGGGAGAGCTTGGAGCTGGTGATGGTGAGGGGCTGGGTATCGAGCTCGTCGCCGCCGTATTTGCTTTGGAAGGGATAGGTGTAGCTCTGGCCGGTGAGGGTGGTGATGCTGGCGGGGTCCACGGGAAGGGTGAAGGTGAAGCGGAAGCCGGATTTGGTGAGCTCCATTTTTTGGACTTCGAGAGGCGTTTTATTGGTCCAGACGATGCGCTGGAGGCCGAAGGGGCGATTGCCTTTGCTGTTCCAGCCGCGGTTTGACTGGCCGACGACGAGGGAGCCGTCGTGAAGGAAATTGAGGGCGAGGGCCGCGCATTGGAGGCCATCAATGAAGGGGAAGCATGCGCCCTGGTATTCGCCGCCGACTTTTTCGAGGAAGACGCGGTTCACGCCGCTGAGGACGAATTCGCCGAGGAACATCTGTTTTTCGAAGGGGCCGAATTTGCCGGGGCTGAGATCGCAGGCGATGCCGGTGCCGCTCTGGCCCATCTTGACGTAGGGCAGCCAGACGGCGGGCGGGGTGTAGCCCTGAACGGTCTTCATGGCTTCGGCGACGGTGATGCCATCGGGCTGCTTGGCGGCGATTTTGACCGGGGACTCGGGACGCATGGCATCGGGGATGGATTCGGCGTGGGAGAAGTAGGCTCCTTTGCGTGCGTGCATCAGAGGCGTGGTGGGCATCCAATTGCCCTGCTGATCGGTGATGAAGATGTCGCCTTCGGCGTTTTGGCCGATGCCGCAGGGGCTGCGGAATCCGGCGCAAAAGGGTTCGAGTTTGCCGTCCTTCGTCATGCGGACGACCCAGCCGCGCCAGAGGGGGTGCTTCTCTTCATCGCCTGCGCCTTTCCAGGCTTTGCCCATGCTGGAGTTTAGCGAGGTGTAGAGATTGCCTTCTTTGTCGAACACGGGGCCGTAGGCGTACTCGTGGTAGGCGCCGGAGACGCCCCAGCCGGTGGAGGCGCTGAGGTATTCGTCGGCTTTGCCGTCGGAGTCGGTATCGCGGAGCTTGGTGACTTCGGAGCGCTGGGTGGCATAAAGTGCTCCATCATGCCATGCGAGGCCGAGGATTTCGTGGAGGCCGCTGGCGAAGAGTTTGAAGTCGGGCTTGGCGGTGTCGGAGGGATTTTGGGCGATCCAGACTTCGCCTTTGCGGAGGCCGACGGCGAGTTTGCCATCGGGGAGAATGGCGATGCCGCTGGCCTCGAAGTTGACGCCTTTGGGGAGTTCGTAGGTTTCGGTGCGGTAGTAGGCGGACTGGTCCTGGGCGAGCAACGATGTCGCCAGCAGCATGAACATGAATTGTTTTACCATGACAAAACCTCCTTCGTTTCCTTGCCGTTGCTGATGATGATGTGTTCGAAGCCGCCTTTGACGGGGCGGAGGGTGTCTTCGATTTGCTGGCCGTTTTCGAGATAGCGAAAGGTGGGGATGCCGTCTTTGCCGAGGGTGTAGCCGCCGAAGATGCGTTCGCTTGTGGCTGCGGGCATGGGTTTCACTGCGGTGCCGAGGGGTTTGATAGGGGGCATGGAGCGGTCCTGATAGTTGCTCATGGCATCGAGGAAGCGACCTTTCCAGAGGATGGCCCAGCGGCTGGTCTTGGCATCGAAGGCTGCGTTGAGTCCGCCGGGGAAACCGACGCCGATGGCGTGGGTGCCGACGCCTTCGATGAAGCTGCGGAAGATGATGACGCGCTTTTCTGCATCGGGCTTCAGTTCGAAATCGGCCGATGACATGAGGCCTTCGGGGAGCGGCTGGCCTTCGATCTCGCGGAGGTAGGTCCAGATGCTTTCGATTTCCTGATCGGCTTTTTTGCGGCCCATGAACATGGGTGGCATGACGGTGCCGGTCTGAGTTGCCTGTGGATTGAGGAGGAGCTCTTTGAAGTATTCGGGCTGCAGGCGCTCCACGGTGTGGGTGAGGCGGATGACGGGTGGGCCGAGTGATTTGCGGTCCTTCATGCCATGGCATGAGACGCAGGCGAGGCCCTTGGCGCCGAGGAGCTGACGTCCGGCTTCGGCGCGGTGGTGTTTGGCGAGGCCGCTGACATCAATCTTGAATGGTTTTTCCAAGGCATCGGCTTCGTTCAGCCAGGTGATGAGCATTTCCGTCTGATCGCGGCCGAAACTGGGCATGTGGGTGTCCATGTAAGGGCGGACGCTGCCATCTTTGCCCCAGAGGATTTTTTCGAACCAGCCGTGTGTGAGTTTGCGCCCGGCTTTGTCGAGGGTTGGAGGGAGATGCGCAAGCTGGCCGAGGGACTCGGCGCCGGGATCGTTCACGCCGAAGTATTGGGCGCGTGGGTCTTCGGGGCTGCCCTTGCCATCGCGGTCGTGGCAGGCGTAGCAGTTGAGTCGTGTGAGCTGCCAGTCCACTTTCTCCTGCGCGGTGAGCTTGGGAGCGTCTTCTTTTTGGATGAGAGCCAGTGCGAGTTTGATGGCGCGTTTTTCGAGGGCGTTGAGATCGAAGCGTGGGGTGCCGGAGGGTTGTTTTTCGGCGAGGCAGCCTTGGTCTTGAGAGAGGGCTTTGAGGGGTTTGGGAGCGGTGGGTTTAGCGGAGCTTCCGGAACCGGCTAAAGCCGGGACTACATTACGTGGTTTGTGGCATGCGATGCAGTTGAGCTGTTCGAAGATCTGGCGGCCTTTTTCGATGGTTTGTTTGGGGAGCTTGAGGGCTGCACGGGCGGTGGCTTTTTCGGCGACGCGGCCGACGTGGAGATAGGCGGCGATGTCGGAGGCCTGCTGAGCGGAGAGGCGCATGTCGGGCATGCGACCTGAGGGGCGGACGGACAGTGGATTGTGGAGGAAGTGGGAGAGGGCGGTGAAGTCGTAGGCATCGGCGAGGGCGATGGGCACGGAGGCATTGCCGGGCTTTTCGACTTCGGCATCTGCGGGTGCCTTGGGCGGGCGCGCGTCTTTGGCGGGCTCATGGCAGGCGACGCAGCCGACTTTGTGATAGAGATCCTTGCCGCGCTCCACGTCTCCGGCGGGGACTTGCGGAACGTCTTGTTTCATGCTGCTGAGGTATTCGACGAGGGCTTCGACTTTTTCGTCATCGCCTTCCGCACCTGCAAACAAGCCGGGCATCTGCGTGCCTTTCTTGCGGGATTGCGGGCTGCGGATCATGAGCCAGAGGGTGTCCGCATCGAGACGCGAACCCACCCCGCCAAGTTGGGGCCCAGGTTTCGGCTTGAGACGCTCTTCCCACGACTTTGGCACGGCATGGCAGGCCGTGCAGTTCAGCTCTGCGAGGAGCAGCAGGCCGCCGTTGACCAGTGATTCGTCGGGGTCTTCGGGAATGTGGAACTGATCGAAGGTGTAGACGAAGGCGTGATTGATGGGCTCGGCCTGGAGAGGATGAGAAAGCGCTGGCGACGTGGCTAGGAGAAAGTACGCCAGCGCCAGCGCTGAATGACGAATGACGAAAAACGAATGACTAAATAATGACGAATATCGAATGACGAACGAGTGCATGGTTTCGGATTTCGGCATTAGAGATTCATTCGTCATTGGGAGTTCGGCACGCGTGGTCTGCCAGATTTACAGGCCCATCTTGGCGCGCTCGGTGTCGAGGGCTTTGATCCAGGGGGCGATGAAGTGGCCGGAGTCGTGGTAGGTGCGGCCGGAGTACATGTGCTGGTCGATGACGCAGGGTTCGTTCACGTAGATGCCGCCGCAGATTTCGAGGTCGAATTTGCATTTGGCGACGGTGGCCATGCGGAGGCCTTTGACGATGTCTGCACGGGCGGGGATTTCGACGCCGTGGCACACGCTGGCGCAGGGCTTCTTCTGCTCCCAGAACCACTTGGTGATGCGGAGGAGATCGACATCTTCGCGGATGTATTCGGGGGCGCGGCCACCGCTGAAGAAGATGCCGACGTATTCTTCGGGATTGATGTCCTTGAAGGCGATGTCGGCGTCGATGCTGTAGCCTTCCCACTCCTTGGTGATGGTCCAGCCGGGCTTCACTTCATGAAGCACCATCTGGTATTTCCGTTTTTCCGGCGCGGCGACGACGGGCTTGTAGCCGCCCTCGATGAGGCGGTAGAAGGGGTAGAGGGTGTCAACGGTTTCGGTGGCGTCGCCGACGATGATGAGGACTTTGGCTTCGGACATGGTGTGGTGGGTGGTGGGCTGGATGCTAGATACTAGATGCTGGATTAAAGTGCGGTGAGGAGATTGTCGAGATGGTTCTTTGCGCGGACGATTTCGGCGGTGGATTCGGCGGCGGTGGGCATGATGGGGATGCCGCGGGGGGTGGGGTGCATGAAGATTTCGGTGGGGCCGGTGAACTTGATGGCTTTGAGGGCTTGCAGCAGGGGTTTCCAGTCGAGTTTGCCGCGACCGGGCATCTGCTGGAGTTCGTCTTCCTTGGGCATGGCCTTGGAGCAGCTCTTGCCGTACTCCCAGGCGTAGAAGAGCGTCATCTTTTGGTCGATGTGCTTGATGAGGTCAGCCTGCAGTGCGGCGTCTTGTGGAAGATGATAAGGAGCGAGGGCGATGCCGATGCCGGGGATGTTGCGGATGCCATCGGCGAGCCAGCGGAGGGAGTCGGGGGTGTCGATGAGGTTGTGGATGTGGTTTTCGATGCCGAGGGTGAGGCCGTTTTCGGCGGCGAGCGCGGCGTGGGGTTTCATCTTTTCCACGAAGGCTTTGACGTTTAACTTGAGCTGCTCGGGAGGGACCTTGTAGTCCCCTGCCCCGCCGGTGACGATGAAGGTGCCGCCGAGTTTTTTCACGACGCCGATCTCTTCGGTGAGGCGGAAGGGCCCGAGATCATAGCGGGTGGTGCCGCCGAAGGTGAGTCCGTGATCTTTGAGCATGGCGGCGAATTTGTCGTGGCCGATGGCGTCGATCTCCTCGCGCTGGGTGCCGTGTTTTTTGGGCCAGAGCTCGATGCTGGTGGCTCCGGTCTTTTTGACTTCAGGGAGGATCTCGGCCAGGGGGAGGCTGCCGTACATGGAGGAGGCGAGCATGTAATTCAGCTTCCACGGCGGCGGCTCGGCCGCGAAAGCGGGGGCGGCGGCGAGAGCGGAGAGTGATTGCAGGAAGCGACGGCGGCTGGTCATGGGGGAGTAAACGACGGGGCGGGCGCGTCTTCATTCAGACTTTGATTTGGGTTCTTCAGGTTTTGCGGCGGCAACAAGACGACGCTCGTCGGCAAAAAAGAAGTTCCTTCAAAGAAGCGATCGTTCCAGACATTGGTGCAGAGGCAACACCAGAGGCGCATGGTGTAACATGTTTCAGACAGTGCTGATACGAATCGTTATCGGAGTTTTGGCCCCCTCACCCAACCTCTCCCCGAAGGTTGTCTTGAAACAGCGAAGCTTGGGACGGGGAGAGGAGATCCGCGTTTGACCACTTCGGAAGTGAGTCCGCAACACAACACACCGCTATCTTCCAATCGGCGGGCCTGGACTGCCATATGAAGCGTCATCGGAATGTCGGCCCCTCACCCGGCCTCTCCCCGAAGGTTGTCTTGAAAAAGCGAAGCTTGGGGCGGGGAGAGGAGATGCGCGTTGGACCACTTCGAAAGTAAGTCCGCGACACAACGCAATGCATTGCATATCCACCCATCCTGAGGAGGAGGGCATTGATGAATGATTGCCTAAAGGGAGGGCGTCCTAGATTCTGCGAGGTGAAAGGCTTGGCGTGATCGGATCTTTGCACCTCGGCCTCCAGCCTTACTTGTCCTGCACGCGTTCGAGCTGGGCGCCGAGGGCGGCGAGTTTGTCGTCGAGGTGTTCGTAGCCGCGGTCGATGTGGTAGAGGCGGTTGATCTCGGTTTTGCCATCGGCGACGAGGCCGGCGAGGACGAGGGCGGCTGAGGCGCGGAGATCGGAGGCCATGACGGGGGCGCCCTTCATGACGCTGCCGCCGCGAATGCGGGCGGTGGCGCCCTGGAGGTCGATATTGGCTCCCATGCGCTTCATTTCGGCGCAGTGCCTGAAGCGCTGGGGGAAGATGGTCTCGGTGATGGTGCTGGTGTCATTGATGACGCAGGCGAGGGCGCACATCTGGGCCTGCATGTCGGTGGGGAAACCGGGGTAGCAGAGGGTGGTGAGATCGAAGCCTTTGGCGTTGGGATTGGGACGGACGGTGATGCTGTCCTTGGTGATGTCGATGGGGAAGCCGCATTTGATCATGGCATCGGTGACGGCTTTCATGTGCTCTGGCATGACGCGCTTGAGGGTGACGCCATCGCCGAGCATGGCACCGGCGACGAGGAAGGTGCCGGCCTCAATGCGGTCTGGAATGACGGTGTGCTCTGCGCCGTGGAGTTCTTTGACGCCTTCGATGGTGATGCGGTTGGTGCCTGCGCCTTCGATATTGGCGCCCATCTTGATAAGGAAGTTTGCAAGGTCCTCGACTTCAGGCTCGGCGGCAGCGCCTTCGATGATGGTGGTGCCTTTGGCGAGGACGGCGGCCATCATGACATTGTCTGTGCCGAGGACGGTGGAGCCGTGCTTGCCCATGAGATTCATGGGGCCGCCTTTGAAGCCTTTCTTGGCATTCACAAAGATGTCTCCGCCTTCCACGATGATCTGCGCGCCGAGGGCTTCGAGGCCCTTGAGATGGAGATCAACGGGGCGGTCACCAATGACGCAGCCGCCGGGGAGTGAGACGGTGCACTTTTTCAGACGGCCTGTGAGGGGGCCAAGCACGCAGATGGAGGCGCGCATTTTGCGGACGAGATCATAGGGGGCGACGGATTTGATCTTCTCAGCTTTTACGACGACGACGCCGCTGGCGCGCTCGACCTCGGCACCGAGTTCGCCGAGGATTCGGACCATGTAATTGGTGTCGCTGAGATCGGGCACGCGGCGGATGGTGCAGGTGTCCTTGGTGAGGAGGGTGGCGGCGAGAATGGGCAGCGAGGAGTTCTTTGAGCCGCTGATGTTGATGCGGCCCTTCAGAGGTGCGCCGCCGTGTACGATAAGTTTTTCCATGTGTGTGTGCTTTGTGCTGCGGAAAGAGGCAGTGGCAAGCCATTCTTCGAAATCCTGTCACTGGAAAGACTGCTTGTAAAAAGTTCTTGCCGATTTGGATTACATGCGTAATCCTAGGATCACGTTTGTAATCCAACCATGTCACGCCGCGCACCCACTCCCCCCGCCCCGAAGATTTCTGACGCCGAATGGACGGTGATGAATGTCTTCTGGCAGCGCGGGACGAGCACGCTGGCGGAGGTGGTGAAGGAGCTGGAGGGGCGGCTGCTCTGGAAGCCGCGCACGGTGCAGAGTCTGATCCGCCGGCTGGCTGACAAAGGGGCGCTGGCGGTGGAGGCGGTGGGGCGAGAGTTTCGCTACACGCCTGCGGTGGCCCAGGACCAGTGCCAGCATGAGGAGAGCCGGAGCTTTCTGGATCGCGTGTTTAACGGGCGGCTGACGCCGTTTGTGGCGGGACTGATGGAACGTGAAGATGTGACGCAAGATGACCTGGCTGCGCTGCGTGAAGTGCTGAATCAGGCCGAGAAGAAACTTAAAAAGTAATCCAACCATGAATGCCGACGCTCTCCTCCACTGGCTGCTGCGCACTTCGCTCGAAGCGAGCCTCTTGATTTTGGCCGTGCTGGGGCTGCGACTGATGCTGGGGACGCGACTGAGCCCGGCATGGCGCATTGGCTTGTGGCTGCTGGTGGGGACGAAGCTGATGCTGCCTGCTTTTATTCCGGCGGGCTTTGGGCTGGGGGCGTGGTTTCAACAGAATGAGGCGGCCCGTGTGAGCGAGGTGTCGGCTGCGCCAGTCGTGGCGGCGGTGGATTTTGTGAGGACGGCTGATGCAGGGAGCGTGCCGATGGTTTCTGAATCCATTGGTGGTGGGGCTGGAGCTGCGGGGATGATTTCTGGGTACACGGTGGCGCTGGGGGTGTGGGTGCTGGGGGCGCTGGGGGTGTTTGCGGCGGCGGTGTACCGGCAGCGGCGGTTTGATCTTGAGCTGCGTGAGCGTCCGCAAGCCAGGGCTGCGCTGCTGCGGGCGCTGGTGGCGAGTCTTTGCCAGAAGGCGGGGATTCAGAAGAGTGTGCGCATTCTTCTCATGCCGGTGGGCACGACTCCGGCGGTGGTGGGCATCATGCAGCCGAGCGTGCTGCTGCCGGAGGACTGGGAGACGCGCTTTGATGAGCGCAGCCTGCGGCATGTGCTGCTGCACGAGCTGCTGCATGTGAAGCAGCATGATCTGGTATGGAACTGGGCCGCGACGGCGGTGCAGGCGCTGCATTGGTTTAATCCGCTGGTGTGGTTTGTGGTGTCGCGCTTTCAGGCGGACCGCGAACTGCGCTGCGATGCGGGGGCGCTGGCGCTGCTCTCCCCCACGGAGCGGCTGGACTACGGGCACACGCTGCTGCGCATTCAAGAAAGCTTTTTCGCACCACCGGCCATGGCAGGGTTGGCCCCATGCGTGCGCAACCACCCTACCCTGCGTCAACGCATCCATATGATTGCCCATCCAACCACCCGCCAGCCTGTGATTCAAATGCTGCTCGTTCTTACGCTCAGCGTTCTTGTCTGCTACTCATTCACGACCGCGCGTGCGGTGGAGAAGGAGGTGCCGGCGAAGGAGCGCAGCCGCGAGGGGGCGCGTGCACCTGCTGCTGAGCAGACGAAGACTGGAGCAAGTGAAGAAGGAGCCCCTGCCCGCGCCCGTGAAGGTGATGGCGGTGCCAAGAAGTCCGGGATGCGTGAGGGTGATGGTGGCGCACGCAAGACTGGCACGGGTGATGGCGAAGGCACCAAGAAAACGGGCATGCGCGATGGTGAAGGCGGAAGCAGGAAACCCGGTGGGCGTAATGGTGAGGGCTCTACCAAGACTGGCATGCGTGATGGCGAGAAGCCACGCGCAGGAGGTGAACGCGAGGGCGATGGCGGCAGGAAGACTGGTGCGCGCGACGGCGAAGGCTCTACCAAGACCGGCATGCGTGATGGCGAGAAGCCACGCACAGGAAGTGAACGCGAGGGCGATGGCGCCAGGAAGACTGGTGCGCGTGATGGAGACAAGGCCACTACTTCAGGCGAGACGATCACTCTCAAGGTGATCAAGAACGGCGAGGCCGTGATGGTAGGAGAGACAGAAGTGTCCATGGGAGGACTGCGCGGGCACCTGAGCACTTTTTTGCCGGAGCATCCTGGAGCCAAGGTGGTGGTGACGGGGGATGAGAATGTGCCGCTGGGTGCGCTGCATAACACGGTGGACGCCGTGAGGGATAATGGGAACAAGAATGTGGGGATCAAGGCGGAGTAGTCTGAGGCTGAGATGTTACTTTTCGTGGGGTCATGCCCACGGGGGGTAAAGCAGCGGCTTCAAATGACGAATGAGTAAATCCGAATGACGAAATAATTCCCAATGTCGAAGCAGGATTCCAACCACCGCCCAATGCTGGGTTCTTCATTTGGCCTTCGTCATTTGTTTGTCATTCTGATTTCGGCATTTGGCATTCCGCCGTTCGCCATGGCGGCGGCTCCCGCTGAAGTCGCCGCAGCGGCTATCAAAGCCGTTTCTTTCTACCATTCCAAGGCGGCGGCGCATGGTGGCTACGTGTACCGTTACAGCGCCGACTTCACACTGAGAGAGGCAGAGGGGATTCCGGGAGCAGACACGGTTTGGCTTCAGCCGCCGGGGACTCCGGCGGTGGGAATGGCGATGCTGGATGCGTATGAGGCGACGAAGGATGAGACTTGCCTGGCTGCGGCAGTGGCGGCGGCGCATGCGGTATCGCGCACGCAACTGGCCTCGGGAGGCTGGGATTATTCGGGGCATTTTGATGCGAAGAACCGGGCGGCGAAGCTTTATCGGCGTGATGCGGATGGCGGATTGATTGAACGGAAAAAGGTGCCGAAGGGTGAAGGTGGGTGGGAGGTGTGGAAGAGGCATACGAACAAGAACAACTACTCGACGTTTGACGATGATGTCTCGCAGGCGGCGACGCGGCTGCTGGTGCGGGTGGACCATGCGCTGGGGGGCAAGGATGCGGAGATCAAGGAGGCGGCGGATTTTGCGCTGAGTGCGATCATGGCCACGCAGTATCCGGCGGGTGGATGGAGTGCGAACTGGGACATGTGGCCGAGTGCGCCGCCGCCGGTGGGGATGTATCCGATCAAGGCGGGGAGTTATCCGGCTGACTGGCCGCACAAGTGGCCGAAGGATTTCACGGGATGCTATGTGCTCAATGACAACACGCATGCGACGCTGATGAGCACGCTGCTGTTGGCGTGGCAGCTGCGGGGGGAGGCGAAGTATCTGGAGGCGGCGAAGCGTGGCGGGGATTTTCTTGTCACGGCGCAGATGCCGGATCCGCAGCCGGCGTGGGGGCAGCAGTATGATGAGGAGATGCATCCAAGCTGGAGCCGTGCGTTTGAGCCGAGTGCGATCTGCGGGCGTGAAAGCCAATCTGCAATGTGGGCGCTGCTGAGGCTGGCATCGGCCACGGGTGACAAGAAGTACCTGGCACCGCTGCCGCGTGCGCTGGCTTATTTGAGGAAGTCGCTGCTGCCGGATGGGAGGATCGCGCGGTATTATGAGCTGCAGACAAACAAGCCGCTGTACTTTGAGCGTGGCGAGGGCGGCAAGGGGTTTGTGCTAACTTATTCGGACCAGAAGGCTTCTTCCAACTATGGCTGGAAATGGGAGAGTGAGCTGGATGCGATTGAGTCGATTGGGAGGAAGATCGGGCGCGGAGAGAGTGTTGTTTTTCCACGAGTGGAGAAAGAGCGGTGGTCTTTGCCACCGACGGAGGGGGAGATTGCGACGATCTTGAAGGAGCAGCAGGCGGATGGTTCGTGGCCCGTGACGGATGAAGAGCGTGGATGGATGCGCGATGCGGCCGGGAAGAAAACGCGGCCTGCGGGTGGTGTGATCTACAGTCTGGATTTTGTGCAGAATGTGAATGCCTTGAGTGTGTGGCTCAAGGCGAAGCAGTGAGGTGAAATATTATTATCAACCATTGGCCATGAAGACACAGCATTTACGTTTGAGAGCATTCTGGCTCTGCGGTGTTCTTTTCTCTGCGGGGATTCTTCCTGCGGCAGAGAAATATGAAAATGACACGCCATGGTCGTATCAGCGGATTCTGCGTCCGGTGGTGCCGGTGGTGAAGGATGGGGCGTGGCCGAAGGATGATATTGATTGTTTTATTCTTGCGAGGCTGGAGAAGGAGAATCTGCGTCCGATTGGGGATGCTTCGCGCCTCACGCTGATTCGCCGGGCGTCGTTTGATCTGCGTGGACTGCCGCCGACGCAGGAGGAGGTGGAGCGATTTGTGAAGGATGCGGCGGCGGATGATGTGGCGTTTGCGAAGGTGGTGGATGCGTTTCTGCAGAGCGAACGTTTTGGTGAACGGTGGGCGCGGCACTGGCTGGATGTGGTGCGCTATGCGGACAGCGTGGGCCGGGTGTGGAATGCGCCGTTTACGTATGCGTGGAAGTACCGCGACTGGGTGATTGATTCGCTGAATGCGGACAAGGCTTACAATCGGTTTGTGGCGGAGCAGATTGCGGGGGATCTGCTGCCTGCCACGACGGTGCTGCAGAAGCGTGACCAGATTGTGGGGACGGGAATGCTGGCGCTGGGGAGCGTGAATTTGCAGGAGGGGGACTATGAGCAATTTGTGCTCGATCAGGTGGATGATCAGATCGATGTGGTGTCGCGTGCGTTCATGGGGTTGACGCTGAGCTGCGCGCGCTGTCATGATCACAAAACGGAGCCGGTGAGTCAGAAGGATTATTATGCACTGGCGGGGATTTTTTACAGCAGTCGCACGCTGCCGGGTCAGGCGAATCGCAGTGACATGAACGGCTCTGGCTATGTGGATCCGGAGATGCTGGTGGATCTGCCCACGATGCTGGATGAGGCGGTGGGCCCGCCTGCGAAGCTGCCGGAGGGGATTCATTCGATGGATGATATTCGGGCGCAGGGGAATCCGAAGACGACGATCCGCTATGATGTGGATCCGCACTTCTGCATGGGAGTTATTGAAGGTGAGGCGAAAGATTGTGAACTGGCGGTCAGTGGTGATCCCCATGATCGCAAGGCGGCGCCGGAGCGTGGAAGGATGGGCATGCCTGCCCTGCCCCCGCTGCCGAAGGTTCCGGCGAATTCTTCGGGGCGGCTGGAACTGGCGCAGTGGATGACGCAGGCGACGCATCCGCTGACCTCGCGTGTGGCGGTGAACCGATTGTGGCAGCATTTGTTTGGCGAAGGGATCGTGCGCACGGTGGATGATTTTGGGATCACGGGGAGTGACCCGACACATCCGGAGTTGCTGGATCATCTGGCGATTCGTTTTGTGGAAGGTGGGTGGTCGGTGAAGAAGATGATTCGTGCGATGATGCTGAGCCGCACGTATCGGCTGGCGAGCACGGGCAATCCTGAACACCCGGATGCGGGGAACAAGCTGCGGTGGCGCATGAACGCGAAGCGACTGGAACTGGAGCCACTGCGGGACACGCTGCTGGAGCTTGCGGGGAAGCTTACGTTTGACCGGCCTGAAGGCATTCAAGTGGCGGGCACGGGTGGCAAGGGGCGGCATGGTTTGACGCGAGGGTTGCTCAGTGTCGAAGATCCGTATCGCACGATTTATCTGCCGGTGGTGCGGGACAATGTTCCGGAGCTTTTCAGCACGTTTGATTTTCCTGGGCCGACGCAGATCAAGGGGCAGCGTGATGTGACGACGGTGGCTCCGCAGGCTTTGTTTTTTATGAACAACCCGATGGTGGAGGAACTCGCGGGTGAGATTGCGGAGAAAGCTGGGAAGGATGTCAGAGGCATCTATCGTGCTGTGCTGGGGCGAGAGCCGTCCAGTGAGGAGGTGCGTGATGCGGGTGAGCTGGATTTTCAGACGCTGGTGCAGGCGCTGCTGGGCACGGCGGAATTTCGATATGTGTTTTAACCTTTCATTTTCTACCATGACCACACGTCGCTCCATTCTCCAATCGACTTCCACCGGCTTCGGCTGGCTGGCGTTTAATGCGCTGCATCAGCAGTGGGCCAGTGCGGCGGCGCCGCCGAAGACGATCAATCCGCTGGCGCCGAAGGAGCCGCATTTTGCGGCGAAGGCGAAGCGGGTGATTTTTATGTTCATGCAGGGCGGGCCGAGCCACCTTGATACGTTTGATTACAAGCCGGAGCTGGCGAAGGCGGAGGCAGACAAGGTGCAGAAGTACATGGGGAGCGTGTTTGAGTTCAAGCCGCGCGGGAAGAGCGGGCTGATGATTTCGGAGGCGTTTCCTGAGCTTGCGAAGCATGCGGATGAGCTGTGCCTGCTAAATGGCATGCAGACGCGAACGAATGCGCACCAGATGGCGACGGTGGCGCTGCACATCGGGAGTGAGACGTTTGTGAGGCCTTCGATGGGGGCGTGGATTGTCTATGGACTCGGCACGGTGGCGGAGGATCTGCCGGGCTTTGTCACGATCAATCCGGCGGCGGACAATGGCGGGGCGATGAACTATGGATCGGCGTTTCTACCGGCGACGTTTCAAGGGACGCGCCTGAGCACAGGCGGTGGAGGCGTGCCGGATCTGAGCAATGGGCGGCTGAGTGATGCGCAGCAGCGGAAGCAGATTGAGTTTATTCAGAAGGCGAATCGCAAGCTGCTCAGTGGTGATCCGGGGAATCCGGAGATTGAGGGGATTATTCAGAGTTATGAGCTGGCCTACAAGATGCAGACGAGTGTGCCGGAGGTGCTGGATCTTGACAAGGAGCCGCAGAAGATTCGGGAGCTATATGGACTGGATGATGGCAGCACGGAACGCTTTGGCACGCAGTGTCTGATGGCGCGGCGCATGGCGGAAAAGGGCGTGCGGTTTATCCAGCTGACTTCGCCGGGGTGGGATCATCACAACGGACTGAGGGACAATTTAGCGCGGCAGTGTACTTCGATTGACAAGCCGATCGCGGGATTGATCGCGGATCTGAAGCAGCGGGACATGCTGAGGGACACGCTGATTATGTGGGGTGGTGAGTTTGGGCGTGGCAGTGGGTATGACAATGAGCCGTATAATGGTCGTGGCCACAATGGTGGTGGCTATACCATGTGGATGGCGGGTGGCGGGGTGAAGGGTGGATTTGCCTATGGCAGCACGAATGACATGGGTGACAAGGCGGAGACGGGGATTATCGGCACGCATGATCTGCATGCGACGGTGCTGCATCTGCTGGGGATCAACCATGAGCGGTTGACGTATCGCTATGCGGGAAGGAATTTCCGGCTGACGGATGTGAGCGGGGAGGTGGCGAAGGGGATTTTGGCGTGAGGGAGCGGAGCGGGAGGGAGCCAGCGGAGCGCCGCACAGGGGACTGTGCGGACCACTCTGCTGCCGCCTGCACGATGCCCTTTGTGCCCCTGTTGCTCATTGGCGGCTTGCAGGCCGCATATCGCGAGAAGACTGCCTGGACGGCTATCCTTCGATGGCCTTCTTGAGCAAATTTTGTGTAATGCGTTGGACGCGCGCATCCGTGCCGTGGGGGCGGGAGTAATGGCTCCAGACGGGCATGTGGCCAGGCGGTTTGCTCAAGCCCTGGGCCCACCAGATGGTGGAGGCGTTGAAGATGAAGTTTTCTTTCGGGCCGTCGAAGATCACAGCCTGCCACTGCTGAGGGTTGCTGCCGCCCTGGAAGGCGGTGCCGGCGGCGACGATTTCGAGGCCGGGCAAGTCCTTCGGTGCATCACCATGATACTCCCAGCCGATCATGCCGGGAATGGTGTCGCCCTGCTTCATGCCGGTGCCTTCAAACACCCAGTGCGCGGGCTTGGTGCAGATCCAGTCGCCGCCACCGTTCACGGGGTCGATGTTGCGCACGCCCATGAGATAGCCTTCGTCCGGCCCGCGATGCGGATAGGGGCCGTGATCCTTCTCGCGATCCACGGCATACTTGTAGTCGCCGCCATAAGGGCCGCCGCGGAAGATGCGGCGATTGGGAACGCCGTCGGCATTCGGTGAGAAAGGCGTGATCCAGCAGACGGAATTGCCGGAGAGGAAGAGCAGATTGACGCCTGCATCGCGCATCTTCGCGACGCTGTCGTGCTGGCGGATGTCCCAGTATTCGTCGTGCCCGATGCTGATGAATGCCTTGCACTTCAAACCGTGATCCGGGGTGATCATGCCGGCATTCGAGCAGTAGGTCACATCGTAGCCTTCCTTCTCCAGCCAGTAGGCGGCGGGAAACTCAAAGCACAGCCACTCGCCGCTGCCGACGGACTGCGGATTTTCGTAGATCTGCGCATACTTCGCATACGGACGATCAAAGCTCACATCGGACCACGGGCCCTGATTGCCTTTGGGATCGGTGTAGAGCGAGTAATTGTCCGGCCAGCGGTTGTAGGCCTGCCAGGTGTTGTCGCTGCACTGAAAGAGGATGTCCGCTTTCCGATCATCGGTGACGATGAAGACGATGTAGCTCTGCCAGTAGGGTTCGTCTTTCGAGGCTGGCAGCGTGGTGAGCCTGCCGAGATAGACGCCGCTGAGCCAGTCCTGGGGAATGGTGATGGAGGTGGTCTTTTCCCAGCGGCATTCGCGGAGGCGTTTTTCGCCGATCTCGGGCACGGGCTGTTCCTTGCCTTCAAAGGGGCCGAGTTCCGTGATCAAGCGAGCACCGCAGCCGCCGTAGTAACCGGTGCGGAAGATTTCGAGCTTGAAGCGAGCGGTGGGTTTGGTGCTGACGAAGATGTCCAGGGTCTCGCCGGCTTTGACTGACTGGCGTGAGCAGTAGCCTTCGATGAAGGGGGTGCGAAAGCCCTCGTTCTTGTCGAGGCGCATGCGGGTGAGCTGCCAGTCGTGCGAGCCGGGCTTGGAGTTTTCTGCGGTGATCAGGGACATTTGCAGAATACGCGGGTTGAAGGCGAAAACGATCAGTGTTGCGTTTTTGATCGAGAGGAGAGAGGGCGGTGATGATGCGGAGACGTTGGGAAATTGAAGGATTCTCGCATACCTCCGGCATGCGTCCCTGAAGGAGGGAATCATGATGAGCAGGGGCCGGTGGTTCACTCTGCACCGCCTCGCGGTTTCGCTTCACCACAGGCTAATCCCCCTGATCCTTTCAGGATCACCAGGCACGAGCCGGATTGTGTCGGGGTCAGGAGACCGTGACACCTTGGATGTGGGTCGTTTGACGAGCTTTTGGAGCAGCGATCAGTAGGTCGCGCGGCCGCCGGAGAGATCGAAGACGGCGCCGGTGGTGAAGGAGCAGTCTTCGGAGGAGAGCCAGGCGACGAGGGCGGCGGCTTCTTCTTTTTTGCCGAAGCGGTTCATGGGAATCTTGGACAGCATGTAGTCGATGTGCTGCTGCGTGAGCTGCTTGAGGATGTCGGTCTCGATCACCGCAGGGGTGATGGCATTGACGATGATGTTGCTGGTGGCGAGCTCCTTGCCGAGTGATTTTGTCAACGCAACGACACCGGCCTTGGAGGCGCTGTAGTGGGCGGCGTTGGGATTTCCCTCCTTGCCGGCGATGGAGGCGATGTTGACGATGCGGCCGTAGCCGTTTTTGAGCATGTGCGGAACGACGGCGTGGCAGCAATGGAAGGGGCCGTTCAGATTGATGGCCATGACGCGCTGCCATTCGGCGGGGTCGGTTTCCCAGGTCTTGGCGTTTGTGCCGGCGATGCCTGCGTTGTTCACGAGGATGTCGATCTTGCCGAAGGCGCCGATGGTGGATGCGGCGGCGCTTTCCACGGAGGTGATGCTGGTGAGATCCACGGTGGCGGTGTGCACTTTGCCGAGGGCGGAGAGCTCGGCTTTGGCGGCTTCGAGCGCTGCTGCGTCAATGTCCCAGAGGCAAACGCCCGCACCTGAGCTGAGCAGGCGCTCTGCGATGGCGTAGCCGATTCCGCGTGCGCCACCGGTGACGATGGCAACTCTATCCTTGAGGTCGATTTGATTCATGGGCAGAGCAATCGCACTCAGTCTTCCCAGACTTTCAGCAGTTCGACTTCAAAGATGAGGGTTTCATTCGCTCCGATGTCGATTCCGGCCCCGCGCTTGCCGTAGGCGAGCTCTGACGGGATGAAGAAACGGAACTTGGCGCCCTCCTGCATGAGCTGGAGGCCTTCGGTCCAGCCTTTGATGACGCGCTTGAGCGGAAACTCGGCGGGTTCGCGTCCGGCGAGGTAGGAGCTGTCGAACTCGACGCCATTGAGCAGGGTGCCGCGGTAGTTTACCACGACGGTGTCCTTGACCTTGGGGCTCTTGCCGGTGCCGTGGGTGAGCACTTCATACTGCAGACCGCTGGCGGTGGTGGTGATGCCTTCTTTGGTGGCGTTTGCGGCGAGGAAGGCTTTGCCGGTTTCGAGTGCAGATTGGGACATGGGAAATTGGGTGAATGGGGCGGGCTTCATCACCGCAAGCCAGGGCGCATGCAACCGCAAATGATGCGCAATGTGGCGTTGGTTTTGGCGAAATCCCTGCCACTTTGCGTGCGTATCTTTGATACCCCCATTCCCCCTTTTTCATGCTTCGTCGTCTCATCTTCGCCTCCTTCGCGATTCCCTCCCTGCTGTCCGCCGCTGAACGCGGCCAGGATGCCTACAATCAGCGCATCCTGCCTCTGCTGCAAAAATTTTGCTATGACTGCCATGGCGACGGCGCAGACAAAGGCGATTTCGCGCTGGATGAGTACCCGGAGTATTCCAAGCTCATCGGCGACAAGGTGCTGTGGGATCATGCGCGGCAGCAGCTGGTCACGCATGTGATGCCGCCGGAAAAGAAGGACAAGCCTTCGCTGCCGGAGCGCGATGAGATCGTGGCGTGGATCGACAGCACGGTGTTTTGGTTTGATCCGCAGAAGATTGATCCGGGCCACATCACCTACCGCCGCCTGAACCGCACGGAGTATAACAATACGATCCGTGATCTCGTGCTGGTGGATATGAAGCCCGCCAATGACTTCCCGCCGGACGACACGGGCTACGGCTTTGACAACATTGGTGACGTGCTGAGCATCTCGCCCTTGCTGATGGAAAAGTACATCCGCGCCGCCAACGCGGTGGCGGTGAAGGCGCTGGACACCTCGGACGTGCCACGGCTGGACATGGAGCTAAGTGCCAAGAAATTTTGGAACCAGAAAGGCGAAACGAAGGAGTGGGAGGGCGTGCGGTGGTTTCACAACAACGCGGATGCTGCGACGAAATTCACCGCGCCGGCTAATGGCAACTACCGGCTGAAATTTCACCTCTCTGCGACGCAGGCCGGACCGGATGCGGCGAAGGTGGCGCTGCGGGTGGATGACAAGGAGCTGGGCACCTTTGATGTGACCGCGCCCTATCACGGCGACAAAGGCCCGTGGCAGGTGATCCAGCAGATGGTACCGCTGAAAAGCGGCGAGCATAAGATCGTGGTGCGGTTTTTGAATGATTTTTCGGACCCGCAGAATCCTGATCCCAACAAACGCGACCGGAACCTGGCGCTGGACAAGATCGAGGTGGAAGGGCCTGACGGGCTGCTGCCGCCGCGTGGCACCCGGCTGGTGCAATGGCTGCTGGATGGCAAGCCTGCGGGCCTGCCCGCCATCAATCTCAGCGGTGAGGATTTTGAAAGAGGTCAGGGCAATGCGTCCCGCGACACGGGCACCATCGAACTGCCCTCGAACGGCTATGTGAAGCATCACCTCGATCTGGCTGCTGCTGGCAAGTACCGCCTCATCATCAAAGCGGGGGCGCAGCAGGCGGGGGGCGAGCCGGCGAAATTTGATGTGCGCATCGGTGGTAAAAATGCGGGGTCTTTTTCAATCACAGCCAAGGACCAGACGCCGCAGTGGTTTAAAACCGAAGTCGAGCTGCCTGCGGGCAAGCATGAGATCCAAGTGTGGTTCTTGAATGATTACTATGACGAGAAAACGCACGAAGACCGCAACTTCTGGCTGCATCAGCTCACGGTGGAAGGACCTCTCGGTCAGCCGGAAGGCATTGCTGTCGCTGACGTGCATGGCCTTGTGGACAAGCTGGGGCAGCGCCTGCTTCGCCGCCCGCTGCGTGATGCTGAAAAGACCAAGTGGCACGGCATCGCGGACCTGGGGCTGAAAGAAAACCTGCCACCGCTGGAGGCCATGGGCTATGTGCTGCGTGGCATGCTGATGTCTCCGGGATTTTTGTATCGTGGATCTCCCACACCGACCGGAACGGTGCAAAACGGCGTGGCGTTGATCGACGAGTACAGCCTAGCCTCGCGGCTTTCGTATTTCCTGTGGTCCGCGCCGCCGGATGACAAGCTGCTGCAACTGGCGGCGAAAGGTGAACTGCGCAAAAATTTGGCTGCGGAAGTGAAGCGGATGATTGGTGACTACCGTGCGTGGAGTCTGACGGAGGATTTTGCGGGCCAGTGGCTGCAGCTGCGTGACATGGACATCGTGGATGTGGATCAGAGGCGGTTTCCAGAATGGAAGAACGGTACCGCCTACGGCATGAAAAAGGAGTCGCAGACCTTCTTTGACAACATCCTGCGAAACAACCTCAGCGTGATCGAATTCCTGAACGCCGACTACACCTTCCTCAATGAGAAGATGGCGCAATACTATGGCATCCAGGGCGTCAAGGGTGACAAATTTCAGAAGGTGTCGCTGCAAGGCACGCCGCGTGGGGGCATCCTGACGCAGGGGAGCATCCTGACGCTGACCTCCACACCAACGCGCACATCGCCGGTGAAGCGTGGCAAGTATCTGCTGGAAAACATTCTGGGAACTCCGCCACCGCCTGCACCCGGAGGTGTGGCGCCGCTGGATGAGAGGAAGCAGCAGTTTGGCAAGCTGACGCTGCGGCAGCAGTTCTCCGAGCACCGCAGCAATGCCGCCTGCGCCGGATGCCATGCCTTCCTGGATCCCATGGGATTTGCGTTTGAAAACTATGATGCCATCGGTCGCTGGCGCGATGAGGAGAAGAAGCAGCCGATCGATGCCTCCGGGTCGCTGGTGCGCGGGCAGACTTTTGCGAATCTGGCCGAACTGCGCAGCATTCTGGTGCGGGACATGAGCGATCAGTTTGTGAAAAACGTGGCGGACAATCTTCTCATCTACGCACTGGGGCGTGGGCTGGAATACTCCGACAAGCCCACGACGGAGGAGATCCTGCGCAAAGCCAAGGCATCCGGCAACAAGATGCAGGACCTGATCCTGGCGGTGTGCGAGAGCGTACCGTTTCAGAAGATGCGGGCGACTCCCTAGAGACTCTTCCATTTTGTGCCAAGCCATGGCAGAATGAGAAAGCACCTGCCGCCACTTCATGGACCACTTCACTGCAGCTCAAAAAACTTCCGGCGAAAGCTGGCGCGAAGAACCCATTCAGCCCAAGCAGAAAGCGGTGCTGGAATTTTTGAAGATGCCGGTGCCGCCGACCCGGGGTGGGGCTAGCAATCTGATCAAGGCGGTCTTTGAAAGCCCCGCAGGCAATGCACATCAGAATTTGTGGAATGCGTCCAAGTACGAACTGCATCCGGACCTGTATCCGCCCAAACCCGAAAAAGAAGTTCCGCGCCCACCGTCCCCCTCCCTGCTGGGCCAAGTGATCAACATAGCAGTCGTGGTGGCCGTGATCTATTTTGCCGTGAGCAAGTATCGTGAGCATGAGAACGGCGCGGCTCCTGGCGCAGTGAGCCCGGCCAATGCGCCTGCCGCTGTGACACCCGCCGTTGCAGTCAAAAAGGAAACGGGACCATCACTGCCTGAACGCACGCCGGTCAGCAACCTTCTTTCACTGGAGAGCACCGACGGCAGAACCGTCCAAGCCAAGGTGCTGGCACTCACGAAGACGACGGTCTTGATTCGCCGGGAGGACGGCCAGACTTTTGATCTGCCGCTGGATCAACTCACTGACGACTCCAAGCGGCGCATCGAAGAATATCGTGCGGCGAAACGAAGCGGCGCAGTGAAGTGATCCCGGGTGAACTGGTTCAATGATCGGACCAGATCATTTTTCTTTGAGCGGCCTCACGGCAACGTTTACTGAGGGCCATGCATTCCATCCTCATCATCGGCTGCGGCAGCATCGGCGAACGCCACCTGCGCTGCTTTCAAAAAACGGGCCGCTGTGAGATCAGCGTGTGTGATGCGAATGCGAAGCTGCTGGGCGAGGTGAGCCAGCGCTATGGGGTGCCAGCTTTTGGCAGCCTTGCGGAAGCGGTGCAGGCGCGGCGCTTTGATGCGTGGGTGATCTGCACGCCTGCGCATACGCATCTGGCGATAGCGCGTGAAGGGTCGGCACAGGGCGCGGCACTGCTGATCGAGAAGCCGCTGTCTGTGACGCTGGACGGGCTGGAGGAAACGCGGGAGGCCATTGCCCAAAGCGGGCGGTTTGTGGCGGTGGCGTACGTGTACCACTGCTTCCCATGGGTCGTGACGGCGCGTGAGTTTTTGCAGAGTGGTGCGCTGGGGAAGCCGCTGCATGCGAGCGTGGTGGCGGGGCAGCATTTCCCCACGTTCCGGCCGGCGTATCGCGACATCTATTATGCGCGGCATGAGACGGGCGGCGGCGCGATCCAGGATGCGCTGACGCACATCGTGAACGCCTTGGAGTGGATGATCGGGCCGATGACGCGGGTCTTTTGTGATGCGGCGCATCAGCAACTGGAAGGTGTGAGCGTCGAGGACACGGTGAATGTGACGGCGCGTCATGGTGATGTACTGGCGAGCTATGCGATGACGCAGTTTCAGGCCGCGAATGAGGCGGTGTTTGAAATTCACTGCGAAAACGGCAGCCTCAAAATTGAATCTCATGCGCAGCGCTGGGGCAGCATGAAGCGCGGTGAGACGGCATGGACGTGGAACACCACCGCGCCGCTGGAGCGCGATGATCTTTTCATTGCACAGGCGAACGCTTTTCTGAATGGCATGGAGGGCAAAGCCTGCGCGCTAAGCACCTTTGAAGAAGCGGTGCAGACGCTGCGCTTTAACCGTGCCGCGCTTGATTCCGCCGCCACCGGCCTGCCCATCACGATTTCATGAACGACGGACGCACAGAACTCCGCCTGGCGATGCTGGGCATGATTGAAGGGAACGGACACCCGTATTCGTGGAGCGCGATCGTGAATGGATTTGATCCGGCTGCGATGGCGCAGTGTCCCTACCCCGCCATTTTGAACTATCTTGGCAAGCAACGAGTGGAGGAGGTGCGCATTCCCGGGGCGCGGGTGACGCATCTTTGGACGGATGATCCGGCGGATGCGCCGAAGGTCGCTGCGGCGAGCCTGATCCCGAACGTGGTTTCGAAGCCGGAGGATGTGATCGGGCAGGTGGATGCGGTGATCATTTCGACGGATGATGGGGATGACCACATCCGCCGCGTGAAGCCTTTCATCGAAGCGGGGCTGCCGGTGTTTGTGGACAAGCCGATGGCGACGAACATCGCGGACCTGCGGCAGTTTGTGCAGTGGCACAAAGCAGGCGCCGTGATTCTTTCCACGAGCGGCATGCGCTATGCACCGGAGATGAGGCTGAGTGATGAGCAGCGAGCGCAAATGGGCGATCTGCGCTGGATCACGAGCTTCACCTGCAAGACGTGGGAGCGCTATGGCATCCATGCGCTGGAGGCGGTGGAGCCGCTGCTTGGGCCGGGGTTTCTGACTGTGCAGGCGCTGGGTGATGCTGGTGGCGATGTGATGCACCTGACGCATCGCAGCGGCGTGCGGGTGACGATTGGCGCGCTGCATGATGCGTACGGCAGCTTTGGTGCGGTGCATCTTTATGGCACGCAGGGGCAGCTGCCGCTGCGGCTCACGGATACTTACAATGCCTTTCGCGGGCAACTGGTGGCGTTCATCGAAATGCTGCAAACGGCTGCGCGTCCCCTGCCCTTTGACGAAACCGTGGAACTGATGGCGGTCATCATTGCTGGACGGCGCAGCCGCGAGCAGAATGGGGCGGTCATCCACATTGCCGACATCCTTTCCGAAACACATTCATGAAACTCCGCCCCTCCCGCATCCTTCGCGAAATTCGCGCCGGTCAAAACAGCACGGTCATCAAACTGAACATGGGTGATCCCCGTATCGTGGAGCTGGCGGGGCTGGCCGGAGCGAGTGGGGTGTGGCTTTGCAACGAGCATGTGCCGAACAGCTGGCTTAATCTGGAGCATCAGGTGCGCGCGGCGAAGCTGCATGACATGGACACCATCGTGCGCGTGAACAAGGGTGGCTACAGCGAGTACGTGAAGCCTTTTGAGTGCGATGCGACGGGCATCATGGTGCCGCATGTGACGAGTGCTGATGAAGCGCGCAACGTGGTGGACATGGTGCGCTGCCGCCCGCTGGGCAGCAAGGCGCTGGATGCTGGCAACATGGACGGGTTGTTTTGCCAGGTGCCGCTGGCCGAGTACGCGCAGCACTGCAACACGGAGAAGTTTGTCATTCTGCAAATCGAAAGTCCCGAGGCGCTGGAGGTGGTGGAGGAAATCGCGGCGGTGCCGGGTTTTGACATGCTGCTGTTTGGCGCGGGAGATTTCAGCCACCGCATCGGCAAGCTGGGGCAGGCCACGCATCCGGAAGTGGTGGCTGCGCGCAAGCGGGTGGCGGCTGCGGCGCTGAAATACGGTAAATATCCTGCGGTGGCTTCGCTGTATGGACAGAAGGAGGAGGTGATGGCGGAAGGAACGCGGGTGTTTACTCTGGGTGCGGATGTGCTGGAGCTGGGCAATGCGTTCAAGAAGCTGGTGGGTGATTTTGGCGGCGCGGGCTCCGCGAGCGGCAGTGATTCGATTTACCAATCCAAATAAGCGCCATGTCTGACGATCTCTTTTCTCTTCAAGGCAAAACGATTCTTCTCACCGGCGGTGCCGGACTGTATGGCCGTGGTCTGGCGGCGATGCTGGCACAGACGGGAGCGACGCTGGTACTGGCCTCGCGTGATGTGAGCAAGCTGCAGGTGGTGGCGGAGGAGGAGACGGCGAAGGGAAATCGTGTGTTTGCGGAGTTGCTGGATCAGGGGGATGAAGGTTCTGTGGTGGCGCTGCATGAGCGAGTGACGGCGCAGCATGGTCCGCTGCACGGGCTGGTGAACAACGCGGTGCTGCGGCCGATGAAGGGGGCGAATGGCGCGGCGGAGCAGTTTGCGGAATCCATGCGCGTGAATGCCACGGGTGTGATGCTGATGCACCGGCACTTTGGCAAAACGATGGCGGAGGCGGGACGCGGCAGCATCGTGAACATCGGGAGCATTCAGGGGATGATCGGCCCGAGCTATGAGCTGTACACGGGCACGAACATGGGTGACATGCCGCCGGATTATTTCTTCCATAAGGGAGGCATGGAGAACCTCACGCGCTTTTATGCTGCGCTCTACGGGCCGCAGGGAGTGCGCGTGAACAACCTTGCGCCTGGGGGCTTTTTCAACAATCAGCCTGAGCCGTTTTTGCAGAGGTACTGCGAGCACACGATGCTGGGACGCATGGCGGATGAGAAGGATCTGGGTGGCGCGGTGATCTTTCTGCTGAGTGATGCATCGAGGTACATCACGGGGGTGAATCTGCCAGTGGATGGCGGGTATACGGCGAAGTAGTTACTTCTGGAGTTCAGCCACAGGGATGCGGAAGAATTTGTCGGTGCGGGACTTCTGCTTGTCTTCGCCTCCGATGCAGTAGATGAAGCTGTCGTGCTTTATGAGGCCGACCATAGCGGCGTAGGGCAGTGGTTTGGCTTTGGTGTAGGTGTTGGACTTTACGTCGTAGATAAAGGCGTCTGCGGTGAAATCAGTGGTGTAGCCACCGGCGAGGTAGATGTGCTGATCATCGAGCGTGACGGCGGTGAGACCGCGATTGGGCACGGCGAGGGGCTGCAGTTTACGCCAAGTGTTTTTTGCGGGTGAGAATGCATAGGCTTCGGACGAATTGAGCGGAGCCTTTGAGACGTCGTCGTAGTTCATGCCACCGAAGATGAAGAGTTCGGAACCCACCACTGCGGAGGCAGCGACGGCAAAGGGTTTGCCGGGGTAGTCGGCCAGCTTGGTGACCTGCCAGTTGCCTTTGATCCATTCCACGACATGCACGGAGCGCTGAACACCGGCGATGTTTGCCGCGTCATCGGTGCCGCCGACAAGGACATGTTTGCCATTCACCGTTCCCCCGGCAGCAAGGATCACCGAGGCGGGCAGTGCGGACAGTTGCACGCTGGTCTTTTCACCTTCAATGACCGAAAGAGTTTTCAGCGATTGCGTGCCGTCCGCTCCACCGAGATATGCGAACGTGGTGTCATTTTGAAGGTTGGTGCCATAAGCCACGGGACCGCGCAATTCACGGAGCTTTGTCCACTTTCCTGCGGATGGGTCAAATTCGTGAATGGCGTTCAGCCAGTTTTTTTTTCCACCCTCCCAGTTGGTGCCTCCGACGATCACGATTTTTTCGTTATGCGTCCCGAGCATGAAGCCTCCGTTTGGCTCGGGCAGCGAGGGCAGCGGCTGCCAGTCGGCGGCGTGTGCAGCGCATGCGAGGAATGCCACCACGCTAAACAGTCGTTTTGTCATCGGGATCGGTTGCGCGTGCATAGTGGTTGGTGTGGGGTGATTTCCAGTCGGGGCGCAGGCGGACGTCGCCTTTGCCGGCGAGTTCACCGGGCTGGCTTGCGGGTGTGGCGTCTGCCGCCCTGCGCATTTCCCACCAGCACTGGCCGCAGTGGTTGTGCTCGTGATTGATGACGAAGCCGGCCTTCTGCATCAGGGGGCCGATCCAGCCCATGCAGTGGTCGCAGTAGTCGGTGTACTGGTTCAGGCCATTGCGCAGCAGGAAGCCCTTGGAGGGGCATTCGTGCATGTCGATGCGGAAGACGTCTTCGGTGACGGTGCGCTCGTAAACAGCGCCTTCGTCCGCGAGCGTGGGGCCCCAGTATTCCTTCATGCCTTCGATGCCTTTTGCTTCGATGAGCTTTGAGGCGTGGAGCTGGGAGTCCTGATGGATGGCTTCGTCCCAGTAGGCGCGCACCAGATCATGACCGCCATGAGCACGGAGCCATTCGAAGGTCCACTCGTAGTGTCCGCAGAAATCGTAGCAACCGATCATGATGCTGTGGATATGTCCTCCAGGTTTTGCGGCGTGAGTTCCGCTGTTCGTTTGATGAAGCGCTGGGTGCAGGTGCCGTTGCCACCGCAGATGCGAACGGTCAGGCCGGCAGGCTCTGCGATGGCCTCGTTTACATAAAAGCAGTGCTGGCAGAAATTGGTTACGATGGCGCGGCCGTGATCGCGCAGATGGTGGATGGCGGGGCAGCGTTTGACTTCGAGCCGGACCTCATCGCTGGATTCGATGACCTCGACCTCGGCTCCTGGCTCTGCCTGAAAGAAGGCGCGCCAGTAGCCCGCCGCGCCGCGCATCCCCTGCTCCGCCCATTTCAGCGCCACGGGGTGGTAGTAGCTGGTGCCGATGTCGCTCCAGTATTTTTTCAAAGCTTCTTCACCGTGATGCCGCTGAATGAAGCGGAAGGTGGCATTGATGGCGAAGTAGAAATCTGCATGACCCACCGGCTTGGTGTCGGTGTATGGCAGAGGGGATGGCGTCTCGGCGTCTGACATGAGGGTAGACTGGCGGGCGTCATTCATACGATGGACTCGTCCAGTTTCTTGTTTAATCGGCTGGTTCTAAAAACAAACCAGCAAACATTGGCCTCGCAAATCGTTCCTTCCACGATCATCGCTTCCACATGACGCACTTCTCCTGGCTCGATTACACCATCTTTGGCGGCTACCTCGCGGCATCAGTCGGCGTTGGTTTGTTCTCGGCACGCGGGTCCAAATCCCTCGGGGACTACTTCCTGGCCGGGCGCGGGATGAACAGCATCCTGGTGGCAATGTCGATATTGGCGGCGTTGTTTTCAGGCATCAGCTATCTTGCGGGTCCGGCGGATGTGTACAAGAACGGCTTTGCGTTTGCCTACATCGTGCTGGCGTTCTTCATCGCCACGCCCTTCACGGCGATTTATATGCTGCCGAAGTTTTATCAGTCGCGGTTCTTCACCGCGTATCAGTTTCTTGAAGAGCGCTTTGCACTGTCCGTGCGGCTTCTTGCTTCCGGGTTGTTCATCTTCCGCGTCGCGCTGTGGCTGGCCGCAGCGACGTATGCCCCTGCACTGGCGCTGGAAAAAGTCACCGGCATGCCGCTATGGATCACGATTCTTGCGACGGGCACGCTGACCACTCTTTACACCGCACTCGGTGGCATGCGCGCGGTCATCTGGACGGATGTGATCCAACTGATCGTACTCTTTGGCGGGCAGTTGATCATTGTGTTTGTGGCGATTGGTAAAATCCCCGGTGGTCTCGGTGGCGTGTGGGACACCGCGATGGCGGATGGGCGCATGGATCTGAGCCTGTCCTTCAGCCTGTCTGAGCGCGTCAATATCTGGGCCGTGCTGGTGGCCGGCGCTTTCCTGCATCTGGTGCAGATGGCCACGGACCAGGTCTCTGTGCAGCGCTACCTCACCGCTGGCAGTTTGCAGGAAGCGAAGCGATCGCTGTGGATCAAGCTCTGGCTGATCCTGCCGGTGCTTGTGCTGTTTTACGGCACAGGGCTGGTGCTCTACGCTTTTTACAAGACGCATGGAGATCCCATGGCTGCAGGCCTGATCGCCAAAGAGGATCAAATTCTGCCCTACTTCGTGGTCACTCAGCTTCCGGCCGGACTGCCCGGTTTGCTCATTGCGGCGATCTACGCGGCCAGCATGTCCACGATTTCTGCGGGACTCAATTCCCTGGCCTCCGCGACGGTGGTCGATTTCAAGCAGCGCCTCTCCAAGGCCCCGGTCGGCACCCAAGCGCAGCAGGTTGGCAATGCGCGGTGGATCACGGTGGCTTACGGCATCATCGTCATGGGGCTCGCCTTTGCAGTGTCATTCATGCCGGGAAATCTGGTGGAGTCGGTCAACACGGTGATCGGATTGATCGGCGGGCCGTTGCTGGGGCTGTTCTTTCTGGGCATGTTCACGCAGCGTGCCACCACTCGTGGGGCACTGCTCGGCTGCCTGGCCGGATTCGCCACCCTGCTGGGAATCTTCATGTATCAAAACGGCGTCTTCACGGCTGTGAAGCCGCCAATGCTCGTCTCATTCATCTGGTTCAGCCTGCTCGGCACGATCATCACCATGACCGTGGGCCTGCTCACCTCCGGCCGATCTGCCCCGTCGTCAGGCCGCCATCAATGATGATGGTCTCGCCGGTGATGTAGCTGGCGGCGCTGGAGCAGAGAAAGACAGCGGCGCCTGCCACATCTTCGGGTGTGCCCAGGCGCTGAAGAAGGATCTTCTTCTCATAGTGCTCGACCATGCCGCCATCGCTGGAATGGTGGAGGCCCGCAGTGAGAGGGGTCTTGATCAGGCCGGGGGCCACGCCGTTCACACGGATGCCATGATCCGCGAGGGACACGGCCAGAGATTTTGTCAGCATGACCAGCGCGCCTTTGCTGGCATCATACGCGGCGGAATCCAACTCTGCCTGAAAGCCGTTGGTGGAAGAAGTGATGACGATGCTGCCGCCGCGTTTCTCTGCCACGAGGCGACGGGCAAAAGCCTGTGCGGCGAAAAACGCCGACGCCATGTTGAGGTTCACGGTTTTGTCCCAACGCTCGCGCGTCATCTCAAGGAAAGGCACATCGAAAAAGCTGCCGGCATTGCAGATGAGGGTGTCGAGGCCGGGTTCGGCTTCAAAGGCACGCTGCACCAACTGCTCGGGCGCCTCCGGGGGGGACAGATCGCATGAGAGGTAGGAGGCCCATGCTGGGAAATCCGCAGGACGTGCGGTGAGCCCGTGGCACACCACGCGCGCGCCAGCCTCATGGAGGCCGTTTGCAATCGCGTATCCAATGCCCTGGGATGATCCTGTCACCAATGCGGCCCGACCTTCAAGAGAGAATGCTTTCGTCATGCAGCTTTAAATAATCGCGGATATTGGTGTGCGCAATGCGCTCCACCATTTCTGTTCCGCCAGCTGTCAGGGCCTCAACCTCAGCCTTGTAGGTGCTGATGAGGCGCACGACCTGACCATTGATCTCGGCGGCGTAGCTGTAAAAGGGTGAATCGCTGCCCCACATGAACTTTTTCGGATAGGCTGCGGCGAGATCGGCAATGACCCGAGCGGGATTGGTGTAGTCCGAGTCGAAGCGCCGGGCTTTGGGGGCGATGTAGGGCAGATCCTGCACCGCGCCCACGCAGTGGATGCAGTGGGCGGAGTTGTCGAACCAGGTGTTTGGCAGGGCCTGCACGCGGTCGAGGCATTCCTTGTCGTAGCGGCAGGAGTGGGCGAGGCAGAAGCGCACGCTGGGGTTTTCCTCCGCGATGTCGAGGATGTCGTGAGCCTGCGCCCAAAGGTCGCTCTCGGCCACGCTGGAGTGGATCAAGAAGGGCACGTCCCATTCCGCCGCGAGTTCCACGAAGACTTTACCGCGATCCCGCAGATGCTTGATGTCGGCCTGGAGGATGGTGGTCTGCATCTTGATGCCGTAGAAGCGGTAGTCGGCGCGGAGCTTGCGCAGTTCCACGGCTTGAGCGGCGGTGTTGCGCATGGGATCGGCCATGACGAAGGGCAGCATGCGTTTCCCTTCTTCGGGAAAGAGCTCGTAGCATTCCTTCATGAGACGGCGGTTTTCGAAGGCATACGGGATGTCCTGCAGGCGGCCTTTTTCGTCCTTGATCTCGTTTTGCATGAAAACGGTGACGTCCAACGCGAGATGGCTCACGAATGGGAAGACGATCCAGCGGTCCACGCCGAGGGCACGGCCTTCATCGTGCATGGCCACGAGGTGCTGGGCGTAGGGAAAATCGCCGTGGAGGTAGAAGAGCAGGTCTGAGCCGACGTGGTTGTGGCAGTCAATGATCATGGTGATAAGTGCGCGTGGGGTGAATGCTCAATGGCGGGTTGTGTCAATTTTTACCAAGCACCTAGGTTGTGACGGGCAGCCTCGGGCAGATCCTCCAGCTGCTGATGGCGCACGTAGCGGCGCAGCACCGGTGGCAGCCTAATGGGAAGCTCTGCTGCAACAGCGAGGCATGGAGAAGCAGGAGCCAGGCTGAAATCCTGATCCTTCAGCGAGACGAAGCCAGGATCTGTCCCCTGAAGTGACAGTGCCAGTGTTTCGATCTTTCCGTTGAATTCATCCACACTGGGGACCCAGCCCTGGGTGAGCCAATTTTTACCGAGCCTGAGCACGCCCAGTCTGGACATCAGTGAGAGTTTTTTGCCGCTTTGGGTCACGTGAAGAATATTGCCATGGCACTCCACGGTCTCCTCCTTTGAAGACAAGCGAAAGAGCGCCACCGCATGCGTGCATGTGGAGATGACGGTGTTGTTATAAAAGTAGAGCACGCCTTTGCGGTAGCCTGCGGTCTGGCCGCTGTCTCCGCCGTAGTGGACGAACTGATTGTTGCCATCGCCTTCGCGCTCGATGAGCACATTGCCATAGATGTGGGTCTGCCGGTAGGCGGGAGAAGAATTGAGGGCCGGGTTTCCTGTGGCATCCACGAGATCCAGCTGGCGGCTGCCGCCCTCAATCCAATTGTAGCGCACGACCAGCCCGGCTGAGCGGTCTTTGAGATTGTTGCCGGAGCATCCTTCGCGCAACGGCCCGAAGTGGTTTCCCTCAAACACGATGCCATCGCACTCCGTGTAGGCGTTGTGCTCGGTGATGCTGCCGGGATTTCCGTTATCATGCAGGTGGCAGCGCTCCACGCGTACGTTTTTGGAACTGGCGCTGACCAGAAGGCCGTTGCCGCTGTCATGGAGCACGAGGTTTCGCAGCACCAGATGATCGACGATCTCGACACTCACACTGGCGGCGTCCTTGCGGTAGGGAGTGACGCCTCGCTTGCCTTTGAATGTGCCGGGAGATCTGCCGCCGCGGATGTCCAAATTTTCCAATACGATGTATCCGGGCTCTGCCACGGCGGAGCCATTCGAGCCACCGATCTTCACCACACCGCGCTCCTGGCCCCAGTAGTTCAACTGCGGACGCGTCGTCGCATTCTCGCCATCGATCACCGGGAGCTGCCCATTGGGACCAGCCACCCCGCTGACTGTGATGGGTTTTTCCTCAGTGCCACGGCAGCTGAGAACCCACTTTTCATGATAGGGCTTCTCACGCCAGTGAATGCGCACCACATCTCCGGCGACCAGCTTTTCCCAAGGCACGGAGCCGATGTCTGGAAGCTCCTGTGAAGGCCCCACTTCATAGACCGCCGCCTGCGCGAGACCTGCCAGAAGCTGACAGGTGATGGCGCAAAGAATCGGACGGACAAACAATGGACGGCAGCACATAAAAAACATGATGAGGAGGCTTGCTCAAGCTGACGCAAAGGAACGATGACATTCCGGCGCGCGCCCCCGTTTACCAGTGAAAATTCCGTGGATCATACCAGCCGAGCAAAGCCTTGTTGCGAGCCTTGTGCGGCCTCCAGGGGAGTTTTGGAAACAACGGTGAGGGATTCATCCAGAGCGGCGAGCATGCCTGACATCATGGCATCGGTGTGGGGCCACGTGACATAGAGCTGGCTGGACATCAAGAAGCCACGCTGGATCATGTGGCGGATCATGTGCTGCTTGGCGGCGGGATTGGCAAAGGCGAGAGAGGGTGCGCAGGGCATGCCGCCGATTTTGAGCTGGAGGTCGGGATGCCGTGCGGCGACTTCTCGGAGGCCTGACTGCAGGCGCTCGCCCATCTGCCAGACTTTATGCTGCACTCCCTCGCGCTGCATTTTGCCGATGCAGGCCAGCGAGGCTGCGGTGCCCACGCCATCGGTCCAGTAACTGCTGGAGATGAAGCTGCTGTTTGCGGCATCCATGACTTCGTTTCTGCCGATGATGGCTCCGGCGGGGTAGCCGTTGCTCATGGCCTTGGCATAGACGGCGATGTCTGGCTCAATGCCAAGCACGGGGGCGGCGCCGGGGAAACCATAGCGCCAGCCGCTGGTGACCTCATCGAGCACATAGACGGCTCCGGCGGTATGGCAGGCATCGACGACCTGCTGCATGAAGCCATCGCGCGGGAGTTCGGAGCGCATGGGCTCCATGACCACTGCGGCGAGTTTGCCATCGAGTTTCTGCATGGCGACCTTGAAAGAAGCGATGTCATTGTAGCGAAAGGGAACGGCGGTGCCTGCGAGCTCGCGCGGCACGCCGAGGGGTTGCAAACCGGGAAGCAGATGGCCATCGAGAGCGGCGTCATCGCCGAGATTTGCAGCGAGATACCAGTCGTTCCAGCCATGGTAGCCGCAGAACGCGATGCCGCTTTTGCCGGTGGCTGCGCGTGCGATGCGCACGGCGAGCCCGAGGGCCTCGCCACCGCCGCGTGCGTAGCGTACTTTGCCGGCCCATGGATGGAGGTCGAGAAGGACATCGGCGAGTTTGACCTCATCCGGGGAGGCCAGCGTAGCGTAGCTACCGAGATTCACGCGGCGTTTCACGGCGGCATTCACTTCATCATCGGCATGGCCGAGCAGGATGGCGCCGACGCCGCCGGTGAAGTCGGTGTAGCGTTTGTCATCGAGATCCCAGATGAATGGGCCTTTGGCACGGGAGAAATAGGAGGGCCAGGATTGGGGATCGAATAGATGCGCGCGCTTGGAGAGGAGGCCCGTGCCACAGGATATTTTTGTTTTTGCTTCTTCCCAGAGCTGGGGGCCAGAGGGAGCAGCCGGGGCGGGTTTGAGAAGGCGCAGCGCATTTTCGCGGAAGATGTCTTCCAGATCGCCTTGCGTCATGCCGGTGTCTTCGCAGGCTTCACGCAGACAGAGGAGGGACTCGATGCCCACGGTGGTGTACTGGCCAAAGATGGTCAGTTTGTCTCCGGTGATCTCGGGATGAATCCAGGTGAAGCCATCGCCCTGAGTGATGCATGAGCCACGCAGTTCGCTGACCATGTAATCGCTGCCCCAAAGAACGCGGCGCGGACCGAGGATCTCCAATGCGGCGCGGAAGGCTCCGGCCTGGGTGACGGCGGAGGTGTCCACGACGACGTTGTCCAAATCGATGAGATGATGGAGGCCTTCGCGGGCGTGGCGGTAATTGAACGAGCGGGCCACATGCGCGAGGACGAGCTTGCAGCGTGGGTAGCGGCGGCAGAGACGGCGGATTGCGGACACATTGCGCGGGTCGGTGATACCATCGGCCAGCATGATGTGCAGCATCATGATACCATCGTGGTCATGGCAGAGCTCCCACATCCACTCGGGGGCAAAGGATTCGATCTCAGCTTCCTTCGTGTCAGGCACATCGGCGTAGAGGCGGTAGGGCTTGATGCCGACAAATGTGCCGGTGCTCAGAAGTCGCCGGACCTCGGCGGGGTCATCCGTGGGTGCGGCGAGGACGAGTGAGCGTGAATTGCCCGAGGCATCCACCTGGGACTGCAGCCAGGCATTCTCCCCTGCCCTGTCATTGCCTGCGCAGGGGAAACCGAAGAACAGGCCCTCCACCTGACGTTCTGGAAGCCACAGGTGCATGGCGGCCAGGAAGTCCTGCATGCCGTAGCCGCAATTCTCTTCGAGAAACACGGGGCGGTTCCCCTGCGCGAAATGGCGCGAGTGGAAGAGGTGGGTGTGAACATCGAAGACCTTGGCTGGCACGAAGCCGTCAATGGCGCGGTGCAGCAGCTTGCGATCTGTGTCGTTGAGTTCGGTGACGAGTTTGAGCGACATGGCGGTCAGTCGTTGAGGTAGATGGCATAGACCTTGGCGGCGCAGCCGGATGGGAAGTTCACGCGCAGTGCGAGCTTTTTGCCGGAGGGCAAGGGCTTGGGCCACGTGAGGGGGACTCGGACGCCGCTGGTGGTCAGCTTGACTTCGTAGCCTTCAAGCGGATGATCCAGATGGTCTAGAAGCTGCACGGTCAGCGGTGTCTCGGGTGCGTTGCCATCGACATTCAGGGCGATCTCTTTGGTGGTGAAAGGACTGGTGATGAAGTGGCCCTCCTCCTCGGCGACCTTGCGGGAGAGGGAGCCGAAGCCATCGCGGCGGAGGGTGGCGAGGCCGATGTCCATGTTCTCCAGCTCACCGCCGGTGTTCCAGTGGGAATACCAGATCATGGTCTTGTCCCCTTCATTCACGAAGGCGTGTCCTTGCAGAATTGCGACATCGTCCCATTCGCCCTCTTTGCCCCTTGGGATGACTTGGAAGCCAGGCACCGGTTCGCGGAAGTGGACGCCGTCGTTGCTGATCATCAGGCCGAGATCCACGCGAACGCCGTAGTTCCAGCTTTTGCCTTTGGGTGGTGCTTGCTCTGCATCCTGCCACATGCCGTGCAGGCCGACCATGACATTGCCTCGATTCCACAAGCCTGCGCCCATGTGCATCTGCTGGCCTTTGACCGGGGGATCGGAGAGCTGGCCGGGGCGAGCGTAGGCGAAGGCTTTGGCCTTGGACCAGGTGACGAAATCGGGTGAGCGATAGGCGAGCATGTCGCGCCCGATGTCGCTGCCGTCCGGCTTCCAAGACCATGGGCTGAGGAGCTGGCCGGTGGCGTAGTAGAAGTCTCCGAAGCGATAGAGGCCGCTGACTTCAAAGCGCTCGCCGCCTGCGTTTGCGGGGCGGTCGCCAACGCATTTCCATGACAGGCCGTCTGCGCTGGTGGCGGTGACAAAAGAGCCCCAGCGTTTCTCATTGGGTCCGATCTTGCTGCGGCCTCCTTTGACGTCTTCGATGGGCATGTGGGCGCACTTGTAGTGTTTCGTGGCGTCCGGTTCATTGGGCTCGTACAGGACCGAGAGGAAATCATTCACGCGGGTCATGGAGTAGGGCTCGCCTTCGATGAGGCAGATGTTGTTCTTCTTGCTGCCATTGAACTCGACGAGGCCGAGATCGGGCTTGGTCCAGGTGACGCCGTCCTTGCTTTCTGCGTAGCACATGGGCCGCCACCAGCCGGGGGCCTGGCCTTTCTCAATCTTTGGCTCGTGCATGCCGAGGTACCACATGCGGAAGGTGTCTCCCTGTTTGAGCACGGTGCCGTAGAGAACGGCGTGGCCATGATCGGGCGAGCCTGGGGGGCCGCTGCGGAGCACGGGATTGCCCGGGTGTTTTTGCGCGGTTTCCAGGGTGAGTTTGAGATTGTGCTGCCAGGCGATGTTGTGATCGTCGAAGGCGAAGAAGACTTGCTCGGTGGCCTGGAGATGGAGCGTCAGAGCGGCGAGGATGCAAAGGGTGAGCTTCATGGGGGAATTGTGATGCCCTGAGAATTTCTTGCGAGTGTAAAACGTTGGTCCGGTGGACAGACCAGGGATGGCCCAAAGGAACCGCGAGCTTTAGTGTGGCATGGACGGTGCGCGAGACTCCCAGACCGAGCTGAAGCTCGTGAGTACTTTAATTGGTGCTGAGATCGGAGAAGAGGACACACCAGTTCCACAGGGGGTAGGACTGGCCGGCGCGGGTGCCGTAGGCGGGATCGGCGAAGGTGTGGGTGGAGGGCGCGGAATCGGAGTCGCGGAGGTTGCCGTAGCTAAAGGAGCGCTGGGCGACGATTTCCTGTCCGGCTGCGAAGGGGACGTTGTTGCGGAGTTCGCGGGGATCGTAGCGCAGGACGGTGACACCGTTTTCTTCACTTGTGCCCCGGATGGCGACGCGGGTGGTCTGGCCTGAAAGGCTGGTGACGAAGAAAGCGCCTTCTGCGAGCAGGGGCTTGAGTTGCGCGGTGAAGCTGCTCTTGAGCAGCAGTTCTGCGGTCTGCTCCGGGCCGCTGCGTAATGAGGCTATTGGGCCGAGCGCCTGTGCAAATGGATGACCGTAACTGACGCTGCAGGTCTGGCCTGCGGGCAGTGGACGGGCGAAGCGTAGGCGCACCTGAGCGGGGGTGGAAACTTCCACTGCCGTGAGGGTGAGTAATGCTCCGGTGGTATCGCGCACGCGAAAACCGGAGAGGGAGGTAAAGCCATCCTTGGTGGCGATTTCCTGCCGTGCGAGGAAGGTGGTGTCGAGCACGAGGGGTGGACGTGGCACGGTGAAGTCGATGAGGATGCTGGCGCGATCGGTGGCGAGTTTCGCGGAACGGGGGCGCAGGGGCTGCCAGTCTTCGCTGCGATCCAGCACGCGGTGCATGACTTTGCCGACTTGTTCGCCCCACCAGCGTTCGCCGTCGGCGGAGAGATGGATGGGGTCGCCATGGCGGTCTGGCTTTGTGCGGCTGTTGATGGCGCTGGGCACGGCGTAATGCGGGCCGACGAGCCAGATGTTTTGATCGGCATCTGCGGCCATGAGCTGTGCTTCGCCGGCAGGGCCGAGGGTCTGATAGGTGAACATGGGCAGCTCGCCGCCCTGCCCTGTGATGGCGCGCAGGTCTGCCGACCATTGTTTGCGATAGGCGATGAGTTGATCGCGATACCAGGCGAGTCCTTGGGGGCGTGGCAGCTCGGCCTCCCAGCGTGTGGGCACGAGGCTGCCGGTGGGGCCGCCATTGCCTTCTCCCTGCATCCAGTAGAGGGCGGCGATGCGGAAGTTTGCGCCCAACGATTTGGCCTGTGCCATGGCGCGGCGTGCATCGTCAAGACTGGTGCGGTAGTAGCCGCCGCCATGACGGCGTGATTCCGGGGTGCGTGGATCGGTGGAGAGATCGGCGATGGAGAGTTCCTGAATCTGGCGACCACCCTGCCCTGCGCAGGCGACGAGAAAGCGTGAGGCTGACTGAGCAGCGCGTGCTTTTTCATTTCCGAATCGCGCCGACTGCCAGTGATCGGCCATGCCATTCGCCACGGTTTCACCGAGGCCGCCGTTTGTTTGCGCGCGCAGTGGCGTGAGCTTGAACAACTCTGCGGGACGTAGTTCTGGTGTGGCGGAATTGTCCTTGGGAAGCCAGGTGCGCACTCCGCGCTGGAAGGTGAGGTTTCCCCAGCCGGTGTCTTCACTGGTGACGACTGGCAGGGACTCTGAGCCATCGCACAAGGACTGGCCCATCATCCAGATGCCGGAGATCGTCGGCACTGTATCCGCAGCACCAGCCAGACCCGCGAGTGCGAGGAGGATGAAGCGAAGTTTCATGGGACGAACTGGAATGAAAAGATGTCGGCGTCCTTCATGGAGAAGCGCAGCCGCAGTGTTTTCCCGGCGAGCGTGCTGACATCCGCGCCCGATTTCCAAGTGACTTTGCGGTCCAGCTCGTTGCCGATCTGCATCACGCATTCCTCCAGGCCGAAGCCGGGGACAGGTTTGCCATTCTCTTCTTCAAAGCCGACCTTCACGCCACCGGCGGCGGAGGTGGAGAAATTCAGCGAGAGCTCGCGCCCGGCAAAGATGAGCGGCTTGGTGATGGCATGGCCGCCTGCGTAGCCGCAATGCAGCGAGGCAAAGCCGTCTGTGCGCAGCGAGTAGCGGCGCATGTGCGCGGTGGGCTGTGCGTAATCTTGATTCACAAAGACGGACATCTCATGCGGCCCGGTGGGCACGACATTGAGAGCGGGATAGTTGGTGCGGGAGACCCAGTTCTGCGCGCCGATGCCGCCACGGATGAAGCCTTCCAGAAAGGTGCGGTCATACACACCGGCATGCGCGCCGCCCTCCGCCGGGCGTGTGGTCATGAAGATGGCGTCTGAGGTGTCCTTGAAATAGCCGGGGTTTACATGGATGGCGGCGGCCTGCTCATCGGTGAGAACGCGGCGGCCTGGCATGAAGCGCGCGGCGATGGCCACATAGAGGTGTGGTGCGCGGAAGTAGGGGTGCGTTTGATTGGTGTACAAATGCTCGACCGGGGCCTGCATGGAGGGATTGCGGTACTCCATGAGCACAGGGGCGGACCAGGTGCGGAAGTCTTTGCTTTCGCTGCGGACGATGCGCCGGATGCCGCCCTCAAAGACGCGGTAGTAGGCCACGTATTTGCCCTCTGCTGCAGACCAGAAGGGCACGTTTTGGGAATCGAACATGTATTTGTAGGGCACCATCGCTTTGGTGATGACGGGCTCGGGGCTGATCTTTTCCCAGCGCAGGCCGTCGGGGGATTTCCAGGCGGTGAGGCCGCCGCCTTCCATCGTGCCACCGAAGGCTTTGAAGCGCTCGTCCTCGGGCACGCTGGGGCGCGCATCGCGGAAGGGGCTGAAGTTGTGCGTGGCGGTGTGCGCTTTCATCAGGACCACGTTGTTCTTGCGGGTGCCCATCACTTCATACAGGCCGAGCTCGGGCTTGGTCCAGTGGAGGCCATCGGCGGATTCTGCAACGCAGGTCACTTCCTCCTCGCTGCCGTCTTTGTTGGCCACGGCCTTGCCGCGATAGTAGGCGCGCAGTCGACCGTCTGCGAGTGTGACGAGGGTGGCATAGCCACTGAAGAGGCCCTCCCATGGCTGGTCAAACTTGAAGGCCACGCCTTCATCACGCGGGGTCTGCTGTTGCAGGTGTGTGCCGCTGAAGCTTTCGAGCAAAAAGGAATCGGCAAAGAGTTCGCGGCGGCTGCTTATGTTGGTTGGCGCTTCGGCTGCGGCGAGAGTGCTGGCAAGCAGCAGTAGAGAAGTGAAGAGTGAGTATGTGGGCTTCATGGGTTGTAACTGTTCAGGTTTCGGAGGAATCAGGTGCGGCAGATTGTGGGAGCTTTGTTTCGCCCCTCACCCGGCCTCTCCCCGAAGGATGCCCAGAGCTATGATGTCCTGGACGGGGAGAGGGGTTCTGCGCAGGATCGTTTTTAGACTAGTTGCCATTTTTGATCGGTTTGAGCTGTTGCAGCAGGAGATCCTGCATGGTGGTGGCGGGTTTGCCATCTTGTGGATAGTGGACCGCGCAGGGAACGCCGAGTGGCTGCAGTGCTTCTTGCAGCATGAGGGCATGGAGGACGCTGTGGCTGGGATCGGTTTGCGACTGGCCTTTGACGGGGGGCTTGTCGTCCTTGGTGTAGATGATGTAGGAGGGTGGATCGTCGGCGCTGGCGTGGGCGATGGGTGACCAGCGGGGGATGTCTGCGAGGTGCTGCGCGCGGTTCGCGAGGAAGAGCGGGAAGGTTTCTTTTCGCGATTTATTGAGCGGGTAGCCGAAGGCGTGGGCGCCGTATTCGCTGTTGGGGATCCATTCGATGAGCTGCTGCGGATCAAAGGAAGCCTGCGGGGCTTTGGTGGCGGTGAAGAGGAGGCGGGTGGATTCGCGGGCGATGGGATCGGCGCTTTGAGGATCGGCCATGTCAGCGTGCATGGCGAGCCAGAGGGATGAGCAGCCACCGGCACTGACGCCGCTGGCGGCGATGCGTGTTTTATCGAGATGCCAGTCGGTGGCTTTCGAGCGGAGGAACTGCAAGGCACGCGCGGCATCTTGCAGGGACCATTGCAGCGGCGGCGTGACCTTGGCGGCGTTGGCATCCATGAGGAAGCGGTAGTTGATGGATGTGACAGAGATGCCGGCATCAAGGAACGCGCGCACGTCGAGATGCTGATGGATGTCTGTCTTGTCCTGCGCGGCCCAGCCGCCGCCGTGGATGTAAAACACGACGGGCGTGGGCTTCGCGGATTTTGCGAGCCAGACGTCCATCGTCTGGCGGAAGTGGGTGCCGTAGGGCACGTCGGTAAAGGTCGCGGGAGCGGCATCGAGCTTTGCGGTGGCGAATTTTTTCTGTACTTCCGCAGGCGGCATCCAGCCGGTGGGGCGCTGTACATCGGGCGTGTAAGCGCAGGTGATGAAGTAGAGGCCGTGGGCGGGGATTTTTTGCGGGGGCACGTTGACCTGCACCTGCGTGAAGCCATCAGCGAACCAGCTTTCGTAGCCGTCGGTGGCATCTGTCTTTATCACGGCACCATTGAGGCGCACTTCGAGTTGTTTTGGCGCGGGATAGGGCAGTCGCAGACGGAAGCCGATGCCGTGGGTGAATTTGGCGTCGGTCTTGGCGGCGAGGAGTTGCTCTGGAGTTTGCTCCATGGCGACTTTGAGTTCGGGGCCGGCTTTGATGAAGCGCTCGACTTCGGTGGCGGAGTCGCCGAGGAGGGAGCGGAAGTCGTTGCTGGCGACAGCGTGCTTGGCTGCTGCGGTGGTGGCGACGACGAAGGTCTCGCGGCCCACTGTTTGCGGGTAGAGGAAGCCGAGGGCGAAGTCGCTTTGCTGATTCCACAGTTCCACGCGGCTGGTGCGGCGTGCGGAGGCTGTGGCGCCATACGCGGTGACGTAGTGGCCGACGAAGTGGCGCATGCGGTTCACGGGATAGCCGGGTGTTTTTTCATCCAGCCACGCGCCATTGCCGATGCGCATGAGGCCCTGCATGCGGGCAACGAGGCTCTGCTCCCAGGCGACTTCCTGCGTGAGCAGCATGGTGTGGTATTTGGCATAGCCGTAGTGCGCGGAGTAAAACATGGGCATGCCGTGCCAGAGCTTGCGCCCCAGGGGTGCGAGCTCGGGGCCCCAAAAGGTGCGCTGGGCATCTGCCTCGAAGCGATCGGAGGGGAAACCGGCGGCGCGTCCGGAATCGATCATGGCCTCCGTGACGCGCCAGTCCCAGGGGCGCAGGGCGAAGTTTGAGTAAGCGCCGCCGGTGACCTCCGTCATGATCTGGCCGTGATACATGCGGCGTGTACCGAGCTGAGTGGGGGCGTATTCTTGAAGGCCTGTGCCATGGAGGTCGGCGTGAACTTCGGGCTGGTAGTCGTCGATGACGGAGAGCACGGCGGTGAGTTCGGGGGCGTCCTCCGGCTTGGTGAGGGTGAGCGTCTTTACATCCCAGAGTTTGCCGATGCGGCCGCTGCCGGTGTACGGATCGACGCCGTGCTCATTGCGAAAGCGGTCGGTGTAAAACATGGCCAGCGGGTTCACGCAGGGCATCACGAGGATGATCTGCTTGCGCCGCGTTTCTACGGCCAGCGGATCATCGCTGAGGCACCATTCCGCGAAGGCGAGCGCGCCCGTGGTGCCGGTGCGCTCCGGGCCGCTGTGCAGGGTGGTGATGAGGCAGATTTGCTTGTCTGCGGCGGGCACCGTGGAGTCGGTGATTTTCAGCAGATACACAGGCATGTTCTGGCCGCTGATGCCGCGTGATTCGAGCGTCATTGCCTTGGGGTACTTTTGCCGCCAGTGCGTCAGTGTGCCCACGTATTCCTCCCAGGTGAGGCGGTGCATGGGCGGATAAGCCTCCTGCGCGCTGAGAGGTGTCAGCAGTGCGAGCAGCGTGAAGATGAACAGGGCCTTCCTCATGGTTTGAAATCCTTCGGCACGAGCTTCATCAATTCATGGAGATCAGCGCCCAATGCGCCGCCGCCTTCAGGAAAGGATTTGCCGTTGATGAGGCAGTTTTCCCAGGTGGCGGTGCCGGCGACTGTGATGTCCATGTTTTCAAAGGTGCAGTGCTTTGCCTCCAGCACGGCACGCTGGGCGACGCTGCCGGTGCGGGGCTCTGCAAGGCGACGGATGAAGACGTTCTTCATCTGCATCCGGCAGTCGCCGGTTGTTCGGCCTGTGATGGAGAGTGGGTTTTGTGCCAAAGAGATCACAAGAGCATTCGTGAGGGTGTAGCGGCCTTCATCGAGGAAGAAGAGATCGAAGCCGATGTTTTTTGCCAGGAAGACGTTTTTATAGCTGGTCTGCGCGGTGCCGGTGTCGGTGATGCCGGTGCTGTTGCCGATACTGACAAAGCCATCGACGCGATACTGTGCGGACTCGTGCGCGCTGATGCCATCGTCTCCGCACTCGATGGCGGCGATGTTTTCAAAGACCACGTCGCGGCAGTCGCCGTGGATGTTGAAACCGTCGTTGTAGGGATGGGTCGCGGTGAGGTTCTTGATGATGAGATGGGCATTGTCGCCGCTGAACTGCACACCGGCGCTGCGCACGGGGGCAAAGATTTGGGCGTCGGCGAGTTTCTGTCCTGCTGGTAGTTTGAGGTAGAAGCTGCCATAGATCTGCCTCGATGGCGGTTTCTCGCGTGAGGGGTCTTTGACGAAGGTCCATTCACCGGGCTGGAGTTCCTCAGGGTTTTTGAGCGGTGCGCTGCGGCCTTTGGAGGTGCGGCCCATGTGCTGCATCTGCCCATTCCATAGAAAGAACCAGCGGCCGATGATGGCATCGTCATTGCGTGCAATGAGATGGTCATTGGCGAAGAGTCCGGGCGACACTTCAGTCCACTGCGCGGGATCAAGAGGATCGCTGCCTTCCAAGGTCGCTCCATGACCATCGAGCGTGATGGGTTTTCCGGGCTCGCCTTTCTTGTTGTAGAAACCGGCATAGTCGCGATACACCTTGGGTTCGAGATGCATGATGTCTCCCGGCAGCGCGGCTTTGATCGCCTGCGCGATGGTGGGGAAGTCTTGGTCTTTGCCGACATGAATGTCACGCGCAGCGGCAGATGCGGTGATCAGGAGCAGGAAGAGGAGACTGGTTTTCATGCAGGAGGTGTCAGGGCGGCGGCGGCAGAGTAGGCGGCTTTGAGGGTGGGATCTGTCTGCGTGTGGCTGCCGCGATAGACGAGCAGCAGGCCGAGGCGGGAGTGGTCGGTGGTGTTGGGCGCGGAGTGGTGGATGGTCTCGCACTGATGGATGGTGGCATCTCCGGGTGCGAGCAGGCCGCAGAATTGTTCGCTCAACGGCACATGGGACGGCTCTGCCATGCCGATGCTGTTGCCGCGCACGCCGCTGGGCTTGGTGGGCTGCATGCAGTCCTTGTGCGAGCCTTTGACAAAGAAGACGGGGCCATTCGCGGCAGTGACGGCATCGATAGCGATCCACACGGTGAGCATGTCTGGCGGGGTCTGGCAGAAGTAGGCGTTGTCCTGGTGATAGGGCACGCCAGAGCCGATGCGGGCGGGCTTGCTGAAGGTCTCGACGCCGACGAGCACAGGCTCGCCATGGACCAGCGGAGCGACGAGTGAGCGGATGTCCGCGCGTTCGCCGAGGTGGCGGAACCACTCGTTGTATTTTTCGAGACGCCAGAGATTGCGCACGGTCTTCTCATCCTTTTCGAAGGTGCGGGCATCGACGGGCTGCGCAGCGAGGTCATCGCGGATGTAGCGCTCCAGTTCGGCGCGCACGGCGGCGACTTCGTCAGCGGTGAGGAGCTGTCGGACGAGCACGACGCCGTCGCGCTCATAGTCTTCGAGGATCTGGGTGGAGTTTGTGTTCATGCGGTGAGTTCGGCAAAGAGTGCGGGATCATCGAGGTCGAGTGCAGCAAAGGCCTGATCAAGATGCGCGGGTGTTCGGCCGCCGACGAGCACGGAAGCGATGCCCGGCTGATGCAGCGCCCAGGCCAGAGCCAGATGCGCCTGCGAATGACCGGTGCGTGCGGAGACGGCTTCGAGGGTGGCGAGACGGTGATACGAGCCGCTGTGAAAATAGACATCCTGATGCCCGGGGACGAGATCAAAACGCGATCCGCTTTGCACGCCGTGCTGATGCTTGCCGGTGAGAAAACCGGCACCCAGCGGGCTGTAGGTGACGAGGGCGATGCCGTTCGACACGCAGTGTTCGCGCAATGAATCACTCACGTCACTGACCGCGAGGTTGTGATTGTTCTGAACGACGCTGAAGCGCGGGCCTGCAGCGCGCAGCTGATCCAGAGTGACGTTGCTGAGACCGAGCGCCTTCACCCTGCCGGAGCGCAGGAGTTCATCGAGTGCAGGACCTGCGGCGAGCACGCTGTCATGCCACTGATGGAGGTACAGCAGATCGATTTGATCGACGCCTAGACGCTCCATGCTGGCGCTGATGTCGATGCGGTCATATGGCGGAAGAATCTTGGTGGCGATGGTGATGCCATGCGGGCGACGGGAGGCCAGCCAGCGTCCGAGGATGCTTTCCGAGGCGCCGTGGCCGTAGGCTGCTGCGGTGTCGAAGAGACGAACGCCACGCGCGAGGGCGTGATCAAGAAGCACGCAGGAGGCAGCCTCGTCGATCTCGCGCCCCAGCGTCACGCAGCCGAGACCGATCTGGCTGACCGGCAATGCAGCAGGCGTGATGGCGGCGAGTTTCATGGAAGTTGAATGCCTGCACTGGCAAAAATGCCTGCGCCGATGAAGCTGGCGCGTGAGCCGAGCAGGCGCTGGATGCGGAGAACTTCGTTCCACTTCGCCATGCGCTCGCTGCGGCTGAAGGAGCCGACTTTGAGCTGACCGGCATTGGTGGCCACCGCAAGATGCGCGATGAAGGAGTCCTCGGTTTCGCCCGAGCGTGCGGAGACGACGGGCAGCCAGCCGGCAGCCTGCGTGCGGTGAATGGCGGCGATGGTTTCGGTGACGGTGCCGATTTGATTGAGCTTGATGAGGACGGCGTTGGCGGTGCTGGCGGCGATGCCGCGCTCGATGCGTTCGAGGTTGGTGGTGAAGAGGTCATCGCCGATGAGCTGGCAGCGATGGCCGATGGCCTCGCGCACGATCTCCCAGCCCGCCCAGTCATCTTCGGCCATGGGGTCTTCGATGGAGACGATGGGGTATTTATCGACCCACTCGATCATGAGGGCGGCGAACTGTTCGGTGGTGAAACGGCGCTGTTCGAGGCCGAGTGTGTAGTGGCCATCGTGAAACAGATCTGTGGCGGCGATGTCGAGCGAGATGCCGACCTCGTGCCCAGGTGTATAGCCTGCGCGTTCGATGGAGGCCATGAGGGCATCAAAGACATCTTCATTGCGGTCAAACTTGGGCCAGTAGCCGCCTTCATCGGCCACACCGGCGAGAAGGCCGCGCTCGCGCATGACATCGGCGGCGGCGTGGAAAACGTTGGAGGTGACTTCGAGAGTCTCCTCATACGACTGCGCGGTGAGCGCCATGATCATGAAGTCCTGGATGTCGATGCGGCCCTGCGCGTGCTTGCCACCGCCGAAGATCTGGATCTCGGGCAGCGGCAGGAGAGTCCCCTGCCCGGCTCCGAGGAATTCAAACAATGGAATGCGTTTCGCATTTGCCGCCGCCTGCGCCACGGCCATGCTGGTGCCGAGAATGGCATTGGCACCGAGGCGTGATTTCCCGAGTGTGCCGTCGAGCGCGATCAAGGCGGCGTCCAGTCCGGCTTGATCGAAGACATCGCGCCCGAGGGTGGTGCTGGCGATTTCTCCTTTCACATGAGAGACGGCTTTGAACACCGATTTGCCACGGAAGCGGCTTTTGTCGCCATCGCGCAATTCCAGCGCTTCATGGTGGCCGGTGGATGCGCCCGAGGGCACCAGACCATGTCCTGTCGTGCCATCTTCCAGTGTGGCGATGACTTCCACAGTGGGATTGCCACGGCTGTCGAAGATTTGCAGGGCGTCGAGGGAGGTGATTTTCATGCGTGCGCAGCCCAAGCTGCCGTGAGAGCGGCAAGCGAGGGCGGTTGGGATAAATGGGAGAGAACGAAACGTGTGACGAGGTCGCGTTGTTCTGCGGAAAGATATTCGGCGGGTGATTTTCCATGCACGCGGGCGAGGAGCAGGCAGAGGAGGAGCTTGACGGTGTTCGTTTCAAGATCGTGACCGCAGGCAGACGAGTAGGCGGTCCAAAACACGGGAATGAGTTGAAGGGCCTGCGGGTTTAGGAGGGCCTTCAGGTGCAGATGCGTGAGCATGAAGGCGGCATCAAAGGCGGGATCGCCAAACCATGCGCACTCGGCATCGAGCACGATGAGACGTTGCGGGCCGACGAGGAGGTTTTTGGGGCTGTAGTCTCCATGCACGAGGGCGAGCTTGGTTTCTGCCAGTCGTGCGGCCTCTGCGCGGAGCATGGTAGCGGCTGCTGGCACGCGCTCTGCGGTGGTCAGCAGGTAGGGATCAATGCGCAGGGCTTGGAAATTCGGCAGGGTGTCAAAGCGATCGCGGGCGACGGGATCATTCCACGATGCGGCATGCAGACGACCGAGGACTTCGCCTGCGAGCCTTGCGGTCTCGGTTTCAAAGTGTCCTGCCAGCAGCTGCGACTTCAAGTTTTGCAGTTCATCGCCGAGGTATTCCATGGCGAACCAGCCAGCGCCACCGCCAAGGATGCGCGGCACAGCAGCGGGCATGAGGGACGAGACGTATTCAAAGAAGGACTGCTCCACGCGATTGCGCGAGACATCGACAAACCAGTCATCCTTGACGCGCAGTTTTTCCAAGGCCGCCTTGACCACGAGGCTTTGCGTGGAGGATTCCACCAGCACGATGTCGCTGGAGACACCGCCGGTGAGCGGGGTGACGCGGAAGTCGGTGCCGTGGATCAAGCCAGCGGATTGCAGGCGTGGCATGAGTTCCTCGGAGGTCATGAGCATGAGTCACGATGCTAGCGCCACGAACCGCTTTACGGCTTCTTGCCCAAAAGCTGCTGCATCGCTGAAGTCAGGACTTGCTCGACCTCGGGGGCGACGTTGGAGGAGGTGGGGCCGGTTTCGTAGCCGCCTTCGGGGTAGGCGGCGGCGGTGCCGATGTAGCCGGGGCCGTAGTTGCCGTAGGCGGCCATCATGACGTGGAGATCGGGACGCATGGCTTTGGCGGCGAGCTGGTATTCGACGAAGAGCTCGCCGGGGAGGTGCAGCATGCGTGAGTCGCCCACTTGGAGGCAGGTGATGTCGATCTCGTGTCCGGCTTTGCTGCGGCGGACGAAGGCGAGCTGATCGGCGAAGGAGATGTAGCCTTTGGCTTCGGTGGCTTTGAGCTTGGCGGTCAGCTCTTCTTCGTTGAGCCGGGGTGAGAGTGGCAGTTTCACGGGAACATTGCCCCAGCCGATGTCGGCGGCGGTGAGCGGCAGTTTCGTGGTCTTGTCATAGGCTTCGCGCATTCCGGCGGCGAGACGGGTGGCGAGGATGACGCGATTACTCTGCGTGCCGTCGTTGTACTTGCCTGCGGCGACGTTGCCACCGGCGCCGTTGAAGTGGACATGGAGCGCGGCGTTTACATCCTGCCCGCGGATGAAGCGCGCGATGCCCGGGAAGTCCGGACTCGGAATGCCCAGGCGATAGTAGCTCTGCGGGTGGCAGGCATAGGCGCTGAGCACCGCCACGGGCTTGTCCCCGTTCCAAAAGCTGAGCACTGAGACGACGGGATCGATCAGCCCTTCGGGCAGTGAGATGAGCCCCTCGATCTTGCAACTGCTGCCACGCATGCGACCCACCTTGCCTTCAGGTGTGAGCTCCACACGGCGGTTGGAGGCCACTTCTTTGACCACGGCCTCGCCATAGCCGTAGTGCGTGGCGGGCTGGGCATTGGGCAAGGCTGCGCGAATGGCATCTGCTGCGCGCTGGATGACCTGGCGATGAAACGTGCCTTCAAAGCGGGTGTAGCCTTTCACGCCGAGTTCCTGGATGATTTTTTCTGCCGTGAAGTCGCAACCGGGGGCGTCGTGTTGATGGAGGGTGTGCACGGCCACGCGGGCCGGCACGGTGCCTGCCGCCTCTGCGAGTGCGGCACGAAAGGCATCGTGGCCTTCATTGGCGATGCCGATCCAATCCACTGCGCAGAGCACGATGGGCTGCCCGCCGCCGAGGATGACAATGCCACGGCAGCGGAGGGTGAGATCATCCACGCGCTTCACGGGATCATAGGCCATCGCGGCACCGAGCGGCGGCGTGGCGTCCACATCGAAGGTGGCGATGCGCACGGGCTCGGCGGCGTGTGCGGCATTCCACAAACAGATGGGCGAAAGGAGGAACGCGAGAACGAGGAGGGCTTTCATGATGTCGAGATGAATCAAACGCTCTTCGTCAGTACGTCTTGCCCGTGGGGATGGCGGTCTGGCCGGAGATTTCGCTGAGCACGCTGTCGAAGTCGGCGGAGCAGGCGCTGAGATGCGCGTGCAGTGCGCCGAATTCGCTGCCGAGCACGACGAACTGTGCGCCGAGTTCAATGATGGTTTTCGCATCTGCGGCGGAGCCCACGGGACGGCCCCAGGCTTTGCCATGTTTGCGGCACGCGGCGGCGATTTGTTTCTGCACATCAAGCATCACAGGATCATTCACGGCAGGAGTGCAGCCGAGGCGGAGGGACATATCGCCAGGGCCGAGGAAGAGGATGTCCACGCCGGGTACGGCGGCGATCTCTTCGGCATTGGCGAGAGCGGCGGGGGTTTCGATCTGCACGGTGAGGAAGGTCTCGCGGTTGGCCTGCTCGATGTAGTCGTCGGGCTTGCCGATCCAGTAGTCGGCATCGCGACCGCCGCCGCAGAAGCCGCGATCGCCGAGGGGAGGGAATTTGATGGCGTTGACCAAGGCGCGGGCTTCATCGGCACTGCCGACGTGGGGGATCATCAAACCAGCCGCGCCATCTTCAAGAAGACGGTAGAGGCTGTTTTTTTCCTTGCTCGGCGGACGCCACATGCAGTCGATGTCTGCTGCGTGATGGCGTCCCAGCATGGTTTCGGCTTCACGCGGGTCCCATACTCGGTGCTCGGCATCGAGCCAGATGCCGTCGTATTTGAAGTGTGCGGCGATGGCCGGGAAGAAGGCGATGGGCGAGCCGGTGCAGCAGATGCGGGCGACTTGGCCGGCACGGATTTTGGCGAGAACTTTGGAACGTCTCATTGAGGGTCAGGGTTGATTTTTGGAGAGCCAGTTGGAGAGGATTTCGAGCAGCGGCGTGGTATCGCCGGGGCGGCGTGTGATCATGGAAAGGTCCTGAGCCTGGATGAGGCGCAGCGCGAGCGCCTCGTGGCGGCTCTCTTCTGGGCTGAGTGCGGGTTTCGCGGCGGAAGGCAAGGCCACCACCACATCCCACTCCTGTACGCCGAAGCTGAGGGACCAGTTCATAATCCAGGAATAGTCGTGATGGAACTGAAGCTGATCCTGCAGCGGGAGCTCAGCGGGCACGGCGATGAGGACGAGATCCTGCTTCATGCTGCGCACTTTGCGGGCGGCGAGCTCCAGCTGTGCCAGCGTCTGGCCAGCAACGGGCCAAGGCGTGACCTTGATGACGGCAGCGGGATAGAGGCGCTGCAGCGCAGGCGTGATGAGGGCGTCATACGGCGGCATGGCGAGCACTTGGAGGGGCTGGCCAGCTTTGAGCTTTGCGAAGGTGTGCGAAAGAGCCGACGCGGGTGGGCCGACTTCGCGGAGCGAAACGGTGCGGCCGGTGATGGCGTGGGCGATAGTTTCGGCGAAGAGTTTGTGACCGGCCATGTTGGGATGAATGGTATCGCTGAGGAGGAGATTCCATTCGGCAGCATCGGCGGCGTGCACGGCCTCGAATGCGGCATAGCAGTCGGCCACGACGAGCGTCTCCTCTTTGGCCACGTCTCGAATGGCCTGCGTGAATTCGGCGAGACGGGCTGGGGGGCGCTGCGGGGTTTCGATGATGGAGTTCTGCGTGCACAGCACGACTTCGGCACCGCTTTTCTGGCAGCGGGTGATCATCTCGCGGAGGTTCTTTTTGAAGGTGTCCACAGGCGTCTTCACCAGATCATTCATGCCGAACATGATCGTCACGAGATGTGGCTTGTGAGAGAGCACGTCTCGCTCAAGGCGCTTGAGGCCGCCTGTGGTGGTGTCGCCACTGATGCCGGCATTGTGCACGCTGAGCTGAGTTTGGGGGTAGAGCTGCTGGAGAGCGAGCTGAAGCATTTCGGCATACGCGCGGCGGCCGCCGCTGTGATAATAGACGCCGGTGATGCTGTCGCCGATGCAGACGATGCGCACGGGTTCCTTGCCTGCGGCGAGCAAGGCTGCTGTTTTCAGTGGCGCTGCGGGAAGCAGGTTCGCGCAGAAGCAGAGGAGGAGAACAAGCGTGCGCATGGGAGGATCAGGGTTGCTTCAGCCAGTCGAGGGTGATGCGGCGGATGCGAAGGCGGTTGAGGGCACCGACTTTGCTGTCGCCAGCGCAGTAGCCGATGAGCATGGCGTCGCCGACGAAATGGATGGCGGTGTAGTGGTAGAGGCCGTCGGGATCGTTCTCGATGAGCTTGCGCTTGGGCCAGGTCTTGCCGCCGTCAGTGGAGATGGCCGCGACGAAGGGATTGCGCTTCTTGGGCGGGAACGGGAACATGCCGGAGTGGTCGTTGTAGATGGCCAGCAGATCGCTGCTGCCGGGCAGGCGCTTGATGCTGGCGGGGCCGTTGGGAGATTTCATTTCCGTGGGCTCTGGTGGTGAGAATGTTTTGCCAGCATCGGTGGAGAAAAAGCCATACTGCGCGCCCTGATCCGTGCGGCACCAGGAGAAGATACCGCCGTCTGCCAGCTCCACCACGCCGGGCTCCTGCAGGCCGCTGCCGCTGCGCACGGGCATGGCCCACCAGCTGGAGGATTCCGTCCAGGTGGAGCCTTCGTCGTCGGAATAGATCCACATGGCGATGGCGCGTGCGTCCCAGGATTTGCTGGTGTTGGGATCGGTGCCGCGTGAGCGGTGGAAGGCGAGCGGGATGATGATGCGGCCCTTGCTCGTTTGGATGACGCGGTCATTGTTCATCACAAAGTAGCCGGGGGCCTGCTGCACGAGTTTGGGCTCGGTCCAGGTCTCGCCTTCATCGGTGGAGATGCGCATGTGCGGGCGGCAGTCGATCCAGCTGTTTTTGATGCAGTAAAACATGGCGATCTTGCCACTGGCGAGGCGCAGGAGGGAGACGCTCATCACATTGTCGCCGCCGGTGTTTTCCACCACGGTGACGGGCTGGCTCCAGGTGCGGCCTTGATCATCCGAATAAATGCGCACGATGCGGGCGGGGCTCTCATCCCCCGCGCCGCCGTAAAAATGTGAGTAGCAGAAGATGATGCGACCGGAGGCGAGGGTAGCGAAGGAGCCTTCGGAGTTGCGCGGGTTCTCCTTGGTGGGATCAAGGTTGAACGTGATGACACTTTCGGCGTGCGCCATGCAGGCGATGGCGAGACAGAGGGCGATGAGTTTCATGATGCTTGCTTGGGTTTACCACTCGCCCTGGCGGGAGAACTGGCTTTTCACGTTGGCACTGAACTGGGTGATGCTGGCTTCGAGATTGGCGACGAGTTCGTCCGTGCTCAGACCTGCTGCATTGCGTGCGGCGGGGATGACGGTGGCGCATTCATTGGCATCCATGAAGCGTGCGGCTTCGAGCAGCTTGGGCTGGTCTTCCTCGGGGATGACCATGAAGCCGTGTTTGTCGGCGTGGATGAGGTCATCCGGCTTGACGGTGCGACCAAAGACTTCGACCTCGCAGCCCCAGCGCACGGGGTGCACGAAGGCGTGGCCGACGCAGAGACGGCGAGCGAGGGCTTTGAAGCCTGCATTGGTCATTTCATCAAGATCGCGGATGGCTCCGTCGGTGATGGTGCCGACGCAGCCGAGGGCGCGAAACATGTTGGCGCTGACTTCGCCCCAGGCGGAGCCGAGAACGCGGGGCTTGTCGAGGTCCTGGACGACGATGATTTTGGGTCCGGGGACGCTGGCGATGTAGCGGCGAAACTCGGCCCCGGCATTGGGATTTGTCTGGCGATGCGCGGCGTTTGAGGGCTCGATGACGAGGGTGACGGCGTAGCCGACCATGGGGCCCATCTGCGGCATGAAGTCGCGGGTTTCCTCGATGTTGAAGGCATCGGCGCCGGGATTGTGCCGGGTGATCTGCTCCCAGCCGTTGTAGATGGTGGGGGTGTTCCAGCGTTTGAGCTGAAGCAGGTCGCTGTGCGAGAGGTGGCGTGCTTTGGAAGACATGGAACTGAAACAGGCTGCTGAAACGATTTGTCACAACGGCTTGATTCTGGTCTGTTGTCCAAACCAGATGAAGCCCACCTCCTCCAGCCCCAGACTGCCGCAGCGAATCTCCCTGGTCACCCTGACGGCGCAGAGCCTGCGGGAGTCCATGCAGGCGGGGCACTGGCACGGCCACCTGCCGGGGGAGCGGGAGCTGTGCGCACGCCTGCAGGTGAGCCGCCACACGCTGCGCGGCGCGCTGCATGAGTTGGAGCGCGATGGATTTCTGGAAGTGTCTGACCGGCAGCGGCGGCGCATCAAGACGGCGGTGAAACCGAAGAAGGCGACGCACTCGCGGGTGATCGCGCTCATCTCGCCACGACCGCTGCTGGAGATGTCTCCCTCCACGGTGGTGATGGTGGATGATCTGCGGGACCAGCTTTCCCGCGTGGGGTTCAGCTTTGAGATTCATGTGAGCACGGCGTGCTTCACAGCCAAACCGGCGCGTGCGCTGGAGGCGCTGACCACCCGGTCGCCTGCGGCGGCGTGGGTGGTGTTTGGGTCGCTGGAGCCGGTGCAGAGCTGGTTCATGCGCCGTCAGTTGCCGTGCCTGGTGGTGGGGTCTTGCGCGCCGGAAATTAGCCTGCCATCCTTTGACACCGACTACCGCGCGCTGTGCCGGCATGCGGGCGGCATGCTGTGCGGCAAGGGCCACCGGCACATCGCCTTCGTGCGGCCACTGGGAGATTACGGTGGAGACGTGCAGAGCGAGCAAGGACTGCGCGAGGCGCTGGGCGGCAGCCATGCGCCGACGCTGCAGGTGATCTCGCATGATGGCACTGCGGCGAATTTGTGCGCGCTGCTGGACAAGGCGCTGCGCTCGGCCCGGCCACCCACGGCCTATGTGGTGGCGCGTGCGATGCATGTGCTCACGGTGATGATGTTTCTCACACAGCGTGGCAAACGCGTGCCGCAGGACGTGGCGGTGATCTCACGCGATGACGAAACGTTTCTCCAGCACACGGTGCCGCCCATCACGCGCTATGCGGCGAACACCGGGCAGTTTGCCCGCAGTGTGTGCAAGGCCGTACGGCAGCTGGCGGAAGCCGGGACGCTGCCGCCGAAGGCGATCCGGCTGATGCCGAAGATGATCCGGGGGGAGACGGTTTGAAGGTGGGGGAATGACGAATGCGGGGTTGCAGCGGATGCTTTTCAGTAAAGTACTTTTGAGCTTCAGTTCATTCTGGGAGGCAGCGGCGCTTCCGGAACGAGCTAAAGCTCGATAGTACTTTTCTGGGACGAGCTGAAGCTCAGTGGTACTTTCGGGATTCACCATGACGTCCAGCCGCCGTCCACGGCGAGGTTTTGGCCGGTGATGAAGGAGGAGGCGTCGCTGAGGAGGAAGGTCACGGTACCGGCGATTTCGGGTGCCTGGCCGACGCGGCCAAGGGGGACTTTTTGTGCGAGGCGCTCGATGAATTCGGGCTGCTGAAACTGAATCGTGGGATTGGGGAACGGGCCGGGCGAGATGCTGTTGCAGCGCAGGCCCTGCCTGCCCCAGTGCATGGCGAGGTAGCGCGCCATCTGCTGGATGCCCGCCTTGCCGACGCCGTACTCGATGGGGTTCGGATTCATGGGCGCTTCATACACGGCGGGATCCGGCGAGACACTGCCGTACATGCTGGAGAAGAGGACGATGCTGCCCCTGCCCTGCTCCGCCATGTGCTGGCCGACGGCACGCGCGAGGGCGAAGGTGGCGGTGAGGTTGCCGTGATTTGCAATGTCAAAATCTTCGACGGCGAGATCCTCGAAGCGCTTGGCGGTTGAGGCATAGGTCATCACCACGAGTCCGTGCGGCACGCCGTGAATGGCGATTTGCTCTTGAACGAAGGCTTCCACCGCAACGGTGTCGGCGGCGTTGAGGGAGGCGGCGATCACCTGTGATTGCAGGCCGGATTTTTTGACCATTTCCGCGGCGCGGTCTGCGAGATCCACGCAGAGCACGCGGGCCTGCATTTCGGCGAGTTGTGAGATGACGGCAGAGCCTAGATAACCAGCGCCGCCAAAGACCCAGATGCTGTGTTCCTTGAGATCAAACGGATGAGGAGAGGACATATGTGTCAACAAGGCCAGCGCATGTCATCGGGCTCAAGGGTGTGTCGCTGGTCTGTTGTCCGAGCCAGATCAGCGATGAGGGAATGGATGTGGCGACAGCCTGCCTGTCCATGAGCGTACTGTAAACGCTGTGGCGTGGGTGCGTCCTCTCAGTCGGGCGGTTTGGCGAAGGAGGGTTTGTGTGAAGCAGAGTGTCCTGTCCGCCAAACACGCCCAACCTACGTCCAGACGGACGAACCGGCACGGGATCGCTGCAGATCCCGTGCTTTTCATTCTGTGCCAGTGCCAGTGCCGCAGCTTATTTTGCCACTTCTTTCTTCTTCACCGGGTAGGAGCCGGGAGATTTGGCGAATTTTTGCATGCAGTCCACGCAGCAGAAGGACACGAAGCCTTCATCTGTCTTCAAGCGATAGATCGGACGCGAGGCTTTGTGATCGACCGGGCATTCATCGTTGATGGGCCAGGCGGCGAACACGGTGGCGGTCATGGCCAGACTGAGCAGCAGAGGAGCAAGAAGCGTTTTCATGGATGGGAGTCGAGTTGGAGTTGGTGCGCGTTACCCCATCAACGCACCAATCCCCCGTCCTCATAGGCCATCGCAAATCCTGCTCACGGATGCACAAGGCAGGCACAATGCGGGGTTATTTCTCCTCGATGTCCCAGTAGGAAAGCTTGGCGATCTGCTCGGGGGACAGGGTGTCGATCCAGCTTTTGCGATCGGGGCCGCGGTTGTTCTTGGAGTGCCAGTCCAGTGTACCGTCCTCATTCAGCGTCTCCATCACCACGGAGCCGTCATTGCGTCCGCTGATGATACGACGTATGGGCCATGAGCGACCACGAATGCTGTGTGTGTCGAGGCTCCACTTCGGGGGCCAGGATGCCGTAAGGCCATTCTCAATGATAAGGGGAGCATTCCCAGCCGATGTGTCCGTTTGATATTTGAGCAACATCCAGTGGCATTCTCCAGGGCCCACCGCCCGGCTAAAGTCCGGCTTCACCCCAATCCTCCCGTCTGGAACAAACATGCTATTGGGACAGCCAAAGATGGATTCATCAGTAACAATGCCCTCTTTGAACAGAAGGCGAAAGACCTGATTCGCCGACTCCAAACCTTCACCCGAAGATCGAGCGTCGGGATACGCATGACCATTGTCCACCGCGAACTGCTTCAGGCTCAGAATGATTTGCCTGCAGTTGTTCATCGCCTGGGATTGTCTGCCGATTTTGGCAACCTTCTGCGGTAATGCAGGTAAAATTAACATGACCAGCAACAGTATGACCCCGATCACCACGCTCCATTGCAGGCACCCCCAGCGTTGTTTCGGCTGTTCATTCATGCGCTTATTCCATCAAATCCTCCGATCCAAGGCAATCCTATTCCATGGCGGGAGGCGCAATCCGTCATTCCACACGCAGTGACCGAGGACGAGTTCGAGTAGGAGGACGAGGACGATTCCGCTTCGGCGGCGAACCTTGGCCTGTTGACCGCCCTTGCCCCCTTGACGATGTTCAGAGCTTTGCCCCCTTTCCGCATTCGTCGTTCGACATTCCTACAATCCCCCGTTCTTTGTCGCTTGAACCCGCCTTTTCGGCGCGTTTAGAAGTCTTCTCTCCAACCACATGATTTTTCTCGCCGATCTGCCCGCACCCAGCCGCATGGGGGACATCCTCATGGCTTTCCTGAGCATTGTCTTCGAAGGCGCTCCCTACATTCTCATCGGCACGGTGTTTTCCGGAATTATCGATGCCTTCCTGCCGGCCAAGCTGCTGGACCGGGTGCTGCCGAAGAGCAAGGTTCTGGCGACACTGATCGCGGGCTTTCTGGGGCTGGTGTTTCCGGTGTGCGAGTGCGCGGTGGTGCCGGTGATCCGGCGGCTGGTGCAAAAGGGGCTGCCGCTTTCCTGTGCGGTGACGTACATGCTTTCCGCCCCGATCATGAACCCCATCGTGGCGATCAGCACGCTGACGGCGTTCAAGGAGTTTCAGGGCTTGTCATGGGCCACGGCGGGCAATGCGACGATGACGATCGCGCGTTTGTCGCTGGGCTATCTCGTGGCGGTGATCGTGGGCCTCGTGGTGATGCGCTTCAAGCCGGGCCAGGTGCTGCGGGCGAGCATTGCCAACAAGATTGCGAATGCAGCGGCTGAAGACGATCACGGCCATGTGCACGCTCCGGCTGCTGGCTTCAATGGCAAGCTGGTGCATGCCATGCGCAGCTCGATGCGCGACTTTTTGGACACGGCGATGTACTTCGCCATCGGCGTGGCGATCACGTCCGTCTTCAACACGCAGATCAATCAAGGGCTGCTGAACACGGTGGCTGGCAACGACTGGCTGGCGATCCCCTCCCTCATGGGACTGGCGATCGTGCTTTCCCTCTGCAGCACTTCGGACGCTTTCATTGCCGCGCCGATGACGGCCTTCTCCATGGCGGCCAAGCTGGCCTTCCTGGTCTTCGGGCCGATGATGGACATCAAGCTGCTGTTCATGTACTCCAGCGTCTTCCAGCGCAAGGTGGTCGTATCTCTTCTGATCGGTCTCTTCATCCTCATCGGTCTGCTTTCGGGGCCGTGGATGAACCTGGTTCAACATCTCTATATCAAACCCTAAACTGCCATGAGTGGAACCCGCACCCTCGTTCATCTCCTCAGTGTCGCCATGCTCTTTCTGTGGGCGGGCGTACTGCTGTACTTTTACAGCAGCGGTCGTCTGATCAACTACCTGCCGCCGGATGGCATCTTCCGCCCGATGGTGCTGGTGTCCGGCATCGGCCTGGCTGTGCTGGGCCTCTTCAATCTGCTCACCATGGGCGCTGAGGATGCGGGATGCGAAGGGCATGACCATTCCCACGACGACCATGACCACGATCACAAGGATTGCGGCCATGATCACGCGCACAAGCATGGCGACTGCGGCCATGATCACAGCCACGACCACGCACACGGTGCTTGCGGGCATGACCACGGAAAAGAGCACTCCCACGAGCATGGCACCTGCGATCACGATCATGATCACAAAGACTGCGGCCACGACCACGCGCATGATCATGCGAAGAAAGAGGGCTGCTGCGGGCATGATCACGGGCACCACCACGCCCACAGCCATGAAGGTCATGCGCACGGCATCCTGGATGAGAGTTCCTGGCCGGGCCGGATCGCGGTGCTGCTTATTCTTGCCGCGCCGCTCTCTTGGGCTGCGCTTTCCACGCCGGACCGCTACAGTGCCAACGCCATCGTGAACAAAGGGCTGTACGACCCGAACTACACGGACACCTCACGTGCTGAGCAGTTCTCGCTGCAAAACAAGGTCAAGAACGTTGGGCAGCCCGTTGCCGCCACCACGGCGGCGAAAGTCACCCCTGATAAGGTGGCCGACCAGCCTCCCGCCATGGTCAGTCCGCAGACTCTCGGCACTGCTGGAGCCCCCGCAAACCCCGCCAACACGCCGCCGCCCGGAGTGGCTGCAGCCTCGGCCGCCGCCGCAGAAACCAACACACCGCCGAAGAACATCCCGGCTCCCGCGCAGGCCTCCAAGAGCTACGGCACCTTCACCCTCGAAGACCTCAAGAAACAGGTGCCTCAGAGCAAGGAAGGCAACTTCATCCTCGAAGTGCCCGAACTCTACTACACCGGTGGCGACGTCGAAGTGCAGAAGGTGCTCACCGGTCAGATGGTCGAGACCGTGGCGCAGATCCTGCCGGAGAAAGTGAACAATGCTGACGGCCATCGCCTGCGCATTTTCCGCATGCTGGTCCAATGCTGCGCTGCGGATGCCCGCCCCTACTCCGTGCCGGTGGATTTCGGCAAGAAGGCCCCCGATTTCAAGGACATGACCTGGGTCAAAGTCGTCGGCAAGATGGGCTACAAAAAGGAAGGGACGCAGACGGTCCCGATCATCGAAGTCAGCAAGGTGGAAGAGACCACGGCGCCGGACAATGCGATGATTTACTGAGGCGGGGCTGGCGCATCTTGGGTGAGAGTGACTGCGAAGAGCGGTTGCTTTTGAGCGCCTTGTGGTAAGCGTGGGCTGAGGGGCTTGTGATGAAGCACTGGCTCCCGCTCTCGAGTATTCTTTGGCATGCGTGTGCCACGCTGCCCGTCGAAAGCGGTAGCTGCGCTCGTTCCTCGCTACGCGACCGCACTCCAAAAAGGCTGTGCGTACCAAGTGCCCGAAAGCACATGCCTGCGCAGCATGTGCCTCCCGCCAAATTGGAAGCTTAAAATCTAAATCGAAGCTTCGCCTCAAGGAACATCATACGTGCCCAAGGCCGCGACATCAAAACGCGTGCACCCCGCTTCATCGGCGATCTCGTTAAGGGCTTCGACTTCGGCGGTGCTGAAGAGGAGGCCGCCGGCTTTGGTGGTGTGGGCGGCATTCTGCGCTTCGGGCTGGCCGGGGAGCATGCAGGCTTCGTTGCCGTGGCCGAGGATATCGTCGATCACGGCTTTGATGTTATCATTGAAATTGCGGCCGTTGGAGAAGAGGCCGGTGCTGATGGCATCCGGGTGGATGACCTGGAAGTAGAAGCTGCTGGTGCGCTTTTCGCCGGCTGGGAAGGGCTTCCCTTTAATGTCGGGGTGTGCACCGCCGCCACGCAGGGTGGGCAGGCCGCCGCCGATCATGCCGCCCATGACTTCGATGAGGAGGGAGAGGCCGTAGCCTTTGTGCGCGCCGAAGGGCAGCAGCCAGGCGGCTTCATTGGCATCGGTGGTGGGTTTGCCAGCGGCATCCACGGCAGCGCCGGGAGGGAGGGGCTTGCCTTCACGCTTGAGCTGCTGCACGCGGCCCATGGCCACGGTGGAGGTGGCCCAGTCGATGACGATGGGGAAACCGCAGGCGTCCTGCGTGGGGAGGCCCCAGGAGTGGGGATTGGTGCCGAGCACGGGGAACTTGCCGCCGAAGGGAACGACTTCACCCAGGGTGGAGGTGCAGTTCGTGTAGGCGATGTAGCCTTTCTTGGCCGCGTCCATGACGTAGCCACCGCCCCAGAGGTAGTGGAAGGCATTGTCCACGCTGACCTGGCCGATGCCGTATTTGTCGGCCATTTCCATGCAGCGCTCCATGGCGCTGAAGGCGACGCTCTGGCCGAGCTTGAGCTTGCCGTCCCAGGCTTCGCTGGCGGCGAAGGGCTTCTTTATGACTTCGATCTCCGCGCCCGGTTTGCAGCCGCCGGTGGCGCTGCCGAAGAGGTGATCGAGGTGCAGGGCCTTGATGGCGTTGTGGGTGCGGATGCCGTGGGCCGAGGCCATTTCGCAAAACCGTGCGCCGTCATCGGCCTCCGCCTGGGTGTAGCCGCGATGCTTGTAGGCGGCGCGAACGAGATCGTTGTGGGCTTCAGTGGGGACGATGTGGTACGTGGTGGGCATGGTTGGCGGATATTGGAGCATCCGCCCGGACACGCAAGAAGCAGAAATAAAGAAGGCTCCGCTCTTGCGAGCGGAGCCTCCGGAAGTCAGGGCTGAGCCAGCCTTATTTGGCGACGGGCTTGAAGACGTCGTGGCAGGCCTTGCAGTTGTTGGCCTTCTTGAATTCGCTGATACCGGCGGCGTCCTTGGCTTTCACCTTCTGAAGAGCGCCGACCAAAGCCTTGCACTTTTCCACCCAGGCGGCCTTCTCGCCACGTGGCGGTGTGGCGGCGCAGACGGCCTGCACGCATTTGATCAGGGAGTCGAGTTCGGCGTCGGTGGCTTCGCCTTTGCCAACCTTCTTGGCGACGGCGTCTTCGGGTTTCCAATTCTTCTTCATCGCGCCCTTGATGAGGTCGTCTGCCGAGGCGGTGCTGAGGCTGATGGCAAGGCAGAGGAGGGAGAGTGCTGTTTTCTTCATGGGGTGTCTGACGTGTTTTATGATGTGATGTATTTGGAGGAGAAGCCGCAGCGCGCACGGCATTGGAAAAACGCATTCCAAGCAGTTCTTTTAACAAGAACCGGCTGCATTATTTCCAATTCAACTTTTTAATTCAGCCACGCGCTTTGAGTCAATCATGGAATCGCATGCGATGCACTCTTCTCTCCAAATGGGTGCAGGAAAGAGCCTGTCGCCGAGACTTAGCCCGCATGCTGCAGATGAGACTCTCTCATATGGGGCGTCCTCTCATCCCCCCTTGGCTAGCGCCGATGTGGATCACGCTGGAATGATGAGCCGAGCGTAGCGAGACAGACGACCGCAGGGAGCCCGAAGGGTGAGTGAAACGAATCAATGACGTATGCGCAAAGATGCCCTATTCGTCCCATGTGTCCCATAGGTCCCATCTCTGTCGTTCACCCCGGTGGCTAAGGCACGCGATGCCTCTGGCATTCGTCATTGCTCATTCCGCCTTCGGTCACCCCGCTGACCAGAGCGAGATGCGCGTGCGGCCAAAGCCACATCAGCTGGAGATCCGGCTGACGTTTAACATTCTCACGCTCACGCGCTTCACCGGCATCGACACGGATGGAGACATGAAGATCAGCATGGCGGAGCTGACCGCCGCGCAGTCGCGAATTGGCACGTATCTGAACCAGCACATTCATGTGGAGATCAACCGGCAGAAAGCCATGCTGGGCTCCGGCGTACGCTTTGAGCCACTCTGGCCGGATGCTGCACAGACGCCGCCGATGTCCGAGCTCGAATACGCGGCACGCAATGTGGATGTGACCTTCGTGCAAACCATCGAGGGCAAGGTGCTGGAGGACTTCTGGCTGGGCTTCGAGATCTTCGAGCAGACCGGGCCGATGCAAACGATCCACGGCGTCTTTGAGCAGGACGGGCAGATCGAAGACGTGACCTTCAGCGTGCAGGAGCCGGAGTATCTCTACGACACCGGCTTTGCAGACGATCCCTTTGTGCAGGAGGCAGAAAAGAAGCTGAAGGCCGGCGAAAACATGCCTGCACTGCCCGCAGCGACACTCGCCGCCGCATCGCCCTATGGGGCACCTGCGGCCGCCGTCGCGCCTGGGCCAGCAGGCAGCCCTGCGGTCAAACTCGCCAATCCCATCGAGCCCAACGACACGCCCACAGCCGCCAGTTCAGAACGCTGGTGGATGGTGCGCGCCGTGGTGATCATGCTCATGCTTTTCGTGGGGCGCAAAATGCAGCTCAGCGCACGCGCCAAGCTCGTCAGCACCCGTCGGCGGCCAAGGCCGAGATAGACTGATAGCACGGCACCGCGCCCTTGGTCGATATGATCAACCGCTCGTGTCCAGGGCCACTGTGGATGGCGACTGGACTTCGCCACGGAGTTCCGCGATCTGCCCTTTGAGGGTGCTTATTTTTTCCAAGAGGTTCGTTTCGTCGACAGCAGCACGCTTGATCCGCTCTTCCCATTGGGACGTGCCTTCCTGACCACCACCGCTTTGACCCTCCTGAACCGACGGGAGCGAAGGGCGGATGCGGGCACGGAGTTCGAGGGAGCGTGAATTTTGGCGCAGGAAATTAAGACGACTTTCTTCGCGCTGAAGCTCTTCGCGCAGGCGGCTGAGACGACTGTTCGGCCTCACTTCACTGAGCAGCGCGCTGCCTGTTTTCGTCTCTGAGGACGAGGATGAACTGACCGTTCTGGCTGATGCGGAGCCTTCGGCAGCAGTCTGACGCGACGACTCACTTTTATTTGCCTGGAGACGCTCCATGATCTGACGTAGAGCGCCGAGTGCCATCAGAATTTCATCCTTCGCGCTGCGAGATTCCGGTGAATCCGCCTCGGCCTGCTGCAGTCGGTTCAGGCAGAGATCCATCCGCTCTTTCCAGTCCAGCAAGGTGGTGACCTGCGTTTCCCAGCCGCTGAGCTGCTGGCGCAGATCTTTGATCTGCACATTGAGTGCGGCACTTTCCTGATCGTGCAGCTCGCGCGCGTCCTTCGACAACGAACGGAATTCATCGTACATCACACGCTCCTGCTGTGCGGAGGCAGTCAGTGTGGCGATCTCCTGGCGGAGTTCTTTTTCCTGCGCAGTCATCTGCTCCAGACGCTGGCGGGTCTCGGTCTCCTGATGGTTGACAGCGTCACAGCTTGTGGTGGCGGTGGCAAGCTGCTGGGTGATGTCGGCAAGGGCGGCGTCAAGCTGAGTACGCCGCTGAGAGGCCTCTTCCACCTGACGTCCCAAAATTCCCAGATGCTGCTCTGCGGCAGCCACGTTGGCCTGCCGGGAGGTCAGCGCCTCCAGCGTGACCTTGAGGTCATGCGCCAGCAGGAGTTCCTGCGACGCGGCATCGAGTGCGCTGCGTGTTTCCACGAGCTTTTGCTCTTGTCCGGCCAATGTCGCGCCGGTGGTCGTCAGGTTCTGCTCCGTCGCCTGCACTGCGGACTGAAGTTCTGACAGCTTGGCCGTGGCTGCGGTGATGCCTGCCTGCTGCTCTGCCAGTTCCCTGCGGGCTGACACGACAGATGCAGCAGAGGTCTCGTGCTCCTGCTGGGCCTGGCGGGCACCTGCAGTGGCGGCTTCCCGTTCCTGTTCGCGCCGTGTGATCTGGGCTTCGACTTCACGCAGGATCATCTCCTGATTTTGCTGCCGCATGAGCAGATTCTCCACTTCATGACTCAAGGCCATCCGGCGCTCTTCGGCTTGCTGGCAGTCATGCATCACCTGCTGAAGCCGCACGGAGGTGGTGTCGATCTCTGCATGGCGTGATTCCAAACGGATGCCCGCCTCTTCATGCTGCTGGCTGAGACGCTGCAGCGCGATCTCGGCGCCGATGCGCTCCTGGCGCATGACTTCAAGCTTGCCGGACTGCTCCTGAGTCTGGGTCTCCATCTGGTGGGACTGCTGCTCCAGCACGTGAATGTGATCGCCGAGGATGGCTTCCAGCTCCTGACGTTCCTGCAGGGTCTGGTTGAGGGAAGACAGGCGTTTTTCGGCGCTCAGGCAGTCATCCTGGGTGCTTTTTAGACGCTCTTCCGTGGTGGCAAGCTCAGCACGGCAGGCTTGCAAAGCGTCTGCGGTGGACTGCCGGGTATTGACCAGCACAACGATCTCTTCTCCCATTGCGCGGTGCCTCTCACCCAGTGCTGCCAACGAAGTTTCGGTGTCACTGATCTGATCCTGCACCTGCTGACGTTTGACGCCCAGATCCACAATCTCCTGAGTAAGCTGCTGGATCTGCTGAACGGATGCCGTCTCATGTGTCTCGAGCTGGGCCACGGCCCGGCCGAGGTCGGCCAGCTGTGTGGTGGCTTCCGTGCACTCATTCAAAGTGATGCCCAGCTTCTCTTCCATGCGGGCGAGTTCGCCGCGACGGGACAGCACAGCCTGCGCGAGGGTCTGCTGGCAGGCGCGCAATTCATCCATTTCAGCCTGACTTTTCGCCCGCTGCTGACGGAACATGATCAAGGTTTGCTCGTGCTGGACGGCTTCAGATTTCAGTTCGCCCAGCGCGGCTGCTGCAGCCACTCGCTGGCCCGCCAGTTCTCTGACCTCGTTCTGCAAATCGGCGTGGCGCTGATTGGTCTCCTGCGCGGCCTGCCGAGATTCCTGAAGCCGCGCCCGTTCATCGGCGATGGCGCTCCGCGTGATGTTGAGGGAGGCCTCGCTTTCCCGGCACTGGGCGGTGAGCTGCGTAAAATTCTGCTCCAGTGCCTGATAGCGCGAAGTCAGATCCACGACATGACCGGTGGCCCGGCTGCCGGCTTCTTCCAGATAATTGAGACGCTCTTGTTTGAGCTTGAGGTTGGCCTCCGTCTGCTGGGCGCTCACCTCCATCCGTGCGATATTGATCGTCAGTTCCTGATGCCGCGTCTCGTGTCGAAGCACCAAGCCGCGAGCCTCCACAATGCGCTCCTGCTGGCGGGTCACCTCATCAATGGCCTTTTGCAGGAGGTCGGAGAGTTCGGAACTGCGCTCTTCCAGCAGGGCCGACTCTGCTTTCAGCCCTGCAAGCTGCCTGGACGCGGCAGCCACCTGCGCCTCCACCGATTGCTTGTGGCTTTCCCATTCGCTCAGCTGCTGCTGCGTTTGCTGCAGCCGGCCCTGATCCTGCAGATAGCGGGCATTGATCTCCTGCAGCCGGCTCTGCAACATTTCACGGTGTCCGTTCAGTTTGCCCAGTTGTTCGTTCTGGCTGGCCTCAAGACTGAGAAGACGGTTCACTTCTGAAGTCTTCTGCTCATGCAGCCGTGACATCTGCCGCACTTCATGTGTCAGCGCCCTGTGC
>CALRWM010000029.1:0-73679 GCA_943371875.1 Prosthecobacter debontii | reverse complement strand
TCGAGCCATGCCAGTTACGTTACCTGCTGCGCCTGGAGTCCCGACGGCTCCCGCCTGCTCTCGGGCTCCTACGACGGCACACTCAGGCTCTGGGATGCCACTACCGGCAGGGAACTGCTCTCCCTCTCGAGCCATGCCAGTTACGTTACCTGCTGCGCCTGGAGTCCCGACGGCTCCCGCCTGCTCTCGGGCTCCGATGACAACACCCTCAAGCTCTGGGATGCCACTACCGGCAGGGAACTGCTCTCCCTCACAGGGCATTCCAACTGGGTCACCTGCTGCGCCTGGAGTCCCGACGGCTCTCGCCTACTCTCGGGCTCCTCTGACAGCATGCTCAAGCTCTGGGATGCCGCCTCGGGCAAAGAGATTCTCTCCCTCAAGAGTCATACCGGCTGTGTCTTATGCTGCGCTTGGAGTCCAGACGGCTCTCGCCTGCTCTCAGGATCCAATGACGACACCCTCAGGCTCTGGGATGCCCATACCGGCAATGAACTTATCACCCTCTCGGGGCATTCCAGTTACGTCTGGTGCTGCGCCTGGAGTCCCGACGGCTCCAGCCTGCTCTCGGGCTCCTCTGACAGCATGCTCAAGCTCTGGGATGCTACTACCGGCAGGGAACTGCTCTCCCTCTCAGGGCATTCCAGTTACGTCTGGTGCTGCGCCTGGAGTCCCGACGGCTCTTGCCTGGTCTCGGGTTCCTATAACAACACCCTCAAGCTCTGGGATGCCAAGACTGGCCAATGCCTCTGGACCCTGCACAACCTTCCTGAAAACCAATCCGCCGTCATCAGCGGAGACGGCGCCCAGATTCTCCATGCGACGCCGGAGGCTTGGCGGTGGCTGGGGTGGGAGGAGAGGGATGCGAAGGGGCGGTTTATTCGGCGGCTGCCGGCGGAGGTGTTTGGGCCGATTCCGGGAATGGAGGATTGAGGGATGGCCTGTTCGCGTGGGGCAGGTTTCCGGGCCCTGCCCCTTGTTGCGGCGTAACAAGGCAACTTTTATTTCTGACCATTACGGTACTTGTGTGAGGCGTTTCTTTGGGCCACAGACTCGGCTATGTCTCTCCCGTTCTATCATTACCTGCATCTCATCGGCCTGATCCTTGTTTTCATTGGCTTTGGCGGTCTGTTCTCCAGCGAAGGTGCCAAGAAGGCCATGATGTGGCATGGCATCGGTCTGGTCATCAGCATTGTCTCCGGATTCGGCATGCTGGCGAAGCTGGGCATCATGGGCACGATGCCTGTGTGGGCCTGGATCAAGATCGGCCTCTGGCTGGTGCTGGGCTTCCTGCCGGTGCTGGCGAAGCGCCGTGTGATCGCCGCGCCGCTGGTGGTGCTGATCGCTGCTGTTACCGGAGCTGGTCTGGCTTATCTGGGGTATTTCAAGCCGGCGTTTTGATTTTAGCGTAGGCGGCGGACTGGCTTGCCAGTTTGACTTCGTCTAGCTGTCTTACTGCGGTCTTTGACCCGTTGCGCTCCGGTGCGCCTGGCCTCGGCTCTCCTTCCTGTTTGTCGGGTCAAGGCTTTGCAAGGACCTTGGGTAGGACGGCGGTTTGTGCCACCGCTACGCGGTTCCACGATATTTGGGAAACATGGGTCATGCGGTTCCGTGGGTTGGCAACCACGGCTACTGTTGTGACAGCCCTACGGGCTTCCTGAGGGAGGCGCATGGGGCTTGAAGTTTGCCGTCAATGTCAATGAACTTGGGGCGGTTCAGAACGGGCTTTCAAACGTCGCTTGGCTTTGGACTGATGTTACTGGCGGTTGGTTTGAGACTGAGCGGGGGCGCTATCGGCAAGTGGGTTTGCGATTGAGCGGGTGCGAGGGTGATTGAGGGGGCGCTGGTCGACGGGCAGGAGTGCCCATCGTACTGCTGAGGCGTTCCGCCTTCAGATTTTAGATCTAAGGCGAGACGCCTCGAGCCGTTGACAGGCCGGAGGCCTGTCCTCCGATTAAGAGCCGAGGGCTTTGCTTTTTTCGGTGGCGGCGCGGACGGCCTGGATCATGGCGTTGCGGAGGCCGTGCTGCTCGAGTTTTTCGAGGCCGGCGATGGTGGTGCCGCCTGGGCTGGTGACTTCATCGCGCAGGGATGCGGGGTGTTTGCCGCTGGTGAGTACCATTTCGGCCGCACCGGCGACGGTTTGTGCGGCGAGTCGTACGGCTGCTGCGCGTGGCAGGCCCATGAGAACGCCGCCGTCGGCGAGGGCTTCGATGACGGTGTACACATAGGCGGGACCGCTGCCGGAGAGGCCGGTGACGGCATCGAGCAGTTTTTCGGCGACTTCATCCGCGGTGCCGACGGCTCCGAGAATTTTCTCCGCGAGGGAGGCGTCCTTGGCGGTGGCCTTGCTGCCGCGTGCAAAGGCAGCGGCTCCTTTGCCAACGAGTGCGGGGGTATTGGGCATGCTGCGAATGACGCGCTGCTTGCCACCGAGCCAGGTTTCGAGATTGGCCAGCGAAACGCCGGCGGCGATGCTGAGATAGAGGCGCGAGCCTTTGACCTGGGAGAGAGCCTCGCACAGGGACTTCATGTCTCCGGGTTTCACGGCGAGGATGATCACGTCTGATGCTGCCGCCACTTCCGCCGGCGTGCCGGTGATGGTTTTGCAGGCAAGGCACTTCCGCAGGGAGTTCACGGCCTCGGGCATCACATCGCTGAGCGCCACATTCAGGCTGGTTTTGCCAAGCGCCTGCTCCACGCCGCGCAGGAGCGCGCCGCCCATTTTTCCACAGCCAATGAGTCCGAGTTTCATCATGGGGCGACTTTGGGGCAGATGTGGCGGCGTGCAAGTACGCCAATCTTGTCTTGCCTTTGGCCCCGTCTTTTTGACATGCTGGTAGAAATCGTCGCTAAAAATGTATCCCGACCACTTTCAGCCCGAAAAGATCATCGCCGCCGGGCCCTCTGCCAAAGTGTATCGTGGAGTGGAGACGATGACGGGGCGGAAGGTGCTGATCAAGGTCCTGCTGCAGGATCACGAAACGGAGAATCCGCTGGATCGGGAGCGCCTGCAGCTGCTGGCTCCTGCGCTGATGCAGATGCGGCATCCGCAGATCGCGGGCCTGATCACGCTGCTGCCGACTGAGGAAGAGTTTGCCCTGGTTTCTGAATTCATGCCGGGGATAAACGGCCGGAACTTTGCCGCAGAGCGCAGGCCCTCGCCTGCGGATCTGCGCGCTCTGGCGGTGCAGCTGATGCATGCGCTGCTGGTGGGTGAGCACCTGCGCCAGCCGCATGGCGACCCGAAGCCGAGCAATCTGATCATCGCCGACCATCCTGGCGGCGGCTTGTTTCTGCAGGTGCAGGACTGGGGCCTCACGCTGGCGCGACAGACGCAACCGCCGGAGACGCTGTGGTTTCGCGCACCGGAGCTGCACGCGGGCGGGACGCCGACGACACAGAGCGATCTTTTCACGGCGGCGGGCAGTTTGTTCTGCATGGCCACCAACACCGCACCGGCCCAAGGGACGACGGTGGAGGAGATCATGCGGGACTGGCAAGCCTTCAACGCCAGCCATGTGCTGAGCCATCTGCGGCCGGACCTGGACCCGCCGCTGCGCGACTGGCTGGCGTGGCTTCTCAATCTGGCGCCGCAGCAGCGCCCGCAGTCTGTGGCCCAGGCGCTGGATGTGCTGATGCTGAGCATGCACACCGGCTTTGCCTACATGCCGCAGCAGGCGCCGGTGATGGCACCGGGCGCCCAGACCACGCCGCTGGTGGCAGCGATCCAGCCAGGGATTCCTATGGCAGTTCTTTCTGTGGAACCTATGGATGGTCAGGTGGTTGAGGCTGTGGCCGTTCATTTGGATGAGCCTGTGGCTGTTGCTTCCGTTGTGTCGATCCCGGTTCCTGCGGGTGCGCCGAAGCCGAGGCCCAGCGCGCCAAAGTCCGTGACCGCTGCGGCTGACGCCCCTGCAGCAGCCCCTTTGAAAAAATCCTCCGGCAGCCGTGTCATGATGGCGGTGGTGCTGAATCTGGCGGCACTCACTGTGATTGGATTTTTTGTGTGGCCGTTCATTCAGAAATCCATCCCGAGCGGTGAGGTATCCGCAGCCGTGAGCAGTGAGAAGACGCCCGCCATTGCCACACCTCTGGGCACGGCAGACAGCACGAAGGCCGCCGTCACGACTGCCGAAACAACGCCAGCGCCTGTGGTGACCGATGCCAAAGTCCGCTGAGTGGATGCTGAGGCTCCTGCCTGACAGCATTCTCCATGCGGCAGGCGCTGATTTCGCATGGAGGATGTGCGTACTCCTCTTTGTGAAAAGCTCCCCTGCCCTTCTCCTGCTGCTCCTCACCCCACCTGCCTCTGCGGCGGTCGATTTCGTTCGGGACATCCAGCCCATCTTCAGCGAGCACTGCTATCAATGCCATGGCGGGCACAAGCAGGAGGCGGCCTTTCGGCTGGATAACAAACCGAGCGCTTTGAAGGGCGGTGACTTTGGCGTGGCCATTGTCCCCGGCAAAGCGGATGACAGCCGCCTGATGCACGCGGTGCTGGGCACGAACCCAAAAATGCGCATGCCGCGCAAGGGCGACCCGCTGAGTGTGGAGGAGATCGGCAAGCTCAAGGAGTGGATCGATGGCGGTGCCGTCTGGCCTGACAGCGCGAGTGTGAGCATCGAGCGGAAAACTGACCACTGGGCCTTCAAGCCGCCCGTGCGGCCATCCGTGCCTGCGACGGCGAAGCATCCCATCGATGCTTTCATCCGTGAGCGTCTGGCGAAGGAAGGGCTGCAGCCCTCGCCATCCGCGGCTCCTGAAACACTGCTGCGCCGCATTCACCTGGATCTCACCGGCCTGCCGCCGACGCCGCAGGAGACCGCTGGCTTTGCAATCGCCTACCAAAAGGATCCCGCAGGAAGCATTCAATGGCTGACCTCCAACCTGCTCGCCAGCCAGCACTTCGGCGAGCGCTGGGCGAGGCACTGGCTGGATGCGGCGCATTACGCGGACAGCAACGGCTATGAAAAGGACCCGATGCGTTTCATCTGGTTTTACCGCGACTGGGTGATCAGCGCCTACAACCGCGACCTGCCGTATGACCAGTTCATCATTCAGCAGCTTGCCGGCGATGAGCTGCCCCAGGCCACGCAGGATCAGATCGTGGCCACCGGATTCCTGCGCAACACGATGGTGAATGAGGAGGGTGGCGTGGATCCCGAGCAGTTCCGCATGGAGTCGATGTTTGACCGCATGGACACCATCGGCAAAAGTGTCCTCGGGCTCACCATTGGCTGCACGCAGTGCCACAACCACAAGTACGACCCCATCTCGCAGGAGGAGTACTACCGCATGTTTGCGTACCTCAACAATGACAACGAACCCTGGCGCGTGGTGTACACCTCCAGCGAGCAGATGCAGCGTGCGCAGGTGCTCACGCGGACGGCGGAGCTGGAAGCCAAGTTGAAGCATGACCACGCTGACTGGCAGCAGCGGATGAAAGAATGGGTGGCTGCTGTGAAAGCCGCGCAGCCGAAGTGGAATACGCTGGCCTTTGAGGACGATCCTTCAGGGGGAGAGAAGGCGCTGCGTCAGCCGGATGGGAGCATCCTCGCGCAAGGCTATGCGCCGACTAAGGGCGATGTGAAGTTTGCGGTGAAGGGATTTCATGATGCCAGCGCTCCCGCTGCATCACGAACCATCAGCGCCTTTCGACTGGAACTGATGAATGACCCCAATCTGCCTGCCTATGGCCCAGGGCGTTCGCAAAAGGGCACGGCGGCGCTCACGGAGTTCAGCGCGGAGATGAAGATCGACGGCAAGGTGACGAAGCTGAAGTTTGTCAAAGCCACCGCTGACTATGGCGAACCGGAAAACTCACCGCTCGCCCCCTTTGCCCGTGATCAGGATGTGAAGAAGGACAAGCGTGTCACGGGCCCCATCTCGTATGCGATTGATGGCAAAGTGGACACCGCCTGGGGCATCAATGCAGGCCCAGGAAGGCGCAATGTGCCGCGCAATGCGGTCTTCGTTTTGGAGAAGCCCGTTGAACTCAAACCTGACAGCGAACTGAGCGTGACGCTGAGCATGAAGCACGGCGGCTGGAACAGCGACGATTTGCAGACGATGAACCTCGGGAGGTATCGCATCAGTGTGACTGATGCGCCAAATGCCGAGGCTGATCCGCTCTATGGCAAGAAATCCGAGTTCACCGCCTTCCGCACCAGCGTGGCGGAATGGCAGCCGGTGAATGACGAAATTGAATCGCTCTGGAAGCAGCATCCTGAAGGAACCACCACCCTGACGCTGGATCCGCGCGCGGAGCCGCGCATGACCTCGGTGCTCAAGCGCGGTGATTTCCTCAAGCCCGACAACCGCGTGACCGCCGGTGTGCCTGCGGTGCTGAATCCGCTGCCCAAGAATGCGGATGGCTCGCGCCTTACCTTTGCCAAATGGCTGGTGGACAAAAAATCGCCCACTGCTGCCCGGGCTTATGTGAACCGCGTGTGGCAAGCCTGCTTTGGCACTGGATTGGTGGAGACTGCGGAGGACTTCGGCACGCAGGGCTCGCCGCCGAGCCATCCTGCGTTGCTCGACTGGCTTGCTGTCGATTTCATGGAGCATGGCTGGAGCACGAAGCATCTGCTGCGTCTCATCACCAGCAGCGAGACATATCAGCAGTCCAGCAAGGTAACGCCCCATCTTTTGGAGCGTGACCCCTACAACCGCCTTCTTGCGCGTGGTCCGCGCTTCCGCGTGGAGGGCGAAGTCGTGCGCGACATCCAGCTTGCCGCGAGCGGCCTGCTCAATCCCGCCATCGGTGGCCGCCCCGTGATGCCGCCTGCACCAGCGTATCTCTTTGAGAAGCCTGCCAGTTATGCGCCCTTCCCGTGGAAGGTGGATGAGGATGAGAACCAGTTCCGCCGCAGCGTCTATGTCTTCCGCCGCCGCAGCACGCCGTATCCGTTTTTGAGCACCTTTGATGTGCCCAATGGCGAGAGCGCCTGCATCCGCCGCTCGAAGAGCAATACTCCGCTGCAGGCCCTGATGACGCTGAATGAAACCATGAGCATGGCCGCTTCCAAAGCCTTGGGAGATCGCATGTGGAAGGAAGGCGGCAGCGATGATGCCGCGCACATCGCCTACGGTTTCCAGCTCTGCACCGGCCGCCAGCCGAGCTCCAAAGAAACGGCTTTGCTAGTGGGCATGCTCAAGCGCCACCAGCCGAAACCTGGTGAGATCGACTCGCATACTTTGATCGCGCGCGTGCTGCTCAATCTCGACGAGACGATCACGAAGGAGTGAGCCTCAAGGCTCGCGCTTCATGCGCCAGAGCCAGTCTTTTCCAACCGCGCCGCCGTCGTCTTTTGCATCGGGTCCGGCGGACCAAAGCAGGTAGCCGTCCTTTTCGAGACGATAGCCCAGCGGCTGTGTGGGGCGTGCGGGATCGGTGACTTGGAAGAGCTTCAGATCGTCCTTCACGGTTTCGAGCGACGCGGGAAAGCTGCCATGCTTCATGCGATGCCTTTCCAAGGCGCAGGTGATGATGAGGCAGCGGCGATGGAAAAGAGTCTCGGCAGCAGCTTGCGTGATGTTGCCGATTTGCGGAATGGCAATGGCTCCGAGAATGCGACGCGGGTTGGGCCAGGAGTTTTCCGCTTTGCTCCGACGCTGCACGATTTCCGCTCTGGAACCTGACGCGAGCCAGGCTTCGGGACTGGGTGGTCCAAGCTGATCGAGCATGCAATCGGCATAAAAGGCAATGTTCGCTTCGTGCCAGCCGATGGGGCCATTAATCAGGACATAATAAAATGCATCCTCTATCATTCGCTCCAAGAAGGGCGTCTTTAAGGATCGGTTGGTTATGTCCTGCAGCAGGTGACGGTGCTTTCTCAAATACTCGAGCTGGAAAAACATGCCGAGGATCTCCTGGCCATGAGCGGATTGATACTGCTGCAAATCATCAAACTGGCCCAGTCGCACCTGAAGTCGCCCCAGAGACTCTACTGTCCAAGCTGGATGGCTGAGGGCCTCGTGCAAAGCGTCAAACGTGATGCCATGGGCGGCCAGTGGAACGAGGCACCCGACGATGCCGCCACGCGCCATTCCCTCGCTGATGCGAAGCATGATCAAGGCTGTGCTCACGGTCTTTGCCGCATCCCCGACCAACGCCGCGCTGTGCAGATGGAGGCCGAGCTGAAGCTGGAAATCGTTCAGTCCGAGGAAGTCGGGAAAAGAGGCCTGCCAAGGGTTGTCTCCGACGGCCTCCAAGGCCTCTCGCTGGCCCGGTTTGATGACTGAGAAAGGTTTGTTCAGGCCTTCAGCAAGCTTTGGCAGCAGGCCATTGCCATCTCCCAGTTCGCGGGCAAGCACCGTGGCGGGTGGCTCAGGAGCATTGATACCCCGGTTCTTGATCCAGGTGACCAGATCGAGCCTATCGCCTTCGCCATCCTGGGATTTGGTGATCTCCGGGCGGAGGAAGTCCTTCGGCAGCAGAGCGTTTTGGGGTGGAACGTATCTCAGGCTCAGCGTGCCCGGTTTCTTCACATGCAGCCAGCTTTCGAGGACTGGATTGGCAAAGTAGTTCTCATCATCGGTCACCTTCGGCGACATGAGCGCCGTGGGATCATCCGTGCCCAGCCGCTCCACTAGCCGGCGATGGACGGCCGCCAGTTCACGGGCGCTGCGCCAGTTTTCCCACTGCCAGAGAACGGTGATGAGAGAGATGAGGCAGATGAGGGTCCAGCCCATGCGGCGATTCCACACAAGGCGGGCCAGCCAGCGGGCGAAGCGGACGCTATAGAGGCGGGATGGGGCCTTTGTGCCGGGGGTGGAGGAGTTCATGGGCGAGCTGTTCGATTTGTTTGCGGTTGGCGAGGAGCTGTGCGGGCGTTATCGGGGGCAGTTTGGCGTAGCTGTTGAGGGTGGATTGCGGAATGGCCTCGGGCGTGGTGATGCGGAAGAAGAAGGCCAGCAGCCAACACGCGGCGAGTGGCAGGCGGAGAGGGCGTGGGATGGAGGAGAGCAAATGTAGGAGGAACTTCGGCGTGGGAGTGTTTTGGAGTAACGCGGGCCTTGGGTGCTTTTGGGCGTTCTCTGGTTCGCGAAAAGCTCCAGAGGGCTGGAGCACTCCAGGACGCTGACGCGAGGCTTGGAGCGACTCCTTTAAAACACGCTCAAGAAAGGCGGGTGGCGGATCGCGCCAGCGCTGGGTGCGGAGGATGGATTCGATGTCTTTGTTCATACCAGGGTGTGTTTTTGGGCGCGCAGTTTTTCGAGGCCGTAGCGGTACCGGCTGGCGACGGTCTGGGTGGGCAGACTGAGGAGTTCGCCGATCTCACGAAAGCCCAGTTCCTCCCACAGATGCAGGTGGATGACGCTGCGCTGCTCCTCGGGAAGAGCGGCTAGTGCAGTGGTGATTTGGGCGCGTGTCTCTTCAGCCTCGGCATCAGCGGCGGGCAAAAACCAGCCGGGGGATTCGTCTGCGAATCTTTCCAGCGAATCTTCACGGGTGGAACGACGACGCAGGGAATCGAGCGCGAGGTTACGCGTGAGCGTGAAGATGACAGCGCGTTCGGACTGCGCGCTGGTGATCGCCCCAGCGTCCCGGGCGAGCTTGAGAAACAACTCCTGCACCACCTCCTGCGCCAGCGATTCATCCTTCGTCACCGACCACGCAAACCGATACGCACTGATGGCGTAATCGGCATGGAGTCGGGTGAGGGTGGCTTCTGTGGGCGGCATCCGTGGTCAGTTTGGCAAACGACGCACGGGTTGGGGGATTTTATTTAACTCAAATCGCCAAAGCGTTCTCCGCATCACCAAAGTGGCCGACATGGAGGCCCATGCGGTCCATGAGGGCGATGTGGAGGCGGCAGAGTTTGCGGTTCGGATCGGCGCTGTGATCGTGGAAGCGACCGCCCTGAATGGTGCCGCCGCCGCCGCCAGCGAGGACGACGGGGAGCTGGCGGGAATCGTGGGCGTTGCCGTCGAAGAGGCTGCTGGTGAGCATGATCATGCTGTTTTCGAGCAGGGTGCGTTCGCCTTCATTGGTGGCCTGCATTTTGCCGAGGAACTCGCCCCAGAGCTTCACTTGGTGCTGGTTCACGCGCTGGTACATGTCGAGGCGGTGCTCGTCATTGGCGTGATGAGACAGCTCGTGGATGCCGCCGCTGATGCCTTCCAGGCTGGGGAAGCGCATGTTGGAAAGGTCGTTGTTCATCATGAACGTGGCCACGCGGGTGCGATCCATCTGGAATGCGAGGAGCATGATGTCGAACATGAGGCGCAGATGATCTTCCGCGCTGGTGGGAATGCCGGCGCCGGGGCGCTGCATGGTGGGCACCTTGACGGTGGGCTGCCAGCCGGTGCCTTTGGTTTCAGCCTGGCTGATTTTTTCCGCAAGCGCCACGCGCTGCTCGATCTCGCGCACGGAGGTGAGGTATTCGTCGAGCTTCTGCTTGTCACGCTGGCTGAGCTTGGGCTTCAGCGCACCGGCGTCTTCGAGCACGAGGTCGAGGATGCTCTTGTCGCGCTTGCGCTTGCTACCGTCGTCAAAGAGCTGATCAAAGGCCTGCTGCGGGAAGATTTCCTTCGGCGCCGGGGTGGTGGGGGTGCTCCAGGAGATATAGGCGGAGTAGATGGAGGTGAAGCCGGAATCCGTGCTGTAGCTGGGGCGCTCGGTGCCGAGCACGACGCTCGGCATAGGTGTGAACTTGCCCGTTTGTGCCGCGACAAGCTGATCCATCGTGGTGCCGACTTCGACATCCGTGGTGGTCTTCTTCACCTTGAGGCCGCAGAGCACGTTCATCTTCGGATAGTGACCGCCTTCACCTTCGACGGTGGTCGGATTCCACAGGCCCTTGAACACGCTGATATGCTTCTTCAGCGGCTCCAACGGCGAGAGCGATTTCATGAACTCCATGCCAGCAGGGCCCTGCGTGGCGCCCCAGTGATGTGGATTGACGCCGTTGCCGGTGAAGCACACGGCGAGACGGCGTGGTGCGGTGTTGTTTTTGACCGCTTCGGCTCCGAAGGAGCTGATCGATTCAAACCACGGCAGCCCAAGGGCGACACCGGTACCACGGAGGAATTTGCGACGGGAAAGGTTCATATTGGGGGTATTAATAATACGTTCTGAGATGGGACAATTATGCAAGCTCCGCAAGGCAAGCTCACAAGCAGCCAAGAATGGAGCGAAAGATCCCTTCCTTGCGATTTTGTGCTGCCATGGTAGGTATATAGCATGAACGTGTTCTCTGAACTGGAACAGGCGCTTGACCCCTCCGCACCAATTTTTACAATCGAAGGTGCGCGTCGGCTGGTCAACATGCCGCCGAATGCAGAGAAACTGAGCCGGATGGAAGAGCTGGCGGACAAGGCGAATGAAGATTTGCTGACTCCGGGTGAGCGCAGCGAATACGAAGGATTGATTTACGCTGGGAAGCTGATGTCCATCCTGCGTCTGAAGGCGGGGACGTTTCTCCAGAACCTCAAGGCGGCCTGATCTTGAATGCGCAGTTGAGAGAGCGGGTTCGCGAACGTGCGGGACGACGATGCGAATACTGCCGTCTCAGCATGGAGGACGAAATCGACGCGCCATTTCATATTGAGCATATCGTCGCCAGGCAGCATCGCGGGCAGACCATCGAAGAGAATCTCGCCCTGTCCTGCATGAACTGCAATCTGCACAAAGGCACCAACCTTGTCAGCCTTGATCCGGACACCAACCTCCCCGTGCGTTTGTTTGATCCCAGAAAGGACGTTTGGAGTGATCACTTCATTCGGGCAGGAGTACACATTATCGGGCTCACCGAAATTGGGCGCACCACGGCTTGGCTGCTACAGTTCAACAGCGATCTCAACCTGCTGCAACGGCAGGCCATCATGGAGAAGCATCCGTTGGATTGACTTCCTCTTCCAGCGGCATGCCAAGGATGGTTGCTGTCACTTGGCAGCCGGCGGGTTCGCAGCGGCCACGGCGGGTTCGCTGCGGCGATTGAGGAACTGGCGGCTGTTGACGACGTCGAGCACGGCGGCGGAGAACTTGCCGTTGTTCTGCTTGAGCGCGGCCTGCATTTGCCGAAGCAGCGCTTTGTCGCTCGGCATTGTCTGCCGGCCCAAAGCGTAGCCGAGGAGCTTGCGACAGAACTGCGCGTTGAAATTGGTTTCGTTCTTTTTGAGGTAGTCGCGCAGACCAGCGAGACCTTGGAACTTGGTACCGTCTTTGAGTTCGCCGGTGTCGTCGATTTTGCCACCGGTCTCATCCGCGACGCGGAAGCGGCCAATGGGGTCGAAGCTTTCGAGGGCGAAACCGAGTGGATCGATGCGTTCATGGCAGACGGCGCAGGCGGCATCGGTGCGATGAATCATGAGGGCTTCACGCAAGGAGGCGGGCTTCACGGCGCTGTCAGGAAGCTTCGGCACATTCGGCGGCGGCGGTGGTGAACTGAAGCCGAGCACGACCTGATAGAGATAATCACCGCGGACGACGGGGCTGGTGCGATTCGGACGCGAGGTCTTGGTCAAAATGGCACCCATGCCAAGCAAACCACCGCGATGCTGCTGCCCGACTTTGACTTCGCGGAACTCACCGCCGGTGACGCCGGGAACGCCGTAGAATTTGGCGAGGCGCTCATTGAGGAAGGAATAGTCGCCACCGATGATGTCTCCGACGCTGCGGTCATCGCGCACCAGATGCGCGAAGAACTCGATGGTCTCGCGCTGCATGTCGTTGCGGAGTTCGGTGGTGAACTCGGGATACTTTTTCTCATCGACGGTGCTCTTCTCGTCGAAGCCGTTGAACTTCAGCCACTGGCCGGCGAACTCCTTGGCGAGGGCGGTCGCTTTCGGATCACGCAGCATGCGTTTGGTCTGTGCGGCGAGGACTTCGGGCTTCAAGAGGCTGCCGTCGTCTGCAGTCTTGCGCAGCTCCCAGTCGGGCTGGGAGGCCCAGAGGAAATAGCTGAGGCGGGAGGCGAGTTCGAAGGCGTTGAGCTTCACATCACCCGGAGCGGCGTTGGCCATGGGCAGCGTCTCGGCTTTGAACAGGAAGTAGGGCGAGACGAGCACGCGCACGATGACTTCCCGTGCGGCGGATTCGCGATCGAGCTCCTTTTTACGGCCCTCAAAATAGAGCGCGTCGAGCTTCTGAAATTCTTCGCTGCTGACTGGGCGGCGCCAGGCGCGACCGGCGAACTGATGCAGATGCGAGAGCAGGGCTCCGTCGAACTCTTTCTGCTGCTGCGGATTGAGCTGGGAAGGGGCGGTGTAACCAAAGTCCTTCTTCATTGCCGCGAGATAGTCGCGGTCCTTGGGGCCGAGAAGCTGTCCGAGCTGATCGTCGCTGAAGTAGTAAACGGTGATGCCGGGCTTGCGGCGGTAGAGATTGCTGGCGACTTCCTCAAGGCGGCGTTCAAACATGTCCGGGAAGGCCTGCTTCATCGCGTAGAAGTCCCCCATGGTGCGGCGGGCGGCCTCGGTCTGCGTTTTCCAGACGGTGAGAATGCCCGGCATGATCTTGGTGACATCCCGTGGCTTGTCTGCTCTGAGATCCCACTGGATGGTGCCGTCATTGATTTCGGGATTTTCCAGATCCAGCCGGGCCTCGGCGTGGATCCAGGTGACGTTTTCCGGCAGCGGCAGATTGACCACAAGCGGTGCGGCGATGGCGAGCACCCCGGGCTCGATCTTGCGGCCCTGCGGATGTTTGCCGAAGGCGCTCTTCACGCGTTCGAGTTCGGCGATGCGCTGCTTCAGAGCTTCTGCATTTGCAGGAGGGGGAGTCGCGCCGAGGGCTTTGTTGTCTTCACCAAGCTGCTTGTTGAGCCAGTCCATGTAGATCAGGGGGCCCTTGGTGGTTTTCACATCGAGCTTGGTGATGAGCGCGATGTCGCCTTTGTTACCGTCGCCATCATCACCGATGCAAAGAAAGGCCTGCTTTTTGCCTTTCACCTCAATGTTCATCTGGTAGGGGCGGATGCCATCGGCGTCCTGCTGCTGGCGCTGCACGCCGCTGCCTGCCTTCTTCGGATTGTTCCAGGAGAGCAGCTGCGTCTGGATCGCCTTGGCACCGTCGGTCACCGCCTGCGGCACCTGGCCGGGCTTGGTGGCATCTGGAGCGGGCAGTTCACGCCAGGCAACGCGGGTGAGATCAAGGAAGCGCGACTTCGGTTCGGTGGCGTTTACGAGGTTGTTCCAGTTTTGCAGGAAGGGCAGTTTCAAACCGCCTTCCTTGGCGAGCTGTTCAAGAGGCTTCTGGAAATGCTTGTGCTTCCAGCAGGCGACCATGTAGTCCGCCTCACGCATGTCCTCGCCATCCTGGGGCAGATGAGGCGCCGACTTCTGCTGGTACCAGACGTACAAAGCTTGCTGCGCCTGGGCTTTGACCTGCTCAGGCCCGCGCAGGCCGATGCGCTGCGGATTGAAAACGATGCCAGTGCCCGGCATGATCGTGGCGTGATCAGCCACCTTGCGGGCGGCACCGAAGTATTTGTCCAGCGCCGCCGGGCTCATGAAGAGCACATCGCCCGTGTTGCTGAAACCTTCGCCGCCACCGCCATCGGTTTGGAATTCTTTGGCGAAGCCGTAGTCGTGACGGGTGAGATCCCGAATCGTGTAATCGTACTCGGCGTTGGTGAGACGACGCATGGTCACAGGTCCGGGATCTCCGGACTGCGCGGCGGCGAGGGCGTCGAGTTCGCCATTCACCCAGCCGAGGAGCGCCGTGTGCTCTTGATCGCTCATCTGATGCGCCTTGGGCGGCGGCATGTCGCCGTTTTCGATGGTGTCTTTGACCTTCAGCCACACTTCAAAATGCTTGGTGAGCTGCGGATCCGCCGCGAACTGCTGCAAATCGACGTCTCCCTTGGTCTTTTTAGGGTTGTGGCACTCGTAGCATTTGGCCTTCAAAACGACCTCCGCGTCCTTCCAAGCGGGAGCAGCGGAAAGTGAGAACGAGCCGACGACAAAGGCGGCCAAAGCAAGATGGCGTGTATTCAGGAGCATTGGGGGTACAAATGATACGAACAACAGACGGCATTTAATCAGCAGCTTCCGCTCCTTTTTTGCGCTTTCCTATGCTAGGAATCAGGCGAAAGCATCCCCTTGCCGAAACGTATCATTCATACCCCCATGAATTCCTCCTTTTCACATCATGCCCCGAATCTGGAGCATGCGTTTTTGACGCGCCGCGAACTGCTGCAACGCGTCGGCATGGGCTTTGGCACGATGGCGGCCGGCTCCTTGTTCACTTCGCAGGCTTCCGCAGCCACGATGGACCCGATGGCGGTGAAACGGCCGCACTTTGAGCCGAAGGCCAAGCGGGTGGTGCATTTCTTCATGAACGGCGGGCCGTCCCACGTGGATACCTTCGACCCGAAGCCGATGCTGGACAAGTACGACGGCAAGCCCCTGCCGAACGTGCTCAAAACGGAGCGCCCGACCGGGGCAGGTTTCAAATCCCCCTTTAAATTCACCAAACGTGGCGAGTGCGGGCTCGAAGTGAGCGAGGTCTTTGAAAAGACCGGGGCCTTTGCGGATGACATGTGCGTGATCCGCTCAATGCACGCCGACGTGCCGAACCATGAGCCTTCCCTCGGCCTGATGAACAGCGGCGAAGGCCGGCTGAACCGCCCGACGATGGGTTCCTGGGTGACCTACGGCCTGGGCAGTGAGAACCACAACCTGCCTGGCTACATTGCGATGTGCCCCGGCGGCATGCCAACGCGGCGCACGAAGAACTGGCAGTCGGCCTTCCTGCCGAGCGCCTATCAGGGTGCCTATATTAATACAGAGGACACCCGGGTGGAAAAGCTCGTGGAATTCATCAAGAACGGCTCGCTCGATCTGAAGCAGCAGCGCCGCCAGCTGGACCTGCTGCAGGAATTGAACCAGCGTAATCTGGTGCAGCAGGACCGCGACCAGCAGCTGGAAGCCCGGGTGCAGAGCTATGAACTGGCCTACCGGATGCAGATGGAGGCCACGGACGCCTTCGACATCATGAAGGAGCCGGAGTCGATGCGGAAGATGTACGGAGACCACGCTTTTGGCCGCCAGTGCCTGATTGCCCGGAGGTTGCTGGAACGCGGCGTGCGGTTCATCCAACTCTGGACCGGCGCTGGCCAGCCATGGGACAATCATGACGAAATCCTTGAGCACCGGAAGCTCGGCCAGCAGACGGACGGGGCGATTGCCGCGTTCATGAGCGATCTGAAGCAGCGCGGACTCTGGGATGACACCCTCATGATGTGGGGCGGCGAATTTGGCCGCACTCCGGCGGTGGAACTGCCGGTGCCCGGCTCCAATGCGGGCAAGCAGCACGGTCGCGACCACAACCACTACGGCTTCACCATGTGGCTGGCTGGCGGGGGCGTACGCGGCGGTTACACGCATGGCTCCACCGACGAATTTGGCTTCGCTGCGCAGGAAAATCCGGTGCATGTCCATGATCTGCACGCCACGATTTTGAACATCCTGGGCTTCGATCACGAGAAGTTCACATACAAATACGCCGGGCTGGATTTCCGCCTCACGGGCGTGAACGAATGCAAAGTGGTGCGGGAATTGCTGGCCTGACCGGGCCGGGAAAGCCAGCCACCGGCCTCTTGCAAGGCTGGCGCACACGACTACAGTCGCCACCTCATGCATCGAAAAATCTTCTTCGCCCTGGCTGTGCTGGTGGCACTCGTCTTCACGATGACCCTCAAAGCTCAGGCCCAGCAGCCTGCGCCTGCCACTCCTGCCGCCACCGTGACCACGGCCGCCGCCGCAGAAGACAATCCCTATGGGGATGTACTGACCTTTCAAGGCTTCGTCAAGCGCACCGGCGTCATGGCGTACCCGCTGATCATTCTCTCCATGATCGCGTTTTTCATGATTGTGCTGTTCGCCTTCACTGTCCGGCAGGGCACCGTGGTCAGCGATGCCTTCATGAATTCGGCGGACGCCCTGATTCGCAAGCAGGACTACCTGGGACTGCTGGCGGTGTGCAACCGCCGCAACGAATGCATCGCCCGCATCACCTCAAAGACGCTCGATTTCGCCACACGCAACCCGACCGCGAGCTTTGAAGAGGTCAAGGAAGTCACCGAGGCCGAGGGCAACCGCCAGTCCAGCCTGCTGCTGGCCCGCATCGCCTATCTGGGGGACGTCGGAGCCATCGCCCCCATGCTCGGCCTGCTAGGCACGACGCTGGGGATGATCACCACCTTCCATGAAATCTCCGGCAAGGGCGTCGGCGGCTCGAACCAGCTGGGTCTCGCCCAGGGGGTGTCCGAAGCGCTGCTCTGCACGGCCTCGGGCCTCATCATCGGCATTCCTTCCCTCATGTTCTACGCCATCTTCCGCGGCAAGGTGAACCGCCTGATCTCCGAAATGGAAGCTGCGACGACCCATCTGATGGCCTTGCTCGCGGTGCAATACAAGCGTGCCGCACGCGCCGTCGCCGGTCAGTAAACAGGCAGATCACCACCGCGATGAACTTCCGCAAACAGCATTCCATCGAACCCTCGCCCATGCAGCTCGCGCCGCTGGTGGACGTGCTGTTCCTGCTCGTCATTTTCTTTGCCGTGACCTTCCAGTATGCCAAGGAGGAGCAGGTCATGGACGTCAGCGTGCCTGCCGCCGACGAGGGCAAGGAGAAGGAAACCCGCAACGTGGGCGAGATCATCATCAACATCAAAAAAGACGGTGAGATCCTCGTCAACGGCCAGAAGTTCAACACCGACGAGCTGCTGGTGAAGCTGAAGAACATTGTCTCCCTCTACAAGGATCAGGCCGTGATCCTGCGGGGTGATGAAGGCACCCCCTACCAGAACGTGATCCGAGTGCTGGACACCTGCCAGAAGGCTGGCATCTGGAACATCGCCTTTGCCACGCGCAAACCTGACGCCGACCAACCTGCTGCCACGCCCAAGTGAGATGACCGCCGCGAAGTTCCCAACCGCCTCGCGCAGTCATGCGCCCCGTTTCATGCCAGTGCTTTTCAGCCTGGTGGCGTTTTCATCCATGGCCCAGCAGCCAGCCCCGCCGCGCGCTCTGCCAGTGGAAGATGATGTGCCGAAGGCCATTCCTGTGAGCCCGCCGAAGGCACAGCCCGTGCCGGATGCGCCGCCAAAGACCAAGGGGCCGGATGACGACATGTTCGACTTTGCCACGCTGGCCTATGAACGCCAGGAGTGGAGCATGGCCTCGCAGTCGTATGCGAAGTACCTGCAGCAGTACCCCAGCGGCAGGCAGGTGCCGGACGCACTCTACCGCATTGGTGAGTGCTACATGAAGCAAAACCAGCTCAAGCAGGCCGCGGGCTATTACGAGGAAGTCGTGAACCGCTATCCGGACAGCGAGGGAGCCCCCTCCTGCGCCTATCGCCTCGGTGCGATGATGTTCAACGATTCCAAGTTTGCTGATTCGGCCAAGTTTTTCGGCTTTTCCGAAACCAAAACCAAGAGCGCCGCCGTCCGGCTGGCCGCCGCCTACAACAAAAGCCGCGCCTATGAAATGTTCGGGGACAAGGCCAAGCAGGCCGCCGCCTTGAGCAGTGTCATCGCGGTGAAAACGGAAAATCCTTACCGCGAAACGTCTCTGCTCACGCTCGGCAGCATCTACCTCGGTCAGGACAAAAAGGCCGAGGCACTGCCTATCTTTGACGAACTCGTCAAGACCAGCGCCGACCGTGCGATCATCGCCGAGGCCAGCATCCGTGCGGCGGTTCTCTATGCCGAGCTCAAGAAGCCGGAAGAGTCGATCGTGATGTTTGAAAAGGCGCTGCGCATGCCGGAAACGACTGAGCAAAACCGTGCCATCTCCCTCGTGGGCATCATTCAGGCGCTCTATGCCAAGGGCGACTACGACGGAGTCATCGACTACTACAACAAGAACTCCGAGGTCCTGCCGCAGGGAGCCTCACGTGCGAAGATGCTTTTGCTCGTCGGCCACGCCTACCGCATGCGAAAGAGCTACGCCCGTGCCGTCGAAGTTTACCTGCTCATCGAACAGTATCATCCCGACACCGAGGAAGCCTTCAGCGCGGGATACTGGAAGCTGTACTGTTTCTACCTGCTGAATGACAAAGATCTGGGCGAGTTCGCCACCGCCTTCATCACGCGCCAGGCGCCAAAGCACCCGGATCATGAATACCTTTCGCTGGCACGCCTGATCCGCGCTGATTTTTACTTTAACAAAGGCGACTACCAGCAGGCGGCGCTGAGCTACAACGAAGTCAGCCTCGACAAACTGCCCGAAAAGCTGCGCCCAGGCACGCTCTTCAACATGGGCTGGGCCCAGGGTGAGGCCGGACGCCATCAGGAGGCCGTCGGCACCTTCACCCGTTTCATCAACGAAAATCCCGGACACGAATTCCTTCCCAAGGCCTACGCCCGCCGTGGCCTCGCGAACCGTGATGCCCGCGATCTGCCGAAGGCCAAGGCTGACTTTGAATTCGTCACCAAAGAATTCCCCAAATCCGACGCCTGCGAACTTTCCTGGCTGCAGCTTGGGTTCATCGCAATGGAGCAGAAGGATCCGAAGGCCGTCATCACCGCCTTTGAAACACTGCTGAAAAAATTCCCCACCACCACTGCCGCCGCACAGGCCTACTACGGCATCGGCCGGGGCAACTTTGACCAGAAGATCTACGACAAGGCCGTCCCTGCCCTGCGCCGCTCCATTGAGATCGACAGCAAAGGCTACCTCGAAAAGTCCAGCCAGCTGATCATCCTCTGCGACTACGCACGCCAGAACGCTGACAACCTCGCCAAGACCATCGACAGCTACCTGCAGTCCAAGCCGGAAGGCCTGGTGCCCCCGAACATTTTGAAATGGCTCGGCCTCAAGCTCTACAGCAGCGACGACTTCAAACGCGCCGCCCGTTTCCTCGAACTTGCCGTCACCCCGCAAAACCCGGAGAACACCGAGCCCGTCGTGTGGAACTACCTCGGCATGGCGCAGCTGAACAACCAGCAATACGACGCCAGCATTCAGGCCACGGACAACTTCCTCAAATCAGAACCCGACAGCGCCACGCGCTCACGTGCGCTGCTGACCAAAGGACGCGCCCAGCTGGGCAAAGGCCTCTTTGATGAAGCTGACAAGGTGGCTCAGGACGCACTTCAGGTCGTCAAAGACGGCAGGCTTCAGGCCGAACTCCTCATCCTCGAAGGCGACATCTACGCGGCGCAGGGCGACAAACTCGCTGCTGAAGGCCAGAAGGATGCCGCTGTTGGCAAATGGAAGGACGCTGCCGCCAAGTATGCCGTCCCCAGCCAATTCTTTGACGATCCGGATGTTACTCCCAGCGCTCTCTTCAAAGCCGCCAAGGTGTTAGAGAAAGCCGGAGACGCCGCCAAAGCCAAGCAGATGCTGCAACAGCTTCAGCAGCGTTATCCGAAGTATCAGCCGAAGTAAGCAACCGGGGAACACGTGACGCGAGCGGCCTTGGTGATCAAGACCGCTTGTTGCGATCCCAGCTTTCACCCTGACCGCGTTTGCCGTCGCCGCCAAAGTTTCGCGGCGGGCGCTCCTCCTTCGGCCGCGCCTCGATCACTCGCAGCGGGCGTCCGCCGACATCCTTGCCATTCAGCGCATTGATCGCCGTGAGTGCTTCGGTTTCCACCGGCATCTCCACGAACCCAAAGCCGCGTGAGCGGCCGGTCTCGCGGTCTTTGACCAGACGGGCGCTGGAGACATTGCCGAAGGGAGCAAACTCGCTCTGCAGGTCCTCATCCGTCAGGGTGTAGGGAAGATTGCTCACATAGAGGTTCATCGCATCAGGTATTGAAGACGAGCCATGAAGCACGTGTCAGAGAACAGGTCATGGCGTGAACCCGATTTTCCGTGTCTGCGTCCATCGAGGGACACACACGGGGGTGAAGGTACGCTCTTGGCGGAGAGGTGTCAATCCGTCCCTGCGCCGCCAAAGCCGCCCCACGGCCCAGCGAGGAAAGTTTCAGTTGCGTAGAATCCATGAATTCGTATTCGAGTTCCACGTCCCATATCAACACGCGCACCATGAAATACATCCTCACCTTCATCGCCTCCCTCAGCCTGCTGGCTGGCGTTTCCCCTGCCGCCGAGCCGCTGAACACCGTTTGCCCCATTTCCGGCAAGCCTGCCAGCCCGGCCATCACCAGCAACTACTCGAAGACCGTGGCCGTCTGCTGCAACCGCTGCAAAGCCCAGTTCACCGCTGCTCCCAAGGGCTACCTCAATAACATCCTCAGTGCCACCGCCGGCCAGTGCCCGCTGAGCAAAAAGAAATCCGATCCTTCCATCACGGTGACCTACTCCCGTCAGGTCGCTTTTGCAGATGCCGCCAGCAAGGCCGCCTTCGACGCCGCGCCTGACAAGCACATCAAGGAAGTGCGCCAGTAACCGAGAGCGTTCAGTTCACCCCACAAGCGGAGCTGCGGCATGCGGCTCCGCTTTTTTTATGCGTTTATGATTCGGCGTGCCATCGAAACACGTTCGGGCTAGTCTCCCTTTCTTGTGAAAGCCGAAGCCGCCGCCACATCCCCTGTCGATGCCCTGCGCGATCTTTTCGATGTGCTGCCGGACGTGCAGGCATGGATCAAGGATGCGAAACGCCGCTATCTCTGGGTGAACCACACCTTCCTGCTGAACTATGGCATGCACCAGCTGGACGAGGTGCTCGGTAAGACCGATGATGATCTCTCGCCTGCGCACCTCGCGGCGCATTTCCGTGCAGGCGATGAAGCGGTGCTGGCCGGGCAGACGGTGCAGGGCCGGCTGGAACTCGTCGGTCGCTTTGACCACACCGCCTCCTGGTGTTTCACCACCAAACGTCCCGTGTGCAATGCGAGGGGCCGCATTGTCGGCACCGCAGGCATCACGCGTGCACTGGATGCCGCGCAGATTGATCAACGCAGCGACATCCGCCTCGGCGTCGTCATCGCCCTCATGACACGCCGCCTGGGTGAATCCGTGACGAATGCCGAGATGGCGCGCGCCGTCGGCATGTCCCCACGTGCCTTCGAGCGCAGTTTTGTGCGCGAGTATGGCCTGCCACCGCAGCAGTATCTCAAGCGCCTGCGCATCCAGACCGCCTGCCGCCTGCTCGTGGATACGCGAGAGTCCATCGCCGCTATCAGCCTGCGCTGCGGCTTCGCGGATCAAAGCCACCTCACGCGTGAATTTCGTCGTGTCACGGGCCTCACGCCGGGTGCGTATCGCGACAAATACGCTGCCGCGAATATTCCACGCCCTGCCGTTTCTGTTCTATCCCGGAGCCGGACGAAGCGATAGCATCTCCGCACCATGAAGCTCCAACCAGGCATCACCGTCGTCAAAAACGGCCAGCTCGTCGATGGCACGGGCCGACCGGCCGTTCCTAACGCCGCCGTCATTATCACTGATGGAATTATCAGCTACGCGGGTCCCGCTACGGATGCCCCACCGGCTTCGCCTGAGGCACGCGTCATCGACGCAGGTGGTGGCACGATCATGCCGGGGCTCATCGAGGCGCACATCCATCTCACCTATTTCAATGTGTCCGAGTTGCAGGATCTCGACATCAAATTCCCTGTGGAATACGTCACGCTGCAATCTGCCGTGAATGCGAAGACCGCTCTCGAATGCGGCTACACGGCTGCGCGCAGCGGCGGCTGCCTGCACAACATCGATGTGTGGATGAACAAGGCCATCGAGGAGGATATGATCCCCGGCCCTCGCCTCAGCACCAGCGGTCGCGAGATATGCGGGGCTGGCGGCTTGATGGACTGGAATCCCGACTACCGCCGCATCGGCATGGAGGGCATCGTCTTCATCGTGAACGGTCCTGAGCAGGCACGCACCGCTGTGAGAAAACTCGTCAAAGACGGCATCGAGTGGGTGAAGACCTATCCCACGGGCGACGCGGCCTCTCCCGACATCAATGACCATCACACGCTGTGCATGACCTTCGAGGAAATGCACGCCGTCGTCGCCACGGCGCACAATCACGGCCTCAAAGTCACGGGCCACTGCCGTGCCACCGAGGGCATCCGCAATGCGCTCAAGGCTGGATATGACGCCATCGAGCACGGCACCTTCATGGATGACGAATGCCTCGACCTCCTGCTCAAGCTCAACGTCCCGATGTGCCCCGGCCTCGGTTTTGAGCTTTTCAGCGTGCAGCGCGGCAAGGAGTTCGGCTTGTCCCAGCGTGTGCTCGACGGTCATCAGGAGACTCTCGAAGCTGGTGCCGAAAGCTGCCGCAAAGTCCTCAAGGCCGGTGGGACCATGGGCCTCGGTGGCGACTACGGCTTTGCCTGGACACCCCACGGCACCTACGCTCAGGAACTGACCTTCTTTGTGAATTATGTCGGCTTCTCCGCGCTCGACACGATCAAGTGCGCCACGCTCGGCGGCGCGAAGATGATGGGCCGCGAAAAAGAAATCGGCACCCTTGAAGCAGGCAAGCTGGGCGATGTCCTCGTGGTGAAAGGTGACGTGCTCAAGGACATCTCCATTCTCGAAAACCGCGACAACCTCCTGGCCGTCATGCAGGGTGGCGTGGTGAAAGCGGGAACGCTCGTAAAGCCTGCGAGTTTCTGATATACCAGCCCGTTCCATCGTCATGAAGCCAGCCCTTCTCCTCGCCGCCCTTCTGGTCGCACACTCATCTGCCGCCGAAATCCAGGTGGAAAAACAAGGTTCCGTCCTGCACTTCAGCACCGGTGGAAAGACGATCTGTGATTACCAAATGGAGGCTGGCGAGGTGCCCGAAGGCGTGTCCGCCGTCTTTAAACACGGCGCGCATCTGCATCCGGTGTATTCGCCGAGCGGCAAGCTCGTCACGGGCAATCATCCCGAAGATCATCGCTGGCATCGCGGGATCTGGATGGCGTGGACGAAGACTGAGTTTGGCGATTCACATCCCGATTTCTGGAACCAGGGCAAAGGCGACGGCAAAGACAAGAGCGGCGACCAGATTCTTGCCGAAGTGCGTTTCGAGAAACTGGACAAAAGCTGGGGCGGCGCAGACGGCGGCGGCTTCATCAGCCAGCATCTGTTTCTCGATCACAGGCACGCGCCCGATACGAAAGTGCTCAATGAAACATGGGAGGTCGCTGTTGCTCAAAAAGAACTCAATGGCACGCCCGCCAACATCATTGATCTCACCAGCACCCAAACCTGCGTGGGCAACCAGCCGCTCAAGCTGCCGAAGTACCACTATGGCGGGCTCGGTGTGCGCGGCAACCTCGCCTGGAATCCGGTCGATGCCGTCACGATGCTCACCAGCGAAGGCCATGACCGCGCCAAAGGTGATTCCACCAAGGGCAGATGGGTTCACATCGGCGGTCAGGTCGATGGTGCACCGACGGGCATGGTGATCCTGATTCATCCCTCGAACTTTCGCTTCCCGCAGCCCCTGCGCCTCAATCCCAAAAACCCGCAGCTCTGCATCGCCCCATCCCAGGATGGCGACTGGTCCATCGAACCCGGCAAACCCTATGTCTCCAAATACCGCATCCTCGTTTTCGATGGCGCGCCGGACGCGAAATGGATCGAGGCCCAGTGGGCCATTTATTCCAACACCAAGTAATCTTCTCCCATGCTCTCCCGCTTATTAGCTTTCGTATTTTTGGCGTCCGCATTCGGTCAACCCCAGGCAGCCGACGGCCTCTTCGACAAATCCAACCTCGCCGCGTGGTGCATCGTGCCGTTTGATGCGGGCAAGCGCGGCCCGGAAGAGCGTGCGACAATGCTGGAAAAAATGGGCGTGAAGAAATTCGTCTATGACTACCGCAAGGAGCACATCCCGCAGTGGGACGACGAACTGAACGCGCTCAAAAAGCACCACATCGAGCTCATGGGCTGGTGGTTCCCGACCGTTCTCAATGATGAGGCCAAACAGACGCTCGAACTCTTCAAACGCCATGGCGCACACCCACAGCTCTGGGTGAATGGCAACGGCGGTGCGATCCAGGTCAAAGATGAAGCGGATCAGCAAGCACGCGTGGCGCAGGAAGTTAAACGCCTGCAGCCGATCTGCGAAGCCGCCGCACCACTGGGCTGCCAGGTGGCTCTATACAACCACGGCATGTGGTATGGCGAGCCGGAAAACGCCATTGCCATCGTGGAAGCACTGAAGGCCAAAGGCATCAAAAACGTGGGCATCGTGTACAACCTGCATCACGGCCATGGCCATCTGGATCGTCTCGCCAAAGTGCTGCCACGCATGCTGCCGCATCTGCTTTGCTTCAATCTCAACGGCATGGACATCGACGGCGAAGCCAAGGGTCGCAAGATCCTGCCGCTCGGGGTTGGCACCGAAGATGTGAAGGTGCTGCGCATCGTGCGTGCGAGCGGTTACAGCGGCCCCATCGGCATCCTGAACCACACGAATGAAGATGCCGAAGGCCGCCTGCTCGACAATCTCGACGGCCTTGCCTGGCTCGTGCCGCAGCTCGATGACAATCCTCCAGGACCCAAGCCCAAGTACCGCACCTGGAGCGACAAGCCAGCCGCCACCAGCTTCACCACCAAACCTGCCATGACCGGTGAGGGCGTGCCCTCCCTGAACAAGGAGTTCGGCGAGGCGCTGAAGGGCAGCTACTTTGAGCAGGACAACGAGCCCTTCCGCACGCTGCCGCTCACCGTTGAGTGCCGTGCCAAGCTGACTGGCAAAGATCACTTCAACATCCTCATCGCCTCGGACGCCAAATCATCCGCCACGCATTGGGAACTCTACACGCATGCGAAGCGTGGCACGCTGGCGCTCTTCATGCCCGGACGCGGCGGTGACTTCGATTCGCAGGTCGATGTCTGTGACGGCCAGTGGCACGACTTCCTCGCCAGCGTTGACGAAAAGAGCGTCGTGATTTGGATTGATGGCAAACAGGTCTTTGAAAAGCCGGTGCAGCCGATCAAAGGCACCCCCAAAGCCGGAGGCATTGCTTTCGGCAGCCTCGTCGATGGCAGCATCGGCTGCGAGGGGCTCATTGATGATGTGCGCATCGCACGTGGAGTGATGAAGCCACGCAAAGGCTCCGCGCCGCGCCTGCGCATGGACAACACCATCGGCATCTGGGACTTCGATCATCTCGACGCGCTTATGCCGCCCAAGGCTCCGCCGCCCGCCGCCTTCACGCCCGACCTCAAACCGCTGCATCCCGAAGACAACGTCCACTGGCAGGAATTCGTCAATCGCGAGCGCGTCTTCGACTTCTACGGCAAGGAGGCGCTGCAGTTCATGAAGCAAAAGCCGCTGCCCGAACTGCTCCCGCAGTTCCCCGGCCTCGACGGCGGCCAGCAGGGCCACTGGGGCAATCAGAACGATCAGGTCACATGGAAGGACGATCGTTTTGCGAAGTCAGACCTCGGCAGCGTGTTTAGCTGTGTATTCAAAGGTGCGGGGCTGACAATTCCAAAGGCCGTGTGTGTCCGGGACGGCGACACCTCTTATGTCTTCGATACAGATTTGATCACGATCCCTCTCACTTGGACAGGCGGCTTCCTTAAACTCGGTGATGCCAGGCACGGATTCATGGGTGGAGCCACGATGGACGGCAAGGTGGTGAAAAAAGACCCTGAGGACGGCCACGACGGAGCGATCAGGTACAAGGGCTTCTACCGGCATGGCAAAAAGGTCATTTTCGCGACCAATAACGAAGGTCGTCGGAGCATCGATTTCGAAGAGAATGCGCCTTTTGTTAAAGGCGGCCCTGCGCAATGGCCGCAATGGATCGAGACAAAGGGTACCCTGGGCAAACAGCAGCCCTTTGCCACGGACACCATCGAGATCCCCTTCAAGAACCCTTATGGCACACTCTTCTTCATCACGGCGCATGACTTCTTCAGTGATGGCACCGCCGCCATCGCCACGATGACGGGTGAAGTGTGGTTGGTGAAAGGCATCGATGAGAAGCTGGAAAAAATCCGCTGGAAGCGCTTCGCCACCGGCCTCAACCAGCCGCTCGGCATGAAGATCGTGAAGGACAAACTCTACGTCCTCGGTCGCGATCAAATCACCTGCCTGCATGATCTTAATGGCGATGACGAAGCCGACTACTACGAGTGCGTCGTGAATAAAATGCAGACCTCGCCCGGTGGCCACGATTTCATCGTCGGTCTCGAAACCGACAAAGAAGGCCGCTGGTATTTCGCCTCCGGCAATCAAGGTGTGTGCCGCATCTCCTCCGACGGATACGATGAAGAACTGCAGGTCCTCGGCACCGGCTTCCGCAATCCCGATGGTCTTGCCATTTCGCCAGATGGCCGGTTCCTCACCACCAGCGGGCAGGAAGGCGACTGGACACCCGCCTCCTCCATTTTTCAGATTGAGCTGGACCACAACCTCGGCGCGCACTTCGGTGCCGGCGGGCCAAAGAATGGCCAGCCTCCCGAGCCGGTGCTGATGTACATGCCGCGGGGCGAGGACAACAGCGCCAGCAGCCAAGTTTTCATACCTCACACATTGTGGAATGATATACCACACTCATGGGCTTCACTTGTAGGCAATGGCAATCTCGTTCACCTCTCCTCCGGTGGTGGCAGCGCGTGGCTCGTCATGCGGCAGAACGTGAAGGGACGCTGGCAGGCAGCCTCAGTGAAGATCAGCGGCAACTTCGATTCCGGCCCGCAATGCGCACGTTTTAATCCCAACGATGGCCATCTCTATGTGAACGGCATGCAGGGCTGGGGCAGCTACACGCCGAAGGACGGCTGCTTCCAGCGCGTGCGCTTCACCGGGGGCGAGAAGCCCGTGCCCGTCGGCTTCGAAGCCCGCGACAACGGCGTGCTGATCCGCTTCAACCAACCCGTGAAGAATGCCGATGCCGCCACCTGCTTTGCACAGTGCTGGAACTACCACTACGGCCCGCAGTACGGATCGCCCGAATATTCCGTGAAGTATGCCGACACCCCCGGCCATGATCCGCTGGAAGTCCGCAGCGTGCAGAAGCTCGACGGTGGCAAGACGCTCTTCCTCGAAATTCCGCAGATCGTCACCGCGAGCCAGATTCATCTTCATGTGAGCACTGGGCACGACATCTTCCTCACCGCGCACGCCCTGGCCGAACCCTTCACCGAGTTCCCTGGCTACGCCAAGATCGCGAAGACCAATCACGCCGCGCAGATCGGCCTCGAAGCGCCGAAGCCGGCCAAGCCCAACCCGTGGGCCAAAGGCGAAGGTGGCCGCGAACTTGTCATCGAAGCCGCCTTGGGCCTGCAATACGTGCAGAAGCAGCTCACCGCCAAAGCAGGTGAAAAACTCACCATCGTCTTCAAGAACCCCGATGTGGTGCCGCACAACTGGATGCTGGCCAAACCGGGCACGCTTCAGAAAATTGGCAATCTTGCCAATCTCATGATCACCGATCCGCAGGGGCTGGCCAAACATTACGTGCCGGATTCCGATGATGTGCTCGCCTACACGGACATGACGAATCCGCAGTCGAGCTTTACCATCCACATCACCGCACCAAAAGAGAAAGGCGAATACCCCTACCTCTGCACCTTCCCGGGGCATTGGATGGTGATGAATGGAGTGCTGAAGGTGGAGTAATGAGCCCGGGGCTGAGGTCAATTCCGCGCCTTTCCTAGATGACCTACAAGTCCCGCAGACTTTGTTGGTCCTTCGGTCAACTTTTTGCCGGATCTCTCGTCAGAAACGTGAATGCTGCGCTGCCTGTTTTTGCTCCTGCTGATGAGCTTCACGCTCAGGGCGGAGCAGTGTCTGGTCATCGGCGACAGCCTGACCAAGGAATACGAAGCAGAATTCCCCGCCCTGTTTCCCAACAACCCGGCCTCCTGGCAGGCGCGGAACTGGGTCGAGATTCTGCATCAACACCGGACTGACTGGTTCGACCTGGGCACGTGGAGCGTCTATCCCGATCCCCGCCTGACAGGCCACCGCTTCAACTGGGCTTTCCCAGGGGCAACGACGACCGACATCCGCAACCAGCTCAGCAGCATCTACAACTTCTGGTGGACGAACACCTTGAAGAGCCAGCTTCGTACCGACGTGCAGCGCGTGGTGATCTTCGCCGGAGGCAACGATGCCGACAGCTACTACGCCAATCTCTACAATGGCACGGTGGACGCGTCCGTCACCAACACCACGCTGGGCAATCTACAGTGGATTATCAACTACGTGCGCACGGTGAATGCCACGGTGCCCATCGTGCTGGTCAGCGTCCCGCATGTGGGTTGCACGCCGAAGATTCAGCTGGGCTATCCCACCGATCCGGTGAAAACAGCCCGAGTCACCGCAGCCATGGATGCCTTGAATGCCAGCCTGGCCAGTTATGCGCAGTCGCAGAATATCGGCTTTGTTCCTGGCGTGTATGAATTCACCAAGGCGCTCATCACGCAGCCGTTCCGCATCAAGGGCATCGAATTTTATCGCGTGGCGGATGCGGATGCGCGGACACGTTACACGTTTTCAGGAGACGGCTTCCACCCCAACACCTGTGCCCACACGAAGATCGCGCAGATGGTCGTCGATGCCTTCAACGCGAAGTATCCCGCCACCGTGATCAGCCCGCTGACTGACGACTACATCATTTCCACGGTGCTCGGACTGGATCCCAACATCCCGTTTACCGAGTGGCTCGCATCCCAGGGGCCAATCGGCAGTTTCACCGCTGACTCCAACCGCAATGGCATTCCGAACGGAGTCGAGTTTGCCCTGGAAGGCATCACTGATGCGTCCAGCATGCCCAAACCAGTGATGCAGGGCAATGCACTGACGCTATCTTATCGCCCACGTGCCGTTTTCACCGAGTGGGGTTCGATTCAGGCACAGTCATCGACCGATTTGATCAACTGGACCGACATAGGCCCGACACAAACGATGACGAACCCGGACGGCACGGTCACCATCAGTGTGAATCTCGCCGGAAAAGGTTTCGTGCGGCTGAAGGTGACGGCTGGAGGATAGGCCTCCGGCCTGTCAGCGGATCGAGGCGTCTCGCCTTCGATCCTCTGACTTAGGCTGGAAGCCCCATGCCGTAGTCAGGCAGGATGCCTGACCTCCGATTTACGCAGCCGCCACCGCGGTCTGCCCCTGCTCGCCAAGTCCTTCGACCCCGAGTTCGATGACATCGCCGGGCTTCATGAAAAGCGGCTCAGGCTTGAAGCCGAGACCGACGCCGGGAGGTGTGCCGGTGGTGATGATGTCTCCGGGCAGCAGGCTCATGAACTGGCTCAGGTAGCTCACCAGCGTCTTCACGCCGAAGATCATCTGCGCGGTGCTGCTGTTCTGAATGGTCTTGCCGTTCAGCTTGAGCCAGAGCTTCAAATTCTGCGGATCAGGAATCTCATCGCTCGTGGCGAGGAAAGGCCCGAGGGGCGCGAAGGTGTCGCAGCTCTTGCCCTTCACCCACTGGCCGCCACGCTCCAGCTGCCACTCGCGCTCGCTGTAGTCGTTGTGCACGCAGTAGCCGGCCACATGACTCAGCGCGTTCTCTTCGGAGACGTAGCTGGCTTTTTTGCCGATGACGAAGGCGAGCTCGACTTCCCAGTCGGTCTTTTTTGAATTGCGTGGGATCACAACATTGTCGTTCGGGCCGACAATGGCGCTGGTCGCCTTGAAAAACACGATGGGCTCCGCCGGGATCGGCATGCCGCTTTCCTTGGCGTGGTCGCTGTAGTTCAGACCGATGCAGATGATCTTGCTCGGACGTGCGATGCACGGGCCCAAGCGCGTGTCAGCACTCACCGTCGGCGCAGTGGCAGCGTTCGTCTTGGCCCAGACGGCAAGGCGTTCCAGGCCATCGCCCCCGAAGAATTTTTCGTCGTAGTCGCTGCCAAAGGCGCTCGCGTCAATGCGGCGGCCGTCTTCGAGTTGAAGGCCGGGTTTCTCTTCACCAGAATTTCCAAAGCGGATCAGTTTCATAATAGGTTGTTTCTCAGTTCAATTCGTCATTTCTTCTCGTCGCCTTCGTGATTTGTGTAGCGGCCGATGAGCGGGTACTGCTCCAGCTCGGCCACGGTGCCGGTGACGGGGAAGCTTTCGCGGCCGACCCAGTAAACGGATGCCGCAGCGATGTCTTCCGGCATCAGCAAACGGCCCATTGGCACGGCGTAGGCAGGGAGGCGATCTGGCCAGCCTTCGCCGAGTCCGTCGCCAAGTTTCACCTGGTATTCGTTCTCGGTGAGCGTCCAGCCCACGTTGAGCTGGTTCACGCGCACGCGGTCAGTGCCGAGTGCATCGGCCAGATTGCGGGTCATCGTCATCAGAGCGCCCTTGGACATCGAGTAGGCCAGCAAATTCGCCTGACCGCAATGCGCGAGCACGGAGCCAATGTTCAGCACAACGCCCCGGTTCTTTTTCAATTCAGGCAGCAAGGCACGGATCAAGAGCATCGGCGCACGCGCATTCACGGCGATGATGCGGTCAAACATGGCGGCATCGGTCTCGCCGATTTTCGCGCGATTGGTCAGCGCCGCGTTGTTCACCAAAGCATCGACTTTGCCGAAGGCGGCGATCGCGTCCGCAGCCAGCTTGGCAGGATACGCGGCATCCGCGAGGTCCCCCTGGCAGAAGGCCGCCTTATCCTTGCCGAGTTCCAGGCACAAGGCCTCGCCGCGTGCGGCATCGCGGCCGTGCAGGATGACTTTGGCGCCTTCGGCGACAAAGCGCCGCGCCATGAATTCGCCGATGCCGGTGGTGCTGCCGGTGATGAGGATGACCTGGTCTTGAAGTCGCATGATCTTTGCTGGGTGGGGTGATTGAGGAGCCTTTTTCTATGGCGAGCGCTGGCCGATGCTCAAGGCTGCAACACGGCCAATTTAGGATTCGTCGTTGGCCGGATTGGGCGCGGGAGCTGGAGAAAGGTGCCTTACTTCTCCAATGCCCAGCCGATGCCGTTCAGCAAAAAGCGCCGGAAGGCGGGCAGCTTGAAGTCATCCCAGTGCCCCATCGAGGTGTAAAAGATGCGGGCCTTCTTCTCGCCACAGGTATGAGTCCATGCGACGGGCTCTGTTGCGGTTCCTGACAGCGTCCCCATCAAAAGCGGCGTGGTCCCGGTCTGCAGCGGGGTGTTTTTGTACAGACCGCCGTGTCCGATGAGTTCCGCAACGGTGACTCCACGCAGGATGGGATTCGCCTCCGCCCCCGGCACCAGGGTGATGGTGGCGGCGTCTTTGCCATAATGGCCGGTGTAGTTGCCGCCCAGCACCTGCGGGTCAAAGTCCTGCCAAATCGCCAGTCCCGCTTTAGGCTCGGGTTCCTTGGGACGCAGGGCAAAGCAATGGCTGGCCGTGCGGATTCCCACCAGCGGCTTGCCGGCGGCAAGATGCTTTCGCACGGCATTGATCACTTCCGTCGGCGGAGTGCGGCGCCGCACACTGATGAAGAGAAGATCCGCATCACGCATGGCCTCCACGAATCCCGGGAACTGATTTTTATCCGCCGCGTCCGCCTGAATGAGGGTGACGCGATAAGGCGCGGCCTTCAAGTCTTTGGCCGCAAACTCCGGCAGGGTTTCCCAGGTTTGGTACTCATCCTCGCCAATCATGATGACGATGTGAGGTGGTTCCGCCGCTTGCAGCTGCCATCCGAAGACGGCTGCAACGAAAAACAATGTGCGAAAAACAAAGGACAAGTTCATGAGATTTGAAATCTGCTCAGGGTTTCGATGCTGTTTGAAGTGCCGCCTTGGCCGCCGCCCAGTCTGGGTGCGGCAGAGCCTCCCACACGCGCAGATTACGGAAGCTGGCCTCAGTGCCGGCCCCGAGCATGATGCTGTGTTTGGCCACACTGATGAGCGGGTTGCTCAGTGTGGTGCTCTTGCCATCGAGGGTGCCCACCACCTCGTCGCCTTTGATCTCCAGCACCACCGTGTGCCATTCGTTGAGTTTGACTTGAGCCGGGACACGGCTCGTCGTTCCCTTCTCCCGCTGCTTGGTGGCGGGATTGATGCGGTCGGCATCATACGGTGTTAAAAACAGGCCGCCCGGGCCGATGCTGAGAGAGATCACATAGTCCTTCACATCCGTCGCCTTCACAAAGAGGGACCGATATTTGCGCCCCTCATCAGGCACGTCGTTCAACCGCACTTCGCATTGGATGATGGCGTCGGTGAATTGAAACCCAAACGACGCTGTCGCCGGATGGTTGGCGCCGGGGCTTTCCATGCCGGTAAAGCAACCATCGGCCAGCTTCCACTGTCCGGACTTTCCACCAACAGGCCCTGCATTGTAGCGCCAACCGGTAAACCCGCTGGCAAAACCAACAGGCTTGCCCGTGACCGGCGCGAGTGGCGGCGTGAAGTCTTCGCTGACCAGCAGTTTGCCGCGCTGGGTCATGAGCGTCTTGGGCAGTTCATCAGCGGCCAAAGCACCACAGGTCCAGGCGCAAAACAAAAGAGTGAGGGTGGCTTTCATGTGGATGGTTATCGGCTGAGGTTGGCCAACACTTCCAGCGCCTTTGTCTCGAAGATCTTCTGCCACTCGGGTGCGACCAGCGTGTCGCAGTCTTCCTGCGCGTAGCCGGGATTCAGGCGCTGCTCGACGGTGGGGGTGTACCAGATGTAACCGTTGGTGTAACCGGAGACATGGGCATTCGCATCTCTGGCGGCTTTCTTGATGCTCAGTCCTACCTGTACCGTGACTTCTCCAGGAAAAGTCACCAGTTTGAAATCTCCGACACGCAGGCCGCAGACCTCGGCATCCAGCGTCTTTTCTCCTGCTGCCAGGGTTTGCTTCAGGTGCATTTTCAGCAGCGCCATGTTTGCATTCAGCCGGGTGAGCCGCTCCATGATTTCGACGTTCGCGAGATAGTTTTCCACCAGCAGGCGGTTGTCCGCATCGAGCTGTGAAATGGCCTTCCGGTCGAGAGCCTGATCATGCAGATAGCTCTGTGAGTAGTGCGAGGGCGTATCCGGCCAGAGCTTGTGCTGGAGCAGCAGCGGCAGAAAGGTTTTGAAATTGATGTTCGTGGGCTTGAGCGTCGCGACGAGCTTCTTTTGCTCAGCCTCGATGTTGCTGATACGTGCAGTGTAATCCGCAGCGCGAGGCACCGCGATGGTGGCATTGCTCACTTTAAGCACGCCCTCTTCTTTCGTTTCGATCTTCCGTGCAGCAGCCAGAACGGTCGCGCCCAGCATCGTGCCAAGCGGCTCCGCATCCGGAGTGCGCGTGACTTCTTTGTAGCGCACCGGATTGATGTCGCCACCGCAGCCCTGCACGAAGAAGGCCATCGCGCCGCCGCCTAGCGCCTCTTCGATCACCTTGGAGGCAAAGCCCGGATAATCGGCGGAGCAGCCTTTGCTCGGTGGATTCATGATCGGATGGCAGGCGAACTGGTAGAGCACGGCCAGGGGTGTACCATCAGCACGATCCAGACGTAGCAGGCCGACCTGTGGATCGATCGGCCCCACGCTGGCGACATCCTCATCTCGCGGCATTGAGTAGGCACGGCGCATGTCCACTGTGCTGCCATCCTTCATCTTGAGCCGTCGGTTTTCACTGATGCGGGTCTCCGAGCCCACGCCGCTGCCTGCCTTCACAGGAACAAGATTCTTCGCCGCCTCCTTCACCGCCTGAATGACGAGCGGCTCCAGATCGCCACGCACGATGCCGTGACAATGGCTGGCATTGACCACGACATTTGACGGCGGAATGCCCAGGTCCTGCTGCAATCCCTTGCGCACGTTGGTCATGAAACCATTGCCGACGCGTCCGATGCCGCCCACTGCCACCGCATCCAGCGTGATCACCACCGCCGTGGTGTCGCCGCATTTCAACACGAGCGCCTTGGCAAAACAAGGATCATTCACCAGCGGAACGGTGCGGTCTGTGATGTCAACTTTGGCAACACCGGCGAGCATTTCAGCACTGGCAGTGGCCACACAGATGAGCAGGAGAAGACAGATTAATTTCATGGTTCGTTATTTTTGCAGGGTCCACGCCACGGCATTGAGCAGCAGCCGTTGCACATCAGTGCTGCGCATGTCCTCGGGCGCACCTAGGCTGGTGTAGAAGATGCGGGCCTTTCCGCTGCCATAGGTGCGTGTCCACGCGACCGGCTGCGGCGGCGTGGCGACGCCTGCCTGCGCGGTGCCGATGAGAATCGGCGTGGCATCTGCGGCCAGCGGCAGCACTTGGTACAGTGACTGATATCCACGGATGTTCGCCACATTCACTCCTTCAAGAAGCGGCGTCTTGACTCCATCCGGGATGCTGACGCTGTAGGGCAGGCCCTTGATTTCGTAGCCGGTATTCTCCCCGCCGAGAACCTCATGCGTGAACTCCGGCCACGGAGCCAGACTGGCATCTACGACTTCATTGGGCTTGGGAAGGAAGGCATGGTTCGCCGTGCGGATACCGAGCAGCGGCTTGCCAGCAGCGAGGTGCGCACGGATAGCGGCCATCTGTTCCTTCGGCGGAAAGCGGCGGCGGGAAAAAAGCACCAGCAGATCCGCATCCTTCAGCGCTTCGACGAGCCCTGCAAAGTGATGCATCTTCGGCTTGTCACCATCAATGATCGTGACGTGATGCCCCAGCGGCCGGAGTTCCTTCTCCACAAACTCACGCATCGTCCTTGGCGCTTCATAGTTGTTGGGATCTTCGACCGTCATGATGGCAATGTTCGCAGCGGACGCGGCACAGGTGAAAAGGGCGAGGCAGAGGAGAATGCATCTCATGGCAGGATATGATTGCGTGATAAAATGAGGGATCGGATTTTATGGTGATGACAGTCCATCCATCAAACGCTTTGACATGCTGAGATTCAGCAGGGCATTTTGTACCATGGCATGATCACGGGGTCACAGTGATTGAATAATCCACCTCACGCGGAGGCACGTCAAAACGCAGCGCATCAGCACCTTCGAGCTTTCCAGGCATTGCGGGAATGACTGTGCCTTGCGCATTTTTGATGACCACGTCAGGCAACTTCCATGCTGGCGGCACCGCCATTTCAACCGTGAGCGGTTGATCGTAGAGGGCGGCATCGGTGGCGCAGGTGAGTCTGAAACTCAGTTGCTGCGCGTCTGATTTGATCAACGTGAGCTTCGCGGCATCGCGCTCGGTCAGGTATTTGTGGATGTCTGCCATGCCGGCGATCCAGAGATCGGCTTGATGTTGTTGGGCGATGTCCATGGCCGCATGGAAGTTCGCCTCGGTGCTGCTGAGTCCCTCACCAATGTAGTGGTAGTGGATGCGGCACCAGAGGCCGCGCTGGAGGTGCTGCTGCAGAATCCGACGAAAATTTTCAACACGATTGCCATAGCTGTCGTCCATGCCAGTGCTGTTTTCCGAGGCATCGAAATGGTGATACTTGTCGAGGTAATAGCGCAGGGAGCGCGTGGTCTCCCAGCGCGTGCCGCCACCGAGGTTTAAGGCGGTAAGCCTGCTCTTGCCGGGTGTCATCTGCCAGATCGCCTGAGCGGCCTCGCCAATCTCGGCTTCCATGTCCACATCACCAAATCCACCCCGGTGATTCGCCGAATGGTTGGCAAGTTCGTGCTTTCCTTGCTTCGCCAGCGCTTCCCATGCCGCACGCTGTTGATTAAATTCGGAAACTCGACGGCTGCCCGGTTCGGAGGCGCCGGGATTGATCATGAAGGTGCCGCGAAAGCCATAACTGTCGAGAATTGGCGCCGCTTTGCTGAGGTGCGTGGGGTGTGAGTCGTCAAAGCGGATGCTCAAGGCTGCAACGCGACCTTCGTGCCATTTCGCGATACGCAGCTGCACGCCGCTGGTGGGATCTTGAATTGCGCGATCTTTTTCCGTTGTGGGCTTCACCCAACCGCCGGGAGGTGGGAGCGCCTCAACGACGCAGCTCGTCACGCCAGCAGGCAGAGGGACAAGCAGCTTGAACCACTCGATGCCGCTGCGCTGAACCAGCAGCGCGTTTCCACCAACATCGCGCACTACCACTTCGGCGGCAGGCCAAGCCTTGGGGCCGCTGTTCGGCAGGTCGATGCGGATCGTTTGCGGCTTTGCCTCCGAATTTGGAGCCAAGCTAATCTGCAGCTTGAATGGCAAGGCAAGCACGGCAGTAATGGCGACCTGACTGCTGGGATCAGCGGGCGCGACCTTCACGCCGCCCAGATCTGGCAATTGAGCGTGGAGGACGGTTGCCAACAGGCCCAAGGCAAGAGCAGCAAGTGCTTTCATGGGGATGTTCACTTCAGTTTCTCAAACAACTCTTCCAGCACCGCGACGATCTTGGTTGAGGCATCCACCTCCAGGCATGCTGACCTCGCACGCCAGGATTCATACCCCCCAAGCTGATGCTGCTCCGGCGTTGGCAGATAGCCGTGGTAGGCGTTGGCAAGCGACACTGTGAAGGTCTGGGGATGGCGCTTTTTCATTCCGAGACCGATCTCCACAAAGACCTCCGCCGGGATGGCTGAAACGCGCAGTTTGCCGATCTTGAGGACTTGCAGCGGTGCCGAGACTTCCTTGGGAAAATCTGCGAGCAGGACGGTTTCACGCGCATACACCTGCTCCATTGTCTCCATGCGGGGGAAAAGCTTTGACTGCTTTGTCAGCACGCTTGCTTTTTCCACCTCCTCCTTCGAGGGGATGCGCAGGCCCAGTGCGACCTCCTTCTGTGCGACACCCAGCTGCACCCAGTCTTGATAAGTCAGCGTTTTGCACGCACCCGCGACCGCCTGCGCCACATCATTCGCCACGATTTTGATGCGGCCATACGGCCCCTCTTTGGACTGGCCACCACGGAAGTCGATGTTGTTGATGTCGCCGCTCGTACCGTTCGACATGATGCCAACGAATGGCGGGTCCTGCCGGTCAGCACCGAGCAGTTCACCGATGCGGTTTGCAAACGCACCGAAGTAATCTGCCGAGATATGGCCGGGGCCCACGCCACCCACATAATGCAGCGAGTAGTTCGCATACAGCGCGATGGGGTTTCCCTCCGCTGACTGGACACTGATGAAACTCACCTGCGAATCGGTGGGGCCCGCAGGCTCAAGCAGATTGGGATTGTTGACACCGGGATTCGTCTTCACCTGATCGGTGGTGACCCCGTAGGGCGTTGGAGGCACACCACCGGGCTTCATTTTCCAGCGGCGGTTGTACACATGCTGCGGCACATCGACACTGCCCCACGCGATTTTGGCGGGAGCGAGATTGTTCAGCGCACGCTGCACGCCATCGGCGATGCGCCTGGCAAGAAAACGCTGATACATCGGATTCGGCTCGCTCTGGCCTACAGCCTGCGCGGTGCCACAGGAGTGCGAGTGCGTGGCGGACATGAGCATGTTTTCCAGCGGCAGCCCGGTGGCCTCGTTCACCATCTTTTTTGCTTCATCAAATATCCCGCGTCCAATGACACAACTGTCCGCCACCACCAGCACGAGCTTCGTTTGTCCATCATCCAGCGCCAGACAGCGGGCGTTGAGCTCATCGTGAATGAACACCGCCTTGCCATCCTGAAAGCCCCCGTTGATCGAGCTGCCAAGCTCTGGCGTGATGTTGCTGGTGGCGGCCCCGGCTTTGAAAACAGGGGCAGGATCAGCCGCATACGCGGTCGAAAGGAGAGTGCAGAGGGCGAAGAGAAGCGGTCGCATTCTCTCCATACGGTCGCCGAATGAAAACTCAATCGGCCAACTCGTGCTCCTTCATATCCGGCGCCCACCAGATGACAAAGATGCCCAGCGCGTAGATTGTGGCACAGATCGCGCCGACGCGTGCGTAATCGCCACCGAGTGCGGTGAAGAGGTATCCCGCAGCCAGCACGCCGGCAGCGGTGCCAAAGCGGCCCGAATTGTACGCCAGACCGCTGCCTGTGGCACGAACACGTGTGGGAAACAGCTCCGGCAGATAAAGGGCGAGCCAGCCGAAAAACAACGTGGCGACAAAGCCCTGTGCGCAGACAATGGGATGAAACGAAGCCTGCAGCGGTGCGGTCAGCTGGAACATCGCATAGGTGATGCTCACCGTGGCTAGACTGATCAGGCAGTAGCTCAGGCGGCGGCCGAGCCAGATCGCGCACTGCCCTCCTAGCAGGCTGCCAAACATGGCACCCAGCGCCCACCAGCCCTGCGTGGCCGCCTTGTAGTCCCCATGCGCAGCACCGGCGATCTTGTCAGACCATGGAATCATCCACTTGCTGGCCGACCACGCGCCAATCATGGGAATGGCGCTCAACAAAATGCCCACCAGCGTGAAGCGAATGAGCGCAGGCTGAAACAATTCTCGCAGAGGTGTCACGGGGCCTTTTGCCATCCCACGAGATGCCAGCCACTTCGGCGATTCAGGCAAAGCCACGAGCACAAAGACACCCAGAAGTGCAGGCAGGCCCGCAAACTGAAACACCCAGCGCCAGGAATCTGGAGTGATGTGCCACTGGCGCGCCACCTGCGAGAGCGCCAGGATGCCCAAATTCAGTCCGGCCATCATCGCGCCCGAAACAAGAGGGCGTGAAGCACTTGACCAGCATTCCGAGACAAGCGCGATGCCATTCGGCCACAAGCCGCCGACTCCCAGCCCCACCAGGAAGCGCAGCGCCAGCATCTGCTCCTGCGTCTGCGCATAGGCACCCATCGCAGCAAAGAGGGAGTAGAACAGGATGCACACACCCATGGCCCGCGTGCGCCCCACACGATCGCCAAAGCTTCCCAGCAAGATGCCACCGATGGCTGCACCGAGCATCAGCGCCGCGGTGAAGCGTGCGAACCATTCGCCCCCGAGCTCCGCCGTAAAACCAGCACCAAGCAGGCTTTTCGATACCGAAAGCGAGGCCACCGGCATCAGACCGAGTTCCACTCCATCAAAGACAAGTGCCAGAAACACGGTGACGAGCACCAGATAGCGTTGGGCAGTATTCATGGTTTCAGAATGGCCTGTATTACTGCGCTGTTGTCCGCCTCGCCATAGCCAAGCGCTTCCGCCTTTTCGAGCAGCTGCCGATGCGTCTCGCTCAGCGGTAAAGGCAGATTGCTGGCAGCCAGCATGAGACGTACGTCCTTCAGATGTTGCGAGAGTTTGGCCTGAGGCGCGAAGTCTTGGGTGATCATCTTCTCTCCTTTGGTGTCCATGATGCGGGAGTAGGCCATGCTCCGGCGCATCACATCCAGTGTTTGTGCGAGGTCGAGATCCAGCTGCTGCGCAAAGGCAATGCCTTCCGCCAACGCGGCGCGATTGAGGCCCAGCACGAGGTTCGTCACCAGTTTCATCTTGGCTCCACTGCCACAAGGCCCCACATGGATCACCTCGCGGGCAAAGCGATCAAGCCAATCACGACATTGGTCGAAAACGTCCACGTCACCGCCGACCATGACCAGCACATCCCGCTGCAACAGCTGCGCGCTGCTGCCGGACACCGTCGCATCCAGGTAATGCACGTCTTGCGCTTTCAGCCCTGCTCCCAGCGCGGCCATTTCACCCGGATCTCCGGTCGTGGTATCAATGAGGATCTGACCCGGCTTCAAGGCGGCACAGCAGAGTACATCACGAACAATATCGGAGTTCGGCAGGCAGAGAAAAACAACATCGCAGTGAGCAAACACATCGCTGGCAGTCGGCGCATTGACGCAGCGGGAGGCATCCACATCCCAGCCACGACTGGCCCCTGTCATCTTCATCACAGCACTGCCCATCAGGCCCATGCCGATGACGCCGGGAGAACTGGCATTCGTTTCACTCATACCAGGCCAAAGAGCTGCCGTGCATTGCCCGAGAGGATTTCAACTGCGCAACCGCCGGCCCATCCGCGCCGAACCACTCGGGGCCGGGATCGTTCGTGCTGAGCATGGTGATTTCGATGCCGCTGGCTTCCATGCTCGCGAGCTTGGCATTCAAATCGAGATAATGCGGCGGCACCTTGCGCAACCAGTCGCCCATTTTTAGAAACGTGGTGCCATTCTCGTCATACACCAGCGGTTCGGTTTTACGCTTTCGAATCATGTCGAGCACCTCGGGAAAGAAGAGGTGGCTCTGGCAGTCGATGATGCCCACAGGTGGCGGGGCAGCGGCAGCCACGGCACTGCTCGCCACAGTGGCGGTGAGAAAATGACGGCGTTTCATGAGATCCTCATTGGGCGGGTTGCAGATACAAGGCGCTGAAGCGGATGTCCGTGTTGCGCCTGCCTTCAAACGTCACGTGGACGCGGACGCGTTCAGGCAGGTCACCCGCATCCTTCTGCCAGGTTACCGGCGTTTGAAAACCACTCTGACGAATCGTGGAGGTGTAGCCCGGCAGCGGTGTTTCGCTGGCGCTGAGGAGTTCGATTTTCAAAGCCGCCTCAGGGCCGAGACCCTCTGCATTGAGGAAAAAACGTTGTTCCTTTTTCACTGGAATCGCGGCAGTGACAAACTCGCTGGTGATCACTGGCATCTGGTAATCGCCCGGGCCTTTACCGACCGTTTCGACGACGAGCTCCCCAAAGCGATCCCGCGGCAGTCTGGCAATGCCGACACCCCCGCGTGCCGGCGCATCCTTCCAGTGCCGTGGATCCCAGGCTCCGTAGTAGATCCAGGTCTCGTCGCCGATGTTTTCAAATCCTTGGCCTTGAAGCAGGCCGCCTTGATCCCACGCGCCGTCTTCACCGCGTTTGAGAAAAGTCCACTCATGCGCCGGTTCGCGAAAGTTGAGGCCGTCGTTGCTGATCACGAAGCCGAGATCGATGGAAATGTCCTTCCATTCCTTCGCACCATGCCACAGGCCGACGATACCGAGCAGCAGATTTCGGCGGTGCCACACGCTGATGCCTTCATGTGTCTGCTCCCCTTCCAGACTTCGCCCCGCGCCCAGCACCAGATGCTGCGGCTCACGCACGAAGCCGATGCTCTGTGTCGGCAGCCAGTGAATGAAATCAGGCGAGCGATACATGCGCGTCACACGCCCCTGATAAGGGCGCATGGCATTCAAAGCATTCTGACCGCAGGCATAGAACATACCGTCCCATTGATACAAACCGCCGCTGGGCTCGAAATGAATGGCGGGTAGCAGCAGGTCTTCTTTCCTGAGTTCGGCCTTCAATGACTTTACCTCCTTCACCGGCTTCCAGGTGTAACCATCTGCGCTGACAAACGGCAGCAACGTACCCAGCCGCCTTTGGCCACGAAAATAGACGTGCGAAGTCATTTTGTAGCGCCGGGATGAATCGGGATCCGCCTCGTCCTTGAGCACTTTCACATTCACAAATCCCCACGGCCCTCCGCCCATCTGCAGGAGATTGTTTTCCTTGCTCCCCTTGTATTCGACGAGCCCCAGTTTCGGCTTCGTCCAGTTCAAGCCGTCCGCGCTCTCCGCATAGGCCGCACGCCAGCGCGCTGAAGCCACTTTGTTTTCGGTGTCGTCATCGAAGGCGACATACCACATGCGGTACTTGCCGTTGTCTTTGATGATGGAGCCGTAGAATTGCACCCCCAGCGCATCTGGTGTACCCGGCTCACCTCGCTTCACCACTGGATTGGCCGGATGCCGAGCGGGCTGGCGCATCTCCAGCCGGAGATTTTGCGAGTAAGGAATCGAGACGTTGTCGAAGGCAAACACAGTCGTCGCCTTCGTCTCGTCAAAGTAATCCGCCGCAGGAGTGGTCAGCACACCGCCCATCAGCACCAGGCTGACGATGCTGATGGACGTGAACTGATTCATGCGAGTTTAGCCGTCGATGTTCCAGCCGTCGCGGTACTCCTTCTTCATGAAGGCGTTCGCTTCGGGTGTGTCCGGGCTGGTGCCGGTTTTGCCGTCATACTGGATCTTCTTGCCCGTGCGGTAGGCCACGAGGCCGAGCAGCATCATTTCAATCATGTTGGCGCTGTAGCCAAAGTTGCAGGCGGTGGGCTTGCTCGGATCGCGGCAGGCGTCAAACCACTGCTTCTGGAAGTGGCCGAGATCAGGCAGCATGTCCTCCTTCTTGCGTGGCTTGTAGTAGCTCATGTCCGCATCGTTGCCGTACGGGATAATGAGACGTGAATCGAAGTCAGCGATCAGGAAACCCTTCGTGCCTTTAAACATGGCACCGTGACTGATCTTGGTCAGGTCGATGTGGCTCTTTGGCGAGCTTGGCATCGCGCCGCCCTGATACCAGGCGACGGAGATGGGTCCGCGCCAGTCGTTTGCGGGCAGCTCGAAATGCGATTCACACTTCACCGGCGTCACATCGGAATTGTATGCGTCGCCCTTGGCCTCGGCGGAGGTCGGCAGACCACCGTCCACGGCATTCCAGAGCAGATCCATCGTGTGGCTGCCCATGTCGCCGATCTGTCCGGCACCGAAGTCCCAGAACATGTTCCAGGAGAGACAGTTCGCACCGGCTCCGCCGGAGAAGTAGGCGGGATTGTAAGGATGGAACGGCGATGGGCCGAGCCACAGGTCATAATGGAAAGTCGATGGCGGCGCACCTTCCTCGGGGAAGTAGCCGGGCTTGGGGATCTGTCTGTTGCCCCAGGCGTAGGCGGCTTTAAGTTCGCCGATGGCACCGTCACGAATGAGTTCGCGCACGCGGTTGAAATTCGGGTTCGCATGCCGCTGCATGCCGACTTGCGTAGCCAGCTTGTCCTTCTTGGTCTCCCATGTCGCACGCACGATGCGTGCTTCATTCACTGTGATGGCCAGCGGCTTCTCACAGTAGACATGCAGATTGCGTTTCAGCGCCCAGTTGGCGATGAATGCATGCGTGTGGTCCGGCGTGCAGATGACGACGGCATCCAGACCTTTGTGATCGAGACACTTGCGCCAGTCGATATACGTCGTGGCATTCGGGAAACGCTTCAGCGCCTCTGGAAAGCGCGCCTCGTTGATGTCACACAGCGCGACGACATTTTCCTCGGCGATGGAGTCGTAATGCGCGAGACCTCGCCCCCAAACCCCGATGAGGGCGACGTTGAGTTTGTTGCTGGGGGCGTTCTGTCCAAACAGCGGGCGGGTGATCATGCTCCCGGCGACAAGGCCGGCAGCACCGACGAAGCGGCGACGTGAGAGAGGCGTGGGTTGGGTGCTCATGGCACCGCATGAAACGACGTACGGAGTCGTTCTCAAGCACCAAGGTTGGCTGATTCCCGCTTTTCCCCCGGCCAGACAGGACGGGGAAAACGAAGCTTGCTTAGCAGACGCCCATTTCAGAAAATCAGTTAACAAATTTAATGCCATGGAAATTCCTACCGCAGCCAGAACCCTGTTGGAGCACAAGGGCCGGGACATCTGGACCATCTCGCCAACGGCCACTGTCTATCAGGCCATTCAGATGATGTCTGAGAAAAACATCGGTGCTCTGCCCGTGGTGGAAGGCACCCGGCTGGTAGGCATCATTTCAGAACGTGACTACATGAGCAAAGTGGCGCTCAAGGGGAAATCATCCAAGGAAACGCCCGTCAGCGAGATCATGACACGGGAACCGGTGACCGTAGGGCCAGATCAAACCGTCTCCACTTGCATGGAGATCATCACGGAACATCGCATTCGCCACCTCCCCGTGCTGGATGGCGAGGAACTGCTCGGCATCGTGTCCATTGGCGATCTCGTGAAGTGGATCATCGCCACCCAGCGCATGACAATTGAACAGCTCAACGCCTACATCTCCGGCGGTTACTCCGCCTGAGCGCATCACACGAGAGTGTTCGGCCTGCTCCAGCGGATCTTGCCCAGGAGCAGATCGCCTTTGAAGCCATGCTTTGGCAGCATGCCGCCGTCAGTCACCCATGATTCATTGGGTGAGATGTTGGTGGTCTGGAAATTGCCCATCAGCGGCACTTCATCCGGTGCTTTCACACCATCGCCTTCCAGTGGCAGCACAATGCGCTCCGTGTCGCGGATGAGACGCAGTGTTTTCAGGTCCACCTGCGCCATGAAGAGCGGCGCGCGCCAGCGCATCACATTCACATTGCTGGCGTCCTTGCGTGTGTAGACCAGATGCAGCGCCTCGCTGTGCGGCAGCCAGTGCTGCTGCGTCGTGCTCATTTCCAAAGGGGTGCCGTCGTCCCAGCACCATGGCTGCTTCTCTTCGAAGTCGAGTCCGTCATCACTCGCTGCGACATACCCGCGATTGTCCTCCGCACGCAGTGTCGCATAAAACTTCCCGCGATACCGCACGAGCGATGGCTCCAGCAGCCCACGACCCGCCGCATGCTTGATCTCGCGGCCCACCTTCTGAATGGCCAGCGTCTCGCCATCAAACGAGCAGCGCACCCCGGCGGCGGAGCGGCTGGTTTGCTTCGCCCCAAAGGACATCACGAAAGCAATACTGCCGTCTTCCAGCACCTCACGCTGGCCGCAGTTGTTCGTGTAGATGTTCGCGCCGCGCGGATCATCCCAGATCAGTCGTTTGCGTTCGGACCAGCGGCCATTCTTGTAAACCGCATAAACCGGACAGCGTGCCGGCTGATTGCGGTCAAACTTCGGACCTTTGTAAAAGACATTGTGACCGACCGCCAAAATGCTGCCGGTTTTCGCATGATACTGCGGCACCACATCGCACACGCCTTCATCGCCGCGACCGTCCGTCGTCGACACACGACCCAGCGGTGGTACTGGCTGCGGCTCCGACCATGTCTGGCCGAGATCACGCGATTCCATCCAGTGCACCGGCAGAAAGAAGTCCGAGCCGCGAATCTCCTGCATCGTCATAAACACCACCGGCCCCTCCTTGGATGGCACTAGGTAGGGCCGCGGATGAAACCACGAAGGTCCGCTGCCATCACGCCCATGCTTGAGCGTGATTTTATCAATGGAGGCAATCAGCGGAGACGCTGACTGCCCGGAGGCCAAATTGGCGGCCAACAGGCCCGCCGCGCTCTGTTGCAGGAAACGACGGCGGTCCATGAAAGTCGGAATAGCGGGCTTACTTCGCCTTCGGCGCTGGCTTCGGCTTCTCGGGCAGGCCCTGGCCGGGCTTAAGGTCGAGATTGGCCGTCATGTCCTCTTCCGTCACGGTCGAGGCCACGCCATCCGCAGGGATCTTGGCCTTCGCCGTCCAAAGGATCGCGTTCAGCACCAGCTTGCGCTGCTCGTTGTTCGCCCAGCCCTTGTGGTAATGACCGCCAGTGAAGCCAAAGCCACGACCACCGTCCGCGCGCTCGCAGGCCCAGGCGACATGCTGCTTCTCCTGCTTCTTCACGGACTCACGCACCGCCGGATTGCCGCTGTGCGCGCCATCCGGGCGGCTCATCGTCGATTCAGGAGCCACATCGCTCAGGATCGGGGTCACGCCTTGCATGTTTGGGCGGAAACGCATGAAGAAATACCACTCGTCGTTCGTGCCGAAGGGTTTCACGCCGGAGCTGATCGGATGCGCAGGCAGTTCTTTGAAGTTGGCATCCCAGTGTGGGTTCACGCTCCAGTTGATCTCAAAGCAGCCGCCCATCCAGTCGATGAACTCCTTGCCGCCCTTTTCAATCGTCGGCTCCACCGCGTAATGCAGCGTCAGAAAGCCGCAGCCGCGCTTCATTTCCTTGTCGAGCTGGGCCAGATGGTCGCCCTGCAAGGCCGGATGTCCGCCACCGCCGTCCGAGTAAATGACGACCGTGTCCGCCTTGGAGAGCTCCTCTTGAGAGGGCCACTCGCCATTCAGGTGAAATTTGATGTCCACCTGGTCTGCCGCACCTTGCTCCAGGCACTTTTTCAGCAGCTGGATGCCTGCATTGTGCTCGTGCTGCCCCGGACCATGGGAGGGCTTCCCCGCGATCATGACGATGGATTTTTTGTCCGCTGAAAACGCGGAGCCGAGGAGTGAAAAGGCAAAGAGGGCGGTGAGCAGATGCTTCATAGATTGGGGTCGGAACGTGGCAAGCAAACGTCCCAAGTGCACGCGTCATTTCACCCATAAGAAGCCATCTGCGACGACCGCCCCCGCTTCTGGCACGCCTTCCGCTACTCTTTCCCCTTCGCCCGACCGCATGCCCATCCCCAAGAGCCGCCCGCAGACCAATGTTTTCTATGCCTTTGCCTTCGTCGGCGTGGTCATGGCGGTCTTCACCGTGGGCTACCGGGTGGCGGGGTGGTCGTGGAGTGATGCCTTCTACATGGTCGTCATCACTGCCTTCAGCGTCGGCTACGGCGAAGTGGTGCCCATCACCGATCCCTGGCTGCGGGCGTGGACGGTGACGCTGATTCTCTTTGGCTGCACCGGCATCATTTTTGTCACCGGTACTTTGGTGCAGTGGCTGACGGAGGCACAGATTCAACGAGCTTTGGGAGGCAAACGCATGGAAAACGAAATCGAAAAACTGAGCAACCACGCCATCATCTGCGGCTACGGCCGCATCGGCCGCATGATCGCCTCACAGCTGCAGGCTGGCGGCATCCCCTTTGTCATTGTCGATCAGGCAACTGACCGCGTGGCGGAGGTGCGGGATGCAGGCTTCCTCACACTTCAAGGCGAGGCTACCGACGAAGCGGTCCTGAAGCACGCCGGCATCAGCCGCGCCCGCGTGCTGGCCACCGTGCTGCCCAACGACGCCGCCAATGTCTTCATTACCCTCAGCGCGCGAAACATGAACCCCGCAATTCAAATCATCGCGCGCGGTGAAGTTCCGTCCACCGAGCGCAAGCTGCTGCAGGCAGGTGCCAACCGTGTCGTGCTGCCCGCGCACATCGGCGCAGACCGCATCGCCCACCTGATTCTGCACCCGAATACGCGCGACCTGATCGGTGGCAAGACGAAGGCCAGCATCGACTTTGACCACCACCTCACCGAACTCGGCCTCGACATGGAGGAGATCGAGATCCGCGCGGACTCGCCATGGGTTCACAAGCGCATCTCTGAAGTCGAGACCGGCACCGCCGGGCGCATGCTGCCGGTGGCCATCCTGCGCAAAGAAGGTGCCACGGATTTGAACCCCAGCCCCTCCGCCATGCTCATGCCCGGAGACGCCCTGGTGGTGATGAAACGCGTGCTGCGGCGGTCGATGAGCTAGAAGACTGCATTTTCCGTTCAAGCTGGCTCGCTGCCTGCGTCTGCACTGCGGACCATGCCCAAGCAACCCGACCGCATTTTCAAAGTAGCCATCATCGGCGGAGGGTTTGCAGGAGTCTACTGCGCACGCGAACTGCTGCGGCTCACTGAGGATGTGGCCGGCATGACCGTCGGCATCATTGCCAGTGAGAATCACATGGTGTTTCAGCCGATGCTGCCGGAAGTCGCGGGCGGGTCGCTCTCACCGCAGCATGTAGTCAATCCCATACGCATGATCTGCCGTGGTGCAGAGGTGCTGAAAGGAGAGGTCACGCACATCGACTTGGAGAACCGCATCATCACGCTGAACGGCGGCATGTTCACCCCACAGGTCACGGTGGGGTTTGAGCACATCATGCTGGCACCCGGCGCCGGGGTGGACCTTAGCCGTATTCCGGGCATGGGCGAGCACGCTTACCTCATGCGAACCGTCGGCGATGCGATGAAACTGCGCGCCGCGATCATCAGCCGCTTGGAGGAGGCCAATCTCATTACGAATCCCAAGCTGCGCAAAGAACTGCTCTCCTTCGTCATCGTCGGCGGCGGTTACTCCGGGGTGGAAACCGCCGGGCAGATCCAGGATTTGATCCAAGGCGCACGCCGCTTCTACGAAAACATCGAGCCCGATGAACCCAGCGTTACGCTGATTCACAGTGGTGACCGCTTGCTGGGCATGCTGAGCGACAGCCTTGGCACCTACACTGGCAAATGCCTCACCGAGATGGGCGTGAAGATCATCTTCAAAAGCCGGGTGCGTGCTGTCACGGCACGCACCGTCCAGCTGGGGGATGGCGTTTCTCTTTCAGCCACCCTCGTGGTCTGCACAGTGGGCAATGCGCCACATCCACAGATCACGGCCCTCGGCACCAATGGCGGTCTCCCCGTGGAGCGCGGCAAGGTCGTTGTCGAATCCAGCGGCCAGGTCAAAGGTCTCACCAACGTGTGGTCAGCCGGTGATTGCGCCGTCTTCCCCAAGGCCGATGGCGGCAACTGCCCTGAGACCGCGCAGTTTGCCATGCGTCAGGGGGCGCTCGTCGCCAAAAACATCGCCGCCAGTTTTGCAGGACGTCCCTTGAAACCCTTCCGCTTCACCGGCCTTGGCGAACTTGCCACCATCGGCCACCGCAAAGCGGTCGCGCAGGTGTTTGGCATGCGCTTCTCCGGCATCATCGCCTGGTTCATGTGGCGCAGCATCTACCTCATGAAACTACCGGGCTTTGACCGCAAGCTGCGCGTCATGGCGGAATGGACCTTCGAATTGTTTTTCCCGCGCGACATCAACCTGCTCACTCCCAGCTTCTCCTCACCTCTCGGTGAAATGCACCTCGAACCTGGCGACTCCCTCTTCCATGCCGGCGAGCCTGCCCAATCCCTGTACGCTGTCAAAAAAGGCAACGTCAACATCACCGATGCCCAGGGCCAGATCGTCAAAGCCGCTGGCCCCGGCGAGCACTTCGGCGAACGCGCTTTGCTGAGTGATGGCATCTGGCGTTTCGATGCCACCGCCACCGAATCCAGCGAGCTCGTCGCCATTGATGGCCAGACCTTCAAGACCCTCGCCAAAAGCATCGGCTCACTGGATGCCCTCTTCCGTGGCACCGCGCAGCAGTACCATCTGCCGGAGGAAATTCAGAATACGGTGGACATGATTCCCGAAGCCACCCGAAAAGCCTGCGCCGCAGATGTCATGACCCGCAACATCGCCTTCCTCGATGCCAGCGTGACCGTGCAAGATGCCGTGGCGGAGTTTCAGGCGCATCCGCACAGCACCTATCCCGTCACAACAAACGGCTGCGTCATCGGCCTGCTGCGCCGCTCCGTTGCCTATGAATGGCTCAAGAATCACGGCCTCACCTGCGTGGACAAGCTGCAAGCGCTGCCATTGACCAAACCCTTCTGCATCACCGCCGACACCCCCGTGCCTGTGCTCGTCGGCACCCTGATGCGCAGCGGCGTCAGCAAGGCCGTCGTCGTCGATGAGGAAAAACGCCTCCTCGGCATGATCACCCTCTTTGATCTGCTCAAGGGCGCTCAGAACGTGTGACGGCACCCCGCCACGCCAAAATGCCGCACAGTCCGAAGCCAAACGCATTCAGCGTCCCATGGATCGCCCACATCTGCGGCATCGTCAGCGCGAAGTTCGGGATCACATAGCGGAGGCCAAAACCCAGAGCTAGCACCATTGCAGCGAACAGCGATGCGCCTGAGAGGAGAAAACCGATCCGTGTTAGAATCGAGCGCTGCCGTTCCAGGCCGCGCCACACTTGTGAAACCGCGACACCCAGTGCACCCAGCACCAAAATCGCCACGCCAAACGGCTCCACAAACTTCAACACGCCAAAGTGCGTGCCGGTAATGCCCACGGCCACCAGCGGCACACCGAGCAAAATCAACACACACGAAAGCTTCGTCCAGAAGCCCGGACTCGCCTTGGCGTTCATCCCCGCCATCAGTGGCAGCGTGAATCCCGCATGATGAAAATGCGCCGCCGTGAGCAGCACGATCAGCGGGTCAAATCCCCACGGTGCCCAGTTGGCACGATGTGCAACCAGCCATGCAGCGCCGATGGCGGGAAAGACCGCCGCGGCATGCAGGCAAGCGGTTGCAGCAGACGGCAGGCCTGCTCTGCGCCACTCCGTCGCCACATCCTTCACCACAAACAAACGTGCCACGAGCCAGGGCAAAGTTAACAATGCTGATTCGATACCAGGTGTGAACTGAAACGATCCGGCCATCTCAACTGCCGCAGCATATTCAAGCTTGTACTGAAGACGCGACATGCCAGACCACGAGGGCATCAGCATCAGCGGAGAGAAGAGCAGCAGCGCCGTCACAAAAAAAGTATTGTCCAGCGGCAGCAGGCCCACCGCTATAAGCAAGACAAGCGGTTTGAACCACGATTGGAAAGCATACGCATACCTGTTCATGGTTTTACAGCCTCCCTCATCCTCGCTTGCGAATCTCGCACAAACCGGCACTGCCACCACCGCGCCAGTGGAAACCCAAGCCACGCCATCCAATGCCGAGGATGCGAAAACGCTCGAATCACATACCACACGCTGCCATCGGGGCGATGCTCAATGATGAACTGCTCTTCGCCACACTCCGCATGCTCCGGCAGGGTTCCATAGACAAATCCATGCGTATGCTTTGAGTCACAGCGCCGCAGAATTCGGCAGGGATTCACCCACCACAGTCCGCAGATTTGCACCACCATCGCCACGATCTGCCCCACTTCCTGGCCTTTAGTTTCTCGACGGGCAACCTCCGCCCACTTGGGAAACATGACCCACGCATCCAGAGCCTCGCATGCGGTGCGATAGGCTTCTTCTCCACTGCCCAGCCTCACCGCATGCTCATCGGCGATGAATCCATCACCCAGGGGCGGTATGTAGCTCAAGGGCTCAGTTGTCCAAGACTCCAGCCATCCTCGCAGTTGTTCGGGGGCGGGTTGTCGCAGGCTGAGCATCGTGGCAGCACGCTGCCATGGCCTTGGGGACGAAAGAAACGAAAAAGCACAAAAAGTGGACCTGCCAGTTTTCACAGCTTTCGAATCTTTTGCATCTTTCGCTACTTTCGGCCATCCATCCGCATGCCCCCACCCATTCGCGCCGTGATCTTCGACTTCGACGGCCTCATCGTTGACACTGAAAGCACCGGTTACCACACCTGGAGAGAAATCTTCGACCAGCATGGCCATGAACTTCCCGTGGAGCGCTACGCTCAGGCTGTGGGCACTGACTTCATCACCGGCATCTACGATCCCAAGCGTGACCTCGAACAGCTCACAGGTCGCGAGTTTGATTGGGACGCGGTTGAGGTGCAGCGCAAGACCCACGAAAACGAACTGCGCAAGCATCTGCAACTGCTCCCCGGCGTGGCGGACCGTCTTCAAGAAGCCGCCTCGCTCGGTCTGCGCATCGCCATCGCCAGCAGCAGCCCGCGCGTATGGATTGACTCATGGATGGATCAACTCGGTCTGCACGCTCACTTTCATCACATAACCACCGTTGATGACACCGGCAAAGTGAAGCCCGACCCCAGCCTCTTCCTGCATGCCGCTGAAAATCTCGGTGTCGCACCCGAGGAAGCCGTCATTTTCGAAGACTCCCTCAACGGCCTCCGCGCTGCCATGGCCGCCGGCATCCGCTGCATCGTTGCTCCAGGGCCCATGACACGGCACCTGGACTTCACCGGCGCATGGAAACGCGTCGATTCACTTGCGCAGGTTTCCTTGAGCGAACTCACCTAATGATAAAGCCGCCGCCTTTGCGGCGGCGGCCTTCTGCAATGCCGAACTGCCCATAAGCAGTCTTGACACAAACCAGCCAAGGGCCGGCTGGGTCACTTCTTAGTGCGGACCAGGAGCGGAATCTGGATGATTAAGGAACGGTCCGGCTGCAGCGACTTTCTGGCCACTAGTAGCCACGGGGGCAGCACTGGGTTTCTGGGCAATCCTGTGCATGACGCCCTTCACACTGCCGAGGTGCAGCGGAGCCTTGGCCTTGGCTGGGGTGATGGCTGGCGTGGCCTGTGCAAATGCGGCAGTGGCGAGCAAAGCGACAAGCATGAGTTTCGTTTTCATGGCGGGTGTTCTCTATGGTTGGGTTGATTGGATTTTCACTCATCCTGGAAACGCCCCTTGCGTTGGTTGCCGCGACGAAGCCTTCCTGGATTGCACCTTTGATATTGCCAATTCCATGCCAGCTGCCTCACTGCACGCTGGAAGCCTTGATTTTCCTGACCTCCAGCGACTTTAGGTTATTTCACAGCGGCTGCCTTGAGCCATCATGATGTAAAGTTTCAAAGCACCTTGTGTAAACTTCCAAAGCGCTCGCCAGCCCCAGTACGATTACTTTTTACTCCGCTTCGGCAGCAGATCATACCGGTCCAGCTTTTCCCGAACCGTGACTCGGGAGACCCCCAGCCATTCAGCCACCTGGCTTTGATTGCCAGCGGAAAGCCGCAGGGCGCTGCCATACAGCACTCGTTCCAGCGCCTCCATCGCCGCGTTCAGCGCGCCGCCGGACAGCTTCCCTGCCTGCGCCGCATGGAGAGTGGATTCCACCAGCTCGGCAATGGTGCGTGCCGGCGACTCGACCGAGGGTGATTCCAACAAGGAGCGAACCATCTCCGCAGAGATGGGAAATCCGCGCGCCTCGATGAGCAGGGTGCGGGACGCATTTTCCAGTTCGCGTACGTTGCCAGTCCAGCGGTGCTGCTTGAGCAACTCCAGCGCCTCGCGCTCGATGGCGGGCTCCGCAATGCCGAGCTGCCCCGCCACCTTGGCCAGGAAATGCCGAGTCAGCGGAGTGATGTCCTCAATACGTTCCCGCAACGGTGGCAGCCGCAGCACGGCACCATTCAGGCGGTAGAGCAGATCTTCTCGGAACTCGCCCTTCTTGATCATCGCGCTCAGGTCACGGTGGGTCGCAGTGATGACGCGCACATCCAGCATCAGCTCCTGACTGCCCCCCACACGCTTGACTCGCCGCTCCTGAAGAACGCGCAGGAGCTTCGCCTGCACCGGCGGCGGGATGTCGCCAATCTCATCCAGAAACAAGGTGCCGCCCTGGGCCTGCTCAAAGCTTCCGGCGCGGCGCGCCACTGCATGGGTGAACGCGCCTTTCTCATGCCCGAACAGTTCGCTTTCGATCAAGTTCTCCGGAATCGCCGCGCAGTTCACCGCCACAAAAGGATTGTCGGCACAGCTGCTGTGCAGGTGAAGCGCACGGGCCACTAGTTCCTTTCCCGTTCCTGTCTCTCCTAAAATCAGCACCGGCACTGGCGTGGCGGCATAGCTGCCCAGCTGTTTAAAGACCTCCTGCATCGCCCGGCTGCGGCCGATGAGCGCCGCCTTGCCCACCTCACCTTCTCGCAGCGGCACCGGGCGTGCAGCAGCAGAAGACATGTGCAGGGCACGCTCCACGACGCGCAACATTTCAGGCGGATCAAACGGCTTCAGGAGATAGTCGAAGGCACCCGCCTTCATCGACTCGATGGCACGTTCTGTGGTGGTGAAGGCCGTCATCAAAATGACCGGCAGCCGTGGCTTCGCCGCATGCAGCTGCTGCAGCACCTCCATGCCACTGATACCCGGCATGCGGATGTCACAAATCACCAGATCAAATGACTCCGTCATGGCCATCTGGATTCCAGTGGTGCCGTCGCCAGCGCGTCTAACCTGATGGCCGCTCGTTTCCAGCACGGTAAGAAGGGACGACGCGAAATCGTCGTCGTCATCGATCAGCAGCAGCCGTGCGCTGTGTTCAGACATGCGGCATGGTGCCGCACCTCCGCCATCATGCAAGCGCCTCAAACACGCGGCAGCCGGATCTCAAAGCGGGTGCCTTCCGCCGAGGTGGAGGCCAGCAGCAGATCTCCCCCGTGCCTGCGGACGATGCTGCGGCTGATGGTCAGCCCCAGTCCTGTCCCGCCGCGCTTGAGCGTGGCAAAGGGCTTGAACAGCCGCTCCTTGAGATCTTCCGGCACACCGGGGCCATTGTCCGTCACCGCCAGCACGATGCGTCGCTCCAGCGCCAGCGCCTCCAGCAGTACATGCCCGTCCTCACGCCCGCCACAGGCGTCGGCCGCGTTGCGGACGAGGTTCAGCAGCGCCTGCCGCAGCAGTTCCGGATCCGCATGAAAAGTCGTGTCCTCCACGACTCCGAGTTCAAAACGCACATCACGTTGCTGCACCTCCGCCTGGTGGTCATGATGAAACGTGTCGACCAGTTCTGCCAGCGAGCAGGGGATGATGCGCGGCTCCGATGGACGGGCGTAGATCAAAAAGTCCCCCACGATGTGCTCCACCCGGTCCAGCTCGCGGTTCATGCTGGCCACCTGCGCCGCCACCTTGGGCTGCAGTTCTGCGTCCACCAGCAGCCCCAGCGCATAGGCACGATTTTTCAGCGCGCCCACCGGGTTGCGAATCTCATGCGCCAGACCGGCCGCAAGACTGCTGAGGGAGGCCATCTCATCGCTCACTGTTTTAGCATGCTCCGCCAGCTCAGCCCGTTCCTGCAGCGGTCGAAACCAGCCGTGATAGATCATCCACAGCAGCACTCCGAACAGCGGTGCCATGACCACCGCCGCAATCACCACCAGCCATTGCATTTCCTTCATCGAATCCCGCATTTCGTTCACTCGATCCAGCAAGCGGACCCCACAGGCATCCCGCAGGGCCTGGAGATCCCGCAGCAGCTCTCTGAACGGCTCGTCTGCACGCATGACGCCTGCGAGCCTCTCCTTGTCTGGCAGCGCCAGCCATGACTGCACCTGCTCACCGTAAATGCGCAGATCCTTCTGCACTTCTTCCAATGAGGTGGCCGCTGCACCTGTCAGCGACACGGGTGGGTGACGGAAAAAAGCCTCATTGCGCGCAAAGAGCACGGCGTACTGATCCTGCTTCCCCACGTTCACCTCACCATCGCCCAGACGCAGCGCCGCGCTGTGCAGGTCCAGCATCAATGCGGCACCATCCCGATGAAAGCGCAGGCCGATCTCCTGCTCCTCATGCGCCAGCACCCGTAGCTGCTCCACCTCCCGCAGCCGTATCACGAACAGCAGCACTAGACAGACCGCCGCCACCAGCAGGCACAGCGTCAGCGCCACCGCAGCTTGCTTCCACTTGGAAATCGTCATGCCGTAGATATACGCACAGGTTGCGTTGGAATCACTCTCATCGTGCAGGATCGCGAAATCATAAATCCAGTGGCATTCCGCGCCAGACCATCCTTGGTGTCCCTCACGCCCAACCGCCATGACGCCGCTCCCGCTCGCCGACCGCTATGCACGTTTTCGCGACGCCGTGTTTACCGGCGTGGCCGAAACGCTGCCGGGTTTTGCCGAGCCCATGACGGAGATGGAACTGCAAAGCCTGTGGTTCTCCGGCGCCTTTGGCAGTGAGTTCACCACCACGGATGGCAAGGCCGTGCGCATTGCCGATTTCGGTGTCTGGAATTCCGGTGCGGGACCGGACTTCAATGGCTGCGCCATCGTGATCGATGGTCAGACCCTGCGCGGTGACATCGAGCTCGACCCCGATGCCCGCGACTGGGAACGGCACACGCATGGTGCCAACGAGAACTTCAACCGCGTCGTCCTTCACCTTTTCCTGCATGCTCCGGAAGAGCGCTTCTACACACGTAACAGCGCACACCACGCCGTGCCCCAAGTTCTTCTGAATGCCGGCATGCTGCCGGAAGGCATCAAGCCCAAACGCCACCTCGCTGAAGCAAGGCTGGGCCGTTGCGCGGCCCCCCTGCGGGGCATGGACGCAGCACGCGTGCAGTCCATCATCGAATCCGCCGCCCAGCACCGCCTTGAGCTCAAATCAAAGCGTCTGCACCGCAGCGTGGCCGCTCAAGGTCGCGAGCAGGCGATCTATCAGGCGCTGGCGCAAACATTGGGCTATCGCAAAAACCAACAACCCTTCGCCATTCTCTCCCAGCGGCTGCCGTTAAAAAAAATCACCCAGCTCGATGCCGCAAAGCGCGAGGCCTGGCTCTTCGGCGTCTCCGGTTTCCTCGAAAGCGTCCGCAGTGACGACACCGAGCCCGCCACACGCTCCTACCTGCGCGAGCTCTGGAGCGAATGGTGGAAGCTGCGCAGCGGCGTGGAGCGCTGGATGGACGACCGCCAGCTTCTGCGCTGGAAACTCAATGCCATCCGCCCCGGCAATCATCCGCAGCGGCGTCTCGGCGCCCTCACCGCGCTGCTGCGTTCCTGGTCCTCCATCGTCACCCCGCTCGCCGATGCCACGCGCTGGAGCCAGGCCGCATGGCGCGAGTCCTTGCTCAACCTCACGCATGACTTCTGGGCCACCCACTACACTCTCCTCTCCGAAACGGCGGAGAAACCCGTCGCCTTGATTGGCGAGACACGAGTGCAGGAGATGCTGGCCAACGTCGCCTACCCGCTGCTGGTGCCTGAGCGCACACGCCTGTGGGCCGAGTATCTCGAACTCCCCGCCCTGCTGGACAATCAAAAGGTGCGCCGCGCCGTGCTGCGGCTCTTTGGTGAGGACCCGCGCAGCCGCGACTTCACCAAAAAACTGCACCACCATCAGGGCCTGCTGCAGATCTACGAGGACTTCTGCCTCGAAGACGACTCCGCCTGCGCCGACTGCCCCTTTCCGGAAAGATTGAAGGACTGGAGCTAACCCCGACGTTTTGGCGTCCAACCATGCGCTCGCTTCTCGTTCTCGCCCTCTCCTCGTCGTTCGCTCTCGCTGCAGATCTGCCTGATCCTGCCGTCATCACGGCGGCCATGAAGAAGGCCGTCACCTATGCTCACACCCATCTCGCCCGCGAAGGCGGCTATGCCTCCTCCTATGACAAAGAGGGCAAGATCGGCGAAGTCGAGCACGCCAAATCGCCCACCATCATCTCCATCCAGCCTCCGGGCACGACGACGATGGGCCTGGTGATTCTGCGAGCCTATCAGGCCACAGGTGATGAAGTCTTCCTAACTTCGGCCAAAGATGCAGCCAAGGCACTGCTCAAATGCCAGCTCGCTTCAGGCGGCTGGGACAGCGACTTCGATTTCGATCCCGAGAAGGCTAAAAAATACCACCTGCGCAGCGACCTCGACGCCGGAGACAAGGAGCCCAGCAAACGCCGCAACAGCACCACGCTCGATGACAACAAAACCGAGTCCGCGCTGCTCTTCCTCCTCGAAATGGTCCACGAGCCCGCCTGCAAAGACGATGCCGAATTGAAGCGCTGCACCAAGTTTGCCTTCGACGCCCTGCTCGCCGCCCAGGCCCCCATCGGTGCCTGGCCGCAGCAGTTCTCCGGCCCGGCGGATCCAACCGCTCCGATGCTCAAGGCCAGCTATCCTGAAACTTGGAGCCGCACCTTCCCTGCCATCAAATACACCGGCTTCTACACTCTCAATGACGACAACCTGCAGCAGATCGCCAGGGTGCTGTTCCGCGCCTACGAACTCGAAAAGGATGAGCGCTACCTCACCGCCCTGAAGAAACTCGGCGAGTTCTTCCTGCTGGCGCAGATGCCTGAGCCGCAGCCCGTCTGGGCCCAGCAGTATGACCGCGACATGCATCCAGTCTGGGCGCGCAAATTCGAGCCGCCATCCGTCACTGGTAACGAAAGCGTAGGCGCTCTGGAAGTACTCCATCAGCTTTGGGTGCTCACGGGGGATGACAAATATCTCAAGCCCATCCAGCCCGCCCTCGCATGGTTCGAACGCTCCAAACTGCCTGACGGCACACACGCCCGCTTCTACGAACTGCAGACCAACAAGCCTCTGTTCTTCGTCAAGGACACTTACGACCTGACCTATGACGACAGTAACATGCCCACGCATTACTCATTCAAGGTCAGCCAGCAGAGCAAGCTCGACACCTTCAAGAAGCAGCTCGCCAAAGGCCGTGAAGAACTCCAGCTCCACTTCGCCGGACCTCAGACGCCGAAGGAATGGGCCAGCCGCGCCAAAGGTGCCGCCTCAAAAGCTAAAAAAGCCGCCGAATCTCTCGACAGCGAAGGCCGGTGGATCAAAGACGACGCCATCGATTGCGCTGAATTCGTCAAACACATGAATGCCATGACACATTACGTGGAGGCACGTAAAAAGAACGGAGAGTAGATCTTCACCAAGTCGGTGCTTAATAGGGCGCTATGAAGCATCCTCTCGGATCGACCTTGGAGTTCATGCCGGACAAAGAGCTGCGGCTTTTTATTCTCCACCACGTCATCACACCTTTTCTTGAGCAAAAGGAAATGGAAGGCATCCGCCTGTCGGCACGCATTGACTATAAGGCTGAAAACCAAATCCTTCGCGGACCATGTCTTGATCGAAAGGGTAAATCCACCGGCGCTCAAGTGACGGTGGTTTGCCGTCAGAGCCTCTCGTGGCTCACCCAGTGTTTGTTGTCAGTCCAGATTGTTCCGACAAACGATGAATGCATCGACTTCGCATCCTATTCCATTCAAGGTGTCTTACGGAAAGATGATCGTGGCTACTATCTGACTGAAAGCAGGGTTCAAGCTTCGAAATGACAGGTTTCCCCGAAGGCCATTTCTCATCGCCTTGCCACTACGAACGAACTCATCACCAGGCCGATGATCCCCCCCACCGCCGCGATGAGCCAAAAATTCGTCGGCGTGTCGGCCACGTCCGCCCGCACATACATGCTGAACAGACCTGTAAGCGCCGTAAGCGGCAGAAACAGCGCTGCCATCACATTCAGGCGGTGTGAGGTGTTCGCCATGATCTTCGCGCTTTGCGCCTGCGCCTCGGCTTGCTTCGCCACGGTGAAGTTCAGGCCAAACTGCGCGTCCTGCAGCAGCAGTTCCGCAGTGCGCTCCACACTCGCCGCCTGATCTCGCAGATTGATCACATCGCGGTCTGCTTTAATGAATTCACGCGCCTGCTGCAGCGCACGATGCAGGCCGCGCGAACTGCGCAGCACAGGAGCGATGGCTTCGAGCACCTTGTGGTACTCGGCGGCCGTTTGAGCAGCGTGCTCCTGCTTGTCCAGTTCATCCAGCCTCGCCACATACGCCGTCAGATGATTTTGCAGCGCGAGACTGCCTCCGTTGTCCGGGCTGGATTTCCAAACACCGTCCGGCTGCCGCCAAAACAACGCGGGCCGTCGGGTGATATCATCGGGCCCGGGGAGCTGGTGGAGAATAAGCAGCAGGTGCTCCTCCTCGTAGATCGCACGCTGCGTCCCTGCTTCACGGCCCACCCGGTTGCGAATGGCCTCCGGAATGCTGGCCCAAAGTTTCGGAATGATTTGAATGTCTGGTTTCATGATTGGGATTTTTTCAATCCCGCCACCATGAGAGCAGAACCGCGCGATTCGGGCGATTGGAAAATGCAGGAGGATTTGTCAGTGACCGGGAACTCTGGTTGGATTCTCTTCCGTCCCACAAATTTGACAATCTTGAGGACATCACGCATTGTTCATCATGGCAGCAGGCGTCAATGTTCGATTCGCCGGGGAGCTTCAGGGCTTCATCCAGCAGCGTGTACTCAAGTCAGGCCTCTATAGCTCGACCAGTGAGTACATCCGTGATCTCGTCCGTCGTGATTATGAGCAGGAGGAAAAGCGCAAATGGGCTTGGCTCAGAAATGAATTAAGTGCAGGTGTCGAAGCCGCTGAGTCGGAGTTTGTGCCCCTGGATGCAGAAGATTTGATCGCCAAGGCCAAAAAACGCAAAAAGGCCAATGCCCGCTAGAATTTATCCAGCCGCTCAGGAACGCATTCTAGAGATCTGGGATTATACAGAGCGGAAGTGGAATGAAAAGCAGGCCGATGCCTATGTGCGCGAACTCGTCGCAGAGATCGAGACTGTCATGGTTCAAAGACACCGCTGGAGGCCGGTAATGGATGAGTCCCTGAAGGGCGTTTATTTTTTCCGCCATCGCCATCACTACATTTTCTTCCGCGAACTCACCAAGAAGAGGGTCGGAGTCATCAGCGTGCTGCATGAGAAAATGGATATCCCGGCACGCCTGCGGGAAGATGCAGACCGTGGGTGAGCAACTCGCCTCAGGCCGATCTGAGAGCGCTTTTCCTCAATCGCGGTGAGCTGGATTGACCACAAATCTTGCTCCCACGCGAATCACGGCCTAGCTTCTGCGCTCATCCCATCATGACCCACGCCGTCCTCAGCCTCCTCAAAGAAAGCCGTCACCCCATGCGCATCGACCTCATCGGGGTCGCAGGCTCAGGCATGAGCGGCCTCGCGCTGCTGCTGCTGGGCCTAGGTCACAAGGTCAGCGGCTCGGACAAGGCGACCACGGTGGAGACGGACCGCCTGCAAAAGCTCGGCCTCCAGTTCTTCCACGGCCACACGGAGAAAGAAGTCGAGGACTGCGACATGGTCATCTACTCCAGCGCCATCAAGCCCGGCAACGTGGCCTACGAGGCAGCTTACAAGCAGGGCATCTCACTCATCCGTCGTGCGGAAGCTCTGGCTGCTGTGATGGCCAACAAAAAAGGCGTCGTCGTCTGCGGCACCCATGGCAAAACGACCACCTCCGCCCTCACCGCACACGTGCTGCGTCAGGGCGGCCTCAAGCCGAGCCACTACGTCGGCGCGGAAATCCCCATCCTCGGCTCCAACGCTCACTGGGACACCGAGGGCGAGCTCTTTGTGGCCGAAGGAGATGAAAGCGACGGCACGCTGGTCAATTTCCACCCCGAGCACGCCATCGTGCTGAACATCGAGCCTGAGCATCTCGATTTCTATGACGGTATCGAGGCCATCAAAACCGTGTTCCGCCAGGTCCTCAGCCAGACACGCACCCATTGGGTGTACTGTGCCGAAGATCCTGTCGCCAGTGAAGTCTGTGCCGGGCCCCAAGGCGTCAGCTACGGCTGGAGCCGCTCTCACGATTTCTCGGCCAACATCCTCTCGATGAAGCCGGATCATTCCGAGTTCGAGGTGTATCAAAAAGACCAGCTTCTCGGCACGGCCACTCTCGGCATTCCCGGCAAGCACAACGTCAGCAACGCGCTCGCCGCCATTGCCCTCGCCACCCGTTGCGGTGTCACGTTTGAGGCCATCCAGCACGCACTGCGCACCTTCCGCGGTGCAAAGCGCCGTTTCGAAATCCGCCACAGCGGCGAGCGCTTCACTGTCGTGGACGACTACGGCCATCACCCCAGCGAAATCGCCGCCACTCTGGCCACCGCGAAAGGCTTGAATGCCAAGCGCATCGTCTGCCTCTTCCAGCCCCATCGCTACAGCCGCACGCAGCTCTTAAAAAAGGAATTCGGTGCCAGCTTTAACGACGTGGACGAACTCTTCGTCACCGATGTCTATCCCGCCAGCGAAAAGCCCCTCCCCGGTGTCAGTGGCGAGACGATTCTCGAAGAGGTGAAGCTGCAAAACGATCACACCAAGACTGGCAGCACACCCACGATGCCCATCGCACGCGACAAGGTGGGCAATGCCCTCCGCCCCGGCGATCTGCTCATCACCCTCGGCGCTGGCAACGTGCACGAAGTCGGCCGCTGCATCGCCCGCGATCTGCCCGTGCTCGAAAAACTCTGCGCCATCCTCGATGCCAACGGCGGCGGCGTGGCCAAGCTCTATGAGCCCATGTCCCGCCACACCACCTGGCTCATCGGTGGTCCCGCGCAGTTCTGGATCGAACCGCGCAATGAAGCATCCTTCGCCGAAGTCGTGCGCTATTTGCGCTCGGCCTCGATTCCCATCCGCGTGATCGGCCGCGGCTCCAACCTGCTGGTCAAAGACGGCGGCATCCGCGGCGCAGTGATTCACACCAAGGGTGACTTCGAAAACGTGACGGTGGAGGGTGATCTCATCACCGCCGGAGCCGGAGCACGCCTCAAAAAGATCGCCAGCGCCGCCCGCAATGCCGGCATCGGCGGCTTTGAATGGATGGAAGGCATCCCCGGCAATCTCGGCGGTGCCATCCGCATGAACGCCGGTGCCATGGGCTCCGAAACCTTCGACCAAATCGTCAGCGTGCGCTTCATCGACACAGACGGCAGCATCAAGGAAAAGCCGCTGGCCGAGATCACCCACCACTACCGCAGCGTGCCGGAGTTTGAGGAGCGTTACGTCGTCTCCGCCGTGTTCAAAGGCACCCCTGCCCCGCAGGCCGAGATCGACACCAAGCTCGCCGCCTCCCACCAAAAACGCCGCACCTCCCAGCCCGTCGGTGCCAGCGCCGGCTGCACTTTCAAGAACCCTGAAATCTGCGGTGCAGGCAAACTCATCGACGATCTCGCCCTCAAAGGCCGCCACGTTGGCAAAGCCATCGTCAGCGACGTCCACGCCAACTTCATCGTCAATCAAGGCGGCGCCACCGCCCGCGAAGTCCTCGACCTCGTGGCCCAGATCAAAGACACCGCCATGCATGAGCGCGGCGTCACTCTGGAGATGGAAGTGAAGGTCATCGGCGAAGACCAGCCACTGCCGCTGTGATCAAGACTACTCGATTGTCATCCGCTTGCGCTTAAGCCCCAGCATCACCATCCCAACCAGACACAGAAGCATCCGGCCAGGTTCTGGAGCGATGGCAATATAACCCGTCTGCCCAAGCTGGGAGGTGTCCCATACGAGACCCCCAGCGAGGGTGGGCATGACGAAGGTATCGAAGGCCACCGTTCGGTCGGCAAGGATCACAGAGCCCCAGTCGATGAGCTTCCAACTGTCGCCAACAGCCCAGGAACTGATGCCAGTGCTGGTGACCTGCAATGTACCGCTCAGCGTGACGGCACCACCACCCACGATCAGGAGGTCGGCATTGTCGCTGGGATTGACACCACCCGCGTTGCCCCAGAGATCGAACTGCAATGTGCCCGCAGAGAACAGACCGCCGTTCAGGGTCATCGTCTGCCCTGTGCTCCCGTTGTAACCCACCGAAAGCGTTCCACCGGCGTTGATGCTCGTGGCACCTCCCACCAGCCCCGTTCCCGAAAGCGTCGCACCGTTGGCAATCGTGACTGCGCTCGTGCCCGTGGCAGAGCCTGAGCTGTTCATGACGCGCAGCGTGCCCTGATCGACAATGGTTCCGCCGCTGTATGTGTTGCTGTTGCCGGATAACACCACCGTGCCGCTGCTGCCGAGAATCAAGGAGCCCGTTCCCGTCATCGCCTGCGCCAAGGTGGCCTCGCTTGTGCGGTTGATGATCAGCGTGCCATTGTTCACCACCTGCCCGCTGCCAACGCCGCCAGTCACCAAGGTGCCTGCATTGATGGTGGTGCCTCCGCTATACGTGTTGTCGCCTGACACGACCTGGACACCCGTGCCACTTTTCACCAAGGCCAGCGCACCGTCCGTACCGACACCGTCGCCATCACGCACGATGCCAGAGAATGTCTGCGTGGTGCTGTCGGCCACGTTCACCGTCAGCGTGGCTGTTCCGGCCACACCAGACTCATTTTCCACCACACCGCCGCCCACCAAAGCATTGCTGCTGATTCCTGCCAGGGTTTCGCTGTTGCCAGCCAGCCGCAGCACACCCGCCGTCGCTCCTGATCCCGCCAGCGTGGCAATCGTGGTGTCGGCAATCTGATTGGCAGCAGCCAGTAACACTACTGCGGCAGCGGTGCCATCACCAATGCTCAAGCTGCCTGTAAGTGCATTCACTCCGGCGGTCTTGTTCAGCCGCAGCGTACCGCCCAGGACTGAGGTCCCCCCAGTGTATGTGTTCGCCGTAGTCCCCGCCAGTGTCTGCTGCGCCGCGCCCACTTTGGTGAAGACCAGCACGGAGGCGGTGCCCGTGCCGTTCTGCAGCACTCCGGTAAAGCTTTGATCCGTCGTGGTGTTCACGATCAGCTTGCCAGTGGTGTTCAGCAGCGCGTTTTCCACCACACCATTTTGAGTGGCTCCGGCGCTGGACAGGCCGCCGATCGTTTCGGTGTTGCCATTGAGCTTGAAGGTGCCGGTTCCGGCGACAGTACTGTTGCCTGTCAAAGTAACTACGGCGGTATCCTGAATCTGCTCGCCTCCACTGAGCAGCAGGAGGTCAGCCGTCGAACCACTCCCATCTCCCACCGTGATATTGCCAACGACAGCAATGGCACCGCCAGTCTTCGCCAGAGACAGAGTGCCAGCATTGATGGTGGTGGTTCCAGTGTAGGTGTTCGAAAGAGAACCGTCCAACGTGAGCACACCCGTTCCCGCCTTGGTGATGCCCAGCGTTCCCGTGCTGCCATCTTGAATCAGACCGCTGAAATTGCTGGTCTCATTGCCATTGCCGGCGGTCAGCACGACATTCGTACTGCCGCCATTGCGAAGCGTTCCAAGGCCTGAGAGGCCGCCAATAGTTTCGTTGGAACGCACCTCGAAAGTCCCCGCCATAGCCACATCAGCACTGTCTGCAATGGCCTGCGCCGCATGGGTGCTGTTCACCCGCAGCGTCGCTCCGGCACCCACCGTGATGTTTCCCGCACTGGACGACAGCGTGCCCGTCCCGCTGATTTCCAGCGTACCGCCATTCACATTGGTGGCTCCCGTGAAAAGGCTGGCTCCAGTGAGCACCAGCGTGCCGTCCCCCGCTTTGGTCAAACTGCCAGCCGTGGCCGTGCTGCTGACCACCGGATTGGCAATGCTCAGCGTCCCCTGGATGACCTGCACGATGAATTCATTGGTGGCGCCCGCTCCTACCACACCGCTGCCGGTGATGCTGTAGGAGTCGCTCGATAGGGCGGGCGCATAAAGCAGGCCGCCGCTTGTGCCAGTGAACGTGATAGCCCGCGTGTTTCCATCCAGCGTCACTCCCGTGCCAGTGATTTTGAGACTGTTGACGGTGAGCGCACCCGTCAAGGTGGTGCCGGAAGTGAGCAGGTAGTTCGTCGCACTATCGCCCCCCGTGGTTGGCAGGGCGGAGTAGTTGGAAAATGCCACCAGATTGCCCGAGACATCACATGTGGCCCAGTCCGCCCCGTTGAAGACCGCGTAACCTCCAAGGATGCCCGCCGAATTGTTGAGAGTATTGGTGGCGGTAAAAGAAGCCGTGCCTGAAGTCACCATATTGAGCGTGCTGCCCGCAGTCCGGCTGATGCTGACACCGTTAAGCGTCACGACCAGACTGGTGGCCCCATTCGGCGTTAGCGAGAGTGTGTTGGCCCCGGCCGTGAGCGCCAGACTGGCCAGCGTCTGCGTGGGTGAACCGCTGCCGCCACGGATGCTCAGCGTGCCACCGCCCAGAGAAATGGCGGAGGAACCGCTGAGAATGTTGGAAGTCGGCGCGCCTGCCGCACTGAAGTCCAGCATCAATGTACCCGCATTCACCGTCGTGGTGCCCGCGTATGTGTTGGCCCCCGTCAGCACCCAGGTGCCTGCCCCTGTTTTCGTGATCGAGGTGAGGCCGCCACTGTCTCCGATAATCGCCGCGATGCTGTTTTCACCCGTGTTGGTGCCCGTCAGCGTCAAGGTCCGCGCTCCCGACTGACCATTGAAACCCATGCTGCCGGTGCTGGTGAATTTCACCGTGCCGCTGCCTGAGGCATCCATCACGCTGCCCGCCGTTGTGCCCACGCTGAAAAGACGGTCACTTGTGGTCGTCGCTCCCGTGTATTGCAGTGTGCCACCATTGATCACCAGATTGGCCGCCAAATTGCTGGAACTGCCGAGCGTGCTGGCCGCGCCTCCATTCGTTAGAGTGGCGATTTTCAAGGTGCCCGCGCTGATCGCCGTCGCGCCGCCATAGCCGTTGCTGCCTTGCAGTTCCAAGGTGCCCGTACCGGTCTTGGTCAGGCCGCCTGTCGCTCCGTTGATGGAAGCCACGTTTTTGAGAATACCTGACTGGGCCGTGAAAGTAATCGTGTTGGTAAGGCTGCCGATGGCATTGCTGTTCATGTCCAAAGTAGCCCCGTTCAGCGTCACCGTGGCAGTGCTGGTACCCGCGCCCCCCACACGCGTGATGGCACCATTGAGAGTGATGTTTCCTCCGTTCAAATTGAGATTTGCCGTGGCGGTGCCGCCCACCGTGGCGGCAGAGGCCATCGCAATACTGCCAATCGTGGTCGTGTTGTTGCCGCTGAAAGTCAGTGTGGCCACGGCCCCGCCGCTGGCGGTGGCGTTCGTCGCCAGAGTCACCGCCCCCATGCTGATGTTTCCCCCGGCCAGAGTCATAGTCCCTGTAATAATTCCAGAGGCCGTGTTGGTGTTGATCTTCTGGGCAAGGTTGACCGTGGTGGCCTCCAGCACGCCAGTGTCGAAGTCAAATGTGGCTGTCATCGACCCGGTGGATGCACCTGCACCGCGAGTGGCGACATTGAGCGTGCTCAGTTTCAGGTCCGCATTGTGGCCCCGTGAGTCAAACGATCCCCCGAGCGCTCCGGAGGTGCTCGGCAGCAAAGAATGCCCCACGTTCAAGACGGCTGCCCCGACGACATCCGCCGCACGAATCTTGAGCGTGCCGGAGCTGGTGGCAAAACTGAGCGCGCCAATGGCCCGCGCTCCTCCTGCGATCGGCCCCAGGTCCAGCGTGTTTGCGTTCAAGACAGTCGCACCCGCCCCGAAGGAGATTGTCTGAGTTCCGCCGCCTGATTCACCGCCGACCGAGATGCGGTTCGCGGTGATGGTGCTGTTCACCGCCAGTTTAAGCACCGAGGCAGAAGCATTCCCCGTCGTGTTGTTGTCTCCCACTCGAAAAACCCCGCTGGCTGTCCCCATGCTTGCCGTGAATGCGGACATGCCGGTCAGATCCAGCGTGGCCGTGTTGTAGCTGATGTTGCCCGTGGCCATCCCCAGCTGAAAGGTGCCGCCGGAGTCATTGATGACCAGCGATCCGCCACCATTCATGAGAGTGCTTGTCACGCTCGCAGCCACATTGCCTCCAATGCTGACGTCACCATTCACTGTCAGCGTTTCACCAGCAGTCACGGTGATGGCATTCACAGCCGTGGTGTTTGCCAGCACCTGCAGTCCGCCAATGGCCTGGCTGGTGCCCTTCGTATCCAGCGCGGCCGCCGTACAGGAGCTGTCCCCCAAAATTAAGGCTGAGGTGGAGGAAAGACCACCACTCACGCCCGTGCGCAGACTGCCGGCATAGATGTAAGTGGCGCCGGTGTAGGTGTTGTCCTCCATGAAAGTAAGTCCGCCCATGCCTGCCTTCGTCACGCCGACCACCCCTGTGCCGTTGTTGGTGATGCGAACGCCAAGGGTCAGCATGCCGCTGCTGTTTTGATGGATGATGAGGTTCCCCGCCGCGTTCGTCCCTTCGCCAGCCGTCAGCGTGCCATACTGCACCGCCGCACTTTGGCTGCCGCTGAAAAGGAGACCGCCGCTTTCCACCCGCAGGGTGCGCCCACCCAGATCCATCTTGAACTCACTCCCGGGGGCGAGGTTCATTGAGTTCATCTGCCGGTTGGCGCTCAGCCTTGAAGGACTCGCGGTCAGCTTGACATTCGATGTCGAAATCCAGGTGCTCTGATCTGTGGTAAGATAATCACCCGCCTGCATGGCGCGCACCGAGCCCACGGTGGCGTCATATTTTGCAAACTCGGTTCCCACCGTGGCATAGCCACCAATGATGCCGTCATTGTTCGGGGCTGAGGTGAAAACAATACGGTTGCGCGCGTCGTCGCCGAGGCCCACGCCGCTGAAATTCAGCACTCCATTGGTCCGCGACAAGGAACTGAACGTGATCGCCGAGGTCTGCCCGCTGTCTGCCTGGCTGCTCGTAAGGGTGTTCACACCTCCGGCAAGCGTCAGCACCCCGACGGTTTCACTGTAATTGACCGCTCCGCCTGTGTTGAGGAACTGCATGTTGCCACCATTCAATGAGATAGCCTGAGTGTCTGCCATTCGGGCAGTGCTGTTGGCGGCGGCCGTGTTGGAGAGGCGAAAAGTCGCCCCATTGGTGACCGTGATGCCGGTGCCCAGCGCCATGCTTCCATTGGCACCGCTGATCGTCAGCGTGCCATCCAGCACACTGGTGAGTCCGGTGTAGGTGTTTGCTGCGGTAAACGTCATGGCTCCCCGTCCGACCTTCACCAGATTGGCAACACCAGAGACGGCCTCAATTCCCTGACTGATCTCCAGCTCTCCCGCCGCATTCACAATGTTGAAATTGCGACTGGTGCCGCTGCCCAGGCGCAGCACCAGATTGATGGTCTCCTTGGCGGCCGAGCTGTCAGTAGCATCTCCTCCCAGCACCACGGCATTGCCACTGACCACGAAGGCGCCGGCGGTGTTGGAAAAGTTAAACACGGCAAAGCTCGTGCCTGCCGTGAGATCATTGAAAGGCGTCAGCCTCGTCGTGCCTGTAAAGTTGGGGCTGCTGCCTGCGGCTGGCGCGGCACCGGTGCTCCAGTTGGCACCAGTGCTCCAGTTGTTGTCCGCTCCTCCCCCAATCCAGTTTTGGGCTCGAACCAGGGAGGGGCATAGCAAGCTGCTGAGGAGCAGGAAAAAAGCACAGGTGCAGGCGCACCTCGCGGAGTCGCTCCGCAGGGCGTTGGGGTACTTCGGGGGCATTTTCGAAACAGGGGTTTGCCCTCAAGCTCAAAGCATAACACCGGCCACAAACAGTGCTGAACCCATCAAATGTCCGCTTTGATCATAATAGTATCACAACGCGGCATCCTCTAATAACCGCCTCTCGATCAGCTTGAGTCAGAAAACTTTTCAGTGTCCAACATCGGAGAATCGGTGTTCAGTTTCCGCTTGTTCCGTCTCCGGGCGGCCTTTTGCATGCAGAAACTCGCTCTCATTCTCTTTCTCCTTGGCCTGTTCGTGACCGGATTGCTCGGCACGGAAACGCGCCTGCTCTTCTTCTGGCCGGGGTGCCTGCTCCTGGGTCTGGCGGGCTTGATCGCCGTGCTGCGTTGGAAGCTGCGCGTGAGTTTTCAGCCGAGTGACGGGTGTTTGCTCACCATGCTCATGCTGGCAGGTTACGTGGGCTGGCGCGCCTGGGGCTCACCCGTCGAGATCTATGCACGTGAGGACGCCGCCGTGCTGCTGGCAGGCTTCGTAGCCTATTTGTTGACGGTGACTGCTGTCAGCGACTCGAAATGGCGGCTCGGCATCGTCTGTGTGCTGCTGGTGCTGGTGGCGGGAAATCTGACCGCCGGCTGGCTGAATTTCAAAGGCCGCTGGGATTTCCATCTGGTGCCGGGCTTCTCGCGCTCCTTCCCTCCCGGGCGCATCGGCGGTTTCTTCAACAACCCCAACCATCTCGCCGCGTTTCTGTCCTTCACGGCTTTCCTGTCGGCAGGCCTGATGCTGTTTGCGCGCATTCACATCGCCTCGCGGCTGCTGCTGGGTTTTGCCATTTTATCAATGCTCGCAGGAGTGGCCCTGACAGCCAGCCGGGCGGCGATGCTGGGTTTTGCCGCCGGTGGCGCGGTGTTAGTTCTGCTCACACTGTGGATCGTATGGAGCACCAAGCGGTCGCTCTTCAAATGGCTGATCATCGCCCTGCTGCTGGTGGGGGGAGCTGCGGGCGGCGCTCTCTACAAAGTGAATGAGGACTCCATGCTCAGGCGGCAGCTGACGAGCCCGCTGGGCGAGGACATGCGCGTGAACATCTGGCGCGCCGCGCTGGCACAGAATGCAGAGTCACCGTTGATCGGCGTGGGATCACGCATGTTTTACGAAGGCAGCATCACGCATCGGGACCCGGAGTCTTCGCCATACATGGGAGATGCGCTCTTCGCCCATAACGAATACCTGCAGACGCTGGCGGATTACGGCTGGGCCGGGCTCGCGCTGGTGCTGCTGGTGGTGCTGGTACACCTGCTGAACGGCCTGCGTTTCCTGCGCTGGTTCACGGTCGAAAAATTCCCCGCCACCGGCATGCTCGGCAGCAATGCGCTGGCGCTCACCCTCGGCGGCATCGCCGCACTGCTGGCCACGCTGGTGCAGGCGGTGTTTGAATTTCAAGGACATATCCCGATCACAGCCCTGGTCGGCGCCATTATCCTCGGCTTGCTCGCCAATCCCGGCATCGAAAGCGAAGTGTTCAAATCCCGCCGCATCTGGGGACTCCGCTTCCTCATGAAAATCGCCATGCTCGCAGCCTCCACAGCGCTGCTGGCTGCCGCAGCGATCTTTGGCACGGCGGATGGTTATGCGGCCTATGCCCGGCTCCAAATCAAGGATGGCGAAACCGGGAAAGCCCTGAGTCATTTCGCTCGTGCAGTGCTCATGGACCCTCGCAATGCCGTACTGGCCTATCAGCATGGCGTGGCCTTGATGGACTCCATCAATTCCAACATGACCAAGGATGCCTACCTCCGCACCGTGGACTCCTCGCTGAAAGAACTCACCCGTGCGACCGCGCTCAATCCCTACAATTACCTCTACCAGCTCGCCCTGGCGGACGCCCTGGACGCTGCTGGCAAAAACGACGCCGCCTTTCAGGCCATCCAGCGGGCGCTGACCCTCGCCCCCCTCTACGAGGAGCCCCGCCTGGCCCTGGGCATGCACTATCACCGCATGAAACACTATCAGGAGGCTGAATTTGCCTACCTCTGGGCTGGAAAAGCGAAGGCACTGAACCCCGAAGGCACCACCAACTGGCTGGACAGCTACCGCGAACTCCTGCGCCAGACCGCCCTGGAGGCCGATCAGGCACGGACCGCCCTGATCCAGCAGCAAGGACGCTGAGATGTGCATTTGCCCTCGCGCCGAATTCCGTTACTGTCTCACCCCTCATGGCACTCGCAAAAATCACCCAAGTTACCGGCTGCGGCGTTTACGTTCCTGGCTCGGACATCGACACTGACCGCATCATCCCGGCACGCTTCATGAAATGCGTGACCTTTGACGGACTCGGTGAATTCGCCTTCTACGACGTGCGTTTCGACAAGGACGACAAGCCCACCGGCCACCCCCTTGACGATCCTCGTTTCAAAGGCGCCAACATCCTGCTCTCCGGCACCAATTTCGGCTGCGGCAGCTCCCGTGAGCACGCCCCCCAGGCCCTCTATCGCTTCGGCATCCGCGCCGTGATCGCCGAGAGCTTCGCAGAAATCTTTTTCGGCAACTGCACCACCCTCGGCATCCCCTGTGTGTGCGCAAGCGCCGCAGACATCCGCGTGCTTGCCAACGAGATCGAGCGCAACCCGCAGCTCGAAGTCACCATCGATGTCGCCGCTGGCAAAGTGTTCTTTGAAGACCAGGAATTCGCCATCACCCTGCCAGGGACTGCGCTCGAAGCGCTGACCACCGGCAAGTGGGACCCCATCGCCGAACTTCTTGAAAACAAGGACGCTGTGCATGCCCGCATCACGGCACTGGGTTTTGCCTGAGCTTGTCCCCTCTTCACCGCCTGACGCATGGCCGCCACTGAAACAGCCGCGACGGAAAATTCGTCGCTGATCGTCCGCATTTCGTCGGCCTTGCGTCCGTCCCCCTCTCCGGACACGATCCACGTGATCGGCCATCGCAATCCCGATACGGACGCCATCTGTTCCGCCATCGGCTATGCGGCCTTCTTGCGGGATGTACGCGGCATGAAGGCCGAGGCTGCCTGCTGTGGCGAACTCAGCGTGCGCACCAACTGGGTGCTGCAAACCGCAGGCGTTCCCGGCCCCAAGCTCCTGCTCGATGTCCGGCCCACCGCCGCCTCCATCTGCCGGCGTGATGTGTTCACTGCCAGCCCGCACCAGACCTTCCTCTCCGTCTATCGGATGATGATGGATCACAACTTCCGCAGCATCCCCATCGTCGATGAAGAAGGTCGCCTGCTCGGCATGCCCGCTATTCAGGAACTCGGGCAGCTCTTTCTGCCAGCGCAGACGAATGACAAAACCGACGCAGCCAATCGTGAAGTCCGCAGCAGCCTGCTGAACATCGTGAATGCGCTGGATGGCATCCTTGGCGGTGCCGCCGCTGACTTGGAAACGATTCAGGATTTTGTGCTCGTCGTCGCTGCCTCCAGCTTGGAGACCACGCGCAAACGTGCCCAGCAGTTCCCTGCGAATCTTCTGGTGATGGTCACGGGCGACCGCCCGGAGATCCACGAACTCGCAGTCGAGATGAATGCGCGCTGCCTCATCATCACCGGCAAGTTCAAAGCCACCTCCAGCATCCTGACACGCGCCGCACAGCAGGGTGTCGCCATCATCTATTCACCCTACGACACCGCCAGCACCTCGCAGCTCCTGCGCTTCTCACGCCCCATCGGCGAGGCGCTGACACACGAGTTCCTCTCCTTTGGTTCACGCACGCCGCTGCGCGAAATCGTCCCGGCCGCTCAGCATTCCGGACAGCCGCTCTTTCCCGTGGTCGATGAAGAAACTCAGAAGCTCCTCGGCGTCTTTTCCAAGTCAGACCTGATCGATCTGCCACGCATGAAGCTCGTGCTGGTGGATCACAATGAATTTGCCCAGGCCGTGGCCGGTGCCGATGAGGCTGAAATCATCGAGGTCATCGATCACCATCGTCTCAGCGGCAATCTGCGCACCAAGGAGCCCATCCGTTTCATCAACGAGCCTGTGGGCAGCACCTCGACCATCGTGGGTATCATGTATCGCATGCGCGAGGCCGCACCGGACAAGTCCACGGCGATCTGCCTCTGCGCCGGCATCATCTCCGACACCCTGCACCTGACCAGCCCGACCACGACGAGCACCGACAAGGAAATCCTTGAGTGGCTCAGCGGCATCGGCGGCATCGACAGCGCCCAGTTCGTCAAAGACTTCTTCGCCGCCGGCTCCATGCTGCGCGAAAACACCCCGGACCGCGCCCTGGAAAGCGATCGCAAAGTCTTCGAAGAAAACGGCTGGCACATCAGCATCTCCCAGATCGAGGAACTCGGCCTCGACGAATTCTGGAAGCGCGAAGCCGATCTGCAGGGCGCCCTGCAGTCCCTGCTCACCAAGCACAACCTCCACTTCGCCTGCCTCATGGTCACCGACATCACCCGCCACCACAGCGTGCTGCTGGTGGCCGGAGACCAGCGCGTCATCGACGCCATCGACTACCCGCAGGCCAAGGAGCACGTCTACGACATGGCCGGCGTCGTGAGCCGGAAGAAACAGCTCTTCCCCTACATGAGCCACGTCGTCACCAAGCTCGCGGCACCGTGAGGCGAAAATCGCGATTGTAGATTTTTATCATAAGTCATGGACTTCATCCTTCGAGTTGGAATCCCGATTTTTGACTCACTTGTATGCTTTGCGGCCAGCGGACTCATAGCAAAACTCACGGATGCGTTTCCTGACTTGGCTATCGAGGAGGAATGGTGCGAAATCGGAGAATACTCGCGCCTGGAGAGTTTCGTGGAGAATAATCCAGTGGATACTGAGATAGGTAAAACCATGTTGAGGCAGCTTCGGACGAAACAGGTTTCTCATGGGCCTACTTTCAGATTTATAGCGATTTCCAAAACTGATTTCCGGATAACGGAGCAAAAAGTGCTGTACAAAACGGGCGGCAGTGCTTTGAGGATGGTTGTTGAGAGCGCAAGAACTCAGACCTGATGTGGACAACGCCACGCTGGAGCAACTCCAGGCGGCGA
>CALRWM010000028.1:0-75076 GCA_943371875.1 Prosthecobacter debontii | reverse complement strand
CTGACACACGCCAACAGCAGGGTGCCCCAATCCCATCCCAAAAATCCTGTTCATTCTGCCATCCTGTTAATCCTGTCCAAAACATCCCCAAGCCCTCCAACCGCAACCAACCTGCAAGATTGCCAGATCCGACACACAAAAACGCACTCTGTCACTCCCCCAGTGCCATGACGATTCTTGACCTCCATCCGCCCCCGCCGCCCCCTCATTGGGCCCCCTTGACCCCCGCCGCTTTCTCCCAAGCCGCCACCTCCTCCGGCACCGCCACCCCCGGGCTGGCCGCCAGCACCGTCTTCCAGGTCTTGAGCGCGAAGTCGGCCATGTATTCCAGAAAATCCGGCTCAAGTTTGGAGGAGGGCTCGGCCAGCGTCTGCCGCCAGGCATCCCGCGCGTGCGTCATGGCGTCCTCAAAACGCTTCTGGCGCAGCCGGATGCGCGTCATTTCCCTCAAATCGTCCAAACGGTTCTTGTAGGTGGCGTTGTGCTCCGCGTGGTTCTCATAGAGCTGGTGGTGCATCTCCCAGGCCTCGTCGAGATTCCCGGCGGACTCCTGCGCCCCCGCCAGAGCGGCCAGCGCGCGGGTCATGTAGGTTTCATTGCCACCCTGCTGCGCCACGCGCAGGCCTTCCTTGGCGGCGGCCAGGGCTGCCTCAGGTTGCTTCAAGCCGCGATAAGCGGCGCTCTGCGTCTCAAACGCCACCTGCATGTCCTCCCGCAGGGTGTTGGCCCGGGCATCCTCCTTGGAGATGGCAGCCGTGCGCTGCTTGATGAGTTCGATGGCCTCCTGCGTGTGCTGGATGGCCTGATCATGCAAACGGGCGTGATTTTCGATCTCCGCCAGCCAGATGAGCTGATGCGGCAGATTGGGGGCGTCCGGCTGCTGCTGCTTGAGGCGCTGCACCACCTTTCCATGCATTTCAGCCGCACGCGCATGGTTGCCACGATGGATCTGTAGCTCCACCAGCCGGATATCAAACTCCCACTGGTGCTTTGCGAGATCGCCATCTTTCTTGGCTTGGGAGACACATTCCAAAATCTGCTTCTCTGCCGCATCAAACTCCCGGGCCGACTCCAGCGCCTCGGCATGGGACATGAGAATGCGGTGCAGCGCCACGCCACTGAGCTGCTTCTGGCGCGCTTCCGCCACCGCCTCGGCACTGGCCTGCGCCGCGTCCTTGCCACGGCGCAGCTTGGTCCAGGCGCGCACCAGCATGCCCTGCGCCCGGAACCAGTTCTGGCTGCCCCGCCCCTCATGCTGCTCGATGTGCGTGCGCAGCTCCTTGAGCAGATCCACCGCCTCGATCCGGGACCCGTGATCCACGGCCATAATAAGGTGCTGAAAGGCGGCCTCCCGTGCCACTGGATTCTCAGCCCCCAACCGTGCAGCAGTGAGCTCCGCAGTGCGTCTTAGTGCACCCAGGGACAACTTGCGGTCACTCATGAGATCAAACAGCCGGGCTACCTGGCCCATGAGCTCGATCTGCAGATCCGGGTCCTCGCGCATGTCTTCGATGCGCTGCTGGCTGGTGATGAGCGCCAGCCGCAGGGCCTCGGGATTCCGGCCGTTGCGGACTTCATCGGCGACCTCCCCGAGTAGGCCGGTGAGGAAGGTGGCGGACTCACGACTGCGCAGCGCCTCGGACTCGGCCCGTGCCTGCGCCTTAAATGCGAGCTTGGCCTGCCAGATGGCGACGCCCGCGCCATTCACCAAGGCCAGCACACTGAAGCAAGCCGCTGCAAAAGCCACGCGATGCCGTCTGATCCAGCGCGAGGCGATGTAGGTCTTGCTGGGCGGATGCGCGGAGACGGGTGCACCATCGAGGAAGCACTGCAGATCGGCCGCAAATTCGGTGGCGCTTTGGTAGCGGCGCTGGGGCTCTTTTTCGAGCGCACGCAGGGCGATCCAGTCGAGATCCGCGGGCAGCTTGGACACATCCATGCGCACCTCCTGGGCGGGTGAGGGCGCAGGAAGGATCCGGGTGGTGAAACTGGTGGAAGGACGTGGCGGATTTTTGTCGCGGACGATGCGCCAGAACTCCTGCCGGGTCTGGCCCTGCCGGGTGAGTTCGGCAAAGGGCGGGCTGCCGGTGAGCATTTCGTAGAGCACGGTGCCCAGCGCGTAGATGTCGCTCCGGGTGTCCACGCTGCCCACGTCTTCGATCTGCTCCGGGGACATGTACTGCGGGGTGCCGAGCACGAAATTCGCCTGCGTGGCGAAGGTCATGGCCTCGATGCCTCCGGAGGCGAGCGCCTTGGCGATGCCGAAGTCGATGATCTTGGGCATGGGCCGGCCATCCACCTCGGTGACGAGGATGTTGGAGGGCTTCAGGTCGCGATGGATGACGCCCTTCTGGTGCGCGTGCTGGACACCACTGCATACCTCTCGGAACAGCGTGATGCGCCCCCGCAGCGTCAGGTGGCGCTCTTCACAAAACGCGGTGATAGGCCTGCCGCGCAGCAGTTCCATCACAAAAAAGGGCCGCCCGTCCGGGGACATGCCCGCATCCAGCATGGTGGCGATGCAGGGGTGCTCCATGGCGGCGAGCATGCGGCGCTCCTGATCAAAGCGGGCGAGGATCTGGCGCGAGTCCATGCCGCGCTTCAGGAGCTTCAACGCGACTTCACGTCGCACGGGGTGCGTCTGTTCGGCACGCCAAACGAGACCAAAGCCGCCTTCGCCGAGCTTTTCGATCAGCCGAAAGTCGCCCAGGACATCGCCAGGCTTTTCATCTCCCCGTTCCAACGGCCCATCCCCATCGTCGGATGGGGTAGCTGAGAAATCATTGGAATCTGGAGGCATGAAGGAGCTTTGAGTATCCTTAAGAACGCAGCATGATCCACCAAATCATACAGCACGATCCACCAAATCATGCAGCGAGTACTTTGCTGCATTGACCAAGCCCCTCCTCGCGCTTCACTGCACCCGCATGACACCCCTTCATCAACTTCGCGCCGGCGTGATCGGCACCGGCTTCATCGGACCTGTTCATATTGAGGCACTTAAACGTCTCGGCGTGACCGTGAACGGCATCTGCGGCTCCACCAAAAGCGCCCGGCAGGTCGGCAATCTCTGGGGCATCCCCGAAATCTACGGCGACTACGATTACGAGGCGATGTACACCAGCCCGAACATCGACGTGGTACACATCACCTCGCCCAACAAGGTGCATGTGGAGCAGTGCCTGCATGCCCTCGAAATGGGCAAGCACGTCATCTGCGAAAAACCCCTCGGCATGACGTCCAAAGACACGCAGCAAGTGGTGGATGCGGTGCGCAAGGGCGGCAAGAAGGGCCCGGTTTTCGCAGTGAACTACATGTGCCGCTTCTTCCCCGCCATCCTCCAGATGCGCGCCATGGTAGCACGCGGTGACCTCGGGAAGATCATCCACGTGCAGGGTCACTTCTTCCAGGACTGGCTGCTGCATGAAACCGACTACAACTGGCGCATTCTTTCCAGCGAAGGCGGCAAACTGCGCGCCGTGGGCGATGTGGGCACGCACTGGATCGACGCCGTCGGCTTCGTGCTCGGCGCGAAGACGCAGAGCGTCTTCGCCCACATCGAAACCTTCTACAAAACCCGCAAGCGCCCGAAGGGCGAGGTGAAGACCTTTGCCAAAGTGGACCCGAAGAAGATGGTGGACTACCCGGTGGACACCGAGGATTTCGGCAGCGTGCTGCTCAAATTTGGCAAAGCGAAGCACGGTTTTGCAGATGGCGTGCATGCCAATGCAAGCATCTCGCAGGTGGCCGCCGGTTGGAAATGCAGCCTGAGCTTCGGCATCTATGGCACCAAGGGCAGCGTGCGCTGGGACCTGCAGCAGCCGAACGAAATCACCCTCGGCCGCCGCGATGAACCAAATCAAATCCTCCAGCGCGGCACGCCTGGATTCCTCGAAGACGTCGCCAACTACACCGACTACCCCCCCGGCCACGCCGAAGGTTTCAGCGACGGCCATAAAATGCACTACCGTGCCATTTATGAGCACATCGCCAGCGGCAAACAGACCCCGGTCCTGTTTGCCACCGCCGAAGACGGCCACCACGAGATCAAACTGTGCGAGGCGATCTTGGAGAGCAGTGAGAAGAAGACGTGGGTCAAGGTGTAGGGGCTATACCAAACAATATCTACCATGAGCATGATCGGAAATCTCGCACGTGTTCCAGAGCATGTTCGAGCATCTCTCCATGAAGATCCGAGCAGGATTGAAGCATTGCTGTATCCCGATGATGCTGAGGACGAACCGGTCAAAAAGCCGGGGTTTTTCGCCCGTCTTTTCGGACACAAAAGTGCAGAGCATTCAAAGCCAAAAACCGTCCTGGAGGCCATCAGTGAAAACGACTCCCTCGACATCGACAAGACGTGGCATGTCCTTCACTTCCTGTTTACAGGCTTTGCTTGGGACGGGGGATTTCCGGCAGGCTTTTTGGTGTCGTGCGGAGAGTCAGTCGGTGACGTCGATGTGGGTTACGGGCCTGCTAGATCGTTCACGCCGAAGGAGGTAAAGCAGATTTCGGAGTTTTTGACAAACCTGGACCCAGCTGCGGTGAGAAGCCGTCTGAATCCAGCGCAAATGCAGAAATTGGAGATTTATCCAGGCCCTTGGAAAGCTGACGAACAGTTGGAGGAAGAGTGGCCTTATTTTGAAGGAGGGCTGAAAACTACCATCGCGTTTGTGAAGGAGGCTGCCCAGAAGGATCTGGCACTTTTGGTTTACATTAGCTGATGGAATCAGGCACTCTGCTTCCATGAACTGGCTGGCCCATCTTTACCTATCGGAGCCGGATGCGGCGTTCCGGGTGGGGAATTTGCTGCCTGACTGGTTGAGGCCGTGGGAGATGGTGGGGCTGGCGGAGGGGTTTCAGCGGGGGATTGCGCGGCATCGGGCGATTGATGCGTTTACGGATGCGCATCCGCTGGTGAGGCGGAGTGTGAGGAGGTTTGAGAAGCCGTTTCGGAGATATGGAGGGGTGCTGACGGATGTGTTTTATGATCACTTCCTGGCGGCGGACTGGAAAGTGCATAGCAAGGAACCGCTGCGAGAATTTGTGCACGGTTTTTATGACTCGGTGCCGCAGGTGCAAGCGCACATTCCTGCGGAGGCGTGCGCGGTGCTGGAGCACATGCGGGCAGGAGACTGGCTGTGCTCCTATGCGACTTTGGAGGGGATTGAGACGACGCTGAGGCGGATGTCGCGGAGGCTGAGGTTTCCGTTTGATCTGGCGGCGTCTGTGGCGGTGCTGGAGGCGCAGTATGAGGAGTTTCGGGAGGACTTTGAGGGGTTCTTTCCGGAGGTGATCGCGCACGTGAGGGAGAGATGAGAGGCATGGCGCATGCGAGTGCGCGACAGCGTCGTGGAGTGCGGTGACAGAGATGCAAGGCGCAAGCCTGCATCGGCGACACCGCTTTGTCAGCCGGACGAATGCACTTCGGAATTTGTGTGTCCTGCACCGGCTCGAAAGCGGCGGCGCGCCAAGGCTTGCCGCCGCACTCCACGACGCTGTCTCGTTTTTTACCACTCGGAGGCGACTTCGTAGTCGTCGGGAATTTTGATGCGCTGTGTTTTGAAGCGATAGATGGATTCGACCATTGGCTTGCTGGTGTTGCGTTCGAACCAAGCTGCGGAGCACCACGGGTATTCAGCGGCTTTGGAAACCAGGCCGTGTTTTACAGCATTCTGATGGGTGTAGTTCAAGCGTGCGAAATAGGAGCGCTCATAAGTGAGCAGGGTTTCGCGGTAATTGTGCCAGACCTTTCTGCCGGGTGTGCGATCGAGCTTGTTTGCCCATTTGGCTGTTTTCTCATGAAGCGATCCCAGCATTTCAGGAAGGGTTTCTGCGGTGGCGGGTGACTCGGCGATGAAGTGGTAGTGATTGGAGAACACTGCCCAGGCTTCCAAGCGCCAGCCGAAGTCGGTGCAGACCTTGAGCAGGCCACGATGCAACACTGCGAGGCGCTCTGCACCACGGAAATGGTGTTCCTTCAGATATGTGCCTGCCGTGACAAAATAGATGCCGTGTGTTCCGAGGCGATGGAGCGGGGCATGGGGCCATGCGAGCTTGGGATCGGCATCGGGATGCATTGTATGAGGCTACAAAATGATCATGGGTGAAGCAAGCGCGGCAGCGTCGTGGAGTGCGGGTGGCAGAGATGCGAGGCGCAAGCCTGCATCGGCGACACCGCTTTTCGTTTGCCGGATGTGGGTTTTTCGGACTTTGAACATTCTGCATCGGCTCGAAAGCGGTGTGGCGCTTCGCTTCCCACCGCACTCCAAGACGCTGTCGCGTTCGCTAATGCGTGTCAGCTTTTGTCAGTCGCCGATTCCCAACGCCTTGCGGACCGCGAGGGCGTCGTGCAACGCCTGGTCGATGGTGTCACCGAGGACGGTGAAGTGGCCCATTTTGCGGCGGGAGCGGGCTTCGCGTTTGCCGTAGAGGTGGAGCTTGGCGCGAGGGTGATTGAGGACGGGGGACCAGTCGGGGTGGGTCAGCGGGGCGGGCCAGACGTCGCCGAGGAGATTGATCATCACGGCGGGGGTGTGCTGGGTGGCATCGCCGAGGGGGAGGCCGCAGATGGCGCGCTGCTGCTGTTGGAACTGATTGGTACGGCAGGCGTCGATGGTGTAGTGGCCGCTGTTGTGGGGACGCGGGGCAATCTCGTTGACGATGACTTTGCCATCGCTCGTCACGAACATTTCGACGGCCATGGTGCCGACGTAGTCGAGGCCTTCGGCGACGGCTTTCCATAATGCGATGGCTTGTTCAACGATTTGCGGTTCCACGCGTGCAGGTGCGATGGTGACGTCGAGAATGTGGTGGGTGTGCTGGTTTTCGACGCAGCCGTGGGTGGCCATGCTGCCATCAATGCCGCGGGCGCCGACGACGGAGACTTCGCAGACGAAGGTGACCCATTGCTCGACGACGGCGCGCTGGCCGGTGAAGCCGCTCCAGGCTTCGGCGAGATTGGTCTCCGCAGTGACCTTGCACTGGCCTTTGCCATCGTAGCCGAAGGCGGCGGTTTTGATGACGCAGGGGCGGCCGAGCGCGGCGACGGCGGCTTCGAGGCCGGCGAGGTCGTCAATCACCCGGAAGGGGGCGCAGGCGATGCCTTGGTCGCGCAGGAAGTTTTTTTCGCGCTCGCGATGCTGGGTGGTGATGAGGGCCTTGGCTCCGGGGCGGAGCGGTTTGATGGCCTCAACGGCGGCGAGGCAGGAGGCGGGGATGTTTTCGAACTCGGCGGTGACGACATCGACCTGCTGCAGGAAGTTGTTCAGGGCGGCGGTGTCGGAGTAGGCGGCGTTGATCTCGATGTCGGCGAACTGTCCGGCGGGGCAGCCCTGGGGCTCGTCGGTGAAGATGGCGATGCGATGACCGGCGCGGCGGGCTTCGAGGGCGAGCATGCGGCCGAGCTGGCCGCCGCCGAGGACGCCGATGGTCGAAGGGGGCGGAAACTTCATGCCTTGGGTTCGACTTCGAGTTCCTTCTGGCTTTCGAGCACTTTTTGGGTCTGGCGCTCGCGGAAGGTCTTCAGTTTTTCGACGAGCTCGGGATTGTCGTTTGCGAGCATGGAGACGGCGAAGAGTCCGGCGTTCAGGGCGCCTGCGTTGCCGATGGCGAAGGTGGCGACGGGGATGCCGCCGGGCATCTGGACGATGGAGTAGAGGCTGTCCACGCCGCTGAGGGCGCGGCTTTGTACAGGCACTCCGAGGACGGGGATGGTGGTCATGCTGGCGGTCATGCCAGGGAGGTGGGCGGCACCGCCGGCGCCGGCGATGATGCACTTGAGGCCGCGCTCGGAGGCTGTGGTGGCGTAATCGTAAAGAAGCTGGGGCGTGCGGTGGGCGCTGACGACTTTCTTTTCAAAGGGGATGCCGAAGTCGGTGAGCACCTGGGCGGCATTTTGGAGGGTGGGCCAGTCGGAACTGGAGCCCATGATGATGCCCACGAGGGGCTTGCTGGCGGCGGTGGTACTCATCGGGAATGGTGGTCAGAATGGCGGCAGGGTGGCCCGACACAAATTTTTTCTGGATGAGATTTGCCAGGGCCTGATAGGGTGCCGGTCATGATTTCAGAATTCAACCGCAGCCAGGTCATGTGGGGGGTATTCGGTCTGGCGGGCAGTGTGGTGTGTTATGTGCTGGCGTGGCTTTTCTTCAGGCATGGAGCGGAGATGGGGCTGCATGCCTTTGGCTATTCCACCGGGAGTGCTCCCTGGATTGCTTTTGCTGCGCTGGGAGGCGTCACCTTGAGCGGGTGGCAGACCTGGAAAAACGGTGAGGGATTCCAAAGCTATTCCGAGTCGGCACTGTGTCATGATTTTGGAGGAGCGGCCAACACGGCAGGTGCTTATCTCGTGGATCACTACGCGGGCAGGGTCACGGGGCCGGCTTATGTGCTGAGCCAAATATTCCTGGGCGGGCCGTTGCTGCTGCTGAAGAACCTTCATCGCATTCGGACGCGTGTCCCGGAAGAGGCCGGGCTGGAACAGAAGCTCGCTCATTTGCTGGCGGTTCTGCACGCGGCGAACAAATGGCAGGGACTCGCGGATTACCCAGGGCAGGAGCGAGAGGTCTTGCTGCTCAATTTGATGAAAAAGATCGATTTCAGCCGGCACAAGGGCAACGCTCGCTTCAAAGCCAAGACCTCCGATGGCATTTAATTTTTAATGGCGGCAGCGGTCAGACTGGTTCTCTGGATGGCATCGGAGAACGGTGTTTTTATGGCGCAAACGCATTTCTTCTGACCAAGCCAAGGCCTCTGCGAGCACCGTGTCCCGAGTAGTAATCATGGGGATGAGGTTCACCCCGGCTGGCAAAAAACAACGTGCGATGATTAGAGGTAGTCTTCGATGGGCAGTTTGCCGTTCGATGCGCAGATGAACATGGTGCCGGGCTTGGTGGTGCTGGGCTTGAGGGTGACTTTGCCGCCGCCCATTTCGACCATGAGCTGGCCGGCGGCGATGTCCCAGAGGCTGATTTGTTCTTCGACGTAGGCATCGAGGCGGCCGGTGGCGATGTAGGCCATGGCGAGTGCGGCGCTGCCGAGCATGCGGGTTTTGCGGACTTCGTAGGCGATACGCTTGTAGCGCTCGAAGCCGAGATCGAGTGCTTCTTTGCTCTTCGAGAAGCCGACGGTGACGACGGCTTCGGCCATTTCGGCGCGGTTGCTGACGGCGATGGGTTTGCCATTGAGATGAGTTTTTTCGCCGCGAATGACGGTCCAGGTCTCGTTTTGGGTGGGGTCGAAGATGACGCCGATGAGGAGCTCTTTGGATTCGCGTTTGCGGGCGGCGATGGAGACGCAGAAATGGGGGATGCCGAAGAAGTAGTTTACGGTGCCGTCGATGGGATCGACGATCCACTCGACATCGCCGTTGCCGCCGGTTTCGCCGCCTTCTTCGCCGAGGATGGCGTGGTCGGGGAAGCGGGCGAGGATCATGTCGGTGATGAGCTGCTGGCTCTGGACATCGAGCTCGAGCTTGATGTCGTGGCGCTGCATTTCGTTCACCGTGAGTTCGGAGCCGAAGTGTTCTTTGATCATTTTGCCGGCGGCGTGCGCGGCTTCGGTGGCGGTGGCGAGGAGTTCGTTCACTGGGGGCTGGATGCTGGATACTAGATTCTAGATGCTGGGGGCTGGATGCCCATTCTTCGCTAAAGCTACGAAGGGCAAGCTGGATGAAATGAATTGGATCAATTCATGAGCGAGGGAGGTTTTCGACTGCCTGGGGAGGGGAATCGTGGTGCCGCCGGGGAGGCAGAGGGTGACTTCGTTTTCCAGACTGTCAAACCCGATGCCCGATTGAGAGACGTCGTTTGCGATGATGAGGTCGCAGCCTTTGCGGAGGAGCTTGTCCTGGGCGTGGGCGATGAGGTTTTCGGTTTCTGCGGCGAAGCCGACGAGGAAACCGTGGAAGGCGAACTGGGAGCGGACGGAACCGAGGATGTCTTCGGTGCGTTCGAGCTGGAGTGTGAGGGTGTCGGCGGACTTTTTGATTTTTTGGGAGACGACCTGTGAAGGACGATAATCGGCGACGGCGGCGCTGAAGATGGCGGTGTCGCAGCCGTGGAGGTGGGTGCGGACGGCGTCGAACATTTCGCGGGCGGTTTCGACGTGGATGATTTGGACGCCGGAGGGTGGCGGGAGGGTGACGGGGCCGGAGATGAGGAGGACTTCGTGGCCGGCGGCGAGGGCGGCTTCGGCGAGGGCGTAGCCCATGCGGCCGGAGGAGCGGTTGGAGAGGAAGCGCACGGGGTCGATGGGCTCGCGCGTGGGGCCGGCGGTGATGAGGAGGCGCATGGGGCGGGGACCTTTAGGGGAGTGCTGATTTTACACCGCAGAGATTGGAACGCCGCAGAGATTTGATGAGGAAAGGGTTTCTTTCAGGGCTTGTGAATGAAGCGGCCGACGAGGGTGCTGCGCCGCTGAGGAAGGACGAAAAGGACGGCGGAGTTTGTGATGGGCGGATGGTTTGCGCGGGGGATGCGGCAAACCTGACGGAACGAAGGCGGGACGCCTCGAGCCGTTGACAGGCCGGAGGCCTATCCTCCGAGTGCGGGGCGCTTCGATCCGACTGGCAGGCGGGAGGGCTATGCTCCGGGGACGGTGAGGGGCTTGCCGTTGTCTTTGGGGCCGAGTTTGATGAAGTAGGGGACGGCGCGGCGGGCCCAGTCTGAGGCGTCGGGGAAATCACCGGCACCGGTGCCGAAGGTGCTGCGGAGCATGTCGGTGTCGATGATGCCGGGGTTCATGGGGATGACGGCGACTTTGCCGCCGGTGTCCTGGGCGGTGGCCATGGAGAGGCCTTCGATGGCGTATTTGGTGGCGCAGTAGGGGGCGACGTCGGCGGCGGTGACGCGGCCCCAGCCGGAGGAGAAATTGACGATGACGCCGGTGTTGCGTTTGAGCATGGGTGGGAGGAGGTGGCGCATCATGGCGGCGGGGCCTTTGATGTTGATGTCGATGATGCGGCTGAAGTCTGCGGCGCTGGTTTTCCAGAGGGGCGCGTTGGGGGTGATGATGGCGGCGTTGTTGAGGACGAGATCGGGTGGGCCGAATTTTTCGAGGATGGTGGCGCAGAAAGCGGCGATGTCGGATTCGCGGGAGACGTCGCAGGTTTGGAAATGGTGCGGGGCGGGGAACTGCTGGGAGAGTTCGGTGATTTGCGCGGCGTTGCGGCCGCAACCGGCGATGTGCCAGCCGGCTTTGATGAAAAGGGGGACCATGGCGCGGCCGAGTCCGCGGGTGCAGCCGGTGATGACGAGGGTTTTGGGGTTCATGCGGGGCGGGGGCTTCGGGGTATGCGGTGCTATTTTGACAGGATTTACAGGATTGCAGAATTCACAAGATTTGCGCGGTTGCGGTTTGAGAGTGCCGTTTCGAAACGATGCTCTTTGGAGAGCTGAACTGGCGATCCTGCGGCATTCTGTAATCTTGTTAATCCTGTCTAAAAGTTCGGCACTCTAGGCGTCAGCTTTCTTCTCCAGGTCATTCATGGAGGTGGGGCGAGGTCTTTGGGTTACGCGGCGCTGTTTTGACAGGATTTACAGGATTGGAGGATTCACAAGATTTGGGCGGGCGTGGCTTGAGAGTGGCGTCGCGAAACGTCGGCTTTTGTGCAGGGCGAGCAAATGCTGCATCATCCTGTAATCTTGTTGATCCTGTCTAGAAAACGTCGCCCGACATTTTCTCCTCGTCCCAAAGAATGAAGTCCGGCAGCATGGTGCGGCCAAGTCCGCAGGTGCAGCCGGTGATGACGACGGTTTTGGGTTTCATTTACCCAATTTTACTTCTCGTCTGCGGAGGGATCAAAGGGCTTGTTAAAGGGAGGACCGCGCTCGCCGTCGTAAGTTTCGCGAAGATATTCGTCGCCTTCGCTCTTTGCGCGCCGGATGTTTTTGGGAGCCACGAGATTGCCCAGGCGACGGCGCTCGGCGCGACCTGCCTGCCATTGCTCCCAAGTCCATGTGCGCTCGGGGCTGGATTTGAGTTTCGAGGGCGTCATGGAGAGATTGTAACTTAGGATTTGGATTTTTCCAGTTCGGCCTCCACCTCGGCTTTTACGGCATCGAACTCTTGCACGCAGTTGTATTTCGATCGAGCAGGCAGCGACGCGATTGGCTTCGTCCCAATCGATGGGGAGCCGACCCGATACAACGGCCGCCATTAACTTTTTAGCGCAGTCGTCGTCTTTCTCATCGCACCGATTGACCCACTTCCGGGCGGAGTAAACCCGCTCGACGAGTGCGTCCTCCACGGGAATCAATCTCACCTCTCCATGCGGAGTTTCGAACCGCGAGAACGCTTTATGGGATCGGTAATCAACCTCTCCCAGCAGATCGATCCATAGTCCTTCGATGCCCCAGCTTCTGCCGCCGTGGGACTTGATGCCGGGGAGCTGGCGCATGATTTCTGTGCGCTCTTCATTGTTTGGCTGGGGCCAGCCGGTCCAGCAGATGTCGGTGTCGCCGGACATGTAGGCGCCGTCGGTGTAGAACTCGATGGCGGAGCCGCCGACGATGACGGGTTCGAAGCCGCGCTCGCGAAACGACTCGGAGACGAGGCCGGCGAGAAGGAGGGACTTGGAGTTTAAGTCGGTCTCTTCGCGAACGAGGGTGAGCGCGGCGGCGATTTCATCGGCGGTCATGCGGGGAGCATGGCGGATGAGGGCGCGGTGGGGCAACTCAAATTAGAGCTTCGCCTTCTCCACCTCGTCCCATGGGATCTCGGAGAGTTCGGCGTTGGGGTTGCGGCGTTCGTCATTGGGTCATGCGGCCCCATTTTGACAGGATTTACAGGATTGCGGGATTCACAAGATTTGCGCGGGCATGGTTTTAGAATGCCGTCGCGAAACGCCGCCTTTTAACCAAGGCGAGCAATCCTGCATCACGCTGAAATCTTGTTAATCCTGTCTAAAAGACGGCAGGCTAGGCGCCAGCTTTCTTCTCGACTTCGTCCCAGGGGATCTCGGAGAGTTCGGCGTTGGGGTTGCGGCGTTCGAAGTAGTTGATGGCCCATTGGTCGCTGAAGAAGACGACCCAGCGTTCGGCGCTGTCTTGGGCGGTGGTGACGCCGCCGGGGATGTCGAAGTCTTCGATGGCGCCGCCGTCTTTGGTGCGGACCCAGCGGAGGACGGTGTAGGGGGCGGTTTCGAGGCGGCTTTGGGCGTTGTATTCGCTTTCGAGACGGAACTGCACGACTTCGAACTGGAGGGGGCCGACGGCTCCGAGGAGGGGGACGCGCTGACCGGCGTGGGGCTGGATGAACTGCTGGACGACGCCTTCGCTGAGGAGCTGCTCGAGGCCATCACGGAAGCGCTTGTAGTGGGCAGTGCTGGGGTTGTGCAGGTAGCAGAAGACTTCGGGGGCGAAGCGGGGGATTTCGTCGAACTTGAGCTTGGGATCGACGGCGAGGGTGTCGCCGATACCGAAGCCGTGATTGCCGACGATGCCGACGACATCGCCAGCGTAGGCTTCATTCACGGTCTCGCGATCCTGGGCGAAAAGTTTTTGGGAGTTGGCGAGGCGGACGATTTTGCCGGTGCGGGTGTGGGTGACCTGCATGTCGCGCTCGAACTTGCCGCTGACGATGCGGACGAAGCTCATGCGGTCGCGATGGCGGGGGTCCATGTTGGCCTGGATCTTGAAGACGAAGCCGGAGAAGCCTTCATCGGTGGGCTCGATGACGCGGCCATCGGCAGCCATGCGGGGCTCGGGTGGCGGGGCGAGTTCGAGGAAGCCGTCAAGGAGCATCTGCACGCCGAAGTTGTTGCTGGCGCTGCCGAAGAAGACGGGGGTGAGCTCGCCGCGATCGATCTTGGTGCGGTCGTAGGCGTGGCCTGCGCCGTCGAGCATTTCGAGTTCCATCTTGGCCTGTTCGAGTGCTTCAGGGACGGTGTGCTTGGCGACGAATTCATCATCGAGGCCGCCGACTTTTTCGGGGGCGCGGAATGCGCCGTGGACGGTGCGCTCGAAGAGGTGGACGTCGTTTTTGCGGCGGTCGTAAACGCCACGGAACTGCTGGCCGAGACCGAGGGGCCAGTTGATGGCGCAGGCGCCGATGCCGAGGACGGTTTCGAGTTCGTCGAGGAGGGTGAGGGGCTCGCGCGCAGGGCGGTCGAGCTTGTTCATGAAGGTGAAGATGGGGACGCCACGGCGGCGGCAGACTTCGAAGAGCTTGCGTGTTTGGGCCTCGATGCCTTTACCAGCGTCGACGACCATGATGGCGGCATCGACGGCGGTGAGGACGCGGTAGGTGTCTTCGGAGAAGTCTTTGTGACCGGGGGTGTCGAGGAGGTTCACGACATTGCCTTTGTACTCAAACTGCAGGACGGTGGAGCTGACGGAAATGCCGCGCTGCTTTTCGAGCTCCATCCAGTCGGAGGTGGTGGCGCGCTGGTTTTTGCGAGCGGTCACGGAACCCGCGAGTGCGACAGCGCCGCCGTAGAGCAGGAGCTTTTCGGTGAGCGTCGTTTTACCGGCGTCGGGGTGCGAAATGATCGCGAAGGAACGACGGCGGGCGATTTGGGCTTCGTGGGGCATGGGGGGCGGTTGTATTCGTCCAAGCCGGGGAAGGATGCAAGTGGAGTGGCGGGGGGCTTTCGAATGGAAAATGGCGAAAGCTGAATGATTAAGGGAGTGGAGGGAGGTGCGCGGAGAGGGATGGACAGAATTAACAGGATGACAGAATTAACAGGATTCGATGAGGTGACGGGAATGTGGCAGGGAGGTTTTTTTGCCTGCGGTGCGTGCTTCGACCCTGAATGTATGCGAGGCGGATTTAGAAGCAGTGGGGGATGAAGCGGCTGGTGTTGGAGGTGATGAGGGAGGCGTCTTCGCGGATGCCGATGCCGGCGGCTTCGCCGCCGATGATCCAGGAGCCGATGACGGGATGGTTGCCGGAGAAGGTGACTTCGGGGTGAAGTTCCTGGTAGACCTTGGGCTGGGCATGCCAGGGGCCGTCGGTGCTTTCGAGCAGGCTGCCGTTTTGGATGAGGCGGACGTTGGTGCCTTCGCGGCTGAAGTAGGGCTTTTCCACGTGGTCGCGCATGCCGTCGGGTATGAAGGAGGTGCGCAGGAGGTTGGGGTGGCCTTCGAACATTTCCCAGAGGAGGACGAGGAAGGCTTTGTTGCTCCAGAGCATTTTCCAGACGGGTTCGACGAAGCGCTGGCATCTGCCGGGGAGATGGCAGGAGAAGTCTTCGAGCCACATCCATTCCCAAGGGTAGAGCTTGAAGAGAAGATCGAGCGGGCGGTCCTGATGGTCCACGAAGGTCTGCATGCCTGCATTCCAGCCGAGATCTTCGACGGCGAGGTCGATGGTGCTTTTGCCTGACTGGCGGCAGGTGTCGATGAGGTAAAGCAGGGTGCGCCAGTCTTCTTCGGAGTCGCGCTGGGCGCAGAAGTGGATCTGCTGCTGGGGCCAGGAGGGCCAGGAGGCGAGCAGCTTTTCATGGATGGAGTTGAACTGATCGGCGTGGGGGCGGGTTTGCTGCAGCCACTGCCACTGCACGACGGAAGCCTCCAGCAGGCTGGTGGGGGTGTCGGCGTTGTATTCCAGCATTTTGGGCTCGCCGGAGCCGTCCCACATGAGGTCGAAGCGACCGTAGAGGGAGAGGTCATCGCGGTCCCAGGATTGAATGATCTCCTGCCATGCCTGCGGGGAGATGGCGAGGCGGTCGCGCCAGTTGTCGCGGATGGCGCGTTCGGCGGCGGCGATGCTGATGCGCTGAAGCTCGGCGGTGGCCTGCTCCAGGCGGTCGATCTCGCGGCTGGTGAAGCGGTAGTGGGCGGATTCGTCCCAGTAGAGGTGGCCGTCGTTGGTGTGGAAGGTGAGGCCGAGGGCTTCGACCTGGGCCTGCCAGTCGGGGCGGGGTGATTCGGTGATGCGTTGCACGAGGAGTCAGGAGCCGGAGAAAAATCCGGAGAAAGAGCCCGTGCGGCCGAAGCCGCCGCGAGTGGTGAAGGCGGAGCGCGTCATGCTGGCCTGGCTCTGGGGGACGCCGGAGTGGATGGGGGCTCCAGTGGGCTGCAGCGCATAGTCGTTGTTAATCGACGGAGGGCTTGTGGTCGTGGAGGGAGCGGTGCTGTTCGCTGAACCCGAACCCGTAAAGCCACCGCGAAAATACGTGGAGGATGACGGGTAGGCCTTGGTGCTGTGATAACGCGACCACCTGCCGCAGCGGTAGTAGCCCCAGCGCTGATCGTAGTGATCATAGGGATAGGGGAACCATGCGGAGCAGGGCTGATGATAGTAGCCAAGCTGCGGGTCGTAGGCGTTGTGAGGTGGCATCTGGCGCGAGACGTCCTGACCTGCGAAAAAGGGCGGGAGGCTGGCACGCATGGCGGGGCTCAGGGACCCGGGTGGCAGCACGGCGGTGCTGTGGACGTTCACCGGCTCGGCTTCAGTCATGCGATTGTAGCCGGTGACACCCAGGCCCACGCCAGCCAGCGTGAGGATGATGACATTGCTGCGTTTCATGTGACGGAAGGGGGCGTTAGCTGCTCATGGCGGCCGCGAGGATCAGCGACACGCCGATGATCACGCTACCCGCGAGGATGGCTGCAGCGATGTTCTTGTGCTCGAAGATTTCGGCGTGGAGATTGCCGGGGGTCAGTTTGTCGAAGAGCTTGTAGCCAGCGATGGCCATGAGGATGCCGGCGAAGCCGAAGACGATGAAGAGCTCCAGGCCGTGGGTGATTGAGTATTCGGCGAGGATGAGGGATGGGAGAAGAGGCATTGACTGGGAGAAGGGATGCTGGGTGGTCGGCGGAGTGAGCGGTGGGTTTGAGCCTATGAAAGAGCCGCAGAGGGTGGAAACATAAATTACAAGGCGGGTGGAATTTTATTTGAGGGGGTGGTGGTGAGAAAACTTCGAGTTCGCGGCAGGACGTGCGAAGAGCAGGAAGGGATTCGCGCTGTGTGTGCCAAGGGGATGGCACGATGGAGGCTGCGATGTTGAAGAGACGTGTGGAGGCATGGGTTCACGCGGAGTGCTGCGGACTGGAAGTCCGCGCGCCGGGACGCATTGGCCTGCGACGTTCCATTCCACGCAGGAATCTCATTCACATCATCATGGATGAACGAGCGGCAGGAAAGGATCACGCGACCTTGGGCAGGCGAAGTCCGGCGATGAATTCTTCGTGTGACAGTTCACGAACCAGTCCTGACTCGATCTCGGCATCGCGACGCAGAGCTTCATCCAAGATTTCGTTCACACCGGAGCTGTCATCGGGCAGAGGCCGTGTGGCTTCAGTGGTAGCGAGAGCAGTGGTGGGCATAGTCATAGGATTCGCTGCGACGCGTGAATGGCAATCTTTCGTGCGCCGGAAAACGGTTTAGGCCGAAGCACATTCTTCACCTCGCGAAAGCGGTAGCTCCGATGCAGGCTTGCGCCTTGCATCTTCGCAACCGCATTGACTCGCTTTGCTCACCCTTCGGGCAGCCTGCGGCTGTCTAACTCCGCTGCGCTTCGGTTCCAAAAGCTGCGCTTGGCTTGGGTGCTCACAGATTCATAACCCATGTGTCATTCCTGGGGCAGGCAGCGACAGGGCTGCCGTTCTTCAGTGTGGCTCGGTCGGGTACTCCACTTTGACCAAATACAGGCCGCAGGCGGGGGCAGTCTGGTTGCTTTGGGGGCCGGTGGGATCGGTGAGGAGCTGGGCGAACCATTCTTTGGGTTCGCGGCCGCGGGCGACGTGCATGAGGCTGCCGACGATGAGGCGGACCATTTTGTAGAGGAAGCCGTCGCCGGAGAATTCGAGTTCGATGAAGTCGCCTGACTCACGCAGTTCGGCGCGGTGGATGGTGCGGGTGGTTTTTTCGAAGCGGAGGCGGCGCTCGGTTTCGTGCATGTCGCCGCGATTGGCAGAGAGACGGACGAAGTTGTGGGTTCCGACGAGTTTTTCGCAGCACCAGCGGACGGCGTCGAGATCCAGGGGACCGTAGATGTGCCAGGCGCGGTCGGCTTCGAAGGGGGAGAGCATGCGCTGCCGCCAGATGCGGTAGCGGTAGGTTTTGCCGTGGGCGTCAAAGCGGGCGTGGAAGCTGGGGGCGCACTCCTCCACGTGCAGGATGCGGATGGTGAGGGGGAGGCAGGCGTTGACGGCATGGGCCCAGGACTCAGTGCTCATGCGCACGGTGTCAGGGATATCGCAGTGGGCGGTCTGGGCGAGGGCGTGCACGCCGGCGTCGGTGCGGCCGCTGCCATGCACGCGGGTGTCGATGCGGGTGGCTCGGCGGATGGCGGTGTGGAGTTCGTCTGTGACGGTGCGACCGCCTTCGAGGCTCTGCCAGCCGCGCCAAGGGGTGCCGCAGTAGGCGATGGTGAAGCGGAGGCGTTTGAATCCCGGCTCGGGGCCGCGATTTTTGCCGGCCTTACTTTCGACGTCGCTTCGGCTCATCGGTCCAGGGGAGTTCGTAGGAGGCGTCGGGGAGCAGGAAGCCTGCGGGGCCGCGCTGCTGGTTCAAGTAATCCTGGAGAATGACGACGGCGGCGAGCTGATCGACGATCTCGTTGCGCTCCTTTTTGCCGGTGATGCCGGCGCGGGACATGGAGGCCTCGGCTTCGACGGAGGAGAGGCGTTCATCGACGAACTCGATGGGCACCGAGTGCTGCAGTTCTTTGCCGAGACTGTGGGCGAATTTTTCGACGCGGGCGGCGGCGCTGCCTTTCTCGCCGCTCATGCGGAAGGGCATGCCGATGACGATTTTGCCGATGCGTTTTTCCTGCACGATGCGGGCGAGGGTGCGCTCCGGCTCGTGATTGGCATCGATCGTTTTGAAGGGGCTGGCGACGATCTCGGTCTCGTCACTGAGAGCGAGACCGATGCGTACGGTGCCGTGATCAATGGCGAGGATGCGGGGCATGGAGCTGGATGCTGGATCCTAGATGCTGAGTGCTAAATCAGCGCAATTCTTTGGGCAGGCCATCGACGATTTTCTTGATGTTCTCGGCCTTGTTGCGAGTGGCGACGAGGAGACCATCTTTGGAAGCGACGACGATGAGATCCTGCACGCCGATGAGGGCGACGTGCTGGCCGGTCTGGGTGAATACGATGTTGTTCAGGGAATCCTGCTGCGAGAGGGCGCAGTTGTGCTGGTTGCCATCGCTGTCGGTGTCGAGATAGCGGCCGACGCTGGTCCAGTTGCCGACGTCATCCCAGTCGAAGGTGGACTCGATGTTGAGCACGCGGGAGGCGCGCTCCATGAGGGCGTAGTCGATGGAGAGCTTGGGCAGTTTGCCGAACTGTTTGTCAACGGTGGCGCTGAAGTCCTTGGAGCCGCGCAATTCCGAAATGAAATCGGCGAGGACGGGGCAGTGGCGGCTGAGCTCGCTGAAAATGGCGGGGATGGTCCAGATGAACATGCCGGCATTCCAAAGGAAGGTGCCCTGGCTGATGAAGTGCTCGGCGAGATCGGGATTGGGCTTCTCACGGAAGCGGGCGACTTCCCAAACGGGGAGGTCATCGAGACCGCCGATGCTGGCGCGGCGGCCACGCTCCACGTAGCCGTAGCTGGGACAGGCCCAGGTGGGGGTGATGCCCACGGTGACGAGGCTGCCGCTGTTTTCTGCGGCGAGGGCGGCATTGGAAAGCACACGCTGAAACTGAGCGTGATCCTTGATGAGGTGATCCGCAGGCAGCACGATCATGGTGGCGGTGGGATCGCGGGTCACGACCCAGCCGACGGCAAGGGCGATGGCTGGAGCGGTATCGCGCTTTTCGGGTTCGGCGACGATGTTTTCCGGCGGGAGGTCCTTGATGAGCGCACGCACGGAGGCTTCCTGCTGCTTGTTGGTGAGAATGAGGATGTTTTCCTTGGGCACGAAGCCGTCGAGGCGCTCGATGGTGAGTTCGAGGAGGGTTTTCTCGCCAAAAAGTTTGAGCAACTGTTTGGGCTGGGCATCGCGGCTGATGGGCCAGAAGCGCTGGCCGCTGCCGCCAGCGAGGATGAGAGCGTAACGATTTTTGGGTGCGGCTTGGGACATGATCAGTGTTTTTTGTGGACGGGCCTCCCTTAGCCGGAAAGCAGGACGCGGGCAAATTCCTCTTTGGTGATTCTCGCGGAGAGGTTATGTTTACTTATGAAAGAAAACCTCTCCGCTCCCGGCTACGAAACTTACGCCTCACTGATTGCTCCTGCCGCCGCTGGGTGTGCGCTGGGCATCCTGTTTGGCCGGGGGATGCGGCGTGGATCTTCGAATGTGATCGCGCTGACTTTGCTGGCCGCCAGCGCTGCCATCGCCGCACCGGTGATCACTGATCTGGTGCAACGCACGGCCAACCGCCCGGGCAGCGAGCGCGGCAGCCGTCGCAGGCTGGAAGGCATCCGCAATCACGGCATGCCTGATGGCGATGTGGGCGAGTTTTTTGTGGACACGCCGGAGCCGTTTGTGGCGAAGGGGCGGTGAGATGATCACCCTATGGGGTGAGTCCGACATTCAATCAGCGAGCGGCATCCGGGGAGGTGCGGCTTTGTGCTGGCTGTGCCTCATGGTGATGAAGGCTGGGCAATGCCCGCCTTGAGGTTCAGCGGATAAAATACTTCGGGGCCAACGATGGCCAATTCTCGAAGACTGATTCTGTTGACCGGCTTTTGATACAGCCAAAAATGGGTCGGCCAACGATTCTTAGGTTTTTTGGAACTGTGCAGAGACTAAAAATCAAACCTAAAATCATTGAAAAACAGCCATATAAAGTGGAGGCTTGGCGGATCTTTAGGAAACGTTTTCTATGAACGAGCCTAGCCAACTCGACAGCTTACCCTTGAAACAAGACGAGGCCTCCACTCCGCGGGGAGGAGTGGATCTGACTCTTCCCGAGAGAAGAGGGGATGAGGTGGCTGCAGAGCGGAACCTCCGCATCGAGCGCGAGCGCCTGAGGCTGGCGCTGTCTGCAGGGCAGATGGGCGTGTATGATTTGTCCATCAAGCATGACGTTTTGTGGTGGTCGCCCGAGGTGTATGCGGTTTTTGGCGTGAGTCCGGAGACCTTCATGCCGACGCGTGAAGCGTTCACGGAGCTGGTGCATCCGGATGATCGGGAGAAGTTCTGGCAGCATCTGGAGGAATGCATCGAGCAGGGGCTGCACTTCAATCATGAGTTCCGCATTCGGCGGCCTGACGGGCAGGAGCGATGGATCGGCAACCGGGCGGAAACGGAGTATGATGATGCCGGGGCTGCCGTGCGGCACTTTGGGGTGGCCACAGACATCACGGAGCGAAAACAGGCCGAGCTGCAAACGCTGCAGAATGCGGAGCTGTTTTCGTCGTTGATCGAGCAGGCGCCGATCGGCACGTATGTCGTGGATGCGCAGCTGCATCTGCGGCAGATCAATCCGGTGGCGATGCCAGCGTTTCCTGGAATTGAGCCGCTGATCGGCCGCAGTCTGGAGGAGGTGACGGAGATCCTGTGGGGAGCGGAGTTGTGCGCTGGAATCATGGCCCGTTTTCGGCACACACTGGAGACGGGCGAACGGTATATTTCGCCACGCTTTGCGCAGGTGAGAAATGACCACGGGGACGAGGAGGCCTATGAATGGGAGATCCAACGGGTGATGCTGCCCGAGGGGGGATATGGGGTGGTGTGCTACTTCAACGACATCACTCCGCGCCACCGTGCAGAAAGAGCGCTGGTGGAGAGCGAGGAGCGTGTGCGCCTGGCGACGGCGGCCACCGGAGTGGGCATCTGGGAGTGGAATGTGATCACCAACACCGTCTGGTGGGATGAGCCAATGTTTCATATCTATGGCATTCCGCCGAGACCTGACGGCATGGTCCAGTACGAGGACTGGAGCCATGCGGTGCTGCCGGAAGATCTGGCTGAGAATTTAAAAATTCTGGAAGAGACGGTGATCAAAGGGGGCAGCAGCGCGCGCTCCTTCCGTATCCGCCGCCGGAGCGACGGCGCGGTGCGCCATGTGGAATGCGTGGAGACGACGCGGGTCAACGCGCAGGGGCAGGTGGAGTGGGTGGTGGGCACCAACCTGGATGTGACGGAGCGGAAGCTGGCGGCGGAGGCGCTGGTGGCGAATGCGAAGCAGCTCACGGAGGCGGACCGGCGGAAGGATGAATTTCTGGCGATGCTAGCCCATGAGCTGCGCAACCCACTGGCACCGATGCGGAACATGACGGAGGTGCTGAAGACGGCGACACTGAATGAGGAGGAGAAACAGAACTCGCTGGCGATTCTGACGCGGCAGCTGGGAAACATGAGCCGAATGATCGACGACCTGCTGGATGCGGCCCGCATCACGCAGGGGAAGATCGAGCTGCGCAAGAAGGTGGTGGCGCTGGAGGAAATCGTGAAGGCTGCGGTGAGCCTGGCGCAGGCGGATGGCATGAAGCGAGGGCAGGAGGTGCTGCTTCAGCTGCCGGACGAGGCCGTGCATCTGGATGCTGATCCCACGCGAATCGAGCAGGTCTTGGGCAATCTTTTAAACAACGCCCGCAAGTACAGCGACGATGGCAGCCCCATCCAGGTGAGCGTGGAACGGGATGGGAGCGATGTGGTGATCACCGTGAGCGACCATGGAGTAGGAATCGATGCGCAGCTGCTGCCGCGAATTTTTGAGCTGTTTGTGCAGGGGAGCCGATCTCTGGAGCGAGAACGCGGAGGACTGGGCATAGGCCTGACGCTGGCGGAGCGGCTGGTGAGGCTGCACGGAGGAAGCATCGAGGCGAAGAGTGCTGGGACCGGCCACGGATCGGAGTTCAGCGTGCGTCTGCCCATGCTGATGGATGTGAAATCAGAAGCCAGCGAGAAGCGGCCAGGAGCACCTGCGGCAGGAGCGGTGCGTGAGAGAGCAAGGCGCATCCTGATCGTGGATGACAATGAGGACTCGGCCTGCAGTCTGGCGCTGCTGCATGAGCGCCGGGGGCATGAAACGCGAATCGCTTTCACGGGACCGGATGCCGTGGCAGCGGCGGCGGAGTTTTTACCCGAGGTGGTGATCCTGGACGTGGGGCTGCCGGGCATGAACGGCTTTGAAGTCGCCAAGTGCATTCGTGCGCTGCCGGGGCTTGCCGATGCCTTGCTGGTGGCGATGAGCGGCTATGGCAGTGATGAAGATTTGGCCGAAGGGAAGCGCGCCGGGTTCAATGAGTATCTGGTGAGGCCCGTGGACTTGAAGAAGCTGCGGGAGTGGATTCGGTGAGGGTGCGCCGGAGAGAACGGGGGTGATCTGTAATTCGCTCTGCGAGCTTCCTTCTTCGCTGAAGCTGCCGCGTTCGAACGTCTCGTGGCGCGCGTGCGCTGACTGGCTGGCGGAAGTTCACCGGCTCCCGCCTTCGAATAACCCGTGGTATGCGTGAGCCGATCAGCACGTCGAAAGCGGTAGCTGCGTTCGTGCCTCACTGCGCAACCGCAGTCCATATGGGAGGCGCGCGCAGCGCTTTGGGAGGGGGTGCGTTTTGTGGGCGGTGGCCCGTCCTTCGCTCTGCGAGCTATGGAGGGCATTTTTGCCTCCTTGGGGAGGCAAAAATGGCGGAGAGGGTGGGATTTGAACCCACGGTTGCCTTTCGACAACGTCTGATTTCGAGTCAGGTGCCTTCAACCACTCAGCCACCTCTCCGGATCATTTTGCGAGGCCGGAGGGTACTGCGTCTGCGCCTGAATGCAAGGCGCGGCTTACAATGAGTCCGGAGAATTGCAGTTGTATTCAGCGGAGGGTGGTGATCTGTGCCGTTGTTATGCAAATTCTCTCTGTTCTTATTGGTCTGGTGTGCGCGGTCTTGCTGGTGCCGGGACTCATCCCTCTGCTCGGCTGGCTGCAATGGGCGGTGCTTGCGGGCTGCGTGGTAGGCATCATCTTTGGTTCCTTCTGTCAGCGCAAGATTGGTCTGACGATCAATGTCGCCGTCGCCGTGGTAGCGGCGTTGCGGTTGTTTCTTGGCGGCGGTTTTGTTTAGGGTTTCGGCAGACAGTGGAAAATCTATCTGTGTGATCTTGTCCTTTCAGGGGGCTCGGATGCCGTGGGCGATGATGCGCGGCGGAGCTCTCTGATGACGCTGCTGGTAGGCGTGACGTGTGGCGGATGTCGTGGGTTTGCTTTCCGATCAGTTGTGCGGGACCAGGGTCGCCTCGCTGAGGCTCGACTGACCCTGGGCTGTATTCCGCAGCCCCTTCAGGGCTGGTGTGTCGCGGAGTGGAATGGCGGAAGAGCGGTGTCTTGTACCAAGTACATTCACTGTGCGAGGGCGATGCTGCAGGAGGTGGAAGGCGCTCAGCCTTCATCGAGAGCCAGTCTTTGCGGACAGTTTTACTTTGCCGTGTTTGACGCTGAGGTGGGGGCTGTGGCGGGAGAGGAAGCGCCAGGGGTAGTCGATGGCCTGGCTGATGCCGACGCGGATGTCGGTGGCGATTTCGTGGGTGGATAACGAGGGCTGGACGAGGCCGCAGCGGGCGGGGCGACCTTTGCCGGTCATGGGGAGGCCGTGATGGGTGCCATCGATGCCGAGAGCGAGGGCGAGCTTGCCGGGGCCGGAGCAGAGTTCGTGGAGTTTTTCGCGGTGGCGGCGCTGCCGCATTTGCGGGATGCCGCGGGTGGGATCGAGTGCGCGGATGAGGATGAGGCCGTCCTGGGAGCCGCCTTTGACGAGGAGGTTGAAGAGCCAGTACATGCCGTAGTTGAAATAGACGTAGGCGGTGCCGGGCGGGTGCTTTTTGACGAACTCGCGGGCGCTGGGACGGGTGGCGGTGTGGGCGGCTAGGTCGCCTTCCACGGAGTAGGCCTCGGTTTCGACGATTATGCCGGCGCAGCCTTTCCAGACGAGCTCGACGCCGATGAGATCGCGGGCGACGGTGAGGACGTCACGCTCGAAGAAGTCACGCGTGAGATAGCTCATGGCTTAGAGGCCGGTTGGGTGGTCGACGAACTCCCAAGGGATGCCGAATTTTTGCTCGATGTACGTGGAGAGGGCCTTCACGCCGAAGGTCTCGGTGGCGTAGTGGCCGCCGTAGATGAGATTGACGCCGATCTCCTCGGCGAGGGTGTAGCTCCAGTGGGGGCCTTCGCCGGTGATGAAGGTGTCGATGCCAGCCTTGGCGACGGTGGCGACTTCGGAGCCTGCGCCGCCGGTCATGATGCCGATCTTGCGGCAGGTGGAGGGGCCGCCGGGGCAGAAATGAACGCGGGCGCCGGTGACGGTGGCGAGACGCTGGACGAGTTCATCGCGGCTGATTTCGGTTTCGATCTTGGCGCCGTTTTCGGAGCCCTTGGTCTTCATGAAGTTGCCGGAGGGTTCGAAGCCGAGGGCGCGGGCGAGGACGGCGTCGTTGCCGAGGGTGGGATGGAAATCGAGCGGGAGGTGGGAGCTGTAAACGGCGAGGCCGGCATCCAGCGCGACTTTGATTTTTTGGAAGACGGGGCCGGTCCAGGTTTGGAGGCCGGTCCAGAACATGCCGTGGTGGACGATGAGCAAATCGGCACCTGCGGCGACGGCTTTTTTGATCACGGGCAGCGTGGCATCCACGGCGGCGACGATCTTGGTGACTTCTCCTTTGCGGTTTTCGAGCTGGAGGCCGTTGAGGGCGTTGGAGTAGTCCGCGATCTCGGCGATGCGCAGTTCGGTGTCGAGGTGGGAGACGAGGTCGGCGAGATTCATGCTGGACAGTGGATAAGTCGGTTGGATAGCATGTGCATCATGTGCTGCTTCACGGGAAAAGTCGAGGAGGTCAAAAACACACGGATCTTTGGCCGGCTGGGTGAGCGTGGGAACCAGGTGCTGATCTACCAGATGTCAGTGAATGTGCCGCGAGACCTGGCGATGGTGCTGCCGATTCCGATCAAGAAAGGAACGGGGGAGGATGCGGTGAAGTTTTTTGATTTCTCGAAGTATGACCGGGTATTTGAAGACATGTGGGAGATGTTTCCGATGCCAAGTTACAGGGCGGATCCCTTTGGGGCTGCGCCGGCGTCTGCGACTAGCCTGTCTCTCGAAGTCGTTTCCGTAGGTGCCTATGATGCGAGCTTTGTGCCGACCGCTGCGGATTTCAGCCGGCTGGATGAGCGGTTTCGCATGCCTGAGGGAGTTTGGGCGAAGCTGCCGGGCTATGAGGACTTCGGGTTTGCGGTGTTCAAACTGAAACCGGGCAATGCGCGGGTGCATCCGATGGCGTTTGCGTTTCCGACGGCGCTGGCGGGCACGGTGTTTTTCCCGTCGCTGCACATTCACGATGGGAAGATCCATGCGAAGGAGACGTTTGACCACACGCTGTATCTGCAAGGCGCAGGGCTGAACGTGATGGAGGGAGGCTGGGAGGAATCGCCCGGGCTGGCGGTGACGAAGGTCAAATGTGGCTACACGCATGGGATGGTGAGGCCGGAGATGCATGTGTATCGAAACCAAATTCGTGGAATCAGTGACAACGGTGATATTCTGGTGAAGCCGAAGAAGGTCTGAGCATGCCTGAAGTCACACGATTCGCCCCCAGTCCCACCGGATGGCTGCATCTGGGGCATGCGTATGCGGCGTTGTTTGCGCAGGAGAAGGCGGGGGGCGGGCGATTTTTGATCCGGCTGGAGGACATCGACGGGACACGCGCACGACCGGAGTATGAGGGGGCGATCTTTGAGGACCTGGCGTGGCTGGGGCTGGAGTGGGAGGTGCCGGTGCGGCGGCAGTCGGATCATTTTGAGGATTACCGTGCGGCTTTGGCGAAGCTGGAAGCGCTGGGGGTGCTGTATCCGTGCTTCTGCACGAGGCGGGAGATTCAGGAGGAGATCGCGCGGGCAGGGAATGCGCCGCAGGGGCCGGACGGACCTTTGTACCCGGGGACGTGCCGGAATCGTGATGCGGGCGAGCGGGCGGAGCGGATGGCGGCGGGGGAGCAGTATGCGCTGCGGCTGGATGTGGCGAAGGCGGCGGGGTTTGTGGAAGGGGACTTGGAATGGACGGACCGGGGGCGCGGGGTTTTCACGGCGCGGCCCGATGTGTTTGGGGATGTGGTGCTGGCGCGGAAGGACACGCCGGCGAGTTATCACCTGGCGGTGGTGGTTGATGATGCGCTGCAGGGGATCACGCTGGTGACGCGGGGGGAGGATCTGCTGGAGGCGACGCATCTGCACCGGCTGCTGCAGGCGCTGCTGGGACTGCCGGTGCCGGAGTGGTGGCACCACAGGCTGATCACGGATGAGAGTGGGAAGCGGCTGGCGAAGCGGGATGATGCGCGGTCTTTGCGGAGCTTGCGGGCGGCGGGGTGGACGCCGGAGAGGGTGAGGCTGGGACTGAATGACGAATGAGTAAATCCGAATGACGAAATAATGGCGAATGACGAAGTTCGAATGGTCGCCGTTTTTTTGCGCAGCGTTTCGTGGTGTGAGTGAGGTGACCGGTCTGCGAAAGCGGTAGCTGCGCTCCTACGTCGCTGCGCAACCGCAGTCCATATGGGAGAAGAGTGGGGTGTGGCGGGAGCGCTGGGCTCATCTCGCGGAGCGAGATGGCTACTGTCAGAACCCGCCTACCGGCGGTGGCACGGTGATGGCACCGCCGCCGCCGAGGGGATTGCCCTTGGTCTCCTCGATTTCTGAGACCACGTTGTCTTTGAAACTCAGGCCGAGGGTGCCGACTTCGACGCGGACGTAGACGACGGTTTGAACGATCTGGCCGAAGGCATTGACCCCTGTGCTGGTCTGGGGGACGTGATCGTAGATGGCGTATTCCAGCCGCTCTTCCTTGCCTGCGGCGGTGATCTTGCTGGATTTGCGGGAGGGTTTTCCCAAGGAGGCGTGCACTTCCTGGCTGGTCATGCCGAGGGCGACTTGTTTGTGCTGGATGAGTTCATCGACCATCTGGGTGCGCTCATAGAGTTTTTTGAGGTTCGCGTTGAGGTTCGGCACGGCGGAGATGACCTCGTTCATGCGCACCCAGCCAGCGACGTCGCCATGGCGGGCACGGCCGCGGACGCGGTAGGCGGTGTCTGACATGGCCAGGAGGGTGACGAGAGCGCCGGGGGCAAAGGAGCCGAGGGCACCCTGAAGCTTGCTGGTGGGATAGACGGGGGCTTCGAGCTGGACTTTGAGCACGATGGGCTTGGGCGTCATGCCTTCCACGGCAAACGTGCCGGGCTCCACCGTGGCCAGCGAGGACCGATTCCGTGGGGAAGAGGTGGCCGACTGTGCCTGGGCGGCCTGAGCGGTACAGAGGGCGAGGAGAACCAAACAGAACGCTTTCATGGCAGGGTGGTCGGGAATTGGGCTGAGAATAGCCGACTCAGACGGTTCGGAGCAACCTTTTGTTCGACGCATAAAATCTCCCGCGTATCCCTTTCCACCCCCAACCATGCCAAACGGACCCCTTTCCACCAAGCTCTTCGACCTCGCCAAGCAGTACATTCCCGGAGGAGTGAACTCGCCGGTGCGCGCCTTCCGCAACGTCGGCGGTGACCCCTTTTTCGTGAGGCGCGCCAAAGGCTGCCGCATCTACGATGTGGATGACCGTTGCCTGATCGACTACGTGGGCACGTGGGGGCCGGCGATTCTCGGGCATGCGCCGATCAGCGTGATCGAGGCGATCCACAATGCGGCCAAGGACGGGGTGAGTTTTGGCATTCCGAACCTGTATGAGGTGGAGATGGCGCGCACGATCTGTGAATGGGTGCCGAGCATTCAGAAGGTGCGCATGGTGAGCAGCGGCACGGAGGCGACCATGTCTGCCATCCGTCTGGCGCGTGGATTTACAGGCCGCGACCGGCTGGTGAAGTTTGACGGGTGCTATCATGGACACTCGGACAGCCTGCTGGTGGCGGCGGGGAGCGGGGCGCTGACGCACGGGAATCCTGACAGTGCCGGTGTGCCACGGGCGTTTGCCGAGCTGACCAGCGTGCTGCCGTTTAATGATGAGGCGGCGCTGGAGGAGTTGTTTGAGAAGCAGGGGCATGAGATCGCGTGCGTGATCGTGGAGCCGTATCCGGCGAATGCGGGGCTCATTTTGCCGAAGCCGGGCTTCCTGCAGAAGCTGAGGGACATCACGACGAAGCATGGTGCGCTGCTGATTTTTGATGAGGTGATGACGGGCTTCCGTCTGGCCAAAGGCGGGGTGCAGGAGCTGGAGAAGATCACGCCGGATCTGACCTGCCTCGGCAAGGTCATTGGTGGTGGATTGCCTGTGGGTGCTTTTGGCGGGCGTGCGGACATCATGGATTACCTCGCGCCGATCGGCCCGGTGTATCAGGCGGGAACGCTCAGCGGCAATCCTGTGGCGCTGGCGGCGGGTCTGGCGCAGTTGCGTGAGCTGGAGAAGAAGAATGGCTACGCGCTGCTGGAAAACCTGGGACAGGTCATGGAGACGGCGGTGCTGGAGGTGCTCAAGAAGAAGGGGCTGAACTACCGATGGTACCGCAAGGGGAGCATGTTCTGCCTGTTCTTCACGGAGAAGGAAGTGCACAATCTGCAGGATGCGAAGACGTCCGATCTCGCCGCGTTCCGCAAATTCTTCCACTACTGCCTGGACCATGGGGTGTACTTTGCGCCGAGCCAGTTTGAGACGGGGTTCATCAGCATGGCGCACAGCCGGGATGATCTGGAGCAGACGGCGGAGGTGGCTGCGGCGGCGCTGGCGACGCTGTAAAATTGGGTGTCGCTGTGGCTGGGGTATGGTAGACTACTGCCATGCCACAGTTCACCATCGAACTCCCTGAAGCCGTCATGCCGGCCCTGACCCGCAAGGCGCAAGGCTGGAACAAATCGCCTGAAAGCTTCTTGTCGTCGTATCTCGTCAGTTTCCTCGAAAATGAGAATGAAGCTCCTGTAGCAGACAAGGAGCGTGAGGCCTTGGAGAACATTCTCGAAGAACGTGACAAGGGGCCGTTTGTCACGATCACGGACATGACGGCCTATCGTGAAAGCATCCGTGCAAGAGTGATGGAACGTGTTCAGCAGCACCAGCATGGCTGAGCAGGAACTTCAAATTCATCCGGAAGTGGATGAAGATGTGATCGAGATTTCAACCCACATCGCGATGGACAATCCCATCGCCGCCAACGCTGTTGAGTTTGCCATTACTGGGAGGTATCAGTTGCTCGCTCAAGAGCCTGTTCTGGGCACTGAATACCATCCGCTCCGTCGAGCGCTCGCAGGCGTCCGCATGATCACAGTGACGGAATATCCCAATTATATCATCTACTACCGCCCGCTGCCGGAGAATGCTGGAGCTCGCATTCTCTATGTCCTTCACGGCGCCCGTGACGCCATTGCATTTGCCAAGGAACACCACCGTCAGTAATTCTACGTTTTTATGTCTGAACCTCGCTTCGCCGTTGCCCAGCTGGATGAAATTCCGCCGACGCCTTGTCCTTGTGGGCAGGCGAGGAGGGCGTTCAAGGAGGACTGGAATACGCTGGCGACGGTGCACCTGACGGACATCCATGCGGATTCGAAGGCGCACTACCACAAGAAGATGACGGAGATCTACATTGTGCTGGAAGGTGAGGGGCATCTGGAAGTGGACGGGCAGATTGTGCCGCTGAAGCCGATGACGACGGTGATGATCCGGCCGGGGTGTGTGCACCGGGCGGTGGGGAAGCTTAAAATCATCAATGTGCCGATGCCACCGTTTGATCCGGCGGATGAATTTGAAGTATGACACCCACTTATGCGCGACCTCATCACCAGCATTGATTCGACGCGGCTCGGCTTTTTCAGGTCGATCCTCGAAGAGGCTGGCATTGCCTGTTTCATTCGCAATGAAACGACCTCTCAGCTGACCAATATTTTCATCGGGCCGCTGCAGCCGACTTTGTGTTTGGTGGAGGATGCGGATTTTGAGCGGGCAAGCGCGCTGCTGCTGCCGCATCAGTCGGAGGAGGCTTGTACGGCTGAAGAATGGCTGTGTCCTGCCTGCAAAGAATCCAATCCTGCCTCGTTTGAAGTGTGTTGGAAATGCCAGACGGCCAAAAACGAATGATCTAGCCCATGAACAAGTTCGCCCTCACTTTGCTGACCGTGCTGCTTCCGGTCCTTGTCCATGCTGAAACGGCGAAGGGGAAAAAGTCGGCGATGCCGGAGGGTTTTCATGAGCTCAAAATTGGAGATGCTGCGCCGGATTTTGATCTTGTGGGCATCGATGAAGAGAAGCACACGCTGAAGAATTACGAGGACGCGGAGCTGCTGATGGTGGCGTTTTTGAGCAATCACTGCCCGACTTCGCAGGCGGTGGAGGGGCGCATCAAGAAGCTGCTGAAGGAGTTCAAGGGCAAGGGGCTGAAAGTGGTGGCGATCAATCCAAATGATCCGGCAGCGCTGCGGCCGGATGAACTGGGTTACTCGAAGTACAACGACAGTTTTCCGGAGATGAAACTGCACGCGAAGGAGCAGGGCTTTACCTTTCCCTACCTCTACGATGGGGACACGCAGAAGACGGCGCTGGCGTACGGCTGCCTGGCCACGCCGCATGTCTTCATTTTCGACAAGGAACGCAAGCTGCGCTACCAGGGCCGGCTGGATGATTCACGCTACGCGGATGAGGCCACGGTGACTGCGCCTGATGCGCGCAATGCCATTGAGGCGCTGGTGGAGGGCAAAGCGGTGCCGGTGGAGGAGACGAAGCCGCATGGGTGCTCCACCAAATGGATCGACAAACGCAAGCAGCTCGCTGCTGACAATGAGAAGTGGGAGAAGGGCGAGGTGGAGGTGGAGCTGATTGATTCCAAGGGGATCGCGGCGCTGCGCAAGAACGACACGAAGAAGGTGCGGCTGTTCAATGTCTGGGCCACCTGGTGCGGGCCGTGCGTGGAGGAGTTTCCGCAGCTGGTGGCCACATCGCGCAAATTTGGCCTGCGTGATTTTGAGTTCATCAGCATCAGCATGGATGACCCCAAGAACGTGGATGAGGTGAAGGAGTTTTTGGATAAGCACAACGCCATCGTGCCGGACAAGCTGAAGCCTTCGCTCAAGGCGGAGGGGCGCAAGGGCAACGCCTATGTTTTTAACGAGGCGAGCCAGGAGGAGCTGATCAAGGCGCTGGATCCTGAGTGGCCGGGACCGATCCCGCACACGCTGGTGGTTGCGCCGGGAGGCGAGGTGATCTTCCGCCACAATGGCCCGATTGATGGGGATGAACTGCGGGCGAAGATTCTGGAGCACATGGGCCGGTTTTATCAGCCGGAGTAGTGCATGGTTCTGAGAGCAGAGTGCAAGCGGGACGCTTGCGCTACGGTCAGAACCAGCCGGTGGCGAGCTTGATAAAGCGCAGGCCTTCGGTGGTGAGCTTGCCGGTGCTGCCGCTGCCGGTGACGCAGCCGCGGGTGTGAGTGAAGTGGGGAATGCCGGCGTCTTTGACCCAGGTGACGAAAGGGGCTCCAACCGGTGTCGAGGATGCTTTTACGGCCAAGGGCAGGCCCCAGCGGCTGAAGGTGACCTCCCAGCTTGCGGGTTTGCCTGAAGGACGGGGGCCGTCGAGCAGCCAGGGGTAGTTTTTGAGGATTTCCATCTCGGCATCTCCCGGGACGGCCACACGGTAGCTGCTTTCTGTGGCGCGCACGGCGCTGGCGGCGGTGAGGCCGGGATTTTTCTGCTGCGCGAGGTAGAGCGACTGGAGATCGAGCCCGATGAGATTCAGGCCGTTGTACAAGCCATGATGATTGGGGGTGGGGAAATTTGCGTTGTGCCAGGCCTCAAAGCGGCTGGAGAGAAAGAGGTTCAGCTCCACATGCAGATGTGCGCGGCGCTGATCGATGCCACTGCCGGTGTAACCGAGAATGCCCAGGGTGGTGCCCGCCTTGACCTTCTGCCCGGCACTGACCTGTGCGGAGGCAAGATGGGCGTAGAGGGAGAAAAACGGACAGCCACCCCAGTTGTGCTGCACCACGATGTAGCGACCGTAATTGCTCAGGCCGGACGAAGCGGCCACGTAAGCCACGACGCCGTCGGCGATGGCGCCGACTTCGTCCTGGGGATTGCTTTTGGCATCACGCTGGAGGGGTTTGATGTCGAGACCTTCGTGAAAGCGTGCGTAGGCGATGCGGCCTCCGATATGGCGGGGATCGCGCACGAAGCCGAACTGGCCGCCCTCCCAGGGGGTGGTCTTGGCACCGTCGAAGTCACGGTCGACGAACTGGAAGAACTCCGCAGGTGCGTCAAACAACGCGTGGTTGGCGGTGGGAAGCTGCAGCTGCTGCGCGGGCAGGATGCCCGTGAGCAGGCCGAGCAGCGAGAGTGAAAGGGCGAGGCGCTTCATCAGGTGCCGGGCAGTTTGTAGCCTTCGAGCGGAATGTCCTTGGTCTTGGGCGCCTTGGGAAGGATGCCGAGTTCTTTGTTGCGGGCAGCGGTCTTTTCAGCGGCTTTTTCGGCGGCCTCCAAGGCCTTGGCATCTCTGCGAGAGTTCAATTTTTCCTTGGAGGTGGACGGCAACATGTCATCCATCCAGCGAGAGGACGATTTCATGTATTTGCTGCGCGGGTAAAACTTGTCCATTTCATCAATCGTCTCCTTCGAAAGTCCACGCCAGATGGTGAAACGACCATCGGTGATCGGCTTGTCGATCTCAATCAGGTCGATGGGCAGGCCCTGGACCATGGTCAGGAAGGTCATGCCAACGTACTGACGGGAGGCGAGTTCGAGTGCGGTGCGGCCCTTGGTGTCGAGCTGGAGCACCACGCCATAGCCATCGTTGTTATCCGCTTCGAAGGGTTCAAAGGCGGAGATGCTGCGCTGGCTGAACTCGGGGACTTTTTTGAAGATCATTTGCTGGCCTGCGATCGTCACAGGCATGAGCTCGCTTTTGTGCTCCAGCTGGTCCGTCTGCACGTGCGTGGTGATGAGTAATTTGTTCTCGCGAAGAACAGCAAAACTTTCACGGAGAACATCACAACTGGCCAGCAGTCCAGGCAGGGCCAGCATCAAAAGGGCGCGGGAAAATCGTTGCATGGACGTATCAAATCAAAGACGCGCCTGCTTTGCAACCCTGGAGGCGTCTGCCGGTGCGAAACTTCTGTGCCGGTGCTGCGATCCCCCGATTTGACAAGACGGTGAATCGCCGGACTGTCCGCGCACCCTTTTCCACCATGCCCGGCAATGAACGTACGCTACTCACACAGGCCCAGATGGCCGCAGGGGTGCAAGCTTTGGCGCAAAGCATTCTGACGGCCAATCCTGGCGCGGAGAGCATCGCGCTGGTGGGGGTTTTCACCCGTGGGGTGCCGCTGGCGAAACGCATCGCGGCCGAGATCGAAAAGATTGGCGGCGTGAAGGTCTTTCTGGGCACCATCGACATCACGCAGTATCGCGATGATCTGAGCACCTTTCAGATGGTGCCGAAGCTGGAGGGGTCCGACATCGCCTTCGACATCGACGACCTCAATGTGGTGCTCTGTGATGAGGTGATCTACACCGGCCGCAGCGTGCGTGCGGCGCTGGATGAGCTGCTTAATTTTGGCCGCCCGAAACGCGTGCAGCTGGCCGTGCTGGTGGACCGCTGCGGCCGTGAATTTCCTGTGCAGCCGGATTTCTCCGCCCTCAAGGTCACGCTGGCACCCGGAGAGCGGGTGGCGGTGCGCTTTACCGAGGTGGACGGCGAGGACGCCTGCACCGTGCAAACCCAAGCCACAACGAGATGACCCCGCGCAAAGACCTCCTCGACATCGCCTCGCTCACGGACGCGGAAATCGCCTTCGTGCTCGACAACGCCGTGCCGTTCAAGGACCTCTTTAAGCGCAGTGTGAAGAAGGTGCCCACGCTCAAGGGGCAGACGATGCTGACGCTTTTTTATGAGCCCTCCACGCGCACGCGATCGAGCTTTGAAGTGGCGGCGAGCCGCCTCTCTGCGGACGTGACGCACTTTGACATTGAGTCGAGCAGCGTGGTGAAGGGGGAGTCCATTCTGGACACGGTGGAGACGCTGGAGGCGATGCGAGTGGACTACATCGTCGTGCGGCACAAGCAGGCAGGGACGCCGAATCTCATAGCCAAAAACACGCGCGCCAGTGTCATCAATGCTGGGGACGGCTGGCACGCGCACCCCACGCAGGCGCTGCTGGATGCGTTTACGCTGAGGGAGATTCATAAAAACCTGAGCGGCTGCCGTGTTTTGATTGTGGGCGACATTCAGCACTCCCGTGTGGCGCGCAGCACGAGCCTGATTTTCCGCCGCCTCGGCATGGAGGTAGCGTACCTTGCCCCGGGGTCGATGATGCCACGCGAGGTGCCGCCGGAGATTCCGCAGTTTGGCAACTGGCGTGATGCCTTCGAGTGGAAGCCGGATGTGATTTATCTTCTGCGTGTGCAGGGCGAGCGCCTCGACGAGCCGCTCATTCCAAGCGCTGCGGAGTACCACCGCAATTATGGACTGACGAACGAGCGGGTGGAAATTTTGCGCGAGCGCGGGCTGCACCTGATGCATCCGGGGCCGGTGAACCGCGGGGTGGAGATCACGGATGCGGGGATGAATTATGAGAGGTGTCTGATCAACCAGCAGGTGGAGAATGGGATCGCGGTGAGGATGAGCGTGCTGTACTGGCTGAGGCCGGGGGCGGTGGAGTAGTGCGCGCGAGGTGAAGGGTGGTATGCGAGCGTTGGATGACCGCGGCAAGTGGGCGCGGCGGAGCTGGTTGCACACGCTTCTGGTGGGCGCAGTGTGTGGCGGAGGGATGGGTTTGCTTCAAGGTCGTGTGCTGCGATTCCCAGGGTCGCCTCGCTGAGGCTCGGCTGACCCTGGGCTCAACTACGCAGCCCCTTTAGGGCTGGGGGACGTTTGCTGACGGAGGGCGAGTGGTGCGAGCCCCAGTCGTTGTATCACTTCGGGCACCGTGGTCTTGCGAAGGGCGGCCAGTTTGACCAAGCTCTGCATGCGGCGTGCGTGCAGCGTTTCCACCAGATCGGAGAGCCGTAGCAGCTCGCGATGTTCTGCAGGGGTGAGCGAGCCGTTCTTGCGCTTGGTCGAGAGGCGACGGTAGATCATGCGTTGATCTGTGGGCAGCGTGGCATTGATGGTTTCCAGCAGCTTTGCCTCGTCGGCCTTGAGAGCGCCTTTCTTTGTCGCAGCAAGCATCTGGAGCTTGTGCAGCACGCTTTCGATGTCCGTCACGTTCAGCTTGCCCAATTCCCGAAGAATCAGTGCTGGAGTGAGGTGTATGGCAGTCATCGACATAGATGAAAAATGAAGCCGTGGGCCGTGGAGTGAGCTGTCGAACAGTTCAGGAAATTGTGGAGTAGAATATGACTCATTGCTTGTTCATTCGCTTTTGAGCGATCGAAAGCAATTTAAGTTCAGAGGAGCTTAGCTCGCCGGGAAATTGCATGTTTGTGAGCAATCGAATGGTGTTGTGATAGTCACCGCATCGAAACGCCTCGCGTGCCATGAGCCGGGCACGTGGATCGCCGCTGGCACTGAGCTGGTATTCCTGTGCCCTCGCAGCCTCTTCTTCTGCTTCGATTTTTGAAGCAGCGATGAGCTTTTCACCCGAGCCAAAAAAATCAGCACCGAAAGCCTGAAGATCATGGGCCAGGTGTTGGAAACCACTCATAGGGCTCTCCGAATATCCTGGGTATTCGCATCTGTCTGTAACTCCCAGGTGCTTCATATAATGTTCATGAGCCACGCTGTGGTTGCCGTAATGAAAACGAACCAAACCCAAGGTATTGCGAAAATGCATCTCGATTGCCCGGGGCAATGCTTCCATTCGTCCCTCAGCATAGTCTCCACCTGAACCAATGCCTGAGCTTACGTGCCTGAATACAAAACCATGTCCAGCGAGGACTGGTGCTAGCAAATTTGCCCCTTCTTCTAGGAGCATTTTGGGCTTCCAAGAATGCATTCAAAACTTTCCGTCCCGCGACTCGAAATGGGTGGGTTTGCCGAGGGATTCGCCGCCGGTGGAGATCCATTGGGCGACCCATTCGGTGAGTTCTTCGTCGCGGATGAAGGGGATGCCGAGTTCGACGAAGCTGCGGTAGGGATTGCTGAGGAGGGCGTCGGGGGCTTCCTGGCCGGTGATCTGGACGGGTTTGCCGAAGAGTTTGCCGAAGGTGTGGGCGACTTCGCGGACGCTGAGGGTGGCGGTGCCGGTGAGGTTGACGACCCAGGCGGGGCTGTGAGCTTTGGCGAGGCTGAGGAGGGAGAGGGCGTTCGCATCGCCCTGCCAGATGGTGTTGAACCAGCCCATGGTGACGTCCACGGGATCGCCGTTCCAGACCTGGCGTGCGATGTCGACCATGACGCCGTAGCGCAGGTCGCAGGCGTAGTTGAGGCGGACGAGGGAGACGGGGGTGCCGCGGGTTTGGCTGAAGTGCTCGAAGATGCGCTCACGACCCAGACAGCTCATGGCGTATTCACCCTTGGGATTGAGGGCGTCTTCTTCGTGGCTGCCACCGTGCTCCACGGGTACGAGGCCATAGACATTGCCGGTGGAAAAGGCGGCGATACGGCTGCGGTGGTAGCGCTCGCACACGAGGCCGGGGAGCCAGGCGTTCATGGCCCAGGTCATGGATTCCTGGCCGGTGGAGCCGAATTTCATGCCTGCCATGTAGATGACGTTGGGCGCATGCGGGAGGTAGGCGACGGCGTTGGCAGAGAGGAGGTCGGTGGCGATGACCTCGATGCCGTGCTGCTGGAATTCCTCCGCTGATCCCGGCGAACTGAAGCGTGAGACTGCGATGACGCGGCGCTTGGTGCCTGCCTCGTCGCTGGCGCGTTTGGCCATGCGTGCGAGGGAGGGGCCCATCTTGCCTGCGGCGCCCAGGATGATGATGTCGCCGGGGAGCTGGCTCATCATCTCAATGACGGCAGGTGTGGGGCGGCTGAGGCGTTCTTCGAGATCGGCGAGGCTGGCGGGCGGCATGCGCATGTATGAACGGATTTTTGACAATGGAAAAGTTTTTGCTGCGGGAGGTGACGGGATACGGGGCTTGTTTTTGAGGCAGCCAGCTCTGGTGCGGTTGATTGTCTGAATGACAAAAGGGACGGAAGTGACCGAAAAGACGTGGTGTTCGGTGACTGCCTGAATTGAGGGTGCTGCGCGGCGCAGCAAATTCATCGTGGAGTTTGCCGAGGCGGCATTTTCCGCTAGGGTCGCGGCCCGATGATTGCCAACGCTGCCGCTGCTGTAACCGCCAATTTGAATGTGCTCGACTTTTCCTGGGTCGCGACCCCGGAGGCGTGGATCGCAGTGCTGACACTGTGCGTGCTGGAGATTGTGCTGGGGATCGACAATATTGTGTTCATCTCGATCCTGGTGGACAAACTGCCTGAGGCGGACCGCCCGCGCGGACGTTTCATAGGCCTGGGACTGGCGATGCTGACACGCATACTGCTGCTGCTCTCCATCACCTGGGTGATGTCGCTGACGACGCCGCTGTTTACGGTGCTGGAGCATTCGATCACCGGGAAGGATCTGGTGCTGATCTTTGGCGGCCTGTTCCTAATCTACAAGAGCACGCATGAAATCCATGAAAAACTCGAAGGCGACCCTGAAGGAGAGGTGCGCAACAGCGTGGGCAAAGGGGCTGCTTTTGGCGCGGTGATGGTGCAGATCGCGCTGCTGGACATTGTGTTCTCTCTGGATTCGGTGATCACCGCCGTGGGCATGGTGAAGCATATCTCCATCATGGTGACGGCGGTGCTGATCTCCGTGGGTTTCATGATGGTGTTTGCCCGAGCGGTGGGTGAGTTCGTGGCACGGCATCCGACGGTGAAGATGCTGGCGCTGAGCTTTCTGATTCTGATCGGCACGGCCTTGATTGGTGAAGGCTTGCATTTCGAGATTCCGAAGGGCTACATCTACTTTGCCATGGGCTTTTCGATGATGGTGGAGATGCTGAACCTGAAGGCGAAGAAGAAGCGGGAGGCCAAGGCGTAAGGACGCACGGCTTAAAGCATGCCGGTCAATCGCTGCGGCGGAGACGCTCAAGGGCATTGATCGTGAATTTTGGTGCAGGCGGGGCTCCTCTTGTGTGGCGGAGTACTTTGCCGACGCTGCTGGTGATCGTGGGATGTGGTGGAGTGCTGGGTTTGCTTTCCAGATGGCTGGCTCGGGTACCAGGGTAGCCTCGCCAAGGCTCGGCAACCCTTCGCTATGATGCGTAGCCCCCTTGGGGCTGGTATATCGCGGAGTGGGATGGGGAATAGATCATGATCGTCAGACAGGAAAATTCAGGGTTTAGTGAATGATGCACTGAGGTGTCAAAGTGAGTGAAACATGGCGGAAATGAGTGCCATTGAGGACCCACTATTTGAGGAGCGGTCTAATTGGCAAAAATGTCTCACTGAAGAGACAGGACGTGCCTTTTTTGGCACACCTTGAGGGCGGGTGGGGTGATTGTGGATGGATTTAGATTGTTGGTCTTCAGTGAGTTGAAAGGAGGAAGGGGCGTCTGGCACGGCTGATGCATGAGTATGAGGAGGAAAGAATCTTCCGACCAAAAAACTCAAACCAAACCACTCAAGCTATGAAACTCATCCGAACCAACCCCTTCAGCCTCAACCGCGTTTCCGACTTCGACGAATGGTTCCGCCATCCGCTGGCTGGACTGCCATCCTTGAGCAGCTTCATCAACAACCTCGGTGAGGTTTTTCCCGGCGTGGCCGGTGACAAGCTGGCCGTGGATGTGCATGAAGACAAAGACAACTACTTCGCCAGCTTTGAAGTGCCGGGCGTGAAGAAGGAGGATGTCAAAATCGAGCTGAACAACGGCATGCTGACCGTCTCCGCTGAAAAGCGCGAGAAGGACGGCGAGAAGGAAAGCTCCTACAGCCTCACCCGCTCGGTGTCCGTGCCAGAAATCGTCAATGCTGAAGCCATCGTCGCGAAGCTGGAAGACGGCATCCTGACGGTGACCCTGCCGAAGCAGGAACGCAGCAAGCCGCGCACCATCACCCTGAACTGATCTGATCAACACCCATCCAAAAATCTATTCTCTTAACAAATCATGAACACTACCTGCTCCCCCCGCACCAGCGCTCCCGCCACCTCCGGCGTTACCGAATCCCTGCGCAAGCCGCTCTACAACGTCAATGGCAATGCCGAAGCGTTTGAAATACGCGTCGAACTGCCTGGCGTGCCGAAGAGCAATGTGAAGCTCGACCTTGAGGAAAACATCCTCACGGTGCGCGGCGAACGCAGCACGACCGTGCCGGAAGGCATGAAGGCGCTCCATCGCGAGCTGTCGCCGCTCAGCTACCTGCTTCGTCTGCGTCTCAACGCACCTGTGAGTGAGGACCAGATGACGGCGAAGCTGGAAGACGGCGTGCTCACGCTGCGCCTGCCGCTCAAGGAAGTGGTGAAGCCGCGCCAGATCCCGGTGCTGTAACTGACCTGTGTGTGTTAACCTCCTGCGCCGCCCTCATCGCTCAAAGACGCGATGGGGGCGGCTGCTTTTTATCTTCCAGCGCGGCACGATCTCGGCTAGTAGCAGAGCATGGAACCCGCCGCGCTTTCTTCAAAGACTGACTCACCGCCCACTCTGCAGCCAACCATCGGTGGCTGGCAGGTGCTGTTTTATGGACTGGGTTCGATGCTGGGCGCAGGCATTTATGCGCTGATCGGGCGGGCTGCGGATTCCTTGGGGAATGCGGTCTGGCTGGCGTTTTTGACCGCGATGGTGGCCGCCATGCTCACGGGGCTGTCCTATGCGTGTGTGGGCAGCCGTTATGCAAGAGCCGGGGGCGCGGCGTATGTGACGCAGCATGGTCTGCACAAGCCGCTGCTGAGCTACGTGGTGGGCATCGCGGTGATGATGAGCGGACTTACCAGCATGGCGACCGGAGCCCAGGCGATTGCGGAACAGCTGGAGAAGGCGTTTGGGTTTGCGCTGGACATCAAGCTGGTGGCCATCGGGATTGTGTTTCTCGTCGGGTGTGTGATCTATCGCGGCCTGCGTGAGAGCATGTGGCTGAATGTGCTCTGCACGGTGGTGGAAGCTTCCGGGCTGCTGTTCATCATCGCCGTGGGCGCCCGGTACTGGGGCAGCGTGAACTATCTGGAAACGGCGAAAGACACGGTGGTGGGCGGAGCAGGCTCCGGCATCACGCTGGCGCTGGTGATGCAGGGGGCGGTGCTGACGTTTTTCTCCTTCATCGGTTTTGAGGACATTCTTAATGTGAGTGAGGAGGTCAAAAATCCGCGGAAGAATGTGCCGTTTGGCCTGATCGGCGCGATGATTTTGGCGACGCTCATTTACATGGCGGTGGCGATCACGGCGGTTTCGGTGGTGCCGTGGCGTGAACTGGCGGCGAGCAAAACGCCGCTGATGGATGTGGCGCATCGGGCCGCGCCCTGGCTGGGGGGCATCGACAAGCTGTACCTGGGCATCACGATTTTCGCGATCGGCAACACTGCGCTGCTGAACTACATCATGGGATCGCGACTGCTTTATGGCATGAGCCGGCAAGGGCTGCTGCCTGCGGTGCTGGGGCGCGTCCATCCGAAGCGGCACACGCCGCATGTGGCGGTGTTTGTGCTCTTTGGCATCGTGTCTGTGCTGATCCTCAGCGGTGGTGTGAAACAAATGGCTGAATCCACAGTGCTGCTGCTGCTGGCGGTCTTTACCGTGGTGAACATCGCGCTGGTGGTGCTGAAGCGCCGGCCGGGAGAACCGCAGGGAGGGTTTGAGCCGCCGATGATCGTGCCGGTGCTGGGAGCTCTGACCTGCGCCTCGCTGATCTACACGCGCATTCACAGCGCTGTCACAAGCCCCGACGCCTCCATGCAGATCGCGCCGTTGATTGCGGGAGGGATCATTGTGATCAGCGTGGTGCTGTACGCGGTGCTGAAGCCGAAGAATCCGGTGGTGCAGGACGATTGAAGAAAGCCAGTTCCGGCTTTATGGAAGAATCCCCATGAGCCAGACTGCCAACCTCCACATCGCCTCCAACGTCCCGCTGCCGTCACCGCGCAGCCTGATGAGCGAGATCGCGCCGACTGACGCGCAAACCGCCTTCGTGGCGAAATCGCGGCAGGAGATTCGGGACATTCTGTTTGGCCGTGATTCGCGCTTTCTTGTGATTCTTGGTCCGTGCTCGATTCATGATCCCGAGGCGGGGCTGGAGTATGCGCGGAAGCTGGCGGCGCTGGCGGAGGAACTGAAGGACCGGCTTTGCATCGTGATGCGTGTGTATTTTGAAAAGCCGCGCACGACGGTGGGCTGGAAGGGGCTGATCATGGATCCGCATCTGGATGGGAGCTGTGACATCCCGGCGGGGCTGCGGCTAGCGCGGAAGATTTTGCGCGATGTGCTGGATCTCGGCATGCCGACGGCGACGGAGCTGCTGGACCCGATCACGCCGCAGTACATTGCGGATTTGATCAGCTGGAGCGCCATTGGCGCACGCACGACGGAGTCGCAGACGCACCGGCAGATGGCGTCGGGTTTGTCGATGCCTCTAGGTTTCAAGAACGGGACGTTTGGGCACATCACGCCGGCGATCAATGCGATCAAGGCGGCGATGCAGCCGCAGACATTTCTGGGGGTGAGCGAGGATGGCGTGGCATCAGCTGTGACGACGAGCGGGAACCCGGACTGCCACATCATTTTGCGCGGCGGTGAAGACGGCCCGAACTATGGTGCGGACGATGTGCGGGAGACGATCGACGGGCTGGAGTCTGCGAAGCTCAAGGCAGCGATCATGATCGATGCCAGCCATGGGAATTGTGCCAAGGACCACCGCCGAATGCCGGATGTGTTTCGGGAAATCGTGAGGCAGCGTGTTGCGGGGCAGAAGGCCATCATTGGCGCGATGCTGGAGAGCAACCTGGTGGGTGGCAGTCAGAAGTTTCCGCAGCCGCTGGAGCAACTGGTGCGGGGGCAGTCGATCACGGATGCGTGCATTGACTGGGAGACGACGGAGGCGCTGCTGCGCGAGGCGTATGCGGGGCTGAAGTGAGGGAGGTGTGAGTTTGTGGACGTTCGCCCGGAACCGCCTGAAGGCGGGACTACAATACGTGCGCTGGGTTTGCGGTGACGTGGAGCGAAGGAAATCGTGCGCAGATCAAGGGGGGCTTGAAATTGCTCGGCGATTTCAGGCTTCGTCGTGGGGAATTCCGGTTTCGTCATTCCTGGTCGCGCGTATCGTCTGAGCATGGACGACCTTGCTGCACGCATGCGCGCTGATCTGGAAGAGATCGGGCGGACGTGCATGCCTTTTGGGAAATATGGGCCGCAGCATTTTCCGCCGAACGGGGTGCCGATCTATGATATTCCGGCGGAGTATCTGGGGTGGTTTGCGAACAAGGCGGGGTTTCCGAAAGGACGGCTGGGCGTCTTGTTGCAGATGGTGCACCAGATGAAGGCGGACGGGTCCGACGTGGTGTTTGATGTGTTCCGGAAGAGGTACGGGAGAACGGACCTCAAACCGGCGAAGCGGAAGTCGTGGAAGTTTGAGGAGTGAGCCCGTCGTGGCGATAGCCCGCACGTCGGATTCCAAGCGTGGACGGCACGGAGGAACCACTGATTTTACACCGCAGAGGCTGGAACGCCGCAGAGATTTTCAGAATCAAACACCCAACCTACGTTATGCGCGAATCGGTGGGCCGTACCAGACGTAGCACATGAGGTAGACGATGATGCCGGTGACGGAGACGTAGAGCCAGACGGGGACGGTCCATTTGGACATGCGCTTGTGCTTGTCGAAGCGGCTGCGCAGGGCGGGGACGACGGTCATGATGATCATCGGCAGGCTGAGGATGGCCAGCGGGATGTGCGTGAAGAGGATGGTGAAGTAGATCGGACGGGTGAGGCCGGTGCCGGCGAACTTCACGTGGCCTGCGTGGTAATGGTAGTAGAGGTAGCAGCCGAGGAACGCCGTGGAGAACAGGAGGGCGATGATCATGCTGACGATGTGCGGCTTCTTGTGGCCGAGCTTGATCATCGTCAGACCGAGGATGATGTGCAGCAGCGCGCAGCCGTTGAAAATCGTGTAGAGCTTGGGGAGTTCGGTGACGTCCATGGTTTATTTCGTGGCAGCGGGTACGTAAGGGGCCTTTTTCTGTTCGTTGAGGAGGTAGTGCAGGTCTTTGCGCAATTTTTCATCCCAGAATTTGGCGAATTCGGGGTCGGGATTCAGGATGTCGGCCAGACTGCGCACGTGACCACGGTGGTCGATGACGGCGACGCGGAGGTCGTGGATGTATTTGTCATCCGGGGAGAGACGGTCGGCCTCGGGCATGTCCTGCACGGGGCGGAACTGGGCCTGGCTGGTCATGAACTTGCGCACGGCGTCTTTCTCGCCGTTCACGAACCACCAGTTGGCGTCGTCCTTGATGCCGAGGCCGCTGGCGAATTTTTTCATCATCTCGGGTGTGTCATCGGCATCGAGGGTGAAGCTGACGAGCTGGAGGCCGGGCTCATTGGCAAATTCCGCCTGCAGTTTCTTGAGCTTGGCGATGACGGCGGCGCAGCCACGGGGGCAGCGGGTGAAAACCCAGGAGATGACGAGGACCTTGCCTTTCAAATCTTCGAGGTGGACGGTCTTGCCGCTGCGCTCGGTGAGTTCGAGGTCTTTTTCGAGGCGGCCAAGGATCGGCGGACGGTTCACGTCATTGTCGATGCGTGAGCGATAGATGAGGTAGTTGTAAAAGACGACGAGGCCGAGGACGGCGATGATGACGGGCACCCAGATGGTCCAGGGGCTGAGCTTGGCTTTGACGGGAGAATCGTTCATGGCGGTGCAGTTACGCGTGTTTCCAGGCGATGATGGATACGGTCAGAATGCCGGGGAGATACATCAGCGTGCAGAAGAAAAGTTTGCGGGCGGTCAAGCGTTCGGGCTGGCGATTGAAGCGAAGCGCCAGCACGCAGAGCCAGCCGCTGAGCAGGAGGGCCGGGGGCAGGAACCACCAGGCGTAGGCAGCGCCGGCATAGACGGGATAGAACATCAGCAGCACGGTGCTGACAGCGTAGGCGAGGGCATGCTGCGAGGTGCGCGCGCCGTGTTCATCGTCATTGGCGAGCATGACGAAGCCGCCTTTGCGGTACTCGTCGCGGTACATCCAGTTGATGGCGAGGAAGTGCGGGAGCTGCCAGAGGAAGAGCAGGAGGAAGAGGTAGATGGCACCCGGCTCGACCATGAGCTCCCAGCGGAAATGCGGTGCGGTACCCGCAGGCAGCGGCCCGGCGGCGCCCGCCCAGCCGATGAGCGGTGGCAGCGCGCCGGAGACGGCACCGACGAGGGTGTTGGTGGCGCTTTGACGCTTGAGCGGGGTGTAAATGAAGAGGTACACCGCGAGGGTGAGCGCGGTGAGGGCTGCAGCCTCCATGTTCACCTGGATGGTGAGATGGATGAGCGCCCAGGCGCTGAGCAGCCAGCCGATGCCGAATGCTGCCGAAGGACTGACGCGCCCGGAGGGCAGGGGACGGTCCAACGTGCGCTGCATGCGCGAGTCGGGCTCGATCTCCATGAGCTGATTGAACACGGCGGCACCGAAGGCAGCGAGGGTGCTGCCGATGATGGTGTGAAAGAGCAGCCAGAAGTCGAAGCCTTTGGGCGCACGCAGCCAGAAGCCCACAAACGTGGTGACGATGACGAGTGCACTGAGGCGGAATTTCGTCAGGGTCAGCAGGTCGCGGGTGGTCATGAGCGGTTAGCGGAAAAACTTTTTCGCCTTCTCGAAGAAGGTCTCTTCCATGGGAGAGTTTTGTTCACCGAGGGATTTGGCGAATTCGTCGAGTTTGCCGCGTTGTTCGGCATTGAGCTTGGTCGGCACGGCGATTTGGACGTGGACGTAGAGATCGCCGAAGCGGTCCTCGCCCAAGATTTTCATGCCTTTGCCGCGAAGGCGGAAGGTGGTGCCGTTTTGGGTGCCTGCGGGCACTTTGACGGAAGCCTTGGCCTCCATGGTGGGGACGGTGAGCTCGCCACCGAGAGCGGCGGTGCCAAAGGAAAGCGGGATGTCGCAGTGGAGATCGTTGCCTTCGCGCTCGAAGATCTCGTGCGCTCTGACCTGGACGACGATGTAGAGATCGCCGGGAGGGCCGTTTTTCACGCCGAGATCACCGTTGCCGGTGGAGCGCAGACGGGAGCCGTCTTCGATGCCTGCAGGCACTTTGACGCGGACTTTGGTGCGTTCCTTGGAGCGTCCGGTGCCGCTGCAATTGCGGCAGGGGTCGCTGATCATTTCGCCACTGCCACTGCAGTCCGGGCAGGTCTGCTGGATCTGGAAGAAGCCACGTGAGCTGATGACCTGACCGACGCCGCCGCAGGTGCGGCAGGTTTTTTTACCACCGCCGCTGGCCGAGCCGGAGCCGGAGCAGATTTTGCATGAGGCACTGCGCTCGTACTCGATCTCACGCTCCACGCCGTGTGCGGCGTCTTCGAGGGAGATTTCCATGCCGTAGCGCAGGTCGCTGCCGCGTTGCGGGCCGTCGCGACGACGACCGCCGCCTCCACCACCACCGCCGCCGCCGAAGAACTGCTCAAAAATGCCGCCACCACCGCCGCCACCGAAGACTTCACGGAAAATGTCGAAGGGATCGTGACCACCGGCGGACGGACCGCCCATGCCACCGGCGAAGGCGGCATGGCCGTAGCGGTCGTACGCAGCGCGTTTTTGTTCGTCGCTGAGGACGTCGTAGGCTTCGCCCACTTCCTTGAATTTACCTTCGGCCGACTTGTCGTCCGGGTTTTTGTCGGGGTGAAATTTCACCGCGAGCTTGCGGTAGGCTTTTTTCAATTCCTCGGCCGAGACGTCGCGGGAGACGCCAAGGACTTCATAATAATCGCGTTTTTCGGCCATAGCTGGGTAGAAAGAGGGTTACGCCTCTGCAGGGGGCGTTGGACCACTGGAAACGATGACGCTGGCGGCACGCAGGAGGCGGTCCTTGAGCTTGTAACCACGACGGGTGACGCGGATAACGGTGCCTTCGGGGACGGTGGGGCTGGCTTCCTGAGCGACGGCCTCGTGAAGATTGGGATCAAAGACTTTGCCCTGGGCCTCAATTTCCAGAGCACCACTGTCACGCAGGAAATCTTGAATCTGGCGGTTCACCATGCTCATGCCCATGAAGACCATGGACTTTTCGGACTCCTGGCGAGCGGCTTCGAGGCCCATGTCGAAATTATCGAGGATGGGGCAGAGGGCGCGGAGGAGATCGCCATTGGCATAGGCGCGGGTTTCCTGGGCCTCACGGGCGGAGCGTTTGCGGAAGTTGTCCAGCTCTGCCTGGCTGCGGTAGGCCATGTCTTTCCAGCGTTCGACTTCCTGGGTCAGAGCGGTGATGGGGTCAAGCGGGGCGGCATCTTCCACTGAAGCGGAGGCTTCAGGATTGGGGATTTCTTCAAAAGCTGCTTGCTGGGTCGTATCGGGACTCGGCTCGGTCATAAGTTTTCGCGGTGGTTTGGGGGGCCGCGACTATGCCGTCTTCTGGATAGCAATCAAGGTGATGTCGTCATGGGAGCGTCGACCTTTCAAAAAGTGTTCCAAATCCAGGATGATGCCGCCGATGACGGCTTTGGGTCCGTTCGGGGCATGTTTGGCGAGTTCCTCCTCCACGCGCTCCTCACCGAATTCGATCCCTTTGGGGTCCATGGCCTCGTTGACGCCGTCGGTGTAGAGCAGGAGGCAGTCGCCGATCTGCATTTCGAAGCTGGCGTCCTTGGTGACGCGCTCAAAGACTGCGCCTTTGTCGATGCCGACACCGAGGCCGGGGGGATGGATGGTCTCGACCTTGCCGGTGGCTTTGCGCCAGAGCAGCGCGGCATTATGACCGGCACGCGAGAGGGTGAGGTTCGAGCCATCCTGCTCGACCACGACGTAGGACATGGTGATGAACATGTCTTCGCGGATGTCCGGGGCAATCTGGCGATTGACGGCGCCGAGGACGGTGCTGGGGGAGGCGGAGCTGGCGGCATTGGCGCGCATCAGGGTACGACACATGACCGTGATCATGGCGGCACCGAGGCCTTTGCCCGAAACATCCGCAATGACGGCACCAAACCGACCGTCAGGCAGAGTGAAATAATCAAAATAGTCACCGCTGAGGGTGCGGGCGGGGATGTTTTTACCCGCGATGATGAAGCCCGGGACCTGGGGGTCGCGATCTGGCAGGAGCACCTTTTGGATCTGGCTGGCGTTTTGGAGCTCCTGCTGATCCATGCGGTTCTTGGCCGCTTCCTGATGCGACATGGCATTGGCCAGGGCGAAGGCGGACTGCTCGATGAGCGAATTGAAGACTTCGAAGTCGTTGGCGTTGTAGCTGCGGCCGTCTTTGGGAGAGGTGACGGCCAGAACACCGAGCCTGCGGACGCCAAAGCTCAGGGGGCCGATCATGGCGGTGACGTGCTGCTGGGAAGGCACCAAGTGCTGGCCAAGGCGTGTGTCCGTACCGAGATCCGGCAGCAATTCGGTTTTTTGCTGCATGAAAACACTGCCGAGCAGACCTGACTGCACTGTTTCTGCATGCATGCGCAAGGTGCTGAGGAGAGTGGCTGAATTCTCCTTCATCAGCTGCCGCACGCGCTCTGGCAGGCTGATGAGAGGGGCGCAAAAGTCAGAATAGTGCCGTGGCACGAGCTGCTGCGAGGCTTCGTCGTAGAGGTAAAGAGCGCCGCCGGTGCTTTGAGTGACGCGAATGGCACCCTCAACAATCAAGCGGTACATGGAGGCCTGCTGGTCATCGCGCCAGATGGCCTCGCCGAGATCGTGCAGGTAGTGAAACATGCGGCGTTCTTCGGCCACGATGGCCTCCTCCTCGGCACGGAGCGCCGCGATGGCGAGCTTTTGCTGACGTGCAATTTTTGCCAGCATTACCAGTCCCGCCGTCATCAGCAGTACGATCAGGACAAGAAGAGCGATGATCATGGGTGTAGGAGGCGGCCCGGCTCATCCGGGTGACGCCTAGGCAGGAACAGCAGATGTGCCAGCCTCCAGCTCTTTTTCCAAAAATTCGATCACATCGTGAAAACGGCTTTCGTTGGCGTCGCTCACATCAGCGAGGGCCTGATGAGCGGAGAGCACGTGCTGGGTCTGCACTTCTTTGCATTCGGCGGTGGTTTCGCCACAATTCTGGAGGGCGTCGCAAACTTCCTTGCGTTCGGCTTCCCAGAGCTTGCCGTCACGGTCGAGCTCCAAAATGTGGTCCAAGCCGAGGCTGGTGAGGAGCTGCAGATTGCGCTGGTTGGCGTTGACGACGCTCAAGGAGCCGCCACCGGATTCGCGGAGGTTCAAGGCAGCACCTGTGAGCATACCGAGAAAGGTGGAGTCCATCATGGGACAGCGCTCGAGATCGACAACGAGATTGCGCATGCCCTGAGAGACCACGCGTTGGAGCGCCTTCTTTGCCTGCAGGCTGTTCTGGAAGGTGCCTCGTCCATCCACCCTCATCCAGAAAACGCGGCCGATGGTGCCAACAAGAATATGAGTGGGAGGAGTCATGCGTTGCGGTTTTAGTTCCAGAGCGCGGATTGCTGGCTGACCAGTTCTTCCTTGCCGCGCAAAATGCTTATGCGCCATGCGATTACCCGGCCACTTTTTTGGTATTCTGGGCCGACGACCTGGAATTTGGAAACGTTGCTGCGATGAATGTCATCAATCACCTGCTCCTGCACATGTTTGCTGAGGCCAGACTTTGACTGGAGGTATTCGAATTTGATCGTCACCGGGCCGGTGCGTTCGTTGGTCTTCCAGAAAAAGGCGTAGTAGTGGCCGAAGCGGTCGACGATGTCCTTCTTGGTCACTGCGCCGTAAATGAAGTGCTGGCGCTCAAACAGAATGGTCGGGTTCGTCGTCTGTGGCGTGAAGAACGGCATCAGGTGGTAATACTTCACCTTGGAGATCTGTCCGCCCGGACCTTTGGTCGTGCTCGAGCAGGCAGAAAGCGCAAAGGCCAGGATGGCTAGACATCCGAGGCGGAGGCAGGAGGTGCGTTTCTCTGTCGTCATGAAGGGGGGGAATATTGAATCGGGACGCTTGATGTCAACGTTCCCTTCGATTCTTCTAATCGACAAAGGATAATTTACAAAAGTGAAACGGGATCGACATCCCAGGTCACAATGACGTCCTGGGGGAGGCTGGTGGCCTGCAAGACCTGCTGAATGTGGCGGCAGAGGGGGCGGATTTTGGCCGCCCGTAGCAGGAGCTGGTAACGAAACTGGCCGTGCGCCTTCGCCATGGCGCAGGGGGCGGGCTCACCCATGAGGACGTCTTCGGACAGGCCCTCCAGAAGGCGCTTGTGAAGTGTTTGCAGGGCAAATTCGGCCATGGCCTGGTGTTTTCCCCGGCTGGCGAGGATGACCACATGGGTGTACGGCGGGTAATGAAAGGCGCGGCGCTGCTCCAATTCCTGCTGGGCGAAGCCTTCGAAATCATTGTGACGGGAAAACTGCACCGCCGGGCTGTGAGGTGCGTGGGTTTGCACGACGACCTCACCTTTGACCTCGCCGCGCCCGGCGCGGCCGGCGACCTGAACGAGGAGCTGAAGGGTGCGCTCCGCCGCGCGGAAATCTGGCAGATTGAGAGCGAGATCGGCATTCAAGACTCCGACGAGCGTGACATTGGGGAAATCGAGGCCCTTGGCGATCATCTGCGTGCCGATGATGAGATCGATTTTCTGCGCGCGGAAATCCCGCAGGAGGTCGCGGAGCTGATTTTTGCGCTGGATGGTGTCCGTATCCACACGGGCGATACGGGCGTGGGGGAACACCTCGCGCACCACGGTTTCGACGCGTTCGGTGCCATAACCGGCGAACTTCAGGCCGGGCTCCTGGCAGGAGGGGCATTTCGACGGTGGCAGGCGCCGTGACCCGCAAACGTGACAGACGAGGCGGTTCTCATGCTTGTGAAGCGTCATGGGAATGCTGCAGTCCTGGCATTGCACGGTCTCACCACAGGCGAGACAGGCGAGGGAGGTGTTGAACCCACGACGGTTTAGAAACAGGATGGTCTGCTCCTTTTTTTCCAGGCGTGAGGTGATCGCGGCGCGGAGCTTTTCGGAAAGGATGCCGGTATTTGCCACAGTGGTGCCGGTGCCTTTGCGGCGTTCCATGCGCATATCGACGATGCGGATCAGCGGGAGGGTGCGGCCGTCCGTCCGGCTCAACAGCTTCAGCAGTTCGTACTTGCCGCTCGTGGCATTTTCGAAGGATTCGAGGCTTGGCGTGGCGCTGCCGAGGAGGACGACGCATTTTTCGATGCTGCCACGCACCACGGCCACATCCCGCGCATGGTAGCGTGGTTTTTCGTCCTGTTTGAATGAGGGCTCATGCTCCTCGTCCACAATGATGATGCCGAGGCGTTCCAATGGGGCGAAAATCGCGCTGCGGGCGCCGATCACGATGTCGGCACGGTCTTCGTGGATCTTGTACCATTCATCGTGGCGTTCGCCGTCGCTCAAATGACTGTGCAGGACGGCGATGCGATCACTGCGATCGGAGAACCGGGCCTTGAAGCGTTCGATGGTTTGCGGTGTCAGCGCGATTTCCGGGACCAGCACGAGTGCGGTGCCGCCGCGCTCGATCACACGGGCGATGGCCTGGAGATAGACTTCGGTTTTGCCGCTGCCGGTGATGCCATGCAGCAGGATGGGTTTGGTCTGCTCTGTGGAGTCGATCGCTGCGGCGACGCGGGTGTAGGCGGCCTGCTGTTCATCGGTGAAAGTCAGCGCCTGGCTGGGCAGGAAGGCCTCGTCGTGGAACGGGTCGCGTTCCACACGAACTTCGCTGCGGCTGATCCAGCCTGCTTTGATCAGGGAAGGGAGAATGGAGGCGGCGCGGGGCACGTCCTTGCGGATCTGGCTGAGAGTCGCCTCGCCTTTGCAACTGCGCAGGATGTCGAGCACGCGCGCCTGCATGGGTGCCTTGTGCCGCAGCTTTTCGAATTCGTCCGGTGGTGGTTCGCGCAGCAGTTTGAGATGGCTGTCCATCACGAAGCTGCCCGGTTTGTCCCGCACCGCCTGGGGGAGCATGGTGCGCAGCACGGTGTGGACGGAGACGAGGTAGTACTCCGCGATCCAGCGTGCGAGTTTGAGCAGTCCGGGGGTGAACATGGGCCGCTTGGCCACGATGGAGGCGATTTCCTTGAGCCGGCCGCGATGAGGTGACTTATTCAGCAGCTCAAGCACCACGGCATTCATCCGACGGTTTTGCAGGGGGACCATCACGCGCGAACCCACGACGATCTCCCCTGAAAGGTTCTCTGGAATGGCGTAGTCGAGCTCCATGGCGGCGGCACCTTCCAGCTGTACGCGGGCAATTTGCACTGCCGTCTGTGGAGCGGGCACCTCAACCACAGGCGCGCCAAACAGATCGCTCTGTTTTGGCGTGGGGGTGGCGCTGGGGCTGGTGCGTGGCATGCGGGTGCATCCTAGCCGCCGTGAATCACAGGCCAAAACGATTCTTCTTTTGAGAAACAATTCACCCCGTGCGATAGTTTCACCGAGCAGGACGGAGCGAACGGCATGTGGAACTTTCTGACAGCACACTGGCGCGACGGCGTGGAGATTTTGATCCTCGCCGCCCTGGCGTATCATGGGTATCTGTTTTTCCGGGCCACGCGTGGCGCACGCATTCTGACGGGGCTTCTGGTGCTGTTGCTGAGCCTGGCCTTGATCTCGCTGCTGCTGGAGCTGTCCGTCATCAGCAGCCTGCTGCAACGTTTCTCGGTCTTCCTTGCGATCGCGCTGGTCATCATTTTTCAGCCGGAGCTGCGTCGAGTGCTGGCGGAGCTGGGCAGCAGCCGTATTTTTTCCTTCAATCGTCCGGATCCCGAGGTGCTGGATGTGCTCATGGAGGCGATGCAGCAGCTGTCGTCACGCCGCTGCGGGGCACTGTTTGCGCTGAAGCGCGGCATTGATCTCAAACCCTATGCTGAGTCGGGCGTGGAGCTGGATGCGGTCATTTCGAATGAGCTGGTCACCACGATTTTTCAGCCCAAGACTTCGCTGCATGATGGCGGGGCGATCATTGACCAGGGCCGCATCTCCGCCGCAGGCTGTGTTTTTCCGGTGAGCCAGCGTGATATTCAGGATCGAGCGATCGGCCTCAGGCATCGGGCGGGCATGGGCATCTCGGAGGAGACGGACGCGATCGCGCTGGTCGTTTCCGAGGAGACCGGGGCGCTTTCACTGTGTTTTCAAGGCAGGCTGGAGCATGATCTGGAGCCGATGAAGCTGCGCCAGCGCATCAATGAAATTCTCAACGAAGGTGGAGCGGCAGGTTCTGAATCCGCAACGGAGGGCAGTCATGAACTGGGGAAATCAGCTTAAAGAATTCATCACGCGCAACTGGCGGGAGAAGATCATCTCCCTGGTGCTGGCATTTCTGTTCTGGTTCATGATCAAGGCGCAGGACGCCCGAAACATGCCGTCTTACACGATGCCGCCGCCTGCGAGGATTCCGGTGCCGACTTCTCCAGCACCTTCGCAGCTCACGCCGGTGATCCCTGCGCCCGTGCAACTTCCCTCCGAACTGGAGCCCATGCTTTCGCCGCCCAATGCATCGATTCCGCCTGCGCGCGCGCCGGGGGCGGCAGTCAGCGGCAGCTCCGGGCTTTGACACTCTGGAAGTCCTGCGCTAGAAGCGCCGTCCTATGTTTGAAAAGCGCCAGTTCTTCGGCACCGACGGCGTCCGTGCCGTGGCCAATCGTCACCCAATGACCCCTGAGTTTGTCATGCGCCTAGCGCAGGCTTCCGCCGTGGTGCTCGGCGGCAAACCCGAGGGCGGTGACCGCCCCAAAGCCGTGCTGGGCCGCGATACGCGCGCTTCTGGCGAAATGCTTGAGTCCGCACTGGCGGCGGGGCTGAATTCCGCAGGGGTGGATGTCATCCTCGTGGGTCAGGTGCCCACGCCTGCGGTGGCCATGCTCAGCGCGCAACTGGGCGCTAACTTTGGGGTGATCGTTTCGGCCTCGCACAATCCTTTCAAGGACAACGGCATCAAATTCGTCCATGGCGACGGCCGCAAGCTCAATGACAAGACGGAGGTCGCGATTGAGCGCCTGGTGCTTGGCAATGAAGACACGCCGCGTCCGGAAGGCCGGGGCATTGGGCGCATCACCAAGCTGGCGGACGGCGTGGACCGTTACGTGGCGCATGCGATTGCCTCGATGGGTGGCGTCCGCCTCGACGGCATGCGAGTTGCGCTGGACAACGCGCATGGCGCTTCGTCCTTCACCAGTGCGCTCGCTTTGGAGCAGCTCGGTGCAGACGTGCAGGTGTACCACTCCGAACCGGATGGATTTAACATCAACGAAGAGTGCGGCTGCACGCACGCCGATGAGATTGAGCGCATCGTGCGCCAGTGCCAGGCTCAGGCCGGCATCGCGCATGATGGCGATGCGGACCGCAGCGCGCTGTGCGATGAGGAAGCCATTGCGCTTGATGGTGACGAACTGATGGCCATTGCCGCAGAATCCATGCTGCGCAAAGGCACGCTGAAGCAGAACACGCTGGCCGTCACGGTGATGAGCAACTACGGGCTGGACGATCTCGTTTCGCGTCTGGGCGGGCGTGTCATCCGCACGGGTGTGGGTGATCGCTATGTGCTCGAAGAAATGCGCGCACGCGGACTGAACTTCGGCGGCGAGCAGAGCGGCCACATCATCTTTGGTGACTGGGCTACGACCGGGGACGGCCTGATCGCGGGTCTGCAGATCTTGCGCATCATGAAGGAAACGGGCGAGCCGCTGAGCGAGCTGCGCAAGTGCCTGAAAAAATTCCCGCAGTGCTCGCGCAACCTGCGCGTGCGCACGAAGCCGCCCATCGAGCAGCTTGTCGAGGCTGACAAGATCATCAAAGAGACAGAAAAGAAGCTTGGTGACTACGGTCGCGTGCTGCTGCGCTACTCGGGTACGGAATCGCTCATCCGCCTGCTTGTTGAAGGACGGGATGTGGAATACCTCGAAGCGCAGGCTGACAAGATTGCTTCTGCAGTTCTCGCCCAGATCGGCTGATGTCGCACTACTTCATCACCGGAACCGACACGGACGCAGGCAAGACTTATGTCACCTGCCTGCTGCTCGAAGCTTTGAAGAGCAGCGGGAAAACTGTTGCCGGCTTCAAGCCCTTTGTCTGTGGGTCGCGTGATGATGCGATTCATCTGGCCAATGCCGGGAGCGAGGGGCTGACTGTCGAGGAGGTCAATCCGGTGTGGTTCAAGGTGCCGGCTGCACCTTACGCCGCGGCTTTGATGGAAAACCGGCGCATTGAACTGAACGAGGTCATCGCCTGCTTTCAGGGACTGGCGCAGCGCCACGAACACGTGCTCGTCGAGGGTGCGGGGGGGTGGGAGGTGCCGCTCAACGAATTTTCGACGATGGCCGACTTTGCGCAGCGTCTGGGGCTCTCGGTGATCGTGGTGGTGAACAACAAGCTTGGCTGCCTCAATCACACGATTTTGACCGTGCGCAACATTCAGGCCCGTGGCCTTACGTGTGCCGGCATCATTCTGAACTACGTCCAGGATGAGCGCGATGCTGCGAGCATCAGCAACCGGATGGTGCTGGAACATTTTCTGGATGTGCCGGTCCTCGCTGAAATCATGCATGGCGAGACGGAGATCGAGTGGCCGCTGTGAGGGCGGTTTGGGAAAGTGAAACAGTCACGGAGTCGAGGTTGACAACATCCTGCTGAGATTTCCTATTCGTTCGCTGGCTCAGCACAATGTTGCGCTTTGCATTCAACATCATGAAAACATCGCTTCTTCTTTGTCTGGCCACTCTCATCGCCGCACCCCTGGCCCTCGCGGCTGACAAGGCCGTTGAATTTCCCAAAGCGGCTCCGCTTGTCACATTTGTGCTGCCTGACACCTGGGTGGTGGATTTGGACGACGAAGGATTGATGGCCACGCCGACGAAGGACGATGACAGTGTGATCGTGGAACTGTCTGAACTCGAAGCCGGGCTGGACAGTCTTGAGGCTGCCCTGAAAGAGGCCAAGGAGACCGTGTCGGAATTCAAGAACATGAAGTACGACGAGATTGAGAAGGGCCAGAAGGACGGGCTCGGAATCGCCATCCTCAATGCCGAGGGTGAAGATGAACACGGCAAGGCGTTCATCAACCTCGTGCTGCTTGCCAAACCCGGCGCCAAGAACTGGATCCTGCTGTCCTGCATTTCGTCCAAAGAAGGCAGTGAGAAGCAGGGGCCGGCCATCGGTGCCATGATCGGCTCCATCAAGGCCAAGTGAGTTCTGCTGCAACCATGCTCTTCAACGTCGTCCCGCTTGAGTCTTTGAAGGAGCATGGTGACGCGATTGAAAAAGTGCTGAAATCTATCAAAGGCAAATGAGCGAAGCGACTTCGCCGACTGCTGCCAAAGAGGGTGTTTCCGTGGTGTGGAAGGTCTGCGGCGTCCTCTTCATTGTGCTCTGGATCATTGCGCACCTCGCGTGGGGGGCGATGGCGTTCATTGCGGATGTGATGGCGAATGACTCGGGCAGGGCGGACCCGGACAAGCACATGATGCTGATCTTTGGCATGATGGGTGGCCAGGTGCTTTGTGGAGCGGCGGGCGTGCCGGCCGGGCTGGCGTTTTTCTGGCGGAGCAGGCGAAAGCTTCTGCTCTGGCTGTTTGCGGTTTTATTTGTGGTCGGTGCTCTGATCCAGGGCGGTGTGTTTTATTCTTTTTTCTCTTCGATGCCATGAACAAGTTTCTCCTCCTTCCACTACTCCTGCTGAGCACCGTCATTTCAGCCGCAGAACCGCAGACGCTGTTTTTTGCGCAGGAGAACGCCAAGGAATACACGCGCATCGCTCTCACCATTGATGGAGATGAGGTCACCGGAACGCAGAACTGGCTGCCGAAACAGCCAGACGGGCATGGGGCCCATGGAACGATCAGCGGCATCCTCACCGGTGGAGGCATCATTCAGGTGCTCTACACGTTTAGCATCGAAGGTTCCGACCAGTCTGAGGAGGAAGTGCTCAAGCTCGATGGCGACAAGCTCTACATCGGTGAGGGCCAGCTGGAGCAGGACCCCAAGGATGAAACTCGGCTGAATCTGCAGGAGCCCAACAAAGTCGCCTTCAAAAAACCGCTCAGCAAGATTCCCGTCTTTGAGCCGAAGGCGGGGACGCCGGAGCGCAAAGCCATCATGGATGCGATGCGTGTGCCAATGAGCGCCGAGGTGGGGCAGGACGTTGTTTTCACCGGCACGGTGCGTGTCAGCGGCTCATGGGCGCGCTACGTGGACACAGTCGGAGGCAAACCGAAGAACGAAGATATCGCTGCGGAGATGGAACTGGACTTTTTCGCGCTGCTGCAAAAGGACGGCAAGGGTGGCTGGAAGGTCCTGCACCAAGGCTTCGCCGGAGACATCGGCGTGATGGAGGCGGCCAAGGAAAATTATCCCAAGGCACCGTGGGTGCTGTTTGAATGATGGCGAGTCACGCCTGACGGAGGAAACGCCTCGACACGAATACCACTCCAAGGCCCACCAAGACGCCGATGGCCATCGAGGGCGGGATGTCGCTGGGCCAGTGTGCGCCGCAGTAGATGCGTGAGTAAGCGACGGCTGCGGCCAGCAGATACATGAGGATGCCAGCGCGGCGGTAGAAGCAGGCGATGACCGTGGCGGCGGCGAACATGTTGATGGTGTGGCTGGATGGGAAGGATTTGCCAGTGGTTGCGCCATTTGGTTCGCTCGGTTTGACCACGGGTTTTTCAAAGAGGCGCATGAAGGCGGGTGAAGCGGTGCCGAGGTCACGAATGGTGATGCCAGCCAATGCATCGCGGGGGCGCACGCGGCCGATGGATTTTTTCAGGGTGTTGGAGATCACGCCGTCACCGAGGCCGATGGCGATGCCGAGACAGAGCAGCATGATGCGGGCGCGTTTGCCACCGCGCCATGCGGTGATCAGCACGGCCAGTATGATGAGTGGCAGCCATGCCTCAATGGCGGACAGGGCTGGCATCAACCAGTCGAGCGCCGGGTGTGACCAGACGGTGTTGATTTGATGCAGGAGGCTGAGATCCCAGGCGTTCATTTTGTGGGCACAGGCTTCCACTGTTTCAGATTATGTCCGAGATAGACGCTGAACTCGCGAACTTCTTTTCCCAGCGGGACACGGATGCTGCCACGGAATTCGAGTTTTTCGAAGGCGGTGGTGAAGAGGGTGTTTTGCAAAAGGGCTGGAACGGGGCCGGGTTCGAGAATGAGGGCATCGCTGCCGATGCGTTCTTCGGGGCCGGGCCAGATTTCATACTGGGACTGCACCGAGTCGCTGGGCTCCCAGCGATAGAGGCGTGGATGCGAGGGCATGTAGAAGGCCATCTCTGCAGCGTGGTAGCGATGGCCGAGGGCCATGACGAAGGTGTTCTTTGGCCGTGGCACCTGATCGAGGAATTTCTGGGCTTCAATGCCAGCTTCATTCCAGCCGCGCAGGCTGGCGAGTTTGTCGATGCCTTTCAGCTCCGTGGTGAAGATGATGACGAGAGCGAGGTGCACGATGAGTACCAAGGCACCGCCGACCCGCAGGGACCAGCGCTCCCAGCCGGGATGCAGCTTGAACGGTGCGGCTCCCCGCAGCCATGCGGCCCCGAGAATGAACGCAGGCACAAAGAAGGCGGCAGGCCAGTTTGGATTGATGCGCTGACGCAATGCCAGCACCGCAAAGCAGGTCAGCGCCGGAGCGGAGGCCAGCATGAGGAACAGCAGCGGACGTGAGAGGTTTTTGCGCTGCTTCACCGCTGCGATCATGGCTGCAACGAGCGCGACAAACGTCACCGGGGTGTAGATGAGGGCCTGCAAGCCGACGTTTTCCAAGGTGCGGCTCAACCAGCGGCCGAAGCTGAGGTTGGAGGTGTCGAAGTGATGCTTGGTGTGCTCCAGGGTGATCCAGGCGTGGTTTTGATTCCATTGCAGGACAGGAATGATGAAGGCCATGCCGCAAAGGATGGCGAGCCACATGCGTGGATTGCGCAGCAGGGCGCGATCTTCTGGGGAAACAGCGGCAAAGAGAAGCATGAGGGCCGGAAACGCGAGCATCATCTGCTTGCTGAGAGTGCCGATGCCGATCACGAGAGCGAGTGCAAGCCAGCGCGTATTGCAGGTTGGTTTTTGCGCGGCATACCAGAACAGCAGCAGGCCAAGTGTCCAGCACAGCAGAAGGGGTGCATCAATGGTGAACAGGAGGTTCAGCCCGGCATTGGCAATGGTCAGCAGCACGAGCACGGCGGTGAGGAAAGCTGTGCGCGAATCAAACATCACCAACGCGATGCGGTGGATGATGACCAGCGTGGCCGTGCCCAGCAGAAGGGCCGCAAAACGGATGCCCCACTCGGCATTGCCCGTGAGTGCGCCGATGATGCCCATCATCCAGCCGATCATGGGCGGCTTGCTGTAGTAGCACCAGTCCGGCCTGCGGCCCCAGTCCCAGTAGTAGGCCTCGTCTCCCGCGAGATCCGCCCCATGCACAAAGAGCAGCATCACGCCGATGCGCGCGATGAAAACGGCGGCCAGAAGCCACCAGAAGCGTTTAATCCAGGTCGAGGAGTCAGATGCGGGAGTCACAGACATGCGCGTGCATGATAGCCGTGAGTGCCGGGTGGGAAATGGGAATCCCATCTGACGATCTTGTTTCTTGGCTGCTTGCACCCTGCTGCGGCGCAGGCACCGTGCGGAAAAGGAATGATGAACGATACGGCGCAAAAAGAAATCGACTGGCTCTACAGTACCCAGTTCTACGGCATCAAGCTGGGGCTGGACAACGTGCAACGACTGCTGAGCGAACTGAAACTGCCTGCGGCGGGGCAGAAGTTCATCCACGTGGCGGGGACGAATGGGAAGGGTTCCACCTGTGCCTTCATGCATTCGATTTTAAAGGCGGCTGGAATCAATGCGGGGTTGTTTACTTCACCGCATTTGATTCAGTTTGGTGAGCGGATCAGGGATGCTGAGCGCATGATCACGTCTGACGAAATCGCGGCAGGTGTCGTACGACTGCGCGAACGCGTGGCGGGGTGGGAGCCGCATCCTACGTTCTTTGAGCTGACGCTGGCCCTGGCTCTGGAATGGTTCGCGCAGCGGGGCAATCCGTGGGTGGTGCTGGAGACGGGTCTGGGGGGGCGGCTTGATGCGACGAATGCGATCACGCCTGCGGTGAGTGTCATTACTCCGATCGGGTGGGATCACATGGACATGCTGGGTGATACGCTGGCGAAGATTGCTGCGGAGAAGGCGGGGATCATCAAGCCGGGGGTGCCGGTGGTGACGATGCGGCAGGAGGCTGAGGCGATGGAGGTGATTGCACGCGTCGCTGCCGAGCGTGAAGCGCCTCTCACGATTGTCGAAACGCCCTGGCATGGTGAGACCGGACTCGCGGGACCGCATCAGCACTGGAATGCGGCGATGGCTGTGGTGGCCTTGAGTGCAGCAGGATTCAACTTTGATGAGGAGGTGATAGCGCGCGGTTTGCTTGAGGTGCAATGGCCTGCGCGGTTTCAAAAAATTGGTGGCTGTGTCATTGATGGGGCGCATAACATTGATGCTGCTCGCGTGCTGGCGCAAACCTGGAGCGAGCAGTTTCCGAATGAGAAGGCGGAGGTCATCTTTGGTGCTGTGGCTGGCAAGGATACCGCTGCGGTGCTGCGTGAGCTTGCGCCCATTGCGGCGAGCTGGCATTTCACGGGATTTGAGTCACCGCGTGCGCTGATTCCGGAGGCACTGCGGGAGATTTGGAATGGACTGAGGCTTGAGGCCCGAGCTGTGACCACGCATGCGCGTGTGGTTGATGCCTTGGAGGCTGTGGAACCGGAGGCGCGAGTGCTGATCGCGGGTTCGCTTTATCTGGCGGGAGAAGTGCTGGCGCTGATGGAGAACAAGGCTGCTGCGTTTGAGAAGAGTGCGCAGTGAGGTGAGGTGACGCTGATCGACGGGCAGGAGTGCCCATCGTACTATTCTTCGGAGGCTGAGACTTTGATGCGGTAGCCGTTTTCGTTTTTATCGAGCTTCATCAGGCCGCGATCTGCGGCTGCTTCGAGGAGTGCGCTGAAGGTGCTGAAGCCGTAGAAGCGTTCGTCGAACTGGGGCTGGCGGCGGCGGATGGCCTGTTTGACCGGGCCGGCCCAGACGGTATCGCTGCCGCTGCGGCCGAGCATGGCTTCGACGGTTTCCACGACGAGCTGGATCGCTTTTTCGGGATCGCCGCCGGGTTTGCGTTCCTGATTGGCGGATGGTTTGGCTGTGGAGGGGGCGGGCTTCGCACGTGCGAGGCGCTTCTTGGTTTTCTCCTCCTCGCGCACGAGGTCGTCGTAGAAGATGAATTCGTCGCAGTTGTCGATGAAGAGGCCGCTGGTGGACTGCTTAACGCCGACGCCGATGACGGTCTTGTTGTTCTCGCGCAGCTTGCTCACGAGAGGTGAGAAATCGGAGTCGCCGCTGACGATGGCGAAGGTGTCCACGTGCGGCTTGGTGTAGCAGAGATCGAGGGCATCCACGACCATGCGGATGTCTGCTGAGTTCTTGCCTGACTGTCGTACGTGCGGGATCTCGATCAGCTCGAATGAAGCCTGATGGATGCCGGCCTTGAAGCTTTTGTAGTGGTCCCAGTCGCAGTAGGCTTTCTTCACCACGATGCTGCCTTTCAGCAGCAGGCGGTCGAGCACCTTGTTCATGTCGAACTTGTCATACTGGGCGTCCTTCACGCCGATGGCCAAGTTTTCGAAGTCGCAGAAAACAGCGATCGTGTGCGTGCGGTCGGTGGGGGAGGCCATGGTGTAAGATCGTCCGCCCGCAGAGGCTCCGGGTCAACTGGCGTTCTGGTCACGGTGCAGCCGGGCGAGCCATTTCATTCCATCAGCTCAGCAAGACGTGAACCTTCGACGCGAATGACCCAGTTTTCGATGTTTTGGATTTGTTCGGTATCCGGGTCGTAGGTGCGTTCGACGCGGCATTGCACGACGGTGTCGGCGTGCTGGAACATGGTGGGCAGGCGGTCTTCGGGAAAGGCCATGATGAGCTGCAGGCCGAAGTTTCGGGCCATGGCGAGGCAGTCGTCAATGCGGTCGCCGCTGAGCTTGCTGAAGGCTTCATCCATGACGACGAGGCCGAGGTTTTGTGGATCGTCGCGACGACCGAGATCGTACACGCGACGGAAGGCGGCGAGGGTGGCGACGAAGAAGGGGGCCTGGTTTTCGCCACCGCTTTGTTTCTTGGCGCTTTTGTTCAAGCTGATGGCGGCGGCATCGCCACGACCGGCGGGCTTGGCTTCGATGTCCCAGTGATGGTAGTAGCGGTAGTCCAGCGCACGCTGGTGGCGCTTGTCTTCGGGATTGTCGGCGGCGTCGATGGCGGCCATGAGTTCGTTCTTGGCGCGCTCGATGTCTTCACGACCAGTGGCGTTGAAGAGCTCCATCTCGGAGCCGCTGGGCAGGCCTTTTTCGACGAGGGTCCAGATGGCGTTGTGCGCCTTGTCAGCGCGGCTGGTGAGCTGGTAGCGCCAGCCGCCGATCTCGTGATCCATGGCGCGGTTCAGCTCGCGCTTGGTGCGGTCGGCTTCGCTGAGTTTTTCACGGAGCACATCGAGAACCTGGTGCTGCAGGCGATCCTCCCACTCGCGCTTGGCTTCGAGGGCGGCGTTCTTGTAGCGTTCCAGTTCGTGGGTTTCGAGATCTTCGCGGCGTTTGTCGTAGGCTTCGTTGTCCTCGGCTTCAGCATCCAGTGCATCGCTTAGATCGGCGTGGACTGCGACGAGTTCCTGGCGCTGCACATCGCGCAGGCGACGGGCTTCCAGGGCGTGCGTGTCGAGCTGGATGGCCAGGGCAGCGGCCATCTCGATGGACTTGCGCCAGGAGGTGGATTTCTGGCGTTCGGCATTGATGCGCGTGTTGATCTCATCGTCCGATGAACCACGAACGAGAGTGCGCGAGGCCTGACGGGCGATGCGGGTCTGCTCTTCCTGGAAGATGTCTTCGCTGATGGATTCTTCGAGGCGTGCCTTGGCGAGTTCGAAAGCGGTGATGGCGGATTTGAGGCTGCCAATCCGTTCGTGGATGCCTTCCAGCGAGGCGTTTTCCACGCGGAGGTTTTCCATGGCCTTCACGTTGTCCGGCGTGGCCAGCAGATCCCAGGTGGCTTGGAGTTCTCCGAGTTCTTTGCGGAATTTGGGCAGCAGAGGTACTTCGTCCGCACCGTCAGGCACGTTGAAGCGATCGAGACGCCACTCCATGCCGCGATTGACGAAGGCGCGGAGGTCATCGCGATCCTGGCGGACTTCTTCAATGACGGCGTCGGTTTCGCGGAGTTCGTTTTCACGCACATCGCGAAGACGGCGCAGGCCTTCCTCGCCGAGGGTGAGTTCTTTTTCCGGTGTGAGGCGAACACGACGCGGCGGGTCTTTGAGCCAGCCGTCGAGTGACAGGGCGCGTTCGTGCTTGTCGAGCTGCGAGGCTTTGTTCACAGCCACGATGCCGCCGAGGAGGTGATCGAGCACTTTGCCCGCGACCGGGTGCTGGGTCTCCAGCATTTCGCGCAGTGAGCCTTTCTCGATCTTCGTCGTGGTTTTGGCGGCTTCCTCGGGTTGGATGAGGAGTTCGTTTGGGCTCGGTGTCTGCTGAGCCTGATCCCACGCGGCGCGGAAGTCATCAGGAATGACGGCGCGGCGGTTCATGCCGAGCACGCTCTCCAGCAGCGGCCACCATTTTTCCGCCGCAGGTTTTACCTCCACGACGCGACCCAGTGCGACCGCCTTCTGGCCTCGGGACAGCAAAGCGTTCAGCAGAGGGGATGGGGAGGCCTGGCCTTCGCGGAGCTGCGTGAGGTCTTTGTGCAGCGCGGACTTGCGCATCTCGTGCTCGTTCAGGCGAGCCTCAACGGGGCGAAGCTGTTCCATGGCTTCGTCGCGCAGCTTGATGAAGGCATGGGAGGATTCACGCGCGGCGGCGAGAGACTTGCTCTCGTCTTTGCTTTGCATGCCAGAGATGGCGGCGGAGGCATCGGCGGTGTCTTGCAGGCCGAGGCGTGCGGCGTGCAGTGTCCAGTCCTGCCAGTGGCGCAGGTGGGAGCGGATCTGGTCATGCAGGCTTGTGGCGGCGGCTTCAAGGCGGCTGATCTCCTTGGACAACTCGCGGCGGCGGCGGTCATTTTCCTCCATGCGCACGGCTTTGTCGCCGAGGGCAGCGCGGGCTGCTTCCACTGAGCGGCGCAGGCGGTCGCGCTCTTCGAGAGTTTGCTCGTGGGTTTTGCGATTGTCCTCGTAGTCCGCTTGTTTTTCGTCCAGCTCGGCGCGGCTGCGCTGGAGATTTTCCAGAGCTTCCTCATGCTTCAAAGCATCGCTGAGGTGGGTGTAGAGGGCGGATTCGCGCTTGGAGTTGATCCAGTCCTGATGATGCGTGGAGATGCGTTTCAGGCGTTCGAGCTGATCATGCATTTTCTCCAGCCGCTCCTGCGCGCGGCGGTGGGCATCGACGCTGGCTTTCACGGCCTTCACATCGGGCATGCCGGGTTCGAGGAGGAACTCGCGCACGAATTTTTCGAAGTTGCTCTCCGGCTCAAAGGCCATCGCACGCGGGAGGGTCTTGCCCATCTGCTCGGGATCGAAGCCGAGGTGGTTGCGCATGGCCATCTCATCGAGGTAGGCTTTTTGGCGGTCCCACACGTCGCCGTCGAGCTCGCGCTTCACGCGGGTGCGGAACTCGTCCTCGGGGAGGAATTGCATCGCCTGGGGGCCGGCTTCGCTGTTGAGGAAGTCCTGCCAGGCGAGGCGGCGACCGGCGCAGAACCAGATGGTCGAGGGCTTGGCGGTGGGGCTTTCGTATTCGATGCGCGCCCCCCAGGTTTCGCGGCGTGGCTCTTCTTCGCCGGGTTGCGCGGGCCAGGTGAATTCCAATGCGGCGAGTGTGACGCTGCTGGGACGCAGGTAGCGCTCGTGGCCATCGCGCCCGGTGGTGTTCGTATCGCAGAGGCAGTAGCCACGCAGGCTGCGCCCGCTGCCTGCGCCGGCGGCGGCTTTGTTGAATTTGCTCTGCTGCTCGCCCAGCATGACGAACTGGATGAGGTCGAGCAGCGCGCTTTTGCCGCTGCCATTCGCACCAGTGATCAGGGAGAGGCCGGAGACGTCGATGATCTGGCGATAGCCGTACCAGTTGACCGCGAGGATTCGGCTCAAGGTGATGCGTGACTGGCTCATGCGGGCACCTCCTCAACGGCGCTGCCTTCTTTGGGCGGCTGAAACGTCTCCACACGCGCCTGCCATGCGGCGATGTCATCAAAGGGGATCACGCGCGAGAGGCTGGGCAGGATCTCGATCTGCATTTCCCCGGCCTGCGTCATGCCCTCAGGCTTGAGCGTGCGCACGAGGCGATGCCGGCGTAGGCGCACAAGGCAGGATTCGATCTGAGACTTTTCCGGCGTGGCGACTTTGTCGAAATACACTTTCAGCGCGGCCCAGAGCTGATCCACGGTGACGATAACGGCCTCCTGGCTGCCGGTGCTGATTTCATCATCGTAGAGGCGCCACAGCGCGAGGAGCACGAGGGTTTCGTCCTTGTCAAAACGACCGAGGAGGAGGCAGGACTCCGTGCGCGGTCTGGCCTGCAGCAACGAGTTTTCGTCATCGACGATCAGCTCCAGCGCAAGAGGCGCGAGGTAATCCTCCACATGGGTCCGGTAGTGGTCGCGTGCCAGCATGTAGAGTTCGCGTCCTCTGCCTTCATCGCCAAGCAGTACGCCACGACCGAGCAGTTCCGCCAACACCTCGCGCAGCGCAGCGCGGTCAGCATCTGGCACATCACTCCAAAAGGAGCGCGGCCAGAGGGGATCGGAGGTGGAGGCGGACATGGGGTGGGGACGATGCAACGATTGAAGGACTGCTCAAGCCAATGGTTCAAGACCTGAGCGAATCTCTTGCAGCAATTCGAGGCGATCATGCTGACCGCACCAATGTTCGATATATGACCAGTCCAGCTGTGGAAACTGCACATCCATCACATTTTCAGCATCAATCCGGTCCTGTGGCCGCCCCCAGCGCAGCTTTTGCACGATCACGTCTTCAGCCGTGGGCATGGTGACGTGATGCTGGAGAATAGAATTGTATACGGTACGCTTCCTGGACCACTGGCTTAGGTGATGCGGATCATCACTTCGCAAAAAGAACTCGATCTTAAAGGCCGAACGTTTTGCTTTGAGAATGTAGCGGCGCGTCCAGGTGGACGTTTCCAGATACTGCTGGGGATCCAGATCAAATTCCGGTTCCAGCCTCTTGATCAAGCGGCTGAAGGCAGGCTCCTCAAGCTCGACCACGAAATCCACATCCTTAGTGGAACGAGGGATGCCGTAGACCATGGAGGCAAACGAGCCTGCCAACATATATGGAACATGCTCCGCTTCCAGCGCCTCAATAATGGCAATGACGAGATCCTTTTCCATCAGAGGCTTGCGGAGGCAGGAACAAACAAGCCGCGGTCTTCCCGGCGGCGTTGACGGTCCAGCCTTTCGGTGAGTATTTGGCGGGCTTGCTCGTCCGTAACGCCCGGCGAATTCTGCCGCACCCCCTCCAGCATCCACTCAAAAGCGGAATCGATCTGGTCCAAAGTTGCCACAAAACGTTCCTCTTCGCTCATGGCACGCGCACGCAACACCTTCTCTCTGCGGATAGCCCGCTGGAGATCTAATGTGGATGTCGGCAGGGTTGTCATAACGCTTTAGTTAAAATAGTCCGTCACAGTGGGCTGCCAAGCCCTGAATTGATCATCCAGCTCAGCTTTCTCGCTGAACCGAAAACCTCTCAATGCGATGCCCGGCGTGGGTGTCGTGCTCAATGATGTGGGGTTCCAGGCCGTTGCGGCGGCGGAGGCCGTCGACGGTCCAGCGGATGCGTTTGCCGGCGAGGGCGGGGGCGTGTTCGTAGGCCACGACGGCGAGGAGATCGAGGAGGTCGTCGGCGGTTTCGAGGTGGATGTCTTCGGTGGTTGTTGTCCCTTTTTTATTTGGGATGAGCTTTGCGACGAGGCGTGCGGCGCGCTGGGGTGTGAGGGCGAGGCGCTGGCGTTCCTTCCAAGCGGCGAGGACTTCGTCTTCGCTTTGTTTGACGGCACCGCTTTGGCCGAAGGTGAGATCGACCGGGGCTTTGGTGCGGCGGGGTTTGTAGAGGGATTCGGTGCCGAAAAAGAAGCGGGTCTCGACACAGCGGGGGGCGAAGTCGGCGGGCTTGGCGCCGAGTTCGGAGAAGCGACCGCCGGCGTGGGTGGTGTTGATGGTGTCGCAGTAGGCTTTGATGATCTCAGGGCGGCGGCCGCGCAGCTCGGTCTGGTAGCGGTAGCGCTGCTGGCTGAGGCGGTTGAAGGCGGCCATGCGCAGGTCGATGGCTTCGGCGCGGCGCTTCAGGCCGCCGAGATCGCGGTCGAGGCGGGTGAGCAAGGACACGGCGAGGTCGTAGGACTCGGTGGAGTCATAGCCGTAGTGCTCGCGCAGGCCTTCGGAGAGGCGCTCGCGCATGAGCGGATCGTCATGGCGCTCGGCGATGGTGCTGCGGGCTTGTTCGATGCGCATGAGCAGGCCGCCACGGCGGAGGGCATCGTAGCAGACCATGTGCTGGCCCTGGCCGAACTCTTCGTAGAGGAGGCTCAGGGTATCCGCGGCGGTGGCGCTCTGCCGCTGCCGCTGCTCGAAGCTGGTGACGATTTTTTCGACGGCATGGAGCTGCTCGATGGCGCGTTCGAGACGCTGCGAGAGATCGGTGACGGTGGAGCGGAGCTGATCCGGCTGCTTGAGCACGGGATCGAGGACGCCGCGCTCCTCCAGGGTCTGGCAGAGGCCGCGCAGGGTGTCGGCGAAGGTTTTCAGTTCAGCCACTCGATCCTCGGCGAGGTCGCGCAGCATGCGCAGGAGGGGGCGCAGGCCGGGGGTGATGACGGCCCAGCGCTCATGCAGGCCGAGGGTCTGGTCCTCCAGCCAGCCGGCGGCGATGAGGCGATTGAAAAACTGGCCTGCGCGCTGCCGGGCATCGCGAAGGGCAGCGCCCTCATCTTCGGACAGCAGGGACAGGGGATGGCGGGCGATTACTTCGCGGATGATCTCGTTGGTTTCGCGCTGGGAGAGTCGTCCGGCTTCACCGGCTTCCTCGATCAGCCGGTCCGCGCAGTCCACGTACACCGGCGCGGAGGGCCGGGCGAGGGGGCGGAAGAAATCCGCCGACACGCTGCGGCTGAGTCGGGTGCTGAGAGATTCGGGGAGCATCGGGGTGCCCACCATGGGGAGAGTTTGTGGTGAGGCAACTGCCCGGTCATTCTCCGCTCTGAGCATGGACGATCCCGCCCTGTGAAGGGCGGTGCGCAAGACGGCACGTTGGACCAGCGTTGTGCTGGGCTGCCCTGATTTTGTCAAAAAACGCCCGCCAACCCATGAAGACACGTCTCCTCATTCCTGTACTCTTCCTCGCCGCCGCCGTGCACGCCGCACCGCCGAAGAAGGACGAGGGCATTGACCCGAACAAGCCGGTCTCCTTCTACAAGCACATCCGCCCGATCTTTCAGGCGCAGTGCAACGGCTGCCACCAGCCTGCTAAAAAGAAGGGCGACTACATCATGACGGAATTCGTGGCGCTGCTCAAAGGAGGCGAGGAAGGCCATGCGGTGGTCGCTGGCAAACCGGCTGAATCCAATTTGCTGAAGCTGATCAAACCGGATGAAAAGGGCAAGGTGGAGATGCCGCAGAAGGCGGAGCCGCTGCATGAAACGCAGATCGCCCTGATCGAGCGCTGGATCGCTGAAGGCGCGAAAGATGACACGCCGGCGTCTGCCAAGGCGCAATACGACATGGCGCACCCCCCCGTTTATGTGAAGGCTCCGGCCATCACCTCGATCGATTACTCGCCCGATGGCAGCATGATCGCGGTGGCGGGTTACCATGAGGTTATCATTCACAAAGCGGACGGCAGCGGCATCGTCGCACGTCTCGTCGGTCTGGCGGAACGCATTCAGAAGCTGGCCTGGTCACCGGATGGCAAGAAGATCGCGCTGACTGGCGGCAGCCCGGCGCGCATGGGTGAAATCCAGATCTGGGATGTGGCGGCGAAGAAGCTGGAGCTCTCCAAGTCGCTGACGTTTGACACGCTGTATGGCGCGAGCTGGTCGCCGGATGGCAAATACCTCGCGTTCGGATGCGGTGACAATGCGGTGCGTGCCATCGAGGTGGCTACTGGCAAGGAAACGCTTTTCATGGGCGGGCACAGCGACTGGGTGCTGGACACCGTCTGGGGAGTGGATGGCAAGCATGTCGTTTCCTGCGGTCGTGACATGAGCGTGAAGCTCACGGAAGTCGCCACGCAGCGTTTTGTGGATAACGTGACTTCCATCACTCCTGGCGCGCTCAAGGGCGGCGTGCAGGTGCTGGCGCGGCATCCGCTGCGCAATGAAGTGCTCATCGGCGGCACGGATGGTGTGCCTGCGATCTACCGCATGGAGCGCATCACGAAGCGCGTCATTGGTGACAACGCGAACCTTATCCGCAAATTCCCCGCGATGCAGGGCCGCATTTTCGGCGTGGATTTCGCGCCGGACGGCAAGCGCATCGCGGCAGGCACCTCGTATGAGGGAACGGGCACGGTGAACATCTACGCCAGCGATTACGACAGCAAGATGCCTGAGGCGGTGAAGAAGATCGTCGAAACGGTGAGCGGCAAGGGCCCGGAGCTGGATGCCTGGGTCACCAAAGATGTGAAGCAGCTCAGCAGCACGGCGATTCCCTGCGGCATCTTTAGCGTGACCTTCAGCCCGGATGGCAAATCCGTCGCCGTGGCAGGTCAGGACGGCCAGATCCGCCTCATCGATGCGGCCACCGGCGCCATCGCCAAGGAGTTTGTTTCGGTGCCGCTGGTGAAGGAAAAAATCCTCGCTGCCTCGGACGTGATCGTGGACGACAGCGTGCGTGTGGTGGTCGAGAAGGACCACAAGATCGAAACCCTGCACGCTGGGCCGACCGTTGCCTCCATTGATGTCGAGCCGACCACGATCAAAATCGGCAAGCCCACTGAATATACGCAGCTGCTGGTCACCGCCCGCATGAGCGACGGCACGCGTGCGGATGTGACGCGCATGGCGAAGATCACTTCTGAAAACGCCGAGGTCGTGGATGTGAACACACGCGGCATGGTGCGTCCGGACAAGGATGGTGCCACCAATGTGAAGGTCTCCTTCCTGGGCAAGACTGCGAACGTGCCGGTGAACGTGAGTGGCATGAACGTGGCCCTCCATCCCGACTACGTGCGTGATGTGATGCCCATCATGTCGAAGCTTGGCTGCAATCAAGGCACCTGCCACGGCGCGAAGGAAGGCAAAGCGGGCTTCAAGCTCTCGCTGCGTGGTTATGATCCTGTTTACGATGTGCTAGCGTTTGCCGATGATCTCTCCAGCCGCCGAGCGAACGTCGCGTCGCCGGAGCATTCGCTGATGCTTTTGAAGGCCAGCGGCAGCGTGCCGCATGAAGGAGGCCAGCTTACCGTGCCGGGAGAGCTATACTATGAGTCGCTCAAAGCCTGGATCGGCCAGGGTGCCAAGCTGGACCTGAAGACGCCGCGCGTCACCAGCATCGAGCTGTCGCCGAAGAATCCGGTCATCGAGCGTATTGGCGGCCGCCAGCAGCTGCGTGTCATCGCGCGTTATGCAGATGGCTATGTCAAAGACGTCACCGCCGAGGCCTTCCTGGACAGCGGCAATGGCGATGTCATCGAAGCCGACAAGAAAGGGCTCATGACGAGTCTGCGCCGTGGTGAAGCACCGATCCTCGCGCGCTTTGAAGGTTCTTACGCCGCCACCACCATCACGGTGATGGGCGACCGCACGGGCTTCGCTTGGAAGGAGCCGGAGAAGTGGAACAAGATCGACGAGCTCGTGGCGCAGAAATGGCAGCGCATGAAGATCGAGCCGAGCGGACTGTGCAATGACGAGGACTTCTTCCGCCGCATCCATCTCGATCTCACCGGCCTGCCCCCGAAGCCCGAAGAGGTGAACGCCTTCCTGGCTGACAAGCGTGACACCCGCACCAAGCGCAGCGAGGTGGTGGACAAGCTCATCGGCAATCCTGATTTCGTCGAACATTGGGCCAACAAATGGGCCGACATGCTGCAGGTGAACGCGAAATTCCTCGGTGCCGAAGGTGCCGGTGGTCTGCGCACCTGGATCAAGCAGCAGGTCGCGGACAACACGCCGTATGACCGCTTCGCGTATCGCATCATCACCGCCACGGGTTCGAACAAGGACAATCCGCCCGCCGCTTATTTTAAGACGGTGCGCACCGCTGAAGACATCAGCGAGAACACCACGCACCTCTTCCTCGCGACCCGCTTCAACTGCAACAAGTGCCACGACCATCCCTTTGAGCGCTGGACGATGGATCAGTACTATGAAACCGCGTCCTACTTCGCGCAGATCGACCTCAAGGGTGATCCTGCTGCGAAGGGGCAGACCATCGGCGGCACTGCTGTCGAAGGCGCGAAGCCGCTGTTCGAAATCGTGGCCGACAAGAAAGACGGTGATGTGCTGCATCTGCGCACCAACAAGCCCGTCGCGCCCCAGGTGCCGTTTGAAACGGAACTTGTCAGCAAAACGGCAAGCACCCGCCGTGAGCAGTTTGCCACCTGGATGACCAGCCCACAGAATGATTATTTTGCCATGAGCTATGCGAATCGCATCTGGGGCTATCTTACCGGAACAGGCGTCATTGAACCGCTGGATGACATCCGAGCAGGCAATCCGCCGAGCAATCCTGAACTGCTGCAGTATCTGACAAACGAATTTGTGCAGAGCGGTTTCAACGTGCGGCACCTGATGAAGATCATCGCCAACAGCCGCACGTACAATCTGAGCCTGGCCACCAACAAATGGAACGAGGACGACAAGACCAATTACAGCCATGCCAAGGCGCGCCGCCTGCCTGCTGAGGTGCTGTTTGACTCCGTCTTTGCTGTGACCGGCAGCATGCCGAACATCCCTGGCATGCCGAAGGGCACCCGCGCCGCCGCGCTGGCTGATGGTCAGGTCAAGCTGCAGGATGGCTTCCTGGCCAACTTCGGCAAACCCGCCCGCGAATCCGTGTGCGAGTGCGAACGCAGCAACGAGGTCAACCTCGGCCCGGTCATGGCCCTGATGAGCGGGCCGACTGTGGGTGATGCGATCAGCGATCCCGGCAACGCCATTGCCAAACTCACCAGCGAGATCAAAGACGACCGCCAGCTCGTGGATGCCATCTTCCTGCGCATCCTCAACAGCCATGCGAGTGAGAAGGAGATCAACGCTGCGCTGGCCTCTATGCAGGAGCTTGATCCAGAGAACAAAGCACTCGCAGCCGCGCTTCAGGCGAAGGAGGTTGAGCAGCAGCCGATCATTGCCAAAGCCGAGCAGGAGCGCCTTGCCGCCATCGACGCTGCGAAGAAGGAACTCGAAGCCTACAAAGCCAGGATGGCTCCCGAGATTGCCAAAAAAGAGGCTGCACGCAAAGCTGCCACTATAGCTGCCGAAGCCAAGGTGAAAGCCGTTCAGGACACCGCTGCTGCGAATCAGCCTGCGTGGGAAAATTACCTCGATCTTACCACGGAATGGCAGCCGTTTGACAACATCAAGGTGCAGCGTGCCGCGGGTGTGGAGAAACTCGAAGTGCAGCCGGATGGCAGCCTCTTTGCTACCGCACTTCCCGCAGGCCGCGAAGCTGCCGGCAACTACATGCTCATTGGTAAAACGACGCTCACCAACATCACTGCGATCAAGCTGGAGATGATCCCTGATGACCGCCTGCCCAGCAATGGTCCCGGCCTTGCCACCGATGGCAACTTCGTGCTCGGCGAATTCACCGTCCGCACGGACCCCATGGATGCCAAGCGCAGCAAGCGCGGTGGTGAAGAGCAGCTGCTGAAAAATCCGAAGGCTGACTTCGAGCAGACCAACTTTGTCGTGACCGAAGCTCTCAAGAAAGGCAATCGTGACCGCGGCTGGGCTGTGAGCCCGCAGGGTGGATTCCGCCATGAGGCCACCTTTGAATTCGCCAAGCCTGTGGCAAATGACGGCGGTTCGCAGTTCACCATCGTGATGACCTCCAACTTCCAGAACGGCAAATACAACCCGGGCCGTTTCCGCCTGTGGGTCACCACCAGCCCGACCGTTCGCTTTGGCACGCCCGCCGCTGTTGCCGCCGCGCTGAAGGCCGCCAAACGCACGCCTGAGCAGAATGCGCTGCTGACCCAGCACTTCCTCAACCAATTCAAAGACTACCAGACGCAGAAGAAGGTGCTGGCCAATGCCCGCAGGCCGCTGCCGGTGGATGAGCAGCTTGTGGCGCTGGAAACCAAGCACACCGATACGCAGAAGCCGATTCAGATTGATCCGAAGCTGGTGCAACTGCGCCGTGACGCTGGTCTGAGCCAGACCCAACTAGGGAACAAGCGGCTTACGGCTGCGCAGGATCTGGCGTGGGCGTTGATCAACTCGCCGGCGTTCTTGTTTAATCACTAAGGGGTCTGGTCATAGCAGCCCAGTTGCGAAGCAACTGGGGCCACTTGATTACCGACCGCCGTCGAGCATTGACTCGACGGTGTCGGTGTCATAGTTTCAAGCCATGATAGCTGAACGCTTTCCAGGGCTCGCACAACTGTCCGACGTGGACAAGATGACACTTTTGCTGGAGCTTTGGAAAGATGTCATGGGCAATACGCCCGATGACGATCCTGCGGTGACCGAATTTGTGGAACAACGCTGGCTGAAATATAAACAACTCTCAGTGGCCTCATGACTCGCTCGGTGTTCTTTTTTGTTTTGCTGTTCTGTGGGTTGTTTGGCTGCAGACCAAACAGCTTTGCATCTGACAATTTTGTTCGCCGATTTGGAGCCTTTGTTTCTCCAGGTGGCAAAAGGACAGTTGAGGTGACACGACGCGAAATATCGCTCGTTGATTTTAAAGTCTTGGAAACGGCCAGTGGGAAGGAAATGGTCAGTGATTATGTAGGGTCCGATGCGATGCGCTGGTTCTTGTGGTGGGAAACTCCTGATCGTTTATGGGGCTATGGAAGTGACATTGGTTATTTCAAAAGTTTCGAATTCACAGCCTCGGGAGTGAAGACAACCAGCATTCAAAGCGGCATGGAGGTCCCGCAAGAAGTCTGGGACAATCTCCCGAGCACCATGCAGCGACGCATGAAAGTCCGACATGCTAAGAAGTGATGAGTGATGCGTTTTGAATTGGAAAACGGTGTGTGAGAACGCTGCTCAAAGCTTGGTTGATTCCCAGGCATCTCAGTTCAAGGTAATGTATTCCTGCGTTTGAATGAACTCCGCTTTGCACACCCACACTGTCGTCCTCATCCATGGACTGGGGCGTTCACGGCGCAGCATGTGGCTGGTGGGGCTGTGGTTGAAGTTTTGTGGCTATCGGGTGAAGAGCATCGGGTATCCGTCGCACCGTGTTTCGATTGCGGATGCGGTGGGGAAGCATTTGAACCCGGCGCTGGAACGGCTGGAGATTGCCGAAGGTTCGCCGGTGCATTTTGTGACGCACTCGCTCGGAGGCATTGTGTTTCGGGCTTGGGCGGCGCAGCGTGATCCGGCGTTTCCACTGGGGCGTGCGGTGCTGCTGGCACCGCCGAATCAGGGCAGCCAGATCATTGATGAACTGGGTCAGTGGCGATGGGTGCGCTGGCTGCTGGGGCCGGTGTCAGCAGAGCTCGGTACGGATGCCGCCAGCACGCCGAACACGCTGGGGCCGCTGCCGCCTGAGACGGGGGTCATCATGGGAAACAAGGACACGCTGCCGGTTTTTCGGCGTTTGCTGGGTGCGGAATCTGATGGGGTCGTCACGATTGCCAGTTCGCACGGGGAAGGCGAGGCGGACTTCACGCTGCTGCCGACGAATCATGCCACGATCATTCTGCAGCCTGCGGTTTTTCGGGCAGTGCACCGGTTTTTGAGGACGGGGAGTTTTAAGGAGGAGAGAGCGAACTTCCATCAGTCGATGGAATATTCCTCGACTGTCCCGTGTCCGAGTGATGACAAGAACTGAAGAATTTTTGCGCGATCGGCATCTGTGAAAGGGAGTGTTCTTTTGAAAGTGATTCCCCAGCGATTGAATGTGCCCGCAATTGAAACGCCTTGGTCAAACGATGGGAGGTTATAGCAAATCGCAAAACTCATTTCCGGATCGAGCAGATGGAGGCGGTCTGAGTGGCCGATGACATGAAGTGGTTGAGGGCATGGCAAAGACGGTCTTCGAGCTCCGCGCCGCTTCGTGCGATCCAGTCGGCAAAGAAGTCGGCCTTC
>CALRWM010000027.1:0-75611 GCA_943371875.1 Prosthecobacter debontii | reverse complement strand
CCGGACGTAGGCCAGGGAGGACGAATCGATCTCTTGAAGGGAGGTGGTAGGACAGGTGATGAAAGTCGCCCTATCGAAAAAAATGCCAGGCATGCCAGGCATTTAGCACTCAGATGACGTCACACTTGCATCTCGAACTGAACTTGGTCTCCAGGAATGGCGTAGCCCTTTTCGGGGGTGAAGAAGCCCTGCTCCACGTGGAAAAGTCGGAAGCCTCGTTTGAGGTAGAAGGCGATGTTTTCCTTTTCCCAGGATGCGGTACACACCATCAGGCGGCTGAGCCCCTTGAGGCGGCAGTAATTCACCGATTCTCCGATCAGGCGGCCCCCAATGCCCTTCCGCTGGTGGCACGATACGACCGCAAGGCTAATGATCTGTGCGGTAGTGCCCGACTTCTCAAGCTGGGCCATTCCGATGACTTTGCTCTCGATCAATGCGACCAAAGCGTCCCCAAGCTGGTAGTAGCTCTGGATCTCACTTTCGGACTCATCCGCCATGCGGAACAAAGGCAGCAAGTCTGCCCTGTCCCCCTCGTGCAACTGAATATGCGCCATCATTCCAAGTTCTCGTCGTTCACCATTGGCGGGTACATCCCCGCGTGAGTGCAAGATGAGTGACCTGCAGGTTTTATTCCCAAAAAATCAGCCGTCACGGGAATACCCCGCACTCGTTATGGCATGCTTTACACGCGCCTCACTTGGCGCGTGGACTGGGAAGCACGAAGTTGTTTCGCCTGTTGGTTCAATGATGCCCCACGGATGCTGCAGGGTCACAGGGTCAAACCGGGGTCAAAATGGAGTTTGACCCTCAGGGTCACAGGTTCACAGGGTCACGACCTATATATAGGTCGTGACCCTGTGAACCTGAACCTGACCAACGGTGAACCTTAAATGACCCTGAAGTGAACCTGCGAGTCGGCAGGACACGCGCGGGGAAAGCTGCCATGGAGGGACCGATGGCCTCAGCCTTTGTCACGAAGCCCCCCTTCCCGGCTCTCCGGCCAAGATCAAGGCCGCTGGTGCTCGCGCTGGAAAAGTCGCCGAGTTGCCATCCCTAAAGGCGGAAACTCGGCCACTTGGGAGTTTCGGCCCGACGGCTGGCTGCGGTGCTGCTTGGCTGATGGCGTTGGCGGAGAGCATCACCACGCCGCCAGCGGTCGCTCTCATCCCTGCAGCTCAGCCCCATGGAGAGAAGCTCTGTTTGTACACACTCCCCCGTTGAAAATGTGGAAGTTGTGCCGGTTTCTCCCCTGTCGCACTGCGTTGTGCGTACACCCCCCCGGAGAAATTGGAGAATTTGGCGAAGTTTCCCGGTGGTACTCATCGCGTGCGCGCCGTCCTTCGCGTTACTTCAGCGTTACATTTCTCCACAGATAAGGCGGAATTTTGGGGGGGCACGTCTCCTCGGCGAGGGATCTGGCTAGAGCTCAAGCCTCCGACTTGCAGTGGGTGGGCAATGGCGGCTGCGCGAATACCCAGGCGTTGAAACGGTTGAAACCTCGCCGGTGGCGGATTGAGTCGGTGAAAAGATGCCATTCATGCCTGTCATCAAGTGCCTGCACGAGTGTAAATGCCCCGAAGTTGCGGTTGAGTGGGAAGGGCACCGCTCATGCAAAAAAGGGGAACATCACCCAAAGATGGATCAATACAAGAGCACCCAGCGAGATGAAGAAGTTGGCTGCACGGTCGCAGCAAGCGCCACGCAGTGAGAACTCTGCCTGGGGTCGGAATGGCCCGACGATGAGAAGAGCCCAAAGCAAATTGTAGGAGGCATAGAATAAGATGAGGGCGGCTAGGTCGAAGACATGAGAGACCGAACGCGCATGCTGCCAGGTGAGCCTGTCGAGGATGTCGCAGACCCTTGCGGCAGCCACAGTGAGAATGGCGACGAGGAGGAATCGGCCGGTCTCAACTCGGGCAAGTGATTTCATCGTATTGTAAGCGCCAAGGATTCACCTGTTGCAATAAGTCGCGGTATTCTTCACTCGGCGCGTGAACATAGCAAGTGCCCAGGAAGTGATCCAGCGTGCCAGTGCTGGGCAAGCGTCGGGAAAGACGCGCAGGAGCCCGTGCTCAGGCTTCTGGCAAACGCAGCTTGGTGGCGGGGCCGGTGACCTCAAAATGGAAATGGGGGTCTTCGCAATCGGTGTGAATCTCTGTGACCCGGATCGGAAGAAGATGCGGAATTCCCAGCGAAAGGTAGGCGGCGGATGCAGCCAGAGTTTCCAGAGAGGCGGAGTCGTCCGGCTCGAACAGACCCCGGGTCACCTGATCCAAGGCGGGCTCGCAGAGGATTTCTCCGCTGGCAGGCGGAAGGTCACCCCGACACCACACCGTGGCCCGTGCGCAGCGCTTCTCCAGAGGGTCGCCTTGTAGTTTCGCCACAAACTCAAGACTCATTGCACGCCGCGTTGCTTCGTCGCTCATGGAAACATCTAAGCATGGTTCCAGTTCTTCGGCAATGCGCATCATGGCCGAATGCGGACCGTCCCGCAGGCGGTCGCCAAACCTGCCCCAGCAGCGGAACTGGGAGGGGGCAGCGGAAGCCGCACCGGGTGCGGGTGCCGCGAAGCGTCTTGGACTGCCTGCGGCCTTCTTCGCTAAAGCTTCGCAGGACAGGCAAGCCTGGGCGCGACGCCTCTTTTCGCCGGCGGGACGGTGCTCTGAGGCCGTAGAACACCCCTCACCCGCCCCAAAGCGGTGTCGCCGAGGCAAGGTGCTGCCCTTGACTCTCTGCCACCGCAGTCCACGACGCTGCCGCGTTCTTGCATGGGCCGGGTCGATTCGGAAACTTTAGGGACACCGGACCGATGGAGCTCGGGCTGTGGCGGGGCGCTGCGGAATCAATTCCGCGCTCCTTGGCCTGTCTCGGATTCACGCACGGGTCAGCACAACATGCGTGGCCCGCTCCGATCCCACATGCTGGGTGCAGGTGTAGCCCAGATCGGGCAGGTGGAGGCCCTCGAACAAGCGCTCGCCTGCGCCGAGCAGGACGGGTGAGATGGCGAGGTGGAGTTCGTCGATCAGGCGCGCCTGCAGGTATTGCCGGATGGTGGAGGCGCCGCCGCCGATGCGGACATCCTGGCCGTTGGCGGCTTCACGGGCGCGTTCCAGCGCGACGTGGATGCCCTCGGTGATGAAATGGAAGGTGGTGCCGCCTTCCATGACGAGGGGCGCACGCGGGTGATGGGTGAGCACGAAAACGGGCTTGTGATACACCGGATTGTCACCCCACCAGCCGCGCCAGCTTTCATCCGGCCAGGGGCCGCGCACGGGGCCGAACATGTTCCGGCCCATGATCCAGGCGCCCACATTGTGGAAACCGCGTGCCGCGAAGTCGTCATCGACTCCCGTCTCTCCGCCGTCCTTGCCGAAGAGCTGTGTCTGAAACGTGCGCGTCGGGAAGGCCCAGCCATGCAGCGCCGTGCCGCCGATGCCCAGCGGATTCTCCAGGCTCTGCTCCGGGCCTGCGGCGAAGCCATCAAGCGAAAGGGTGAAGCTCTCGACGCGGAGTTTAGTCATGGGGCGGAGAGTAACGTAATCGGCTGTAAACTCCAGCCACGACACTGAGCACCAATCCGCCACCCAGCAGGGCTGAAGCCCGCTGAGGCTCAATGGTCGGCGGGAGCAGGAGGATGATCATGAAGCCAAGCAACCACATCCCACGGGTCAGGCCATACAGGACATGGCTTTTGGGCCTGCGGTCCTCGGAGTTAAAAACATAGCTGCCAAGCCACATCCCCCAAACAGCCAGGCTGAATCCCAGACTCCACTTCGGCCACCCATATTCAAGCAGGGCAAACTCGGGATGCTCCGTGTCATAGCGAACGCTGACCTGACTGCCAGGGCTCAGGGACTTGGCGAGGACTCCGGCACCGGACTCGTAGCCCTGGTTGCTGATCCAGCCTGCCCGCACCCGGTCGCTCTCGTAGCTGCGTCCATCCACCGAGTAGCTGTATCGGATGAGGGAAAGCGTGTTGCCACGATGACTCTTCTGCTCAGAGGAGATGACCCGGCCCTCAGTGGCCGCATCGGCCCGCCACAGATGCCAGGAGGACACACAGAACTCCAAGGGCATCATGAAAAGCAGCGCAAGGAGCAAGGGCACAAAGATGAGTGCTGCGGCTATTCCGATGAGGTATCGCATGGAGAGGCTGTGACTTCGGCGAACAGGGGGCGGAACCGATTTGGCTGGGGGCTTCCCAGCGCATTTAAAACGGACGAATTTCTTGCACTAATGCGCCAAGCTAACCCAAGCGCCGGCTCGTGAGCAAGAGGCATGTGATTCCAAAAAGAGTCCCCATTTCTCCACTTCGTCACTTCATGGCAGCAGCGCGATCAGGCGTCGCGGAGCGTCTTGGACAGCGTGCAGCAAGCCTGGGCGCGACGCCGCTTTTCGCCGGCGGGACGGTGTGCAGAGGCCGTTAGAACTTCCATCGCCTGTTCCAAAGCGGTGTCGCCGAGGCAAGGAGCTGCCTTGACTCTCTGCCACCGCAGTCCACGACGCTGCCGCGTTCTTGCGTGCTCTGGAAGGCTGTGCGGGTGCTCTGACAACCGAGCGGGGGCTGGAAGGACAGGCCGGAGGCGCTGTCTCCCGGAGACAGCCGGGACGGCTATCCTCCAACTGTGAGCCGAGTGTGACTAAAAAATGCATTTATAACACCAGGGGCTGGTGACAATCCTGCTATCCTTGAGGATTGAATTCTGCGCCCACTTCTTACTGAACCCTGAGCATCTCATGAGCGACTCAGTCCTGACCAAAAAACTGCGGGAAGCACTGCGCAAAGCCGGGCACTTTGTCTCCAGAGCCATTTTGATCACTTCTCACAAGGTGGAAGGAACCGTGATTTTTGATCCGAAGGGAGAAGCGCCGGTGATTCGCGGAGATTTTATTCCTTCCAAAACGAAGATTTCGATTTCTGAAAACCAACGCTGCCAGCTGCTTTTGGAGAAGTCGAACGTGGTCCTGAACGTGAGGGTGTCCCCAGGACTGTCCAAGTCATTGGGGGAAGAACATTTCCGTTTCGAAGTCGTGGTCTGGGAAGCCATGGAGTGAGCCTTTTCCAGACCAGGTCTTTGGGGGAGAAGCCCCGCAAGGACGGGCTGGAGCCTTTGAAGACTTGTTTAAACGAACAGGCCGACGTCTGGGGGCATTTGGGATCTGTTCAATCCTTTCGTAAGTTTTCGCCCGCGATCCTCCGGCCCGGGCTTCGATTTCATGGGTGTTAGGAGAAATATGACCATGAAAAACTTCAATGTAATTCTCAATATCGGAGGCGCCTCCTTCATCCCTGCGGACCGTTGGGAGAAGGAGGGTGAATGGTTCAAGTTCTACCGGGATGAATCCTTGGTGGCCGAATTCGCCGCCCCCTGGGTGGTCAGGATCGATGAACGCGACTTCCCGACTGGAACCAAAGACACCGCAGCCCAGTAGCAGCTCCTCCACGGACATGGGCCTTTCTGGCGAATGCCATGATCCGACACATGCCCCCAATCCCATGGGCAACCCGCCAAAGGAACGCCGCAGAGCCAGGCAACACAAGCAGCCCTCTGCGGCGTTTCCTTTTTCAGCACGGAGGGGGATCATCTTGATCCCCCAGTCTGGAGCGCTTGAGATGCGCCCCCGCTGGGTGATGTGAGAGCGTGAGGGATCAGGACGATCCCTCATCACCAGAGCGGGCGTTCCGCGATCCCGTAAGGAGGGTGGATTTGAAACTGCCTGCCTCGCCTTTTTCAGAGATGAACCTAGCCCTCTCTCATCATTTTCTGAGCCATTTCGAATACATGCTCATGATGTGTTAAGTCCATGTATTTGACTGCAATTGGGTAACTTAAATTGACTCAAAAGCCTGCTTTGAATGGCTATCCTCATTGTTCCACAGCCATGTGGACGGCATGAAGGACGCATGTCCTGGAAGCTGAAGGCGGGACACCTCAGTCCGCTGTCAGCCCGGAGGTCTAACCTCCACTGCGTCCCGGAGGATAGCCGTCCCGGCTGTCGCTGGCGGACGGGCCTCATGCATGGCCAATGCCGTCTCTTATCCATTCCACGCCCAACACATACTTAATATGTGTTAATATTCGGTATGTCCTTCTTAATGTGACGATTAAGCAAGGGCTTCAGGGGCTGGGCCGCAGCGGCATGGCCGACTGGGGGAGAAGCCAGTTGCGGCGCAACTGGCCAACTTTTTCACGCGATCTTCCACGCCTCGCGCATCGGCCTGAGCAGCATCTGGTTGGCCTGCTCGTCGTTTTCGAAGCGCTCCGCCTTGGGGTCGAACTTCAGCGGACGCTTCAGCACGGCGGAGATGGCGCCGATGTGGCAGGTGGTGGCGGCGCGCTGGGCGATCTCGGCGGTGGCGGCGGTGCGGCCTCGGGAGTACACGGCGTCGATGAAGTTGCGGTGGTGGTTCTTGGACTCGTAGAGCTTCACGTCGCTGTCCTTGAGCTTGGTGCGCAGGATGTTGTCATCGCTGGCCTTGAGGACTTCGGATTCAGTGTAGATCCAGCCCTCGCTGCCGATGAAGCGGGTGCCCCACTTGGTCTTGTCGTCCGTGCTGGTCATGACCACGCGTACACCATTGTTGTACTGATACTCGATGCGGAAGCTCTCGGCGGCATCGTAGATGCCCTTGTCGCGGCGCTTCACCTCGGTGGCGCTGACCTCCGTGGGCGTGGTTTCGTCCATGCCGGCACCCCATTGGGCCACGTCCAGGAAGTGGGCACCCCAGTCGGTTATGTAGCCGGGAGCGTAGGCTTCGATCCAGCGGAAGTTGAAATGGCAGCGCGCCGCCGTGTAGGGCTGCTCTGCCGCCGGGCCCAGCCACATGGCGTAATCCAGGTGGGCAGGCACGGCCTCAGTGGCCTCCAGACCGGTGTAGCCGCCACGGATGGCAAACTTCCCGGGCACGCCGATCTCGATTTCCTTGAGCTGGCCAATGTAGCCGTTCCGCACGCGCTCGCAGGCCATGCGCACCTTCAGGCCGGAGCGCCGCCAGGTGCCGCACTGCAGCACGCGCTTGTTCTCCTCCACCGCCCGGCAGATGGCGCGGCCTTCGGCGATGCTGGAACCGAGGGGCTTTTCCGAATACAGATCCTTCCCCGCCTTCGCCGCAGCGATGGCCACATTCGAGTGCCAGTGGTCGGGCGTGGCATTCATGACGGCGTCCACGTCGCTGCGCGCCAGCACCTCGCGGAAGTCTTTGAAGATCGCGCCCTCGGGCAGGCCTGCCAGCTTCGCGGCTGCGGCGGCGTGCTGGGAGTCCACATCGCAGATGGCCACCACCTGCACGCGTTCATCTGCCATCAGCGCCTTGAGGTTGCTCGTCCCTTGCCCGCCCACACCGATGCAGGCGAGGCGTACTTTCTCATTCGGAGAGACGGCTCCTGCGCGGCCAAGCGTGGCGGCGGAGACAATGAAAGGAACGGCGGTGCTAAGAAATTGACGACGATTTGGAGTAGCAGGCGTGTGCATGGGAAAGAAACGCACATTGGTTCCGATATTCATCACGCCACCTCTCATGGAAACCTCCCCCCTGCCCCGCCGTCGTGACTTCCTGCAAACCACCGGCCTGGGCCTGATGAGCCTGCCAGTGTTGCAGTCCTTCTTCGGCAGCGCGGGCACCGCAGCGGCTCAAACTGCTGCAAAGGCCGCCACCAATCCAGCGGCTGCCGTTCCCGCCTTGAACCGCTTCCCACGCATGATGCAGGACTGGCTGGTGGCCGTGGTGCGTGCCGCCGAGCAGCGTGGCAATGCAAAACGCGAGGCCCTGAAGACCAAGGCCGATGCCGAGGCTTACGTGAAGTCGGTGCAGGAGCGCATCCGCCAGTGCTTCGGCCCGCTGCCGGAAAAAACACCTCTCAATGCGAAGGTCACGAAGACCTTGGAGCGCGATGGCTACCGCATTGAAAACATCGTTTTCGAGAGCCGCCCCGGCTATCTGGTCACGGGAAATCTCTATCTGCCCACGAATCGCAAAGGCAAGGTGCCGGGCGTGATCGGTGTCTGCGGACACTCGCTCAATGGCAAGGCGGCGGAGGCTTACCAAAGCTTCGCGCAGGGGCTCGCCCGCCAAGGGCAGGTCTGCTTCCTCATTGATCCCGTCGGCCAGGGTGAGCGCTTCCAGTATTTGAATGAGAAGCTCGGCTCCCGCCTCGGCGGTGGCACCACGGAGCACAATCAGATGGGCGCACCGCAAGCGCTCGTCGGCGAATTTCTCGGTGCCTGGTTCGCGTGGGATGGGATTCGTGCGCTCGATTACCTGCTCACGCGGCCGGAGGTCGACCCGCAGCATCTCGGCATCACCGGGAACTCCGGCGGCGGCACGCAGACGACTTGGCTCTGCGGCCTGGAGCCACGCTTCACCATGGGCGCGCCCTCCTGCTTCATCACCACCTTCCGCCGCGATGCCGAAAACGAACTGCCGCAGGACATGGAGCAGTGCCCGCCGCGTGTGCTCGCAAACGATCTCGATCACTGCGATTTCCTCGCCGCCATGGCGCCGAAGCCGGTCATCATCCTGGCGCAGGAGAAGGACTTCTTCGACAATCGCGGCTCCACCGAAAGCTACGAGCGGCTGAAAAAACTCTACACCCTGCTCGGCAAGCCGGAGAACATCCAGCTTCACATTGGCCCCGATCCGCACGGCTACACTCAGTCCAATCGCGAGGCGATGTATCGCTTCTTTGGCCAAGCCACCGGCATCCCTGCCGCAGCCGCCGAACCGGTGATCACGATCGAGAAAGACGCGGACCTGCTCTGCACGCCCAAGGGCCAAGTGGCGGAGTCCGGCTCGCGCACGCTGATGAGCTTTACGCGTGAGAAGGTGGACGATCTGGCCGCCAAGCGCAAGCCGCTGAGCGGTGCAGCTTTGCAGAAAGCCGTGCGTGAAGTGTTGAAGCTGCCTGCAGTCGCGGATGCACCACCCGACTACCGCATCCTGCGCAGCGTCGGCACACGCAAGTATCCCACCAAAGGCTACTGCACTTACGCCGTAGAGACGGAGCCGATGATTCACGCCCTGGTCACACGCTTGAGCGCTGAAGCCCTCACCTCGCGCCTGCCACGCGGGCAGAGCAAGGCCGTGCTCTACATTTCCCACCGCTCGGCCGATGCCGAACTGCGCAGCGATCCCTTCGTGCAGGAACTCATCGCCGCCGCACCCGATGCGGCTTTCTTTGCCTGCGATGTACGCGGCATCGGCGACTCCCAGCCCGACACCTGCGGCGCGAATCAATTCCTCGGCCTCTACGGCAGCCACTACTTCTACGCCGCCTACAGCCAGATGCTCGACCGCCCGCTGCTGGGCCAGCGCGCCTTCGATGTGCTGCGCGTCATCCAGCTTCTTGCCGCTGCGGGGCACACGGAGATCCACCTCGCCGGTCAAGGCTGGGGTGCGCTGCCTGCCGCCTTGGCCGCAGTGCTCAGCCCCGGCGTTAAACAAATCACGCTGAAGCATGCGCTCACCTCCTTCCATGATCTCGCGTCTCATGAAGACCACCAGTGGCCCACGGCCTTCATGCTGCCGCAGGTATTGCAGATTTTTGATTTACCTGCCTGCTATCAGGCGCTTCAGAAGCAGAACCTCCAGCTCATCGAGCCCTGGTCCGCCGCCGATGGCATGAAATGACATTTTTCCACACACCCTCGACATGCAATCCTCCCTCAAGATCAAGCTCTCCCTCTTCATGTTCCTCCAGTACTTCATCTGGAGCAGTTGGTACATGACGCTGGGCAGCTACCTCGGCACCCTGGGGTTCACCGGCACTGAGATCGGCGCGACCTATGGCGCGTTTGCGTGGGGTGCCATCCTCTCGCCCTTCATCGTGGGATTGATCGCCGACCGCTTCTTTGCCTCGGAGAAAATCATCGCCGTGCTCGGCATCGCCGGCGGACTGGTGATGTTCTACGTCCCGCAGTTGAAGACCTTTGGCAGCGTCTATCCCACGCTCATCCTCTACTGCACGCTCTACGCGCCGACTCTGGCTTTGGGCAATTCCATCTCCATGACCCATCTGGCAGACGCGAAGAAGGACTTCCCCTTCGTGAAGATTTTCTCCGCCGTGGGTTGGATCGCCGGTGGCGTGGTGCTCAGCCAGTTGAAGGGCGAGCAGTCGTCTCTGCAATACTACCTCGCAGGCGGCACCTCGTTGGTGTTTGGCCTGTTTGCCCTGACGCTGCCGCACACTCCGCCGAGGAAGAAAGGCCAGAACGTGCCGCTGAGTGAAGTCCTCGGCCTGGATGCGCTGGCGCTGCTCAAGAAGCCCACCTTTGCCATCTTCATCCTGTGCATGTTCCTCATCTGCATCCCGCTGTACTTCTACTTCGTGAACATGGGCACCTACCTCACGCAGTTGAAGTGGACTGATATGGCACAGAAGATGACGCTGGCCCAGGTCTCCGACATCGTCTTCCTGATGCTGCTGCCACTGATGCTCAAAAAGCTCGGCTACAAGAAGACCATCTTCCTCGGCATCCTGTCCTGGGCCGTGCGCTACTTCATGCTCAGCGCCAGTGCTGACAGCACCGGCACCGTGCTCATCTTCGGGGCCATCCTCCTGCACGGCGTCTGCTACGATTTCCTCTTCATCGCCGGACAGCTCTACGTGGACAGCGAAGCCAACGAACGCATTCGCGGCGCCGCGCAGGGCCTCATCGCCATCATCCTGTGGGGTTTCGGCTCGCTCGTCGGCACCTACCTCGCCGGATACTTCATGGATCAGCACAAACTGGCCGCGCCGAAAGGAGCCATCACCCACGACTGGTCCGCCATCTGGGCCACGCCCGCATGGATCGCCGTGACGGTGCTGGTGGTGTTTCTGGTCTTCTTCCGTGAGCCGAAGAAATCGTCCACGTCTTCATGAAGTGGCGGCAGTCGGCTATTTGGACTGCGGTCGCGAAGTGAGGAACGAACGCAGCTACCGCTTTCGCAGGCCGGTCTGCTCACTCACACCACAGCATATTCGAACGCGGGAGCCGGTGATTCTTCGCAGCCCGGTAAGCTTACGCACGTCAGGAGACGCTCGACAGTATTGGGCCGCAGTTGCAGTCAAAGGGCGAACATCGCCCCCGAAGCGCCATTCATGGCGCTGAGACGTAAACCGTGGTCGGGCTGGCGAGATTCGAACTCACGACCTCTTGCACCCCATGCAAGCGTTCTACCAGGCTGAACTACAGCCCGACCTAGGTTTGACGTTCTCACCAAGGGTGCCGCTTTGGGGTGGCTGCCGGTTGGCGAGAGGACGTGTATTTTGCAGCAGCGCCATTTGATTGCAACGAGATATTAACGGGTCGCGGCGTAAAAAAGCACGGGGAGTCAAGGACTCCCCGGGCTTGTAACAACACTGACTTATGGCAAAGCCCCTTAAATTAGTCGCACTACGACCACAGTCGAGTCAACCCGCGTGACTTTTCCGGCAGGTGGCACAGCGGACATCACCTGACATTCCACGAGTGTTCGCACGGCACCCGTCAGGCCACAGCAGTTTCATTTCGCCAGTTTTAAAAGGCGCACCTCTTCAGGCAGCAGCAATGCCATGGGCACACGCTCAGCGATGCGAAAGGCCTTCTCTGGGTCACCGTTTGCTGCAATCATGGCGGCCAGCACGGCGCGATGCCCGGCGGTCCAAGATGCAGACGTTTCCATTCTCTGTGGCAGATCATGCAGTGTCACTGGCTGCCGCAGCCGAAAATTAGCCATGGCTTTGAGAAAATGCGCACGCGCTGCCGCCTCTGTACCCGCCACAGCTGAACCCAGCCCGGTGTTGGCCGCCACGAGCTCCAGCGAATCGCCAGCCAGCAGCCCAAGGTAATCGGCACGGAAGGCGGCTACTTCATTGCCGGGGCTGAGCCGAGAGATCTCGCGAGCCACCTTCAGCATGGCGGATGTATTATAATTTCTGCCGTGCATGGAGAATGATTTTTCCAGCACCTTCAGGCGTGGCTGGACAGCCGGCATCTGGTCCGCCAAGCTTTGAAAAAAAGTCGCCGCCAGCTCCCACTCCTCCAGACGGGCGGCTGTTTCTGCTGTTTGCAGCGAAGGGATCACATGCTGCCCCCGGCCGGCGAATTCAAAAGCCAGGCTGAGATGCTGGCGGACTCTTGCCGGGTCGTGTTTCACCTTGGCCGCCACGCAGGCCTGCCAGAGATTGAAGGAGTTTTTTCCCAGCACCTTTTCCAGGCGAGGGGTGAGTTTGGCGGCCACCTCCTCCCAGCGGCCAGTGCCCGCCATGGCGTCCAGCTTGAGATTGAGCATGTCCGCCGGCAGGTCCTCGTTTTTCACCACCGAGTCGGGTGGCAGAAATTTCAGCACCCGCTCGTGCTCTTTCAAGGTGGAGAGCCAGCGGGCAAACTGCATGTGCTCCATGTCGTCGCCACCGCCTGCGCGCTCAGTCGCGCGCGCGAGTATGGCGTCACGCTCTTGCGGGCGCAACCGCAGGGTGGCCTGGACGGCGGCGAGCCACGCCTGGCCAGGATCGGGATGAGTCTGCATCAGTCGCAGCAACTCGTCAGCCTCTTCCTGAGTGAGAGTGGTGTCCGCCGCGAGAACCTGCACCGCCCTGCACGCGGCGTCATCACGTCCGCGTGCGAAATCCCACAGGCGAGTTCTTCCTCGCGCATGAACCGCAGGGAAAGGCTGCTGGAAGTCCAGCAGGGCCAGTCTCAATGGCGCATTGGCGTCAGCATCCTGCGCCAGCAGGGCCGTTCGCAATTTATTGTCCGCGTCCCCGCTCTGCCCTTCCATTTTCAAGATCGCGGATTCCAGTTCCATCACATCGGCCAGGGAGCGTTCGGCTGGTGGCAGCGACAGCAGAGTTTTGCGGGCGGCGGCAATGTTACCGCCCCGAACTTCTGCGTGGGCCAGTTTAACCATGTCGGTGGTGGTGGCGTGGCCTGTTTCGTGCAGCCGTTTGAATGTCTGCACCACATCGGCGGGACTGGCATGTGTGCTCAGTTGAAATTCTGCGACGGCACGCAGAACCGCAGGATCATTCGGTGCCACTTGCATGGCCTCTCTCAGCAGGTTTGCCGCCAACATCCATTCTTTGCGTTCCATGAGACTGGTGACGCTTGTGAGAGTGCCTGTGACCTGCCAGCTCCGCCAGCGCTGTGTGATGGGCCTGCCCCCAAGCCAGACGACAATACCCACGAAGAATACGCCGATGAACAGCCAGGTGAGCCATGGTTTGCGTGGACGTGGCACCAAACCAGCGTTCAGGCCTTTTCTAGAGGTGGATCTTCGCTGTCTCATTCCTCGTGTCTAGCACGTCTTAAATCAAGACTATTGGCTGCTTCGTGACGAATACGTTTCCCCGCTCCAGTGGCCCGCCGTTGAGTACGAAAACCGGCGGGGAAGCAGATTCCCCGCCGGACAATGAATCAAGGGGCTTCAGCGTGCTCAGGCCAGCCGACGACGGCGGAGCATAAGACCTGCGGCTCCCAGCAGCATTAGAACCGCACGGCTTGGTTCAGGCACGACCGTGACACGGTAGGCGAGGAACATGGTGTCGTTCTGGGTGCCACCGCTTGGGATGGCGTCAAAGGTCGTGCTGCCATCGGACAAAGTCATCGTTCCGCTGCCGGTGACGAAGTCGTTGTCGTTGCCAAGGAACAGGAAGTAGTCGTTCGGCGCGAGCGGGTCGAGCGCGGAGACGAGCGACATGCCCTCCCATTTTTCCGAGAGGGAGAGCATGTTGACGTTGCCAGAGCTGAACGTGGTGTTGATGTTGTAATTCGCGAGCTGGGTGGTGTTGAGCATGTTGACCGCTTCGGTCCAGGACACCGGGGTGATGGAGGGATCGAGTGCGCCGTCAGTTGTGTTGTTAAAGTACGCCGTGCCGGTGGAAGGCATGCCGGCTGGCAGAGCCCCGTTGAGGGTGACCACATTGCCAGAGATGCTGCTAACCGTGCGTCCGAGAAGGCCCGAACCGACCGCGAGGCCGGAGGGAATGCTGGACACAGTCACGGTGTTGCCACTCGTGGCGGTCACGTTCACCGAGCCACCAGGCACCACCATGCCACCGACGCTGTCGCGAGCCGTTCCGGCGATGTTGGTTGGATTGCCGATGGAAAGATCGGCAAGCAGCACACTTTTCACCACGGTGGGGTTGTTGGTCACAGAGCCACCGGCACCGGTGCCATCACGGGCAAGCACCAAAATGCGATTGTTGTCCAATGCGACGATTTCACTCTGCGCCGCTGTTTTGTCAGCCGCACTGCCGTTTCCACTGTTCCGGTAAGTAGGGAGCTGCATCACATATTCCTGCGTCGGGGCAGTGGGAGTGTTGGTGCCTGAGACATCATAAACCAGGAGCCGTGAGTTTTCACGGTTCTGATCCTTGCTGCCGACGGCGTTGTCCTGGATGGTTGCGCTTTGCAGCAGTGCGAACAGCTTGGTGCCATCGGGGGAGAGGGAGACGCCTTCGAGTCCTTGGTTGATGCGGCGGCCGTCCAGCTGTCCTGGGGCGCTGTCGCCGCTGAAGTTGGTGGCACCGGTCACATCCTGCGGCTTGAGCGCGTCAGGGATGCCGACCACACCGTCGATCTGCTTGCTGGAATTGAAGTGATAGATGTTGGCACCGTACTCATCGCCAATGTAGCCGGAGCCGTCAGCCTTCAGCACCAGTGCCTCGGAGTCGAGGGATAGTTTGTTGACTGTCTGCGGCACACCTGCATTCGGACCCGTGGTCGGAGTGTAGGAGGAGACGAACGGCACTGGAGAACTGCTGACCGCAGAAATGGTGGCTGCACCTGCGGCACCGGTCGGGTTCAGGCCCGTGGTGTTCACCTGGCCTGAGCCGTTGTCATAAGTGAACTTCACACTGCCGCCAGCATTGTAGGTGGCGACGATTTGATTTTGCGCGGCAATCTTGCTGGCCAGGTCTGTGCCTCCAATCGAAGAACCAGGGGTGAGCGGCGAGAAGGTGAAGTCGAACTGGTTGATGCGAGCGGCGTAATCTGAATAGACCGTGCCGCTGTTGTAGCCGCGGTCCGGGAGGATGTTGAATTGACCGGTGTAGCTTCCCGCCCCGGCGGTGGCCCAGTTGGTAATCACCAGTCCTGAAACGGAACCAAGGGAATCACCAAAGGCGTCTACGGAATTGGCCGAAACGCGTCCGACACCGACGAGGCCCTGATTGATAAAAGTGGTGGAACCTAGTGTGGTGGTCACAGCTCCCGTGCCTGTTTCCAGGTGAGGGGTGGTATAGGCCACAACGGCGGCAGACGAGGTTGTGGCATGCAAAGCCAGGACAGCAAATCCAAGCGTGGCGTTAAAGATTCGGGGAAGAGGGGGGGAGTAGTCTCATGACTATGCATCAATGGGTGAGACACTGTAATTAGGCAAAACAGGCCGGGAAACGTTTTTGGCACGCCCTAAATATTTCAGCCGCATGACTATTTCATCTACACAGCGGTGACCAGGTTCGCCTCTGCCTGTTGCTGCGTTTAACTGAGGTGGCTATGGTGAGGCTTGCCATCCAGTCTTCGGTCACGTAAAACCAGCGACACTATCCGCATGGTCACGATCACAATTCAGGAACTCACCAAACGATTCAGCGGCAGTGTCGTGCTGAGCAGCGTGAACCTGCAGATCGAATCCGGGGAATTGTTCTTCCTGCTGGGCCCCAGCGGCTGCGGCAAGACCACCCTGCTCCGCCACATCGCCGGCTTCTACACACCGGATGCCGGCAAGATCTGGTTTGATGATGAAGACGTGACCCGATTGCCTGCACACAAGCGCGGTACGGGCATGATGTTTCAAAGCTACGCCCTGTGGCCGCACCTGAACGTGGCGCAAAACGTGGCCTTCGGGCTGGAGGAGCGGAAGCGCCCGCGCCGGGAGATCGAGCACCGCGTCTCGGAAGCGCTGGAGCAGGTGAAGCTGGACGGCCTCGGCTCCCGCAAGATCCAGCAACTTTCGGGCGGGCAGCAGCAGCGCGTGGCATTGGCGCGCGCGCTGGTGATCCGGCCCAAGTGCCTGCTGCTGGATGAACCGCTGTCCAATCTGGACGCCAAGCTGCGCCTCGAAATGCGCACAGAGATCCGCCACATCGTCAAACAGCACGGCCTCACCGCCATCTACGTGACGCATGACCGCGATGAAGCCCTCAGCATGGCCGACCGCATGGCGATCATGGACGCCGGCAAACTGATCCAGGTGGGTGCGGCTCCTGAGATCTACCTCAATCCCGCGACCCGCATGGTGGCCGAGTTCATCGGTGAAACGAATTTCGTCGAAGGCCGTACCCTGCGTGAAAGCAGCCGGGCAGGATTTTACGATGTGGAAACCCCCTTCGGCGTGCTGCGTGGCCGCACCGATGGCACCTGGCAGCCTGCCAGCGGCCAGCCCGTGATGATGAGCGTCCGGCCTGAGGCGCTGACCTTTGGCAGCGTGCTCGATTCCCCGAATCGCTTCCCCGGTCGCATCATCGACACGACCTACCTCGGCGCGACCGTGCAGTACCTCATTCAGGTCACAGGTGGCCCGTTGATCAAAGTCTGCGAGACCAACCCTCAGGACATCCGCATGCCTGGCGAGGACGAAATTCGTGTGATGGCCGCGATGGGTGATGTCGTGATTCTGCGCAAATGAACGAGCGCCTCACAACTCTGCTGGCACACCCACGCACCCAGGCCGTACTCGCATGGACTAAAGTATGGCGGAAGGAACTCACAGTCTTCTTCCTCATGCTGGCCACGCTGGCGGGTCCGTTTTTGCTGAAGCCCACGCAAAGTACCGCCCCCGCGCACTATGACCGGCGGCTGGTCATCATCTCCCCGCACCATGACCGCATCCGCGAGGAGTTTGGGCATGCGTTTGCCAGGCACTGGAAAGCTACCAAAGGAGAAACCATCTTCATCGACTGGCGCGTGCCCGGCGGCACCTCGGAGATTGCCCTGCTGATCAAGTCCGAAGCCACGGCAGCATTTCAATACCACTGGCAGTCGAAGCTGCATCAGACCTGGTCTCCCGCCGTGGCGCAGTCCTGCCTGAACCCCAAGGCCGCCCCCGAAGATGCCGCACGCAAAGCCTACCTCGCCTCAAACATCGGCACCGGCATTGATGTGTTCTTTGGCGGTGGTGCTTATGACTTCGAGCAGCAGGCCAAGGCGGGCACGCTGGTCGCGGGTGACGGTGAAAAAACCGGCCTCAGCGGTCTCGCGAAAAAGCACCCTGAGTGGTTCAGCGATGCCGGCATTCCCGAAAAGCTCAGCGGCGAGCCCTTCCGCGATCCGCAGTTCCGCTGGTGCGGCACCTGCCTTTCCAGCAGCGGCATGGTCTTCAATCGCGATGTGCTGCGCCGCATCGGCATCGCCACCGATCCCGTGGCCTGGGACAACCTGGCCGATCCGCGCTACTTCGGTCAGATCGCCCTGAGCGATCCCGGCAAAAGCGGCTCGGTGACGAAGGCGCTGGAGATGCTCATCCAGCAGCAGATGCAGATCGCGTATGATCGTCTCAAAGCAGTGCCTAAGTCAAAGCTCAGCCCGGATCAACTCGAAGCGCAAGCCGTGGCGGAAGGCTGGAATGAAGGACTGCGCCTGATCCTGCGCATCAGTGCCAACGCGCGCTACTTCACCGACTTCTCCACCAAGATTCCGCTCGAAGTCGCCAAGGGAGATGCCGCTGCGGGCATGTGCATCGACTTCTACGGACGCTCGGCTGAAGAGGACGTGCGCAAGGCCGATGGAACCTCACGCGTCGGATTCATCGCGCCGCTGGGCGGCACCTCGGTCAGCGTGGATCCCATCGGCCTGCTGCGCGGTGCTCCTGAGCCGGAACTGGCCACCGCGTTCATGGAGTTCGTGCTCGGAGATGCAGGGCAGAAGCTATGGAGCTACCGCGTCGGCGAACCCGGAGGCCCGCTGCATCACGCCCTGCGCCGCCTGCCCGTGCGGCATGATTTCTACACGCCGGACAACATCGCCCGCATGAGCGATGGGCATGAGGCGCCCTTTGAAAAAGCCCAGGCCTTCACCTACCACCCGGCGCGCACCGCCGCAGCCTTCAATGCCATCCGCTTCATCGTCCGTATCATCTGCGTGGACTCCCACAATGAACTCCATGCCGCATGGAAGACCATCATTAATCATGGCATGCCGGAGCGCGCCATCAAGGTGCTGGAAGACCTCACACGGGTGAAATACGAAGCCGCCACCGGCAACATCGCCAAGATTCTCGCCGCACGTGACAAGGTGCAGGAAACCCGCCTCGCGCGTGAACTGGGAGACGCCTTTCGCAATCAGTACATCAAGGCCGGCCGCATGGCACAGAACGGCGAGTAACCCTTCACCCCCATGTCGAAAACCCTCTCCCTGCTGATCTTCCTGGGCATGACCGCGTTCTTCGCGTGCTTCTTTGCCTACCCGATCTGGGCGGCGCTGGAGGCGGCGTTTCGAGGGCCGGATCATCAGTTCACGCTGGAGTATGTGTCCGAGGTGTTTCTCAATGAGCTGTATCGCGATGGGTTGTGGAATTCGTTCATCATCGCGGTGTGGACGACGCTGGGCTCCCTATGCCTGGCCCTGCCACTGGCGGTGTGCTACGTGCGCTTTGCCTTTCCAGGACGTGCGCTGATGAACTCTCTGGTGCTGATGCCCATGATCCTGCCGCCGTTTGTGGGGGCCATCGGCATCAAGACGATGCTTGGTCAGGCGGGCGCGCTGAACAGCCTGCTCATCAATCTCGGTCTCATGGACGCCCTGCATCCGACGGACTGGCTCGGGCAGCATCGCATGCTGGGCATCATCGTCATGGAGGTGCTGCACCTATATCCCATCATCTATCTCAACGCGGCGGCGGCGCTTTCGAATCTCGATCCCGCCCTCGAAGAAGCCGCGGCAAACATGGGCTGCAATGCCTGGGGCCGCTTCTGGCGCGTGACGCTGCCGCTCATCATGCCCGGTGTCTTCGCGGGTGGCACCATCGTGTTCGTGTGGTCCTTCACCGAGATGGGCGTGCCGCTGCTGTTTGACTATGATCGCGTCACGGCGGTGCAGATCTTCCGCAGCATCAATGACCTCAGCGGGAACCCCTTCCCCTATGCGTTGGTCGCAGTCATGCTGGTCTTCAGCACGCTGTTTTACCTGACGGGCAAGCTCTTCTTTGGCAGCGCCAATTCCGGTGGCGGCGGACGTGCCACCACGGGACGTGAAACCATCGCGCTGCCTGCGGGCCTCGGCTGGGTCTGCACCGCGTTCTTTGCCGGCGTCACCTTCCTGGCTGTGCTGCCGCACCTCGGTGTGGTGCTGCTCTCATTTTCCAAAGACTGGTATGGCACCGTCATCCCGCACTCGCTAACGCTGGAGCATTACCGCGATGCACTGGGACATGAGCTCACGCTTTCCTCCATCACCAACAGTTTGAAATACTCCACGCTGGCGATGCTCGTGGCGCTCGTGCTCGGCATCGGCGTGGCTTACGTCTCCGTGCGCACCCGCATCTGGGGCCGCCAGCTACTTGATGCCATGGCGATGCTGCCGCTGGCCGTGCCCGGCATTGTGATGGCCTTTGGCTATCTGGCCATGACGCGGGAGGGCCAGCCCTTCCACTGGCTGATGCTCGGTGAAGATCCCCTGCTGCTGCTCGTCATCGCTTATGTGGTGCGCCGCCTGCCCTACGTGGTGCGCTCCGCTGCCGCCGGCTTCCAGCAGGTCAGCCCCACATTGGAGGAAGCCGCGCAAAACCTCGGTGCGCGCCCGGAGAAAGCCCTGTGGCGCATCACCCTGCCCCTCGTTGCGCCGAATCTCGTCGCCGGTGCCCTGCTCGCCTTCTCCTTTGCCATGCTGGAAGTGAGCGACTCCATGATCCTCGCGCAACAGGCCGCTTACTTCCCCATCACCAAAGCGATCTACTCCCTCGTGCTCTCCCTCGGCAGCGGCCCAAACCTCGCCTCCGCCCTCGGTGTCTGGGCCATGATCTTCCTCGCCGTGACCATCCTCGGTGCTGGTGTGATCTTGGGGAAGAAACTCGGGGCGTTGTTTCGGGGATGAGTTGGCAAAACACGAATCGAAAGCCTGGGTTCGATCGTGGAAAAAGTCGATGTTTTCGACGCGACTTGACGTTATAGTACAACATGAATTCCGCCATCCTTCAATCCCTGCTGGACAGTCCTGCCCTGCCTGAACTGGTGGAGGAGGGACAAAGGGCTCTAGCTCGCGAACAAAAGCTACGGGAGAAATTTTATGCTGACATCACTCCCGAGCACAAATGGGAGTTCATCCAAGGCGAGGTCATCATGCACTCCCCGGCCTTGAGCCGACACTTGATGGCAACCAAGCGTTTGCTTGGCATCATGGACGCTCATGTCCGTCTGAAGAACCTCGGCCTCGTTCACATTGAGAAAGCCATGACCAGCTTTCCGCGCAATGACTATGAGCCGGACATCTCCTTTTTTGGCCTGACCAAGGCTCGTCTCACCGGCCCGGACACGCTGAGGTTTCCCATTCCTGATCTCATCGTCGAAGTTCTCTCCCCATCCACGGAAGCGCGGGATCGCGGCATCAAGTTTCAGGACTATGCGCTGCATGGCGTGGCGGAGTACTGGATCATCGACCCCGTGGCTGAGAGCGTGGAACTGTACCGTCTGGCGGGAGAGGTCTATCCTCCGGCAGAGCGGCAGACCGAGGGACTGCTGTGCAGTGATGCCATTGCTGGATTTGAGATTCCAGTGCGGGCAATTTTTGATGAAGCGGAGAACCTGCGAGTGCTGCGGGAGATTTTGACCGGCGCGTGAGGCGGATATTTTAGCCGCTGGATTCGGCAGGCTCTGCTCCAGTCCTGCAATTGCAGCGGCAGCATTCCTCATTCCGTCTTGCTGCTCACTAGGTTCAAGGTAGGCTCGCTTCTGTTGCTGATTTATGTCGCGCGCACGTATCACGACCTCCCTGCTTTCTTTTGGCAAAGCCCTGCTTTTTATGCTGGGCTCCGTTGTCGTGAGGGCTCTTCTGACCCCGTGGCTGGGGGAGCGCCTGCCCTTCCTCGTTCTCATCGTCGGCATCGCTCTCGCTGCTCGCTATTGCCGCTGGCGGGCCACTGCCGCCGCCGCCTTGATCGGCTTCCTCCTGACCCTCTGGCTGTTTGTCCCGCCGGATCAGCCCGATCTCAAGCCCTCCACTTGGGCGGTTGGCGTCACGGGTTTTGTCTTCATGGCCACGGCCATCATCGCCCTGGGCGAGATGCTCCACCGCTCCCGCGCCCATGTGGAGCATGAACTCCGGGAGCGTGAACAACGCGAGCGCTCTCTGCTGGAGCAGACACGCCTGATGCGCGAGGCCCAGCAGCTCTCTCATCTGGGGAGCTGGTACTGGGATGCACGCACGGATGCCATCATTGGCTCCGAGGAGCTTTACCACATCTTTGACCTGGCCCCCACCGGAGACCGCCTCCCTTCCTTCAGCGAGCAGCGTGGCACCCTCTATTCCGAGGAGGCCTGGAACCAGCTGAACGAGGCCATGCAAACCACCGCCCGGACGGGCAAAGGCTACCGGCTGCACCTGGAAGCGCGTTGCGGAGAAAAGAAAATCTGGGTGACCACGCGCGGGGAACGCGTGACCAGCGCCGATGGCAAAGTCCTCGGCCTCAGGGGCACCGTGCAGGACACCACAGAGCTCAGAGCCGCGGAGGAGGCCCTGCTCCGCTCCACCCAGCGCATGGAAATCGTCAAGGACATCGCCGAAGTCGGCTTCTGGTTCTGCGATCTCCCCTTTGGCACCCTGGAGTGGGACAGCCTTGTGAAAGAACACTTCTGGCTGCCGCCGGAGGCAGGCGTGGACATCGCTCTCTTCTACTCGATCCTGCATCCCGATGACCGCGAAAGAACCCGCCTCAAGATCGAGGAATCCATCGCCAACAAGCAGCGTTTCGAAATCGAATACCGCACCGTCAGCCCGCAGGACGGCAGCATCAAGTGGATCCGCGCCGTCGGCCATCCCTTCTATGCCGAAGACGGCAGGCCGCTCCGCTTTGACGGCGCCACCTTTGACGTCACGGAAAACCGCAGAGCCGAGGCCCTCCTGCGGGAAAGCGAGACCACCGCCCGCGCAGCCTCCGCCGCCAAGGACGCCTTCATCGCCCAGCTCTCCCATGAGCTGCGTACGCCTTTGACGCCCGTGCTCATGACCGCCAGCGCGCTCAAGGAGGACGAATCCCTCTCCGCAGACGTGCGCCAGCAGCTTCGCATGATCGAGCGCAACATCGCGCTGGAGGCCCGCCTGATTGACGACCTCCTGGACATCACGCGCATCACCCATGGCAAGCTCTCCCTGCGCACCGAGCCCTGCAATGTGCACTCCCTGCTCCGGCATGTGGTGGAAATGGTGCAGGACGAAGCCCGTGAAAGAGGAATTCGTTTTTCCCTGGAGCTGCGTGCGGCGAAACCCCAGCTGCAGGGCGACTCCACCCGCCTCCAGCAGGTGTTCTGGAACATCCTGCGCAACGCCGTGAAGTTTTCCCCCGCAGGTTCCTGTGTCACCATTCGCTCGCTCGATGTTGCTATCTGCCCCGACACTGCGGATGCACTTTGCATTGAGATTGACGACGAAGGCAGGGGCTTCGATGCGGCTGTGAAGGAACGCATGTTTGAGCCCTTCGAGCAGGCCACCACTCCCCGCGACTCCCGCGTCCCAGGCCTTGGTCTCGGACTCGCCATCACCCGTGCCATCGTGACCCTGCATGCTGGCAAGGTGGAGGCCCATAGCGAAGGCCCGGGCAAAGGCGCCCGCTTCACCGTGAGCCTGCCGGGCGCCACTCAGGAGTCTCCCGGCACCGAACCGGATGCTGCGGGCGGCGGCGCGCACGCCGAGGAGGCCCAGGCTCCGCTGCGGCTGCTCCTCGTGGAAGACCATGAGCAGAGCCTGCAGGTGCTCACCCGCCTGCTCACCCGTGGCGGTCATTCCGTGGTGGGCGTGGGCACCAAGGCGGAGGCCCTGACCCAAGCGCGCCAGAAAGAGTTTGATGCAGTCATCTCCGACCTCGGTCTCCCGGACGGCACCGGCCACGAGCTTATGCAAATCCTGCACACGCAGCATGGCCTGCGGGGCATCGCCCTCAGCGGCTACGGCACGGACGAAGACCTCCAGGCTTCCCGCGCAGCCGGCTTCGTCGCGCACCTCATCAAGCCCGTCCGTTTCACCGAACTCCGCCACGCACTGCACGCCCTGGGCCCTGCCGGGCTTCGGCCGAATTGAGAAGACTGGACACAGGCAATTTTTTGAAAAGAATCTCGGGGCGATGTTTCGTGGATCAGTGTATGGTGCATCGTAACTGCAGCCCCTCATGAAGCCGAAGCGCTCCGCCAAAATCAAAACCTTCGAGCAAGCCTACGCCTTCATCTTGAAAGCGAAGACCTGCCTCATCTTTGGCTCGAAAACCTCCGACCTACCCAGCCTCTGGGATGTGGTAGATCTGCCCGGGAGACAGCCGGGGCAATCGGGATGGGGCGCCAAAGTGGAGGCGGTGTGGGGATGGAAGAACGAACTGCCGGCGCAGTTCCCCGATGAGATCTTCTACGGCAAGCTGCCCGGCGGACTCGCGATGCTGATGAGCATCGAGCACCTGCGAGACGTCCACTATCCGGCGCATCATCGTCCGGTGTCCGCATGCAGTCCGCTGGCCCGGCGCGCCTTTGAACTGATCCGCAGTGAACCGCACACCACGGCGGAACTGCGCAAGGCGTTGTCTCCATCGGGTGCAATCAGCAAGAGCAAGGTGGACAGCGCTCTGGTGGAACTGCAGGTGACGCTGAACATCACCCGCTCGAACGCACCAAACCTGAAGCGCGACACATGGCTGCCCTTTGCGGAGCAGTATCCGGACATCGGAGGTGAGACATGAACCGCACCGACCGCCTCGTCTCCATGGTGATGCTGCTGCAGTCACGCCGGGTCATCACCGCCGCACAGCTGGCCGATCATTTCGAGATCACCGAGCGCACCGTGTATCGTGATCTCGCGGCACTGGGCGAAGGCGGTGTGCCCATCGTGGGGGAGCCCGGTGTGGGCTACAGTTTGATGAGCGGCTACTGCCTGCCACCGGTGATGTTCTCGCCGGAGGAAGCCTTTGCCTTCGTCACCGGCGGACTCCTAGTCGAACGCATGACGGATGCCTCCATGCGCGATGCCATCCGCTCCGCCATGGGCAAGGTGACGGCCGTCCTGCCGCCGGGCCTGCAAGGTCGCGTGGACCGTCTGCGCAAAACCATGGTGATTGGCGGACGCTCTCCGACCAAGGGCAGAGTGCCTTTGAGCACCGTCCAGCGGGCCATGGCCGAGGGCTGTGTGCTGCGGCTCAACTACCTGGGCGCAGCACGCGGCGCGCCCACCGAGCGTCTGGTGGAGCCGCGGGGACTGGTCTTTTACCTCGACCACTGGCACCTCATCGCCTGGTGCCGGTTGCGCGGAGACATGCGGGATTTCCGTGTGGATCGCATTGTCCGTTGCGAGACGCTGCCGGAGCCTATCCCACCGCACCCGGATTTCAATCTCAATCAGCACATCGCCAAGTGCATGCTGCCGGAGCGCAGTGAGTTTGCGGTCATCGAAGTGCCGGACAGGCTCATTGAAATCGTCCGTCGCTTCTGGGGACCGACGATCATCGAGGAAGAAGCCACAGGCAACCAAGTGCGCGTCCGCTTTGCCTTCCGCCCCGAAGGATTCGACTACGTCGCCCGCTGGTTGTTGAGCATGGGAACCGATGCCGAGATTCTCTCTCCCGAATCTCTGCGTGTGAAGGTGACCGACCTCGCCCTCGCGACTGCGAAGCACCATCAGCCGAAAAAATCGTCACGCGTAAAAACACCCCTGACATAAGGCTGTCAGGGGGCGGTGCGATGGATGGTGCGTGATCGCAAAAGATGGCGATCCGCATTCACACCCCACCGCAATACCACCCATGAGCCAAGCCACCGAACCCACCGTCTCCTTCTCCCTCACTTGCAAAAGCGCCGCCGCTGCACTCGATTTCTACGCCCGGGCCTTCGGTGCCGTGGAGCTTTACCGCCTCTCCCCCGCCCCCGGCGTCGTGCCGCATGCCGAGTTCATGATCGGCACCACCCACATCAACATCTCCGATGAGTTTCCGCCGGGGCACGCCTTCGCCATCCCGGAGGGCGGTCTGGCCCCCTGCGTTTTCACGATCCAGGTCGAAGACTGCGACCAAGCCTTCGCCCGCGCCCTCGCCGCTGGCGGGTCCCCGCTGACACCTTCCCGAGATCAGTTCTGGGGCAAACGCACAGCCATGCTCCGCGATCCCTTCGGCTACCGCTGGAGCTTCAGCCAGCACCTCGAAGACGTGCCGCCGGATGAACTGCTCAAGCGTGCTCAGGCCTTCATGAGTGAGGGGGCCAAGTAGGCTGATTGCTTTCGTCTCTGCCGGGTGGGCTCACCCATTTGGCGGAGACGATGGTGTAGCTGCCATTATCCAGACTGCATGCGTCGGAGGAATCTCGGACTGAGTTTGGCTAGGCAGTAACGGTTTTTGTGTTCGCCTCTCCCTCTGCCGAGTTGTTCACAAAGTGACAATGTAACGTTAATAAGGTTTCCTTGACCTGCGTTCTCCCTCCCTGCAAGCTCCTGCAGCCATGAGACGCCCTTGGATCAAAATCGAAATCTGCACGCCGGACAAGCCGGAGATTTGCAGTTTGGCCACCCAGTTGCGACTGGATGATGATGCGGTCGTGGGAAAGCTGGTGCGCTTGTGGTCCTGGGCGGAGTTGAACCGAATTGATCCTAACGATCTTGGCGTTACCAAAGAATTCATCGACAAGATCGTGGGGCGTAAAGGTTTCGCCGCTGCCCTGGAGAAAACCGGCTGGCTCATTGAAACGGATGAGAAACTCTCCTTTCGTAACTTCAAACGCCACAACAGTCCCGTGGCTCAGAACAAAGCCCTGACCGCGAAACGGGTGGCCCGACACAGATTGCGCAAAGCAGCCGTGACAGAAAAAGTGACGGACGAACCGTTAGTCGTAAAGACTGCGAAGGCAGCCAAAGTCAAGAAAAGCACAGCCCCTGTTCATCCTGTTGAAGAAGTAATTAAAGCGGATGCCTCTTTCATTATCAGTAAAGAAAACGCGGTAATCATTGAGCCAGAGGCCGTGGAAAATGTCACGTTGCCTGCTGAGGTTGTTGTTGAGTCTCAGAGCGTGGTGGAAGAGCCCCAAGTCTTGGCACCAGAGGCCACTGAAGAGGTGGCTGAGACGGCTCCTGAAGTGGTCCATGAGGCACCCCTTGAAGAGATCGCAGTCGCTGCTCCTGAAGTGCCCACAGAAGAAATTGCTGTCGCTGTTCCTGAGGCCCTCCCGGAAGAGGTCGCAGTTACGACTCCTGAAGATCCCGCAGAAAACGTCGCTGTCACTGCTCCTGTTGAAGAGCCTGCACCGCGCAAAAAACGCAGCAAGGCGGCTGAGCTCGATGATCAGCCCATGCTGTTCTAACCCTTCCTCCCGCTGCATCAATGGCGTTTCATTTTGAAACGCTCAATCCGTTTCTCCGAGCAGTCCATCTTCATTGCTTGGAGACACGATGGCTCAACTAGGGTTATATAAATATTCAGTGATAAATGATTATTAACCATTGTTAAATAGTTATTTACATAACGTTTCAAGCCAACTTTCCCCACCCATGCGCAGCACGAAAGGTGGCCTAAGTTGAGGCGCGGGCACCATCTGAACTGACGGCCGTTTTTTCGCGCCACTGATACCGCTGAGCCCATGGGTTCGGCTTTCGCTCGACGACATCGGCGATGATTTCACCCAAGACGGGCGTGAACTTGAAGGCGTGGCCGGAGTCTCCCGCGGCGATGATGAGGCCGGGGTGCGCTGGGTCGCGGTCGATCCAGAAGGCTCCGTCAAAGGTGTCGCAGTACAGGCAGACGCGGGTGGAATGCAGCAGGGCATCGGCCAGGGTGGGAAAGGTTTCGCGGAGGAAGGCGCGGTAGCGCTCCTCCTCCCCTGAAGGCAGAGTTCGCGGATCTGAGGCATTCACCCGGCGGCCGGGCCCGTGGTTGGCCACTTTGACGAGTCCGGCGGCATTGGCCGGAAAGCCATACCAGCCGGTTTTCCCGATGTCCGCGCCCCAGACGGGGAACTGCGGCGGGGTGAAGGGGCGTGGGTCCTGCGGTTGGAGGTGGAAGACCGTCTGAGCGGTGGCCCACATCACCTCCTGCAAATGTGGTAGCAGCGTGGGCGTCCAGGCTCCGGCAGCGACGAGGACGGCATCAGCCTGCCAGGTTTGTCCGTCAGCGGAAACAATGCCCGTGCAGCGGCTGCCCTCAAAATGCGTGCGCGGCAGCGGCACGTTTTCGATGAGGGTGACTCCGGCGGCACGTGCCTCGGTAGCGAGACGCACGATGACGCGCCCGCTTTCCACCCAGCCGCCCGTGGGATTGAGATAGCCCTCTTGATAGACGGCGTGATTCCATGCCGGGTGCAGTTCACGCAGCATCTCAGCCGAGGTGTGGCGCAGTGTATGGCCACGTGCGGTGAGAAACTGGCGGCTGTCGTGTTCGAAGCCGCCGGGCTGCATCAAGTCACGCGACATGACGAGGAATCCGACTTCATGGTGGAGGTCTTCGTCCCATCTGGCATTCCACTCGCGCCAGCGCTGGAGGCTGAGCTCGCCCATGGCGGTGTGCTGCTCATCTTGAGCGTAGTCCATGCGCACCACCTTGCTGATGTCCGTGGAGGCGGCGTCGGGATGCGGGAGAGAACCTTGATCAATCAAAGTGACTCGCCAGCCACGAGCGCGGAGTTCAAGGGCGGCCGTGAGACCGAAACAACCGCCCCCAAGAATGAGGATGGTGGGGGTCATGTGTGTTGGATGGTTTCAAACACCGCTCCACCGAGCAGGCGGTCCCCGTCATACAAGGCACAGATTTGTCCCGGCGTGAGGGCGCGCTGCGGCTCCGTGTATTCGAGTTCTGCCCGGCCATCACCGAGCGGGCGGAACACGGCATCGCCTGCCGGGCAGCGGTAGCGGGGCTGGGCCTGCAGCAGGCGCTCGTCATGCAAAGGGGCACCGGTGCTGGAGATCGAATGCAGCGTGGCCTTGCGCGCCCAGAGCAGCGGTGTGTCCGAATTTTCAATCGCGACGACGAGTTCGTTGGTCTGCGGCCGCTTGGCCACGACGACGTAGGCCTGCTTGTGGATGGGGCTGGCCACGCCATGGCCCTTGCGCTGGCCCAGTGTGTAGAGGTGCAGGCCGCGATGCTCGCCCAGCACCTTCCCTTCCAGATTCACAATGGGCCCCGGCTGGTCCTCCACAAAGGTGCGCAGGAAGTCCTCCATCTTCACCTGCCCGATGAAGCAGATGCCCTGGCTGTCCTTTTTCTCCGCCGTCTTGAGGCCAAACTCACGCGCTTTCTCCCGCAACTCCGGCTTGAGCAGATGCCCGATGGGAAACTGCGCGATGCGCACCTGATGCGGCTGCATCATGGCGAGGAAGTAGGTCTGGTCCTTGTTCGGGTCTGCGCCGCGCAGGATGCTAGCATCCTGCTTTCTAGCATAGTGCCCGGTGGCGATGGCCTCAAAACCATGCTCCTGCGCCCAGTCCCAGAGAACGCCAAATTTCATCTCGCGGTTGCACATCACATCGGGATTTGGCGTGATGCCGGCCTGGTAGCCTTCGATCAGGTACTTCACCACCTTTTCGCGGTATTCCGTCATGAGATTGACCACCCGAAACGGAATGCCCAGCTGCTTGGCCACGGCCTCCGCATCGGTGATGTCCTCCTCCCACGGGCAATGGCCGATGATGTTCTCCTCGTTGATCCAGTTCTTCATGTAAACGCCGGACACGTCATGCCCTGCGCGCACGAGTTCGGCGGCGGCCACGCTGCTGTCCACGCCACCGGACATGGCCATGAGAATTTTCGATGGAGAAGTTGGGTTCAAGATGAAAGTAGTTATGAGCTTTAGCTCGTTCTGGAAAGCTCCTCAAGCACCCAGAATCCAGAACGAGCTAAAGCTCTGGACTACTTTTCCAGAATCCAGAACGAGTTAAAGCTCGTGCGTACTTTACGTTGCGCCTGCCTCCGAGTGCGGAAGAATTCATCCCATGACCGCTGAAGAGAAAGACGAGCTTTTTTATCGCGACACGGAAAGCATCGCGTTTCCGAAACTGGATGATCATCAGCTTGCGCAACTGGAGGCGCTGGGAGTTCGACAAACAATCCGCGCAGGAGAGATCATCGTCAAAGCCGGACAGCGGGAGTTCCCGATGGCGCTGGTGATCAGTGGCGAGCTGGAAGTGTATGAGAATCGCGATGGTGTGGAGCAAATCCTCGCAAACCCGAAGCCGCGCGATTTCGTCGGAGAGGTGTCCATGCTTACCGGCACCTCGTCGCTCGCCAGCTACCGGGGAAAAGCCGAAGAGTCCGAGGTCCTTCTTGTGCCTGCCGAAAAGCTGAGATGGGCGCTGGCCGAACTGCCGGGCGTGGGTGAGCCGCTGGTGCAGGCCTTCATGATGCGGCGCGAGCGCCTGATGCGGGACAAGGAATTCGCGGGACTCCGCATCCTCGCCAGCCCCCGCTGCAGCCTGGGACATCGCATCGATGATTTCCTCGATAAGAATCACGTCATGCACCGCCTGATCGATGCCACATCCGCCGAAGGTCTGGCCATCTGTGAACTGCGCGGACTCACGCCTGCCGACCTGCCTGTGCTGATAGCCAGCGATGGCACCGTCACGCATGATCCCACCATTCTGGATGTGGCTCGCGTGGCCGGACTGCTGCGCCCACTTTCGACCGAACAGGACCCTGAACTGCTGTGCGATCTGGCCATCGTAGGCGCTGGTCCCGCCGGACTGGCGGCTGCGGTGAATGCCGCTTCCGAGGGACTCGAAACGGTGGTTCTGGAAAGCTTCGCGCCGGGAGGCCAGGCGGGATCGTCTTCATTGATCGAAAACTTCTTCAGCTACCCGACCGGAATCAGCGGCGGAGCGCTCACCAGCCGCGCGCAGCTTCAGGCGCATCGCTTTGGCGCGAAGTTCTCCACCCCGTCCCGCGCACTGACGCTCTCGTTTGCAGAGGGAGAGCATGGCGCGGAACTGCGGATCGAAGGCAGCGTGACCGTTTTGCGGTCGAAATGCGTGATCCTCTCCACCGGTGCTCAGTACAACCTGATCGATGCCGAGGGCCGCGAGAAATTCGAAAGCATGGGCGTGTATTACGCCGCGACGAAGATGGAATCCAAGTTCTGCAAAGACAACACCATCATCGTCGTCGGCGCTGGAAACTCCGCCGGTCAGGCCGCGATGTTCATGTCCGAAGTGGCCAAAAAGGTCATCATGGTGATTCGCGGTGGAGACCTCACCAAAAGCATGTCCAGCTACCTTTCCAACCGGGTCACCACGAGGTCCAACATCGAGATCCTCTATCATACCCAGGTGCAGAAGATGATGGGCGATGAGCGGCTGAAGTTGGTCGAAATCCTCAATACCAAGACCGGCGAAGTAAGCACGGTGGAAACAGCGGCGGTATTTTCCATGATCGGCGCCAGACCCTGCACCGAATGGCTGCCGCCCGAGATCCTGCGCGATGAGAAAGGCTTCATCAAAACCGGGCAGGCCGTGGCCGATGCTCCCGCCTGGAAAAACGCGAATCGTGCGCCCTATCCCTTTGAGACCAGCCGTCCCGGCGTTTTTGCGGCAGGCGATGTGCGCTCAGGTTCCGTCAAACGTTGCAGCGCCGCCGTCGGTGAAGGCAGCATGGCCATCGAAAACGTTCATCAGGTGCTGGGGACCTATAGCTGAGACTGCTCTGGATCGCGCCAAAGCTGTGGACGACTTCAGCCATCAGCGTCAAATCACGTCCCATGAAATCCGCCTCTCTTTCCCTTCAGTCGTGCGTGCTGGCCCTGCTGCTGCCCGCCTGTTCTTCCCCCAAGACCTTGCCGTCACTGATGGTGGAACGCCTAAACTGGATGGATGACGTGGCACTGGCCAAGCAGGTGAAGTCATTGCCCATCACAGACCCGGTGCGCGAAGCGGAACTGCTGCGCACGATGACGCAACGCGGTGTCGCTGCCGGGTTGAAGGAAAAGAACGTGCGGCGCTTTTTCACCGGGCAGATGCAGGCGGCCAAAGTGGTGCAGGAGGAGTGGCTGCAGCAGCATCCGCAGGGGGTGACCTCCTATGTCACGGTGCCCGACCTCAAGCTGACCGTGCGTCCGGCTTTGGATGCGATCGGGCAGAAAATGATCGCCAGCCTCGCCACACCACGCAGTGCTGCAAAATCAGCTGTAGTTCTAAGTGATGCACGCCAGCGCCTTGCCCGTGCAGGTTACTCGAAGGCGGCCAGTCAGCCGGCCTTGGAAGGGCTGCAGGCTGGACTCGCTCCCTGATCATCTCATCCACAGCCGGATGAACCCCGGCTTGATCTTTGCCACCGCCGCATTCAGATGAGGGATGGAAAAGATTCAAAAAGTTCCCACCAGCGAGTTCCACTCCGGCTACGGCTGCATCATCATGAGTGCGGTGGTCGGAGTCTTCGTCTTCATCATCTGGTGGGGCTATTACACGCTGACCACGATGGATGCGGCCATCGCGGCGATCACTCAGTCGGCTCCGGCCAAACTGCCCGAAGTGGCAGCGGTGCCTGATCTGGAGAAAAAGCTCACCGACTTTGCCGTCTCAGCAAACGAGGGCAAACCAGCCACGATGAAGCTCAGCGTGGCGGACCTCAATGCCATGCTCACCCTGGCTCCGGATGGCGGCAGCGGCAGCTACAAAGACATGCTGCGGGTGAAATCACTGGATGCCGCGAAGCAGACGATCGTCACCGATGTCAGCCTGCCGATGAATAAAAAATTCTGGGAGGACTCGAAGCGTTACCTCGTCGGCGAAGTGGACTACACCTTGGAAATGACCGAGCTGGGACCCGATGCCAAAGTCAGCGGTGTGCGGGTGCCGGGCAAGGCGGTGCCGGAGGAAATGGTCAAAGGCATGGCGATGTATGGCGTGATGGGCCCCTATCAGAATGACAAGACGCTGGGCCCTGTGCTGAAGGCGATCCAGAAGTACCAGGTGGAGAGCGATGGCTTGGTGCTTTCGACGGTAAAGTGATCCTTGATTCCCTGACCATGAATCTCCCCCAGCTCCCCAACCCATGGAAGACCCTTTCCACCCGCGAGACCTATGCCAATCCATGGATCCGCGTGCGTGAGGATCAGGTGCTCAAACCCACAGGCGGCCCCGGCATTTACGGCGTGGTGGAATACAAGAACATCGCGGTCGGTGTGATCCCCATTGATGGCGAAGGCCACACCTGGCTCGTGGGCCAGTGGCGCTACTGCCACGGGCGGTATGAGTGGGAAATTCCTGAAGGCGGCTGTCCCGCTGGCGAATCTCCCGTGGAAGCGGCCCGGCGTGAGCTGCATGAGGAAACCGGCATCGTCGCCACCACCATCAGTCCCCTGCTCTCCGGCATCCAGCTTTCCAATTCCACCAGCAACGAAGTCTGCGACATCTTCATCGCCACCGGCCTGACCCACACCGAGGCGCAGCCCGACGACACGGAGGAACTCGAAGTCCTGCGCCTGCCTCTCGCCGAAGCCATTCAAATGGCCCGTGATGGACGCATCCGCGACAGCATCAGCGTGCTCGCGCTGCTGGCGGTCGCAGGACGTGGCGATTTGACCGCATGACTCGCACATTCTTGCGGCATCAAAACTCTTGTCGGGACATGCTCACAGTGACAGAGTGGGAAAACCATGAACACAGAGCAACTGGAACAACTCAAGACACTGGTGGCAGACGCAGGCGATCTGCCAGAAGCCGCGAAATCTAAGCTGCTTGAGCTGCTGGCACAGACCGAGGCAGAAGCCCCCACTGCAGAGCCTGGGCAGGCCCAGGGCCAGTGGCTTTCTTCGGTCGAAGAACTCGAGGCTGCGCACCCGGAAGCGACGGGTTTTATGAACCGGCTGGCGACCACGCTGGCCAACATGGGGATCTGAAGTGGAACCCACACTTTCAAAAGAACCTAGAATCCGCCTTTGACAGAACTTAGGAGGCGTGTAGTTTCGCGCCCCTTTTTCCCCGAGGGAATGTCGCCATGCCAAACACACAAGTTATTCTCAAAGAACAAATCAAAGGCCTCGGAGCCGAAGCTGACGTCGTCAGCGTGAAGCGCGGTTTTGCGCGCAATTTCCTGCTTCCCCAGGGCAAGGCTTATGAAGCCACCAAGGGCAACCTGCGCTACACCGAGCGTCTCAAGGCCGTGCGTGCCGAGCGCGAAGCCAAGGAAGTCGCTGAAGCTGAAAAGATTGCCTCCAAGCTGAAGAAGGTGAAGCTCAAGCTCACCCTCTCCACCGGTCAGGGCGGCAAGGCTTTCGGTTCCATCACCACCATCGACATCGCCAAGGCTCTTTCCGAAGAGTCCAAGATCGAAGTGGATCGTCACATGATCGTCCTCGAGAAGCCGATCAAGAGCACCGGCAACTTCGAAATCGTTGTCAAACTCGGCCACGAAATCACCGCCACCGTCAAGCTGAACGTCTCCGCCGCTGGCGAAGCCGCTCCTGCTGAAGACGACGCTGAATAAACGGATCTCTCCAGTTTAAAACCCTTCTGCAAAGCCGCGTGAACAACGCGGCTTTGTTATTTTTGTGCTGCGTGGTGCAGCCGGGATGAGAGATGGTCGGATTGTTTGTGCGCCGCCTAATCCGTGCACACTGGCGCAAAAAGACTCGAAAGAGACACTTCCGTACCGGGTATTGATATTGACAATCATGCCTCCGGTTTGGAGCATGCCCCCACTCACCATGAAGAAATACAACGTCGGAATCATCGGATACGGCTGGGCCGCCAGCGCTCACATTGACGCCATCAACAAAACCAAGCAGGGCCAGGTCACCGCGATCTATTCCTCCCGCAAACTGGACGACGCCGAGCTGACCGCGAAGCACGGCACGCCCATCAAGAGCTACCAGAACCTCGACGAGATGCTGGCCAATCCAGACATCCACGTGGTGGACATCTCCAGCTACCCCAGCCAGCACCGCGACCAAGCCATCAAGGCGGCCAATGCGAAGAAGCACATCATCCTCGAAAAGCCGATGGCCAACTCGCTGCAGGAAGTGCGCGAAATCGTCGCCGCTGCCAAGGCCAATGGCGTGAAGGGTTGCGTGTGCTTTGAGTGCCGCTTCTCCAATCAGTTCCAGGTCACCAAAGCGCTCATCGACGAAGGCCTGCTGGGCAGCATCCACTACGGCGAAGTCGATTACTACCACGGCATCGGCCCTTGGTACGGGCAGTTCCGCTGGAACACCGGCAAGAAAGACGGCGGCAGTGCGCTGCTCACCGCCGGCTGCCATGCGCTGGATGCCCTGCTCATGGTCATGGGCGGCGAAATCGAGAGCGTCACCAGTTTCTCCACCAAGACGCAGAGCGAAATCTTCAAGCCCTACGAGTACGACACCACCAGCGTTACGCTGATTCACTTCAAGAACGGCGCCGTGGGCAAATCCGCCGCCGTGGTGGACTGCCTGCAGCCCTACTACTTCCACACCCACCTGTGCGGCAGCCAGGGCAGCCTGCTGGACGACAAGTTCCACTCCATGAAGCTGCACACCGACAAGCACGCCTGGAGCAAGCTCTCCATGAAGATGCTCGACTCCGGTGACGTGAGCGACCACCCTTACGAAACTCAGTTCCAGGCCTTCTTTGATTCCCTCGACGAAGGCAAGGACATGCCGCTCACCAGCTTCCCCGAAGCGCTGCGCACCTTTGAAGTCATCTTCGCCTCCGACAAAAGCGCTGAGCAAGGTGGCAAGCCGGTGCGCATTGCGGATCTCGACTGAATCTGATCCTCCGTTGTGATCATTCACAATCGCGTGGCGCTCTGGCGTCACGCGGTTTTTTGTGCCTGCACTGCACGTGCCACCACCACACTCATTCGTTTTACCACACCAGTACTTCTTCTTCCTCATGCTGCTGGGGCCGAGGCACGGCCACAGCGGGAACCCCGCCGGGTTTGACGAAGTCGTAGATGATCGGGATGCTCATCAGCCCGGTCTTGCGGTCGTCAAACCAGTCGGAGTAGAATGGCTTGCCGAAGACACGAAAGCCCATGGTCTGGTACAGCGGCAGCAGGCGTTTGCCGGATTTGGTGACCACATGCGCGGCCTTCTGCTCTTTGGCGTAATGCTGCATGGCCACGGCCAGCTGCATCAGCGGCATGCCGGTGATGCTTTTCCGGGCGCAGCCGCGTGAGACTTCCATGATGAGCCCAGTCTGGGGAAACATCAGGTCCTGCGCATCAGATTCACTTTGCAGTTCCAGTCTCGGCACTTCATCACTGCGCAGCATGCGGATCACGCCTGTGATTTCTTTGGCTGAGTTGAAGAGGGCAAAATGGTGGGCCAATTCATCAAATTCATCGATCTCATGCAGCAGGCCGGTCGTGTAAACTTCACGCCGGATTTGCGCGATGATGGATCGGTGTTCGTGAAAATGAATCTTTTGGACCATGGCTTGATGAACTGCCTCTCTTTATGATAAAGAGTGTGGCTGAATCAAAGCTAAATACGCCTAAATAAAGATTAAAAATTTAGTTGGGCGCGGGATTGCCACAAGATTGGTTTTCAGGCTAACCGAGGCCAATGATGCCACCCGCGCCGGCCTTTTCCGCCGCAGCCAGTTCGATCAAGCGCACCTCCGGCGGGCACACAAAGCCGGGTGGAACCTTGTCCGGCAGCAGGATGCGGAAACGGTATAGGTCTTTCAATTTCAATACTTCGTACTGCTTTTGCAGAGTTTCAGCACTCAGAGTTAAATGACTTGGAAATGCCCAAAGTGCGGAATAGCCCGACTGCTCATGATGAATAGGCCCTGCGCTGCTCAAAAACTCCACCACAGGTCCCGCCAGCCGGTTCCACCGCAGCAGCAGAACGTGGTTGGCGGTGATGTGCCCATCATCCTGATTGAAGCCGTCCATCCACTTGCCCTTGTAGCGCGTCAGACCGTCCTGCAAAAAGGCTTTGCTGCTGCCCAAAAGGATACGGGTGCAGCCCAGCTGCCTGGCATGACTCACAGAATTAATGTAGAGAGCGGCCAGAGCCCCCTGACGCAGGAGGTCCTGCCTCCCATCCTTCACTCCTGTCACCACCAGGTTGTAGCCCCTGCCCTGCTTCATTACCAGGTCTGCGGCCACACGTTCCCCATTCAGTGTCAGCCACTGAATGGAACCGAAAGAATAAACCAGCCGCAGCATCCAGCGGGGTGTCAGGCGGGCGTTCGTCGTGTGCCTGCCCAGAATGTAGGGCTTGTAGAAATGCTCGTAAAACAGATCAAAATCACCGGCCTCCTTGGAAAGATGGCTGGAATAGTCTTGCTTTCTAACACGCCGTAAATCCGATGCCATGCTGCTGCGCTGAGGCAAGAAACCCGGCAGATCCTCAGGAACCGACTGCCAGGTGGAGATCAAGGGCGGCATCGCCAGATAGTCCTTCCCCAAAAACAGCCGGGCTGAAATGCGGTCAATCCCCACAAGGGTCAGGTCGGCTGCGGCCTGCCGCTGGCTCAAATGTCGCCGCAGGGCCCATACCGACACCTGGGTGGTTTTCTCCACCACCGCCTCCCCCGCAAAGAAGTAGGGGCCGACCTGCGCTGCCCACCGTGGCATCCCGGCTGCGATCATCCGGACTTCCTGCCCAGACACGCGGGAGGTGCCGCAGAGCTCCTGAACGGATACGCGCCAGCTGGTGAATGGCAGGCGCAGGCCCACCCACCAGCGCAGCAGGGTATGCAGAAAGACAATCATGATGACGGAGCGTGGCTTTGGTGCGTTGAGTTCACAACGTGCAGGATGGGTTCACTGATCAATCCAGGCGCAGCAAGTTCGCAAATCTTTAACCTTTCAGGCCCTCCCTCACCCACCGCCATCAGAGGGATAAGGCGCACATGGGTGGAGCAGACAAATCCCTCAGGCGCATCTCCGGGCAGCAGGATGTCAAACCGGCGCAGGCCGGCGGTATCGAGCTTGTCGTAATGCTGCTGCAGAGTCTCCGCTGTCAGCGGCGCATCGTGGGGAAAGGCCCACAGGGCTGAGTAGCCGTCCTCATCATGATGAATGAGTGAGGTCTGGCCCAGAAAATCAGCCACAGGACCCGCCAGGCGGTTCCAGCCCAGCAGCGTGACGCAATTGGCGGACATGAATCCATCATGACTGCTGAGGCCCGAGGCCCATTTGCTTTTGTAGCGAAAGACTCCGTCATGCAGCGAAGGCAGGCTTCCTCCCATGTTGAGTTCGGTGCAGCTCAGCTGCTTGGCTTCCTGCATCGCATGCACATAGAGAGCACTCAGCACCCCCTCTCTGAGCAGATCCGCCCGCCCATCCAGCACGCCGTTCACCCGCTTGGTCAGCACTTTGCCTTTGATGGTGAGAATCCCGCCGGCCAGCTTCTCCCCCTTGCGGGATACCCATTGGATCATTCCCTGGCGGAACACGTGCCGCATCATCCAGCGGGGGGAGACCATTGTCATGTCACCATGCCTTGCCATGGTGTGCGGACGGTGAAACTTATCACAAAAGAGGTCGAAGTCCTTCGCCTCCCGGCTGAGATGGCACTCAAAGTTTTTCACGCGGATGCGGCGGAGGTCTGTCTGGGCATTGCGGTGCGTGCGCCCGAACTCCCGCAGATCCTCCGGCACATTCATCCAGCTCGTGATCCACCGCGGCAGCGCGAGGTATGTCGTGTCCAGAAACAGACGCGCAGACACCCGGTCAATCTCGATGTCCACCAGATCTGCGGCACTGCGCCATTCATTCAGCAGACGCTGCAGCCGCCAGACGGGCGCCCATGTGCGGCGCACCACGGTGGGCTCCTCCGCAAAGAAACGTCCGATGATGAAGGCGGACTGGGAGCCTGCGCTGAGCAGCACCACCTCCCGGCCTGAAACCCGCGCAGGCCCGCGCAGCAGCACCACCGGCACACGCCAGTGGACGAACGGCAGAATGATTCGCATGCACCAACGCAGCAAGGTTTGCAGCTTCATTTGAGAGGCAGCCTCACGCGTATTCCAACAGCGCCTTGATGACCTTGCGCTCAGCCACGGCCTTGAACGCGGCGGTGATCTCATCCACCGGGAAGCGGTGCGTGATGAAGTCCGCCGAGGTGAGCCTGCCCTCACGAATCCACTGGCAAAGAGCGGTCTGGGATTCCTTCTCGTAGCGGCGTGTGGGCCACTGATGGACGAAGAGGTTGAAATTGAAATCAGCCTTCGCTTTGTCGATGTGCAGCACGCCGTGGGTGAGCACACCGTAGATGCAGTGGGATCCACCACGGCGCAGCAGCGGCAGCCCCTGCTGCACGATGTCGGGATGACCGACCGCATCGATGACGGCATCGAGCTTTTTGCCACGAATCTTGGAGAGTTCGCTGATCTCCAGGTCGCCCGGCGCAAAGGCCGCATCCGCACCCAAGGCCAGCGCCTTGGCCTGCTTGTCCGCATGGCGGTCCACGATGCCGATCCAGCCGAGGCCAAAGAGACGGCCGAGCTTCACAAAGCTGAGCCCCACCGGCCCAGCACCATAGATCAGCACGTCATCTCCAGGCTGGAGGTGGAAATCACGAAAGGCACCCAGCACCTCGCGCCAGGTGCAGAGCAGCACCGCCTCCTCAGGCGGGATGTCGGCATCCACACGGGTCTGGATTTCGAAGACCTCCACCCAGCCGTGGGCCTCATCGGCCACGCCGTCTGCCACCATGGCGTCATGATCATTCGCCAGCGTGAACTCCCCAAAGCCACCCCAGCCGGAATCAACCCCCTCCATTTTCAGATCGAAAACAAGCCCGCCAACCGCACGATCGCCCACCTTGAAGTTTTTCACCTTGTCTCCCACAGCGACCACGATGCCAACGCTCTCATGACCGAGGGCAAAGGGGAACTTGTCCTCCATGCCGGGAAATTTGCCGGCGAGCAATTCGGAATCCGTGCGGTTGCACAGGCATGCGCATTCCGTGCGCACCAATGCCTGATACGGCCCCGGCTTGGGCTGCGGCGTGTCGAGGATGGCGAGTTCTCCTGGGGCGATGGCGATGACGGACTTCATGGGGCGGAGAGAGTAAAAAGGGATGAAGAAGTGAAAAGAGGAATCCCGGAGTCAGGCCCTTTTCACTTCTTCACACCGTCTCATCCGGCAGTGGTACGTTTTGCTCCACCTTGCCAGTGCGTAGGTCCGGGCTGAGTTGCATCACCATGCGTGCCGAACATTTCACCCTTGTGCAGTCCCCATCATCCAGACAGCGGCGCATCAGGGCCTCCAGTTGCTGCTGCAGCACCGGCACATCGACACCCGGTTGCGGGACAAACAGACACTCCACGGCATCCTGCCCCGTCTGGCGAAACTGGTAGATGGCCACCTCCTGCTGCTCATCCATGAAGAACAGAAAATTGGTGCCGATGAACACGCGCCGCTCCGGAGTCTTGAACACATAGCACATCGTGCTGCGGCCAATGATCTGCTCGATGCTCTTGAACGGCCAATGGGCGTCCACCGGCCCGAGATTGACACGGTCATGGACACGGTAGCGCAGCAGCGGCAGCGCCTTGTTGATGAGCGGCGTCACCAGCGCATGGTCGGAGAGCACCCCATCGGGCACCGGTTGGTCGTCAGCGTCCACCGCCTCAAAAACCAGCATGTCATCATGGCAGTGCAGGTGCTGCATGCCCCGCCACTGCCGGGCGATGCCGAGTGTCTCGCCGCAGCCGTACATGTTGAAAGGCTCGATGCCGAAGGCCCTGCGGCAAAGGTCGCGGATGCCAGGCGTCACGGCATCTCCTCCGGCCCAGATGTAGCCCTTGTCCTTGGGCATGCGGATATTCAGCTCTCCATTCAGCTGGGCCTGCGCCAGCCGTCCAAACAACGAGGCATAGCCCATCATCGCATCCGGCTGGATGCGCTGCACCTCGGCCAGGATTTCGCTCCACGGCGCGGTGATGTTGATGCGGTGATAAGTGCAAAACAGCGCGCCGATCCAGGGCCGCGTCGCATACAAGGCCGCAGAAACGGAGGGCGAAGTGGCAGTGACGAAGGCCAGCACCTTGAGACGCCTGCGAAAAAACGGCAGAGGCGGCTGGCTGGCGCTGTGCGGAGAGGTGGAATTGCGCAGATTCTGGCAGGCATGCCCCCAGTCCACGGAGGCGATGTCATGCGGAACCGCAAAGCCCGGGCCGGTGGTGCCGGAAGTGGTGCTGACCATCCAGCGGCCATGCAGCAGCGTCCCCCAGTTTTTCGGATCATGCAGGAACTTCTCCAGCTCAGCGCGGCGCAAACGCTTGTCAGGGACGATCTCATCCCAGTTCTCCACCATCAACTCCTTCGTCATGGGCGGAATGTCCGTGATCTGGCAGCGCTCCACATCAATGCCCGCGAGGTGCCTCCGGTAAAAGGGGCTCACCTCCAGCGCATAGCGCGCCATGGCCCGCCAGCGGCGCTCCTGCAGCTTCAGCAGGTCCGCACGGCTCATGAAATGGGCTTCCTTCACGGCCCGGCGTGCGCGAAGAAGGTTGAACAATCGACTCATGGCTCTCTCCTGTCATGCGGAGGAGTCTGAGTCAAGACAGGAGGGGCTGAGGAAAGGCGGGCACGTGGATAAGTTGTCAAAGTTTGCTGCTGAGGAGGTTGCTCCATCATACCTCTCGTATTGCGGAGTGGCCGCTGCGATTCGCTGCACGCACGGACCGCCGTTAAGCACGGATCAGTCCACCGCGATCATGCTGCGTCGTGGGATCTCGCGCCACTGACCGTCATTGATGGACCACTCCAGCGGGCCAAACACCCACTCATTCGCGGCGATGGAGTCGCCCAGACGCAGGCGCAGTTTGTCTGAGCCCGGCTGCGGTGTGACGACGACGTAGCTGTGGCGGTTGCTGCCTTCCGTCTGGAATTCGCAAAGCTTTCCGTCCACCGTGAATTTCAGGCGCTCGCTGCCGCTGGCCTTGGCGGAGCGCAGCTTCACCGTGCGGACTTTCCCGGTCAGCAGCAGCACGCCTTCCAGTGTGACTGAGGTCTTGTTGGATGGCAGGGTCATGGGTTTGTTGTCCCACACGGAGCTCTTGCCCCCCAAAGTTAAAAGCAGGCCGTTTTCGACCTTGCCGGTGACCTTGCCGTCGGCCACTTCGCTTTCCAAAGTCTTGCGCATGGCGTCGATGGCGTTGGCTTCTGGAAGGTCGCCCGCTTTGGTGGCCTCTCGCAGCGCCGGTTCCAGATCGCGGAAGTATTGCCCCTTGGCGGACACGAGGGCGTCCCGGTACATGTTCCGCGCGGTGATGAGGTTTTGCCGCTTAAAATCCACCGTGATGGCCGCGCCAGTGGCCGCCAGCTTTTTTGCTTCATTGATCTGGTTGGCCTCTTCGAGCGCACCTGCCTTGATGGCGTAGGCCAGAGTGCGGTCCAGCTCATCCACCAAGCGCTTGGACGCAGCGGCGCTGCTCTGCTGGTAGCGGGTCTGAGCTTTGGTGGCGGTGGAAGATTTGAAGACCGGTTCATCAGCGCTGAATCCCAGACTCGTGAAGAGAGACAGGATCGACAAGATGCGGAAAACTGACCGTGATGGACTGGCGGTTGGTGAGTTCATGCAATACCCCTAGCTGGTTGTTTAGGTGGTCACCCTATCGTAATGGGCAGGGCTGGCAATTTGAAAATCGGCCGCCTCATCCAGCCGCATTGTCTCCACCCCACCCCGCAATCCATGCGCAGTCTCTCCCCACTTCCGCACTGGAAATCCGCACAATTCTTGCTTTGTAAAAAGCCGCACATGCTCCGCACACTTTTCGAATACCTCCTCTGGCCCCTGATCCTCACCGCCGCTCTGATCCCCACCGGGATCGGCATTTCCAGCGGCCACGGCCCGCTGGCCTTCAACATCACCTACTTCAGCCTCGCAGCACTGCTGTATGTGCTTGAGCGCGTATATCCGCATGAGAAGGCCTGGCTGCATTCAGACGGGCAGGAGTTTCCCGATCTGGCGCACACGGCCTTCACCAAATCCTTCGTGCAGCTCCTCATCATTTCCGCCACCTGGCTCGGCCTTGCCGCCGTGGTGGGAGGGGACCTGGGCACAGGGTACTGGCCGAATCACTGGCCCATGTTCTTCCAGGTCGTGCTGGGTTTGGTGATCGCGGAATTTGGCCTGTATTGGGCGCACCGAGTCGCGCATGAATGGATGCCGCTGTGGTGGTTTCACGCGGTGCATCACAGCTCCAAAAAGCTGTGGTTCTTCAACACCGGGCGCTTTCACATCATCGACACCCTCAAGAGCGCCCTCTTCTCCGCACCGCTGCTGGCGCTGGCTGGCGCGCCTCAGAGCGTGGTTCTTTGGTTCGGCACCATCACCGCCTACATCGGCTTTCTCACTCATGCCAACATCCAGATGCGCTTCGGCTGGCTGAACTACATTTTCAACACCCCTGCACTGCACCGCTGGCACCACTCCATGGACCTGCGCGAAGGGAATAAAAATTACGGCGAGAACCTCATGCTGTGGGACATCATCTTCGGAACTTACTACGACGACGCCAACCGACGCCCCCCGGTCGAGATCGGCATCAAGTCCGCCATGCCCCGTACCTTCTGGGGGCAGGTCGTCGAGCCCTTCCGCTGGCACAAATTTCAATCCTCCGCCAAAGAAGGCACCCACAAGCACGAGTTGCTGTAAAAAGGTCGGCACATCCCCCTGAAAACGACTTGCTGCACTCCGGTGCCCATGCGAAGCATCGCCCCCGAACAACGCGCCCGTAGTTCAACGGATAGAATGGTGGTCTCCGAAGCCGCATATCCAGGTTCGATTCCTGGCGGGCGCACCAGCCGGGAGAAAAGCTGGAACTTGGGTCACTAAGAAACTTCGTCGCGGCGAGTTCTGATTTGCCTCTGCGCATGAGTGCGCTTTCCTTCCAGCATGTGTGGTCGTGTGAACCAGTTTGCGAAGATCCCCGCGCTTTCCCTCGCGGGAAAAAAGCTGCGCATCGAACGGCGACCCAAGAAAAAGGACGAGGATACGAAGTCCGAAGTGACCGTGACCCATAACATCTGCCCCACGGACTATGCGGACGTGCTGACCATGCAGTCTGACGAGATCGGCATCGAGCGCATGCGCTTTGGCCTCGTGCCGTCATGGGCCAAAGGCAGCAAGAGGGAGGTCGCGAAGAAGTTCGGACACACCTTCAATGCGCGGTGTGAGAGCATCTTTGACCTGGCCTCCTACCGCGGCCCGATCCTGCGTCAGCGCTGTCTCATCCCTGTACAAGGCTGGCACGAATGGCCCGACCGCACCACGCCCTACTTCATCCATAGCACCGACAATGCACCCGTCTTGCTGGCTGGTATCTGGGATGTGTGGGAAAGCCGCAGAACGGAGGATTTTGAAAGCGGAGCCGTCATCACTTCCATGAGCGTGGTCACCACGCCGCCGGGGCGTTACATGGCGAAGTTCCACGATCGCAGTCCGCTCATTCTGGAAGGCGAAACTGCCCTCGCCTGGCTGCAACCCGGCATGCAGGCGGACGACTTACGCGCCATCTTCAAGCCCTACGAAAGCGACCTTCTAGAGGCCTACCGTGTCTCCACCACGGCCAACCAGGCCCGCAACAAAAGTGACGAATCTCTGCGCCCGATAGCGCCGCCCGTGCCGCAGGCCGGAGACGAACCGGTCAAAGTGGAAGTGGATCCCGGCCCGCAAATGCTGCTCTTCGAGCCTTGAGCGGGCTAAATTTCTCGCTTAGTTTACGAAGCTCTTACAAGCGCATATCCTATAATGGATGTTATAGTAAATCTTGAGAATGACGCAAAATAGCGACGCATCATTGATCTTGGTGAGTTTAATTTTTTGACGAACCTATGAAGTACGACACTTTTAATATCATGAAACTCCTCATAGCCATGGTGGTCTTTGCTCTAGCCGGGCTTGGCATGGCTGCGGAATCCACTGGTACAGTTTCGGTGGCTGTTGGTAAGGTGACACTCATTCCGATGGGGGGCAATGCGGAGACTCCGCTCAAGGTAGGCGATGCGGTGCCGGTGGGCTCCACGGTGAAGACCGGGCCTGCTTCACGCGCGGTGATCAAGACCACCAAGCAGTCGGCCATTCGCATCGCGGAAAATTCACAGGCGGTGTTCATGGAACTCGTGGATTCCGATACAGCCCCGAAGGTTCTGGTGGATCTTAAGTCGGGCAGCCTCGGCGCGCTGATTCAGCCGCAGGCGCAATCAACCATGGACTTCAAAGTGAAGACCCCCAGCGGCATCGCGGCTGCACGCGGCACGATGTTTGCGGTGGCCGTGGAAGATGGCAAAGGCTTCGTCAAAGTGGAGCACGGCAAGGTGGACGTGACCCCGAACGATGTGAAGAAGCAGGTGCCGCAGAGCGGCAAAGTGACGATCATTAAAGGCAAGGTGACCGAGACTCCTCCGGGGCAGGCCGAGCACGCACTGAAGGAAGGTGACATAGTGACCGTGGGCAGCACACTCAAAACCGGCGCGGATTCAAACGCCACGGTGACCATGACGACGACTTCCGCGATTCGCCTCGGCCCGGATTCCGAGGCTGTGGTGGCTGAGATCGTCGAGTCCAAGGAAGCCCCCAAGGTGCTGCTTGACCTGAAGAACGGCACCATCGGTGCGCTGGTGAAGCCTGAGACCTCCGGCAAGATGGATTTCAAGATCAAGACACCCAGTGGGGTCGCTGTGGCAAAGGGTGCCTTCTACTCCGTCTCCGTGGAGAACGGCAAAGGCTTCGTGCAGACGAAAGACGGCGAAGTCGTCATCGTCCCGCTGGAAACCGCCGCCACCAATCCCAAGCCTCAGGAATAAAACGGAATGGCTTTGGTGTGTCCATCTTTGAGGACTGTCCGCGCCCTCGTTTGGGGTGCTTCGTTATGGATTTTCCTGCACGGCTCAGTGGTTCAAATTTATGCGAATCCCACCGGTGGCGTGGTGGTGCTGGGAGATGCCCAAATCCAAAACACTTTCCCCGGACTGACGACGATCCACCAGCAGACGGACCGTGCCGTCATTGACTGGAGCACTTTCAACATCGCCAGCGGCGAGCAGACGAACTTCATCGTGCCGGATGTCAATTCGGCCACGCTCAACCGCGTGCTGGACGGCGGCCCTTCACTCTTGAACGGCACGCTCACCTCCAACGGCCAGCTGTTCCTCATCAATGCCAGCGGCATCATCTTTGGCCAGGGCTCGGTGGTGGATGTGGCGGGCCTCACAGCCTCCACGCTGGATCTGAGCAACCGCATGTTCATGGCCGGTGGAGAAATGGTCTATCAAGGAAACACCACCGCAGGCGTCACCAATGCAGGCTCCATCCGCGCCTCCAGCGGTGATGTGTTTCTCATCGGTTTTCAGGTCAACAACTCCGGTGCCATCCGCGCGCCGAACGGCACGGTGGGGCTGGCCGCAGGCACGGATGTACTCATCATGCCCGCAGGCGATGAACGCGTGATCGTGCGCAATGCCGCAGGACCGCAGCGTGGCACGGGAGTGACCAACAGCGGCCTCATCGAGGCGAACGTCGCAGAACTCAAAGCCCACGGTGGCAACGTGTATGCACTGGCCATTCGCAACACGGGGCGCATCGCCGCGACCGCCGCCATGAGGCAGGGCGGCCGCATCATCCTCAGCGCCAATGGCGGCCGCATCGAGAGCACCGGCAAGCTGGTCGCACGTGGTCCTTCAGGGAACGGCGGGCAGATCAGAATCAACGCCGGCAACAAAGGCAGCGCCACTCTTGGCGGACGAGTGGATGCCAATGGCACCACCGGCCGCGGCGGCAGCATCGCGGTGACGGGCGGAGAGGTCACCATACGACGCGCCATTGTCGTTTCCGCCGATGGTGAAACTACGGGCGGACAGATTGAAATCAATGCCCGGCCGCAGGACAACGCAGGCACTGATGCAGCGCCGACCGTCACCATCATCGACGGCACCATTCGTGCCGATGCAGCCAGCGGCAACGGCGGCGTCATCCGACTGGGCGGCAGTTCACTCACCCTCGGCGGCGCGGCCCTCATCAGCGCCAGCGGAGCCACGGGTGGAGGCAGCATCTTCGCAGGCGGCGGAGCACAGGGCCTGGACGCCAGCATGGCGAATTCGACTCAGGTGGAAATTCAGCAGGGAGCGATTCTTGCGGCCAATGCCATTCACAGCGGCAACGGCGGCACCGTAGTGGCCTTTGCCAATGACCAGCTCACCTTCAGCGGCACCCTGCAAGCACGCGGAGGCGCGACCAGCGGTGATGGCGGTCAGGCGGAGCTTTCCGGCAAACAGGCGCTGATCATTGAATCACTGACGGGCCGCGTTGATCTCAGCGCACCGCAAGGAAGTGCAGGCACTCTGCTGCTCGATCCCAATGATATCCTCATCACCAACTGCGTGGCAGGAAATACCATCACCAATCCTGCACAGGCGAACACGCTCAGAGCCTCGGACATTTCCACGTGGCTCGACACCAACTGCGGCAACCTCATCATTCAGACCGACCGCAACGCCACCGGCGGCGCAGGCAACATCACACTCGCGGGTCTCATTCAGTGGAGTTCCTCCACCACGCTGACCATCAATGCGGATCGTGATTTCATCATGACCACACAGGGCGGTGGCACGGGCATGATTCAGTCCAGCGGCAGCGGCTCGGTCGTCATCAATGCCGGACGCAGCGTACAGATTTTGGCAGGGTCGCAAATCCTCACGCACTCGGGCAACGTCACCCTCAACGCCAATCAGGGCACCACTTCGTTTGAGGGCGACTTCCAGGCCATCATCATTGGCGGGCAGATCCTTTCAGACTGTGGCAACATCACGCTCGCAGGCAGGACAGGCACCAGCAGCAATGCTCAAACAGCGGCCATCCTGCTGGACAATGGCGGCGCAGTAAGCGCAGGCGGCTTTGGTGTGGTCACTCTGCAAACGACGGGCGGCAGCGTGCTGGGCCATGGCTCCATCACCTCCTGGGGCCTCAAACTCGCAGGCAACAGCGACTTCTTCCTCACCAGCGCAGACAACGCCGTTCAGACTGTGACGACCATCGGTACCATTGGCTCAATCCAAATCCTGAACACGCTGGGTCTCACCATTGGCACCATCGGTGCGGATAGCGGGCTCAGCGCCTTCGGCGGCATCAGCATCATCACCACCAACACGGACCACATCCGCATCAATACGGACCTCTCCTCACAAGGCGGTGTGATCACTCTGACTGGATACGGCATCGAAGTGAATGGCAGCCACGTTTCCAACACCGGCACCGGCTCCATCTACCTGACGGCCACGCGTGAAATCAACGCCAACTCCGGAGCCACCATCTCCGTGGTGGATGGCCGCATGCAGCTGGATGCAAACCAACTCCCCCATGCCACGGGTGGCAACTTCGCTGGCATCATCCTCAACAACGTCACGCTGACCACATCTGGCATGGGGGCCATCGCTTTGAACGGCCGCAGCGGTGACACGGGAGATGGCAATGTCGGCATCCTCATGATTCATGGGTCCACCATTCGCTCCACCTCCACTTTGCCCACGGCGGGCAGCATCACTCTCCTCGGCGTGGCAGGTGGTGGCGATGGCAGCGGCAACCATGGCGTTTCACTTCAGGATGCAGGCACCGCCATCACCAGCGCAGGTGCCACCATAGCGGTTACTGGCAGCGGCACTCCCACCGGCTCTGAAAACACCGGTGTGGACCTGGGCTCAAGCACCGCCATCACCAATAGCGGTGCCACGATCATCATCACCGACACCATCAGCATTTCGGGTGCATCGACAATTGGCGGCACCGGTACTCTCGCCATCCGCTCAGTTTCCGCAGGCACCACCATCGGTCTGGGCGACGGCGCAGCAGGCACGCTTCAGATCAATTCCGCTGGAATCGGTGCCCTCTCATCCAGTTTGAGCCACATCACCATCGGCGCTGCCAATTCGGGAGATGTCGAAATCCGCGCCTCAACATGGCGCGCTCCTTTGACGATCCTGACCCTCGGCGAGATCACCGTGAGCGAGCAGATCATCGACCTCGGCGGTGCTGTCACTTTGAATGGATCAAACGCCATTCTTTGCGCAGGCATCGCCACCGCAGGCGGAGAAATCATCATCAGCAGTCCGGTCACCCTCGCTGCCAATGCCACGCTGGACACCACTCGCAGCGGTGCCGTGCCGAACGGAGCATCCATCACCGTAAACGGTGCCATCAGCAACGGCGGCAGCACAGGCCATGACCTGACGCTGAATGCCGGTCTCGCGGGTGATGTCACATTGCAGAGCAGCATCGGGCAGTCGGCGGCACTGCATTCCGTGAATCTCACAGGCGGCAGGCTTGTAGGCGAGCCGCAGATCTTTGCACAATCCTTCTCCGCCACCTTCAACGGCGTGATCGATCTCTCCCATCTGACGGCTGACACTGTGTCAGTCACCGGGCGCGCAGGCAACGACACCGTTACTTTTGCCTCCGCCACAGGCCCGGTCAGCGTCAGCACTACCAGCTTCACCAGCATTGAAAACCTCATCGGCTCCGCCAGTCATGCGGACATCCTCGTCGGTGCAGAAGGTGGCAATGTGTTTCAGATCACCTCGAACAACGCAGGCACCCTGGGCTCAATCCATTTCAGCTCATTTGAAAATCTCACCGGCAGCATCACGGGTGCAAACCGGTTTGTCTTCTCCAATCAAGCCACCATCGACGGCAGCGTGAACGGCAGAGGCAATCCCCTCGCCGTGCTGATCCTCGAGGACGGCAGCCTTCAGGCCGGACAAGGTTACGTCATCGGTGCGTCTCTGATCTCCGTCGGCACTCGCAGCTATGCCTTCACCGGCGTGAACACCATCGGCCTCAATCTCGGCGCCGGGAATGACAACACGGTCACCAGTTTCTACACCTTCACGCAAAATCTGAGCGGTGGCGCCGGTGACAATCAACTCTTCGTGGACGGAACCAAGGTGGTGACATCACCCCTCACCAAGCCGGGCTTCGGCACCATCACCACCACTGGCTTTTCCACCAGTGCCGTCATCACTCCGGTGACCAATGTCTTCCTGCAAAACTTCAACCCACCGGGTGGTTCAAGCTCCACAGGCTTTTCACAGACCAACAACTTCAATACAACCTCTATCGCAGGAGTAGCTGGTGGTGGAATCGGTGCGCAGAGTATCGCAGGAGCTTTGGCTGGTAGCGCTGGCATTGCCGGCACCGCCTCCACTTCAGCCTTTCTCGGTCAGACCTTCGGCACAGGCAGTGGCTCCATCGGGGGCGGTGGTCCGGCCAGTCTGAGTCTTCAGTCGCAGATGAATTCCAGCACCTCTGCCACTGCTGAACGCGAGCTCAACTTGAGCCTCGGGGGCGATGGCACGATCCGTCTGCAAAATGGCGGCGGACTCTTCGCCATCGGCACTGCAGTGGGTGCCCCGAGCGCGGCTTCCGTGGCTCAGTTAAACGCAAGCATGAGCCTGCTGGCCCAGAGCGAACTCGCCATCGGCGCGATCGGCACAGGCGAAGTCCCTCTCACTGTCCAGGCAGGCGCACAGTCCCTTAATTTGGGAGATCCCCTGCCCTCGCTCAATGTGCAGCAGTTTCTCAATCGAGTGTCCAACCCTGAAGCCTTCAGCACCCTGGTCAGAGCACTGGGTGGCGATGGCACGGCGCGGCTCGAATTTGTCTCTGGCAGCACCACCGTGGAGGTCAATGGCAGGCCGGTGCCCGCCACCATCGAAACCGCCTTGCGTGCCAGCATTTCACCGGGAGCCTTTGGAGAGCTCTCACTCGCTCTCGGTGGCCTGGGTGACTACATCGTGACCGAAGCCAGTGGCTTGGCCGTCATGGATGCCACCGGCACTGCCGCTGCGCCTGAAGTGCAGACTCATCTCCGCTCGCAGCTCACTCCACCAGGCGCACAGGGGCTTTCGCTGGCGCTGGGAGAGGAAGGCACCGCGCTGGTGCTTTCATGGGACGGCATGGTAAACACCGCTCTCGATGGCGTCCCGCCGGGCACTTTCGTCATCTTCAAACTCAACAACGCCACCACCCCTCAAAGTCAGGAGGAACTCGATCATGCTCTACGCTGACCGCACGACCGCTCGTCTTATGCCATCACTCTCATTCACGTATCTAAGGCTGCTGGTCCTGGCCGTTTGCGCGCTGCCATTCAGCCTGCATGCGCAGGAGTTTCCCAATGCAACAGGTGCCGGCACTCTGGCGGACAGGCTGCAGATTCCCCGCGCGCAGAAAGCCACGGATGATGCCGCCGCAGCACCCAAGAAACCTGAAGCGGACAAGGCCGAAGGCGATACAAAACCGCTAGGTGTGAATCTGAAGGGCCTGCATCTGATTTCCAAGTCGTCCAAGTCCATGCACAAGGACATGAGCCATGTGCTCGTGGTGGACCCCGCCCTGCATCTGCCGTCCGGGCTCGCCGATTCCCTGCAGAAGGAATTCATGGGGCAGCCGCTCAGCATGGCTGTGCTCAACCGCATGGTGAAGAGCATCAACAAAGCCTATCAGGCCACCGATTTTCCACTCGTGGATGCCTACCTGCCGCAGCAGGACATCACGCGCGGGCATGTGCAGGTCATCGTGCGTGAAGGCGTTTTGGGAGAGGTGAAAGTGGAAGGAGCCAAACGCTCCAACCCCACCTACATGGCCCGGCAAGTAAGCGTGAAGCCCGGAGAGCGCATCGACACCCGCAAAATCTCCAGTGACGTCGCATGGCTCAATGAGAACCCCATTCGCAACGTCAACGTCATCTACGAGCGCGGCAAAAAAGACGGCACCAGCGACATCGTCTTGAAAACGACCGAGAACAATCCCGTCAAAGCCTACATCGGTTATGCCAATTCCGGCCTGCGCTCCACAGGGCTGAATCAAATCTCCGGCGGCTTCACCGTGATGCAGTTGTTTGGCACGGAGCAGTCGATGAATTATAATTTCACCGGCAATCAGGAACTCGATCGCCTCAAGGCGCACGCCCTGGCCTGGGACATCCCCCTTCCGTGGCGTCATCGGCTCCAGCTTCTCGGCGTGTATGTGGACTCCGCCACGCAGTCCGGGCAGGCAGCAGGACTTCTCGGCGTCAACGGCAGGAACCGTCAGCTCTCCGCCGCCTACACCGTTCCGTTGGCCAGCGCCTGGAGCAAAGTCCAGCACAAGGCCACCGTGGCGCTCGACTACAAGAGCACCACCTCCGACATCCTCTTTGGCGGCCAGACCTTCTCGCAAAATACCGCCGAAGTGTTCCAGTTTCGCGTCGGGTACAATCTCCTCGTGAATGACCCGCTGGGCTACACACGCTTTGGCATCTCCGCCATCCACAGTCCGGGCAATGTGCTCGGTCACAACAACTACGCCGCCTTTGACAGTCTGCGCGCGGGCTCGCAGGCAAAGTACTGGTACGCCAAGGCGGAACTGGACCGCCTCATCCGCCTGCCCATGGGCTTCTCCGCACTGATGCACACAGCGGGGCAGTATTCCAATACACGGCTTCTCCCCACTGAGCAGATGCTCGCCGGCGGCTACCAGACTGTGCGCGGCTTCAATGAAAGCTCCGCACGTGGAGATCGCGGCATCGTTGCCAACATGGAGCTGAACCTGCCCATGATTCATTTCACCACCTGGGGCGGCAAGAAGGTGGACAACCTGAACACCTTTGTCTTTTACGACTTCGCCTATCTGGAAAGCGTGGGCACCTATGCCTCGGAGCCCAATCTCAATCTGCAAAGCTCGGGCGTTGGGCTGCGCTACAGCCTCGGCAGCAATCTCGATATGCGCCTCGCCTACGGCTGGAATCTGCGCAGCACCGGCCTGGTCGGCGCGCCTGCGGGCCGCTTGCACTTCGGCATGAACATGAAGTATTAGCCCGCGCATGAGAAAAAGGAAACTCGGCAGCCTGCGCTTTGAATTCATCCTGCTGCCGCTGGTGCTGCTGTTCGCGCTGGGCTTCAGCCTCACACCACTGGGGGAGGAAATGGAAAACCTCACGCTCGACTGGCGCTTCAAGGCACGTGCTCCGTCAGATCTACCTGCTTCGCCGGAGGTCCTTGTTGTTGCTATTGATGAAGATGCGCTGGCTCAGTTTGGCCGCTGGCCTTGGAGTCGTGAGGTGCACACCCGGTTCATGCACCACATCGCCACGCGCCCTCCGGCGGCGCTGGCCTTTGATTTGCTATTCACTGAGCCGAGCGCCGATCCAACCTTGGATGAAGCCTTTGGCGACTCGCTGGTGCAGATCACCACCTCCATCACCGGCGCCGTCGCCGAACCGCTGGAAAAGCAGAAGAAATTTGAGGCCGAATTAGCCGGCAATACCAAGGCCATCGCGAGCTTCCATGGCGATATTAGCCGCCTCATCGGCCATGACACGGGGCTGCTGCCAGTCAAGATCATCGGCGAAAGCTCGCGAGTCGGCTTTGTCAATGCACCGCCGGGACCGGATGGCGTGCGCCGTGTGCTGCCGCTGGTCGTGCGCTGCGGCACCCGCATCTTCCCCAGCCTTGTGCTGCAGGCGCTGCTCACACGCGAAAACGTGGAGAGCGATGCCGTGGACGTAACCCTCGGCGACAGCATCCGCATCAAGGGCAAGCACCAGCAGTGGCTCATCCCAATCGATGATCGCGGGCGAATGACGATCAATTATCGCCATCCCGACACCTTTTCCGTCTTCTCCTACGCCCGCCTCATGGGCAGCCTGCGGGACAATCAGGGCCAAGAATGGCCCAAAGGGTTTCCGCCCATCACCGGCCAGACGCTCTTCATCGGTCAGATGGCCGAAGGCCTCGCCGATCTCGGCCCAACACCGCACGAGCCGCTGGTCGGTCTGGTCATGACGCATGCCAACGCGCTCAGCAACATCCTCAGCGGAGACTACATCAAGAAGCCCGACTTTCTGCAATTGATCGGCATCTGGGCGCTCATCGCCCTGCTCACCATCCTTCCCGTTCGCTTCGGCCGCATCTGGATGGCCGTGCTGGTCCCTGCGCTTTTCATCGGCGCCTATGCCTATGCTGCATTCCACTTCTTCCAGAAGGAAAGTCTGCACCTGCCCCTCGCATGGCCCGTGCTCGGCTTCATGATGGTGGAGGGCGGATCCATCCTGCATCGCCTCATCATCGAACTGCGTGCCAAGAGCCGCATCACCGGCATATTTGGCACTTTCCTCGCGCCACAGGTGGTCAAGCAGTTGATTGCCTCCGGAGAAGAACCGAAGCTCGGCGGTCATACGGCGGAGATTACCGCCTTCTTCAGCGACATCGCAGGATTCTCCTCCTTCTCCGAAAAGCTGACTCCTGAGCGCCTCGTACGACTGATGAATGACTACCTGTCCGAGATGGCCAACATCTTGGAGGACAACGGTGGCAATCTCGACAAGTTTATAGGAGACGCCATCGTCGGCATGTTCAATGCCCCTGTGCCCATTGTAGGTCATGCGCACTGTGCCTGCCGTGCGGCCTTGCTCATCCAGAAGCGCCAGCTCGAACTGCGCGAGAAATGGCGCAAAGAGGCTGACTGGCCTGACATCGTCTATGCGATGAAAACCCGCATCGGCCTGAATTCGGGTCCTGCCACCGTCGGCCTCATGGGGTCCAGCCGTCGTAAAAATTACACCATGATGGGCGACACCGTGAACTTGGCGGCACGCAGTGAGAGCGGGGCCAAGAGCTATGGCGTTTATACCATGATTACGGGCGAAACCAAAACCATGGCCGAGCAGCACAAGGATGATATCACCTATCGCTTCCTTGACCGCATCGTCGTCAAAGGCCGCAGCACGCCTGCCGAGGTGTATGAACTCGTCGGCTTCACCAACGAAATTTCACCTGAGACCGAAGAGTGCCTGCATCTCTTTGAAAAAGGCATCTCCGCCTATCAATCCCAGCAGTGGGATGCCGCAAAAGCCCTGTTTGGGCGCTCAGCCAAACGCGAGATTCATCAAGACTCCAACCCCTCCCTCGTCATGATCGAACGCTGCGACGATATGAAGATCAATCCCCCCCCTGCAAATTGGGACGGCGTCTATGTCATGAAGTCGAAATGATAGAGAGGCTTCTTCAATTCAGAAGCTTCTGCCACCAAACCCCGTCCCGTACCCGGTATAGCCAGACTGTGGCGTCGCCTGCATCAGCGCCGAGTTCTGCCGATACGACGAGCTCTGGCTGTTCATCATCTCCGATTGATTGAGATCGTCCGCGGCTGCCTGCTGCTCGGCCAGCTTGGCTTCAGCCAGACGCTCCTCCTGCCCGCGCAGCACATTCACCAGAATCACCCGCTCCTTCTCATTGATCTTCCCCGTGGTGGCCGCCTTGTTGATCTCCATCAGGCGCGGATGTTCTGCAGCATACTGGTTCAGGAAGTTGTCCAACTTTTGCGGGCTCCATTTGCCTTCGAGCGGCCTGCCGACGGACTTCTCCGCGACCAGCGCCGACTCTCCTCCCGCGTGAATGTAGCCCACCTCCACCGCTCTCCTCGCAAACGCTTTCGCCTCGGCCACGCTGCCCACGTTGTATTCCTCGGAGGTGGTGGTCTGGCAGGAGGAAAGCAGCGCAACAGTCAGAAAAAGCAGGAAGGATTTCATGCGCCGAATGTGGAGAAAGTTTTCCGCCCCACAAGCCAAAGTAGTTGAGAGATTCAGCTCTCTCTGGAAAGGTCGCTTCCCTCCCTGAGCCCCCATCCATGACGTCCCGCCCATTGATACTCCTAGCGCTGCTCGCCTCCGCCTCCTGCGCAGTCGCGGCCACTCCTGCCTTCGAAAGCCCCAAGCTCACCACTGCCACGAACTCTCCGCGTCTGGTCAAGGTGGACGCCTCCCTGAAAGGCGCGAAGGAACTCTACCTCGTCGTTTCGGATGAAGACGGTATCAGCTGCGACTGGGCAGACTGGCTGGAGCCCAAGCTCGTCATGGCCGACGGCTCCACCAAAGACCTCACCAAGCTGCCATGGAAAGCCGCCAGCCAGGGCTCCGGCGGCACACGCGTCGGCAAATCCGCCATGGGCGATGCTTTGCTCGTGAAAGGCCAGAAGTTTGAAAACGGCATCGGCACGCATGCACGCTCGGTGATCGTTTATGATTTGCCGCAGGGCGTGGTTGGCTTCACCGCACAGGCGGCCATTGATGATGGCGGCATGGAGCGCGGCGGCAAGGCCAGCACGGCCTCGGTCAAATTCCAGGTCTATACCGAAACACCGCCCAACGCTCCCAAACCCGCGCCGCCCATCGTGGATGATGGCAAGACCACCGTTCCTGCCGATCTCTTCACCGTGCCCGAAGGCCTCGAAGTCACCGTCTGGGCCACCTCACCCGCGTTGTTCAATCCCACCAACATCGACTTCGATGCCCAGGGCCGCCTGTGGGTGGCGGAAGGCGTGAACTACCGCAGCAAAGGCAGCCGCAGGCCGGAGGGCGACCGCGTCGTCGTGCTCGAAGACACCACTGGCTCAGGCCGTGCGGACAAGAGCACCGTTTTCGTGCAGGAGTCCGCACTCGCAGCACCACTCGGCGTCGCCGTGCTGGGCAATAAAATCGTCGTCTCTCAACCGCCTGAGCTGCTCGTTTACACCGACGTGAATGGCGACGGCAAATTCGACCCCGCTGTGGACAAGCGCGATGTGCTGCTCACCGGCTTCGGTGGTCGTCAGCATGACCACAGCCTGCACAGCGTCACCGCCGGACCGGACGGCCAGTGGTATTGGAATCAGGGCAACACCGGCGCGAAGTTCACCGACCACTCCGGCAAGACCTTCCGCATGGGCAGCCCCTATATGATGCAGGACATCGCCGGGCAGAAGAGCGATGACGGCCATGTGTGGATCGGCGGATTCGCTGCACGCATGAACCCTGATGGCACAAACGTCACCATCATCGGCCACAACTACCGCAACAGCTACGAACAGACCATCACCTCTTTTGGCGATGTGTTCCAAAGCGACAACGACGACCCGCCTGCCTGCCGCGTGTCCCCCGTCATGGAAGGCGGCAACGCAGGCTTTGCTTCCGCCGACGGCCTGCGCTCCTGGGGTGCGGACAAACGCCCCGGCCAGGACACCCCCACCGCCGAGTGGCGCCAGGAAGATCCCGGCACCATGCCCGCTGGCGATGTCTATGGCGGCGGCTCCCCCACCGGCGTGGGCTTCTATGAAAACGGCGCGCTCGACAAGAAATGGAACGGCCTGCTCCTCGCCTGCGAAGCCGGCAAGAACGTCGTTTTTGGCTACCTTCCCAAGCTCGATGGTGCAGGCTGGAAAATGGAGCGCTTTGATTTCCTGACCTCCAACAAGGAGAAAGAATTCGCCGGTTCCGACTTCCTCGGTGGCAAACCCTCCGGCGAACTCAAAACCCGCTTCCGCCCCAGCGATGTCACCATCGGCCCCGATGGCGCGATCTACGTGGCCGACTGGTTCGATGCCCGCGTCGGTGGCCACGGCACGCTCGATGAACGCTACACTGGCACCATCTACCGCATCGCACCGAAGGGCTTCGCATCCAACGTGCCAGCGCTCAAGCTCGACACCACGGAAGGCCAGATCGCCGCGCTGAAAAGCCCGGCACCCAACGTGCGCTACAATGGCTTCACCGCTTTGAAAGCCCAGGGCGCGAAAGCCGTACCCGCCGTCGCAGCCTTGCTCAAAGACGACAACGCCTTCATCGCCGCACGCGCCGCATGGCTGCTCGCACAGATGGGAGAAGAAGGCGTCGCTCAGGTGAAACCCTGGCTCGAATCCAAATCCGAAGATCAGCGCCTCGTCGCCTACCGTGCTCTGCGCCGCGCCAATCAGGATGTGCTGGCCATGGCCAGCAAGATGGTCACAGATTCCTCCGCCGCCGTGCGCCGTGAAGTCGCACTGACACTTCGCGAAGTCCCTGTCGCACAAAGTCTGCCGCTGCTGGTGAAACTCGCGCAGCAGTTTGATGGCAAAGACCGCGCCTACCTCGAAGCCCTCGGTCTTGGCGCTGAAGGCAAGGAAGCCGAACTCTATGCCGCCATCTGCAAGGACAAGCCCGCCGCATGGACAGAGGCAGAATCCTGGATCGCCTGGCGCATGCACCCCGCCGCTGCAGTCGAAGCCTTCAAGACCCGCGCCCTCGACAGCGTCCTCAGTGAAGAGCAGCGCAAGCTCATGCTCACCGGCCTCGCCTTTGTCAAAAGCCGTGAAGCCGCAGGCGCGATGATCGAACTCGCCAACACCAAGGACTTCCCCATGAAGGACCTCGCCAAGTGGTGGCTGCTCAATCGCAAAGGCAACGATTGGAAGGACTACGATGTGGAAAGCGGCATGAAGGCCCTGGGCCTGTATGATCCTGCCAAGGTGAAGCTCGTCGCCGTCGAAATGCCGCCTGAACTCAAGGGCGCACCAAAGCTGCCCACCGGCGCGGAAATTGCCCAACTGCCTGGCGATGCGAAACGCGGCCAAGCCGCCATCGCCGTCTGCTTCACCTGCCACAAGGTCGGCAAGATGGGTGTCGAATTCGGCCCCGACCTCAGCACCTTTGGCAAGCAGCAGCCAAGCGAAGTCATCGCCAACGCCATCGCCCATCCCTCCGCCGACATCTCCCATGGCTTTGAAGGCAGCGAAATCAAAACCAAGGATGGCCTCACCATCAGCGGCATGATTCTCTCCAGCGGCGATCCCGTCATGATCAAATGCATGGGTGGCCTCGTGCAGACCGTGCCAAAAGAGCGCATCGCCAGCATCCAAAAGATGACCCGCTCGCTCATGTATCAGCCCCAGCAACTTGGCCTCACCCCGCAGTCCATCAGCGACATCGTGGCGTATTTGAAGAGTCTGTGATCCGGGAAAGAAAGTACTCGTGAGCTTTAGCTCACTCTGGGAAGCGCCGAGCCTTCCGGAACGAACTAAAGTTCGGGAGTACTTTTCCAGATCCGGATCCAGATCGAGCTAAAGCTCGCAAGTACTTTGCTTCACCGCCTGTATGAGAGAGTATGCGCCGCTCTCTCCTGCCCTTTCTCTTCCTTTGCGCCAGCATCGCCTCCGCTGAAGTCACGTCCATCGGCTCCCGCCGTGAACTCTTCGTGGACAAGCTGCTCATCGACCAAATGCAGGGCACCTCACTGCGGCTCCACCATCCTGAAGAGGCCGGCATCGCGGTGAAGTTTGACCAGCCCTGGGAAGGCCGCTTCAGCGCCTACATCACCGTCATTCACAACGACGAGGCAAACAAATACCAGATGTACTACCGTGGCAATGCGGGCTTCAAAGACGGCACCAGCGGCGAAGTGACCTGCTACGCCGAATCCACTGATGGCAAAAACTGGGTGAAGCCCAAGCTCGGCCTGCATGAGATCAATGGCAGCAAGGACAACAACGTCATGCTGGCCAATCTGGCCCCCTACACGCACAATTTCGCGCCGTTCATCGACAAGCGTCCCGGCGTGCCCAAAGAGCAGCGCTACAAGGCCCTCGCAGGACTTGGTGGCAAATCCGGCGGTCTCAGCGCCTTCGTCTCGGCGGACGGCCTGCACTGGCAGAAAATGCAGGACGCCGCAATCATCACCAAGGGCGCGTTTGATTCGCAGAATGTCTCCTTCTGGTCCGAGGCGGAGCAGTGCTACGTGGCCTACTTCCGCGTCTTCACCGCAGGCATCATCGATGAAAAAAACTGGAAGCCCAAGGGGGTGCGCTGGGTCAGCCGCGCCACCAGCAAAGACTTCCTCACATGGACTGACGCCGTGCAGATGACCTGCGACCAGCCGCTGGTGGACCACATCTACATCAGTCAGACGAATCCGTATTTCAATGCGCCACATCTCTACATCTCCACCGCCGCGCGCTTCATGCCCGGCAAGGACGTGCTGGATGAGCAGGCCAAAAAATACCTCGCCGAAGACACTAAAGCCTACCCTGCTCTGATCAAAGACTGCTCGGAAGCCGTGCTGATGACCAGTCGCGCCGGCACCACCGCCTACAACCGCAGCTTCATGGAGGGCTTTGTGCGTCCCGGCCTGCACTTTCGCAACTGGACCAGCCGCAGCAACTACCCTGCCTGCGGCGTGGTGCAGACTGGAAAGTCGGAGATGTCTCTCTACGTGGAGCGCCACTACGGGCAGAGCACCGCGCTGCTGCAGCGCTTCACCCTGCGTCTCGATGGCTTCGCATCGTTGCATGCAGACTACGCAGGCGGTGAAATGACCACCAAACCCTTCACGTTCACCGGCAAAGCACTGCATCTGAATCTCTCCACCGGGGCCGCTGGTACCGTGGCGGTGGAAATCCAGGATGCCGAAGGCAACCCCCTGCCGGGCTTCGCGTTGGATGACTGCAAGCCGATCTCTTATGACGACATCGACCGCGTCATCGTTTGGAAAGCCGGCAGTGATGTCTTCGCCCTCGCCGGAAAGCCCGTGCGCCTGCGCTGGGTTCTCAAGGACGCCGATGTGTTTTCCTTCCGCTTTGAATGATTCACTGGCAAAAAGCACTAGTGAGCTTGAGCTCACTCTGGAATCTTACGAGTCCCCCAGAACGAACTAAAGTTCGTAAGTACTTTGACGCCCCCGCATGATTCACTGGCTTCGTGCAGGAAACAAGGAACCATCGGACACATGCATGCGTATCTTGCGTGACCTCTGATTCATGGACATCTCTTCAAAAACATTCTCTGCCAAAGGTTTCGTGCTTCCGCACAGTCTTCCAGTGATTGTGCTGGACGACTGCTACCATTTTCCCGCGTGCCATCTGCCCCTGTTCATCTTTGAGGATCGCTACCGCCGCATGCTGGATCATGCGCTGCAAACCGACCGCATGTTCTGCGTCGGCGTTTCTGATGGTGCGAATGACGTGCTTCCTGTCACCACGGCGGGACTGGTCCGCTGCTCGGTTAAAAACCCCGACGGCACCTCGCAGGTCATGCTCTACGGGGTCTGCCGCGTGCGCATCACCGGCTGGGATCAGATGAAGCCCTTCCGCATCGCCCGTGTGGAGCCAGTGCTCACCCAGCACGCTCCCACCAAAATCCTGCGCCAGCTGAAATCACGCGCTCTTGATCTCCTTCCTCCACCCACAGATGACAGCTGCGAGAGCATGCAGCAACTGCGCCATGAACTGGAAGAGATGGACGAAGCCGAAGCCGTCTGCGACATCATCGCCTTCCACTTCGTGCGGAACAAAGCCTCCCTGCGTGTCCTGCTGGAAGAATGCTGCCCGCAGCGGCGCTACGAGAAGCTCATCAGCGAACTGGAAAAAGCGCAGGACTAAAGGTGCTCGTGAGCTTTAGCTCACCCTGGGAAACTCCGCGAGCACCCAGAATCCAGAGCAAGCTGAAGCTCGACACAACTTTCCTCACGCCTCGTCCCGCACCGGATTCGTCAGCGTACCGATCTGCTCGATCTCCACGCTCACCGTATCCCCATCCTTCATAAACACAGGCGGCGTACGGGCCGCCCCCACACCATGCGGGGTCCCTGTGAGGATCACCGTGCCCGGCATCAGCGTGGTGCTGCCACTGAGAAATTCGATCAGCGTCGGCACATCAAAGATCATATCATTCGTGTTCCAGTCCTGCATCGTCTCACCATTCAGCACCGTCTTGATCGCGAGTGTATTCGGATTCGGAATCTCATCCGCCGTAACCAGCACCGGCCCTAGCGGGCAAAACGTATCAAACGACTTGCCCCGGCACCACTGCCCACCGCCGCCATGCTTCTGCCAGTCACGCGCGCTCACATCATTGCCGCAGGTGTAGCCCAGCACGAATTGCAAAGCGTCCGCCTTGCTCACGTTCTTCGCCTTCTTCCCAATGACGACCGCCAGCTCCGCTTCGTAGTCCACCTTGTCGCTCTTGAGATGCGTCGGCAGCAGGATCGGCTCTCCCGGATGCTGCACCACATTCGGCAGCTTCATGAACACCACCGGATGCTTGGGAAGTTCCGCCTTCGTCTCCTCCGCATGCTTCTTGTAGTTCAGCCCGATGCACACAATCGCAAACGGCTGCACCGGCGCGAGCAGCTTCACCACCTCCGCCTTGCGCGCCGTCACATGATGCTCTCCAAAAATATCCCCCTCAATGACCAGCGCCGTGCCATCCGCCTGCTGCGCTGCATGCGCGATGTTTCCCTGTGCGTCGGAGTAGCGGATGATTTTCATAAGTTCGTAGATCGGGCTTTAGCCCGTGATTGGAAATGTTTACGCAGCATTACGCCTGTTCCACGCCACCAGCTCCTCATACTTCGCCCCCGTGCCGCCGAACAAATCCAGCGCACTACCCACCGTGCCATCCACGCGGCCACGGCTCAGTTCATCGATGCGCTTCAGATCGTCCAGATGCCGGATGCCTCCGGCATAGGTCATGGGAATCGGAGAGTGCTCACCGAGGAAAGTCACCAGCGCCTCATCGATGCCCTCGCACTTGCCTTCCACATCCACGGCATGAATCAAAAACTCCGCGCAATGCCCCGCGAGAAAACGCAGCGACTCCGGCGTCACATCCAGCGTCGTCAGCGTCTGCCAGCGGTTCATCGCCACCGTCCAGCCCGTTGTCGTGGCCTTGCAGCTCAGGTCAATCACCAGCCGCTCCTTGCCCGCTGCCGCCACCATTTTGTCGAGCCGCGTCTGATTGAAGGTGCCTTCCGTTTCAAACAAGTAGCTCGTCACGATCACATGACTGGCCCCGGCCTCCAGATACTCCGCCGCATTGCACGAGCGAATACCGCCACCGACCTGCAAGCCGCCCGGAAACGCCCCCGTCGCCGCCTTTGCCGCATCCTCATTCCCCTTGCCCAGCAGGATCACATGCCCGCCCGTCAGGCCATCGCGTTTGTAAAGCTCGCCATACCACGCCGCATCCCGGTCACTCACAAAATTCGTCTTCAATCCCGTCCCATCATCCCGCAACGACGAGCCCACAATCTGCTTAACGCGGCCATCGTGAAGATCAATGCAGGGTCGGAATTTTGTCATAAAAAGGTCAAAGATTAGTCAAGAGGGGCAAGGAGTGGTCAAGCAGGTCGTGCTTTACCTTCTTGACGATCTTTGACCACTCAGCCTTTGGAGCCCTTCACCGCCGACGTCTCCGCAGGGACAGCGCTGACAAACCGAGCATGAACAGCAGCATTCTGGACGGCTCCGGCGTTCCCAAGGTTGGAATCTGCGGGGTGCTTCCTGCATCCACAGGCTTCAGGCCCGCGCGGTCGTATTGCTGCTGATTTTCGAGCACCACTGCGCCAGAGTACGGCGTGACCAGCTGATGCAGAGCGGCGCGTTTGGCCTGGTCTTCAGGCACGCGATCACGCCCTTGGAAAGACGCCATCACCTCGCGGAACACCGCATGCCGCGCCAGTTGATCCCACACCTCCTTGCCATCGGCTGGCGCGGTGGCGGAGCGGGACATGTTGGCTGTGGTCGTGGGGCCATTACGAATGGAGAGCAGGGTCTTGGCCAGTTCATTTGCTCCCCAGCCGCTCCAGCGTAGGCCACCGAAAACGGGCGTGGCATCGTACAATTCCTCCAGGAGCTTGTTGCGCCCATGCTCCAGTTCGAGGGCATGAATCGGTGGCGGGGAGCCGCTGCGTTCGAGCAGTTGCTTGATCCCTTCCTCTCCGGAGAGCTCCACAGGCTGGGGGCCGTGCAGCCAGATCAATGTGGCAGGAGCAGCGGTTGTGCGGAGACGCTGCAGCGCCGCTTTGAAAGCAGGCACCACATCGCGTCCGCCTGCAAAGCTGGAGTCCTGCAGGCGGCTGCCGATCTCCGCCACAGCGACCTCGGTCGCTTCCCCATCCGTGGTGGCCCAGATCGTCAGTGGTGTTTTCTGCGCCAACTGCTTCAACGCCTCGCGGATCATGGCTGCATGTGGGCGCAAAGTGGCTGAAGCATCCACGATGACAAAGACTGGGCTGCTGGCTGCCTGCGGTGCAGCCTGGGTGCGCTCCACGATGACCACAGGTGACTCGTTTCCCGCTAGCTCGTCCGTCGTCCACACCTTCGGCAGGGGGGGCTGCTTCACGCCAAAGTTCAGCCCGGCCAGATCTGCCTGCGGCACCTCCGCCTGCCACGTCCATCCGCCATTCTGAGTGGCGGCAGCCTTTTGCCACTCCTGCGGCACCTCCAGTGCCTGCGGCGACTGCACCCATACCGCATGCGAGATCCCCGCCGGGATGCTGAAATTGCGCTCCACAATCAGGGGCATGAACAGGGCCGCCGGAGCCTGCGCATCCAGCGGCGCAGTGATGCCAAGCCGGATCTTCATACTGCCACCGGCCGGCACCGGAAAGCATTGCGTCAGCACACGGTCCGGTCCCACCATGTTGACCAGCACGGGGTCGCGGCGGTCAACCACCACCGTCTGGCGATAGGCCTGTGTCACCTGTGAGCGCGCACCGAAGGCGGCCTCGCGCGGCTCGCCATTGATCCACAGCGTCAGTCTTGAAACACACGCACCAGGCGGCAGCAGCATCTGGCAGCGCGCCTCCTGCGCGTTGCGGTGCTGGTTGTGAAATTCCAGTGACCATTCACCATGCGCCAGCGCGGAATCACTATCCACATGCCAGTCCATTCGCGAGGTCTGCATCGAAAGCCCGCGAATCCGCGCCCCCACCTCCTCTCCGCCGCGGTCCTCATCCCACGAAAAACTGTCCAGGCTCTCATTCCTTGTCATGCGCATGCCGGACCGGGTTTGCATCATCCCTTGCGGTGGCGGCGCATCGCTGAACGGGAATCCCGTCACACGGAAGTAGAGCTCGCGCAGGGCTTCGCGGTCAAAGGATGAGGTGCTGCTCCAGCGCCCTTGAGCGAAGAGCGTGGATGAGCCGAACCCCAGGTGTGTCAGCGGTCCGAAAATACCCGCCTGCCCTCCGGTGTAGCATAGATTCAGCAAAAACTCCTCCCGCCACTTTGTCCGCAGCCTGGGCAGTGTTTTTGCGGTGCTGCCATCGTGCGCTCGCGCCGCCTTCATGGCGGTGCCAATGTCGGCATGCAGGCTCACCATGCGCCATTCCGCAGATGCGATTGCGATCAGGCCCAAGGCCATGCCGACGAGCCATGGCCTGCGCCTTGTTGCCGCCGGCAGCTTCCACAAGCTTTTACAGGTGATGAGCCACGCCACCAGTGCGGCCAGAGGGCCTGTCATGGCCATGGCGAATGGAAAAGCAATCAGTGCGCCCGCAGGTGAGAGCGCAAAAACCAGCGCGAATGGCATCATCATGAGACCCATGACATTCAGGTGTCCCATGGCCAGCGTGTAAAGGATCGAAGGAAAGAGTCCTGCCCCGTGCAGGAATACTCCAGCCGACTCCCACGCCGTGCCTGGCCGCTTTCGGCCCATCCAGGGAAAGAAAATGGCAGCTGGCATCAGCAGCACCAGCCCCACGTGTGCCCAGGTGGGAATAGGGTCAAAGAACGACGAAGCACAACCACGCGTGCCCAGTTCCATGCCCAGGGAGATCAGCGGGAAAATGATGCCTGCGCCGAGCAGGAAACGTCTGCAAAAATTCAGGAAACCCTTCATGGGGTTGAGTCTATGAAACACCGCCCCCTCAAGTCATGTCTTTTTATGTGAAATCCGCATGAATCCCTGGTGAAATGTCTGCTCTCTTGCCCCGCTTGACTACTCCCTCTTCCCTGCTTTCTTGCACTCGTCCATGACCACCACCGCCACGGCTCTGCTTCTTCTCTCCCTGCGACTTACGCAAGGGTAGGCGGCCCGTGTTTCCTCGTCATGCCCCTTGCCGTCACGTCACGGCAGTTTCTCAGAACAGGAAAGAATCCTGTCCAATTCTGAAATCTTGTTAATCCTGTCTCCAATTGTCCCGTCATGTTAAAAAATCCGTCTTCCAAGTATCAGCCCTTCCCGTTGATCAGCATCCCCAACCGTCAATGGCCCTCCCGCCATCTGACCCACGCGCCCATCTGGTGCAGCGTCGATCTGCGCGATGGCAACCAGGCGCTCGCCGTGCCGATGAACGTCTCCCAGAAGCTCGAAATGTTCGATGCGCTGGTGAAATGCGGCTTCAAGGAAATCGAAGTCGGCTTCCCCTCCGCCTCCAACACCGAGTTCCAGTTCAACCGCCGCCTCATCGAGGAAAAGCGCATCCCTGATGACGTCACCATCCAGTGTCTGGTGCAGGCGCGTGAGGACTTGATCGAGAAGACCGTCGAGTCGCTCATCGGTGCCAAGAAAGTGGTCATCCACATGTACAACAGCACCTCTCCCGCGCAGCGGAAGTACGTGTTTGGCAAAACGAAGGAGGAGATCATCACCGTGGCCATCAAAGGCGCGCAGATGATCAAGGACCGCCTGCATCGCCTCACCGCAGGAGGCACGCAGGTGACCCTGCAGTACTCGCCCGAAAGCTTCAGCGCCACCGAAGTCGAATTCGCCAAGGAGATCAGCGAAGCCGTCATGGACGTGTGGCAGCCGACGCCGCAGCACAAGATGATCCTGAACCTGCCCGACACCGTCGAGGTGGCCATGCCCAATGTGTATGCCGACCAGATCGAATGGATCTGCACCCACATCAAAAACCGCGACAGCCTCATCATCAGCCTGCACACGCACAACGATCGTGGCACCGGCACCGCCGCTACCGAGTTGGGCCTGCTGGCAGGAGCCGACCGCGTGGAAGGCACCCTCTTTGGAAATGGTGAGCGAACCGGCAATCTCGACATCGTCCAAGTGGCCATGAACCTCTACATGCACGGCATCGCGCCCGGCTTGGACTTCAGCGACATGAGCGGCCTCATTCACATGTACGAGCGCACCACCGGCATGACCGTGGCGCCGCGCCATCCTTACAGTGGAGAACTCGTCTTCACAGCCTTCAGCGGCAGCCATCAGGACGCCATCAAGAAGGGCCTCACCGGCTACGAGGAGCACAAGACCATCTGGGATGTGCCCTACCTCACCATCGACCCCAACGACATTGGCCGCGAATACCGCGAAGTCATTCGCGTGAACTCGCAGAGCGGCAAGGGTGGCGTGGCCTATCTGCTGGAAAGCGAGTTCGGCATAGAACTGCCCAAGGACATGCAGCGCGAGTTCGGCCCGCTGGCCAACGACATCGTGGACAAACTGGGCCGCGAAGTCACCGCTGCCGAATTGAAGGGCATGTTCTGGAAGGAATACATCGAGCGCGAGACCCCCTTCGCCCTCCATCACTTCCATGCCGATGGCGTGGACGGCATCTTCACCTGCCGCAGCAGCCTCGTCATCAACGGCCAGGAACGCGGCATCACTGGCAAAGGCAACGGCCCCATCGCCGCCTTTGCCCAAGCGCTGATTCAAGAAGCCGGAGCACCGCCCTTTGAAGTTGCCACCTACCGCGAACAAAGCCTCAGCTCCGGCACCGAAGCCAGCGCCCTCGCCTTCATTCAGATCAAAACCGCCAGCGGCAAGACCATCTGGGGCGCAGGCGTCGACACCAACATCGAGCTCGCATCCATCAAAGCGGTACTCAGCGCTGTGAATCGCGCATCGTAATGCAGCCTCAACGTTTGCGAGAGCCACCCCGGCTCTCGCAAACGTGGGTCACCTTCTGTAAGACACAGGCTCTCCATCCGAAAAGTTGGTTGCCGCCCACCATCGTGTGCGGTTTATGAAATCACCCCATGTCCCTCCAAATACCTGACTACCCCTTTCAAGCCTACATCTTCGACTGCGACGGCACCCTCGTTGATTCCATGCCGCTGCACTACGTCGCTTGGGTGGAAGCTTTGAAGCAGCATGATGCTCCTTACGAGTTCACCGAAGAAGAGTTCTATGCGCATGCGGGCATGAAGGAGCAGGACGTGGTGAAACTGCTCAATGCGAAGCATGGTGCCAATGTCGATCCCGTCAGCGTGGATGAGCTGAAGATGGAAATCTTCGCCAGGCGCATCCCTGAGGTGCAGGCCGTGGGACCCGTGGCTGAGTTTGCCAAATCTCTCTTCGGCCGCTTCCCCATCGCCGTAGCCTCCGGCAGCGAAGAGTCCACCGTACGCGGCTGCCTGCAAGCCACCGGCTTGATCGATCTCTTCCCCATCATCATCACACCCAAGAAGGTGAAGCACGGCAAGCCTGCGCCCGACATGTTCCTGCTCGCCGCCGAACAGATGGGTATTGCCCCCAGCGAATGCCTCGTCCTCGAAGACGGCAACAGCGGCATTCAGGCCGCCAATGCCGCCGGAATGCAGTCAGTGTTTATTCCGCGGACAATGCGGTAGAAGAAAGTAGTCCAGAGCTTCAGCTCGTTCTGGAAAACTCCGCCATCTCCCCAGACTCCAGAACGAGCTAAAGCTCTGGGCTACTTTTCTTCGCGTTTGAGCCCGAATCGTCCCATCACGTCGTCGATGCTCAGACCAGATTCTGAGCCCACCCCCAGAATAAACCCCGCCTTGGCAGGATTCAACGCGATGTAACGCCTGAAGTGATTCAACTGCGCTTCACTCCGCACGATGTGGTCAAAAGGCTCATGCTGCCAGAGTTTCCCAGAAATGCCGCGCCAGATTGATCTCCCGCGCACTCCCTCCCTTCCAGCGCTGCACTATGTCGCCGAGTTCCATTCCCTCTACGGGCTCGACGATTGCATGGAAGTGATTGGGCATGATGACCCAGGTGTCGAGTTGATAGTCCGAGCCATTCCCCGCGACAAGTTTGCGCACAATCACCGCCGCATGACTAGGCTCAGCCAAAGGGCACTCTCCATGCCCAGCATCCAGCAACTCATGAAATCGAGCGGTGAACTCACCATGATAAGCGTGTCGCTGTTCTGCAGTGAGCCGATCAAGCTCTTGCGTGGAACTGATGCCATGATCGCCCAGCCATGCATCCCGCAGCTTGCGCCATCCTTCGAGAACATGAGACGGCAAGGAATCGGCAAGTCGTGACGTGATGAAGTAAGTCGTGCCCCATTGTCGCCAGTGCGGGAGCTTTTTCCGGTGGTTATGCACCGCTTCATTCGGATCAAACGGCTGGAACGGCATAACGAAAGTACTCCAGAGCTTTAGCTCGCTCTGGAAAACTCCGCAAGCCCCCAGACTCCAGAACGAGCTAAAGCTCAGTACTACTTACTTCTGCACCCACGCCTTCCAGCACGTCACAAATCCCTTCGCGAAATCCTGCGGACGCGCCTCCACCCACGCGCTGATATCCTCTGGCTTGAACCAATCTCCCGTGGCCACCTCCTCGGGCAGACAGCGCGCCGGACCGTCATGCCGAGCGATGCGTAGCTCCACAAACTCGTGGTCGGTATTATCTCCGGCAGGAATTTGCGCCGCCAGTTCTGTGGCTTCTACGTGAATGCCCACTTCCTCTCCCAACTCCCGCACAGCAGCGCTGGCATAGCCTTCTCCGGCATCCAGATGCCCAGCGGCACTGCTGTCCCACTTGAGCGGCGAGACATCCTTCAAGTGTGAACGCTGCTGCAGGTAGATGTGCCCGCGTTTGTTGATGACAAAAATATGCACCGCACGGTGCAGCAGCTTCCTCTTGTGCACCTCGCCACGCGTGAGCTGCTCGATGACCTCGTTGCGTTCATTCACCACATCAAACATCTCACTGGCCTTCTGCCCCGCATCCGCCTCGTGGCGCTGCTCATAATGCCGCGCGATCTGAATCCACTGCGTCAGCGACAGTGCCTCCGCGCGCACCATCGTCGTCACACCCAGCGCCTCAATCAGAGCCTCCCAGCCACCTGGGGCTTCGGGCAGGAGATTCTTCAATTGCTTGCGCCGCTGTGAGAATCCCATGCGCACCAGTCGGTCAAACAGCACGTGATCAAATACCGGCAGCGTGGCGGGATCTCGTGGTGTGAGGCGGATGATGGCCGAGTCCACCCGAGGCTTCGGCACGAAGACCTCCGGCGGCACCACTCGCAGCATCTCCACATTCCAGTCCTTCTGTACCAGCAGGCTCAGCGCGCCGTAGGCATCGTCTTCGCAGGTGGCCGCGAGGCGGTCGCACACCTCCTTTTGCAGCATAAACACCGCGCAACCAACCGGCGACGGCGGCGTGAGCCAGTGTTTCAAGATCTCGCTGCCGACGGAATACGGCAGATTTCCCACAATGCGCAGCGGGCCGTGTTTGAACCACGCACGCAGGTTGATGCGCGTGGCGTCATTGTGGATGACCTCAACGTCGTCCCGCCCTTCAAACTGGCTTTGCAGCTCCGGCGCGAGCTGGGAATCTTTCTCAATCAAAATAAGTTTCTTCGGCCTGCCCACGAGATGCTTCGTCAAAGCCCCCATGCCGGGTCCGATTTCCACCACAATATCCGCCCCATCCGGCTGCACCTGATCGCCGATCCAGCGGGCAATCTCCTCGTCCTGCAGGAAGTTCTGCCCCATGCTCTTGCGCGGGGTGAAGTGCGGTCGGGGCGGTGGGGCTTCGGAGCGGCGTTGGTCGCGGTATCTCATTGCCTCATCATCCACCGTTCTGCGCTTCCATCAAACCAATCCATTCAGGCGAGCCAATACTTGACCCCCCGGCGCTGATGAAGCACTCTTGAGGGTGCTTAGAACCTGCCTCAAATCCAAACTCCACCGTGCCGCCATTACCGATGCCAACATCGCCTATGAAGGCAGCATCACCATTCCGACCGATCTCATGGAAAAAGCCGACCTCTGGGTGGGCGAAAAAGTGCTGGTGACCTCCATCACCAACGGTGCCCGATTGGAAACCTACGTCATCCCCGCACCCGCCGGCTCTGGCCAGATCATTGTCAACGGCGCCGCCGCCCATCTCATCAACACCGGCCACCGCGTCACCATCATGGCCTGGGGCCAGAGCGAGCATCCCATCATCCCCAAGCGTCTGCTGCTCAATGAGCGCAACGAAGTGGTGAATGACACAGTGCTGTAAGTTCAACAAAAGCGTTCAATTGTTTCGCGCAGGAAACCCTGCGGACGCATGGGAATGATGTCGATGGGCACAAGCTGGCCGTCGCAGTAAAGGACATTGCTCTCGCCGACATCGAACAGTGCCAGATTCTGCTCTGCGTGATACCAACGAGTGGGATCATCATAGACGTCGTCACGGACAGGTCGGAAACCGAGTTCCCTCAGCCAGCGGCCAATCTCCGGCCAAGTGGCATTGCGCGCCACATACCAGGATTGTGAAGTGATGATGGAGAAGTGCCCATCGAGTTGGGCAAAGCCCTCGAGACGGTTGAGGTCCAGGTAAAGGCTGTCGAGCAGGGAGAACCTTGAAAAATATTGCGCCGGAGTGGCAGGCCGCATGACTAAATACTCATCGAGTCGTGTGGAGACCACCTCACTGGACACAGACGGCCAAAATCCAAACTTGGCACCTTTAGTAGCCTTGAATGCACGGGTTCCGGCAGTGCGACCACCGAAGACCGCGTGCTCCATGCGCCCGCTGTTGCGAGGCCCCAGATCTTCCGCTGAAATCCAGAGGTCATGGCTGGTCGCCCAGTCTGACAGGATGCGAATTTGCTGATCGCGGATTACGGCGAACCCTGCGGGCGTCCAAGGCTCCGGTTGATCTGTGCCACCTTCTCCTCCCAGGACATCAAGGGCTGCCTGGAAGCCAGGGCCGCTGCCTCTTCGCGCGTGATCCACGGTTTGACCGGCTGCGGGGCTTCCTGGGTCTTGGCGGCTGGTTTCAGAGGGATCGTCTCCAAGCATGATGTGGCAAGGGTGGCCATACGGGAAGATTAATGGCAACGCGGCGGACGGCAAATGCCTTTTCAACCCACAGCGGCCATCACAAGAATACCACCATGGGCCACTTTCGGCTGTTCATGCTGCCGCAGGATTCCGTATGATCTTGTCATGACTCAGACTGCCGCCTGTTCTCTCCTGCTGCTGCTCGCCTTAAACACCTCGCTTTTCGCGCAGGCGGATGGCATCAAGACGAAGACGACTTACGCCAAGGCCTACGGTGAAACGAAAAACCCCGTGGCCGTGGACCCCGGCAAGGACCTGCCCCGCTACCCGGCTATAGAGCCCAAGGACGCCATCGCATCATGGCAGGTAAAAAAAGGCTTCAAACTCCAGCTCGCCGCGCATGAGCCGCAGGTGCGCAGCCCCATCGCCGTCTGTTTTGACGAGAACGGCCGCATGTTTGTCTGCGAAATGATCGACTACAGCGAGATGCGCGACGTCACGCCTCATCTTGGCCGCATCTCCATGCTCCAAGACAAAGATGGCGACGGCCACTACGAAACGAGCCAGGTCTTCGCCGATGACCTCCCTTGGCCCACGGGCCTCGCCTGGGCCAATGGCGGCTTGTATGTCGGTGCCACACCCGACATCTGGCGCTTTGAGGACAAGGACGGCGACGGCAAGGCCGAGGTTCGCGAGAAGGTCTTCACCGGCTTCGGCACCGGATTGAAAATCCTCAACGTGCAGGGCCTCATGAACAGCTTCCAGTGGGGCCAGGACAACCGAATCCACGTCCTCGCCGGTGGTGGCAACCGCGGCGTCATCACCTGCATGAAGCGGCCTGACGACAAAGGCGTGGAACTCGGCGGCAAAGACTTCTGGTTTGATCCGATCACGCTGGAGTTCGGCCTCGAAGGCGGCGGCGCGCAGTATGGCATGAGCTTTGACAACTACGGTCGCAAGTTCGCCTGCTCAAACTCCGACCACCTCCAATACTGGGTTTACGACGACAAATACGCCAAACGCAATCCCTACTACGCCATGCCACCCGCACGCCAGAGCATCGCGGCAGACGGTGGCGCGGCAGAGGTCTTTCGCCTCAGCCCAGACGAGCCCTGGCGCATCATCCGCACACGCTGGCGCATTGCCGGTGTGGTTAAGGGCGCGGTCGAAGGCGGCGGCCGCGTGAGCGGCTACTTCACCGGCGCCACCGGCACCACCATCTATCGCGGCGATGCTTACGGCCCCGACTTCGTGAACAACAGCTTCACCGGAGATGCGGGCGGCCAGCTCGTGCATCGCAAGATCATCAAGCCCAGCGCCGACGGCATCAGCCTCATCGGCGAGCGCCCCGCCGACGAGCATGGCTTTGAATTCGCCGCCAGCAAAGACACCTGGGTGCGTGTGGTAAACTTCGCCAATGCCCCCGACGGCTGCCTGCACATCTGCGACATGTACCGCGAAGTCATCGAGCATCCGTGGAGCATCCCCGACGAGATCAAAAAACACATCGACCTCAACAGCGGCAATGACCGCGGCCGCATCTACCGCATCGTGCCCGAGAAAGGTGCCGAGCGCATCGGCCAGAAGGTCGCCCTGGGAAAAGCCACCACCGAAGAACTCGTCAAAACCCTCGGCCACCCAAACGGCTGGCACCGCGACACCGCGCAGCGTTTGCTGTTTGAACGGCAGGACAAGACGGCGGTGCCGTTACTGACAGCGCTTTTCCGTAATGCAGACAGTCTGGCATCCAACCAAGGCGCTGAAGCAGCCCCCCTTTCTGCGCTGGCAAGGTTGCACGCACTCGGTGCGCTGAAAGGTTTGGGAGCCGTGACTGAAGCGGTCGTCGGTATGGCCCTGTCGAATACCGACGCCTACGTGCAAATCGCCGGATTGAAACAGAGTGAAATTTTTCAGGCCAAAGGCGACCAGAAGTTTGGGGTTGGAATTAATATCGTGCGGTCGCCAGACCTGCGGGTCTGCTATCAATATGCATTGAGCCAGGGAGCAGATCCCATGAAATTGGACATGCTTCATTCACTGGATATGCAGCAGGCTGGCAGTGACAAAATTCTCGATGCTTATCTCGCATCGGCACCGGATGCAGTACTTCCCATTCTGAATTCTCGCATGAGTAAGAGGAAGGCAAGATTCATCAACTTCACCCTCGCCCAAAGAGCAAAAATCTTTGAAGCCGCAGCGGCTTATGTTGCGGCCACTTCAAAGAAGGCATCCTCCAATGATCCGTCATCCGGCTGGACTCCGGACTCGCTAGCAGCATTCGTTTCAAATTGGCCAGAACCAGAGACAATTGCGGCGCTGGCCAAGGGATTTAAGCGGGGTGGTTTGACCATGGAACAAGCAGATACCGGCCATCATTTGACCGCCGTCTTCTCCAAAGCTGCCACTATCACCGCAGACACCAAGGCCTCCGAATCCTCCCGCCTCGAAGCCATCCAACTCCTCGGCCTCACTTCTTCCAAGGACGCCGCCGAAGCCTTGACTCAATGCCTCGCGCAAGGCCAGCCAGATGCTGTGCAAGCAGCCTCCATCCTTACACTGGCCCAGAGCAGTTCACCCGCTGTAACAAAATCACTCATCACAAACTGGGTCGGCTACGGACCCAAAGCCAAAGAAGCCGCTCTCGAAGCACTCCTCGCCCGCGAAGATCGCGCTCTCACCTTGCTGGAATCCGGCATGGTAAAGCCGGCGGAGTTCTCAGCGTCCCAAGTCCAGGCGCTCCTCAAACACAAGTCCCCCAAAGTCGCCGCCTCGGCAAAAACGGCGCTGGCCTCCGTCATCCCGCCATCACGTGAAGAAGTGACCGCGAAGTTCAAGCCCGCCATCGCAGCACAAGGAGATGCCAAGAAAGGCCAGCTGCAATACATGGCACGCTGCGTGGCCTGTCATCGGGCAGGAACCATGGGATTGCAGGTGGGCCCGGATCTTATTACGGTAAAAACTAAGGGGCGTGAGGCATTGCTTACGGCGATTTTGGAACCCCACAAGGAGGTTGCCTCTCAGTTCATTGCTTATACTGTCAATACGAGGGATGGCCAGACACTGGCTGGAATTATTACGAACGATACCGCATCAAGCATGTCGCTCAAGATGATGGGCGGCATCGAAAAGACGCTCCAGCGTTCGGAGATCAAAGGCAGCAGCTCCACTGGGCAGAGCCTGATGCCGGAAGGTTTGGAGACCGGCATGAGCGTTGCAGACATGGCTGATCTTCTTAGCTTCATTGAGGGACAGTAAACCTCCCCTAAAACTGAACCGGTTTTTCTTTGCAGGCGGCGCTGTCTGCGCTCCTGTAAACTTATCATGAAGACCACCCCCGTTACCTTTGAAGATCTGCAGTCGTCCGTCATCGCCGTGCCACCACTTTGCCGGAACAAAGATCTGTCATTGGCCAAGTCGCAAAACAGCCGCCTGATCAAGCACATGTACAAAGGCGGCATCCGCACGCTGCTGTATGGTGGTAATGCCAATCTCTACAACATCGCCCCGAGTGAGTACCACTCCCTGCTGAAGATGCTCGTCGATGTGGCGCCTGAGGACATGTGGATCGTCCCCTCCGTTGGCCCCATGTACGGCACCGCAATGGATCAGGCCAAGATTCTCAGCGAGTTCGCCTTCCCCACCGCGATGCTGCTGCCCACGCTCTTCCCCTCCAAGCCCGCCGGTGTCGCCACTGCCATTCGCCATTTCGTGGAGAAGTCCGGCATCAAGGCCGTTCTTTACATCAAGGACGGTTCCTACATCACCCCTGAACTTGCCGCCGAACTCGTCAATGACGGTCTGATCTCCTGGATCAAATACGCCATCGTAGAGCCCGATCCAAAGAAGGACCCCTATCTCAAGAAGCTCATCAAGCTGGTGGACACCAAGCTCATCGTCAGCGGCATCGGCGAGCAGCCATCCATCATCCATCTGCGTGACTTCGGCGTCACCGGCTTCACCGCAGGCTGCGTCTGCATCGCCCCTTCCCGCTCCACCGCTCTGCTCCAGGCCATCTTGAAGAAAGACTGGGACACCGCCGAAGCAATCCGCGAGGAATTCGTCCCCCTCGAAGACCTGCGCAATGCCCACAGCCCCATCCTCGTGCTGCATCACGCCGTCGAACTTTCGGGCGTGGCCCAGACCGGCCCCGTGCTGCCACTGCTTACCGAACTTCCAGCCAACCTGCTGCCGAAGATCGAGAAAGCTGCCAAGGCGCTGCTGGCCAAGAATGGCTGAGCCGGGAGTTTGCAATAGCAGTCAGTGGCTCCAAGCCACGGCTGACCATTGCTTCAACAAAGCACTTCACTTCCCGCATTAGGCAATGCCTAATGCGGGAAGTTTGTATTGACGGTTTGTGACAACTCACGCCATGGATATGCGTATTCTCACACCATGACTTCACGCCGTCACTTCATCCAGTCTCTCTCCACCACCGCTCTCCTTGCCGCTTCCGGTAGCATCACTGCTCAAGAAGCCGCCAAACCCGCCCGCAAGCTGCGCAAGGCCATCATGGGCGGCACGCTCGGTATCAAGGGCACGCTGGTTGAGAAATACAAATTCGCCAAGGAGGCAGGCTATGAAGGCGTCGAGCCCGCAGGAGGTCTCAATCAGCAGGAAGTGATCGACGCGCTCGGCCAGTCCGGTCTGCAAGCCGCCAGCGTGTGCTGCCACACGCATTGGAAGCAGACGCTCACCCATGATGATCCCAAAATCCGCGAGGAAGGTTTGCAAGGCGTGCTCACCACCCTGCGCGATGCCAAGGCCTACGGCGCTGACTCCATTCTCGTGGTGCCCGGCGTAGTCAGTGAGACGGTGCCGTATGACGTCGCCTGGACGCGTTCCATTGCCGAGATCAAAAAAGCCGTGCCGCTGGCCAAAGACCTTGGTGTGAAGATCTCCATCGAAAACGTCTGGAACAACTTCATCCTCAGCCCTCTCGAAGCCGTGCGCTATCTCGATGAAGTGGGCGATCCCATCGTCGGCTGGCATTTCGACATCGGCAACGTGCTGCGCTTCGGCTGGCCGGAGCAGTGGATCAAGGTGCTCGGCAAGCGCATCAACCGCATCCACGTCAAAGAGTACAGT
>CALRWM010000026.1:0-79290 GCA_943371875.1 Prosthecobacter debontii | reverse complement strand
TTCAAGATCGAAGGTGAGCTTGGAGCCGCCGCTGAATTCGAGCACGAGCCACACCAAACCGGCGAGCAGGACGAGACTGCCGACACCGAGATAAATGGTGGCCTTCCATGCAACGGCCTTGCGCTGGGCAGGCTCGGCACGCCCGTGCAGTGCGATCATGAGGAAGGTCGGGATCAACGCGAGCTCATGGAAGGCGTAGATGAAGAAAAGATCCGTGGTGAGGAAGGCCCCAAGAGCACCTCCGCCGATAAGCAGCGAGGAAACGTAGAAGATCGGGGGACGATCCTCAATCTGCCAGATGGCAGCGAGCATCACCAGCGCGGTGAGGAGAGCGAGGATGATCGAGATGCCATCCGCGCCGACGGCAAAGCTGAGCGATGGATTTTCGAGAATCGGGCGAGAATGGGTGAAGGCGAGGCCCGTTTTGCCCCAGTATTGAACCGCCGTGTAGAACACGAGGATCAGATTGATGAACGTGGCACCGAGGGATGCAGCGCGGGCAGGCGCACCGAGCCAGATCGCCAGAGCGGCGAGCAGCGGGAGTGCGATGATTAGTTCAAGAACGCTCATTCAGTTTCTCCATCAATGGCCCATGCGGGGCAGCACAAACACGACAAGATAAATCACAGCAATGACGCCACCGCCCAGCAGGAAGGTGTAGCCTTGCAGATGGCCGCCCTGCAGCAGACGGGTGGCGGCTCCGAGACGGGCGACGATCGCCGTGGGCAGGCGGGCGATGAGGCCATCGACAAACACACGCTCCAAGGCGGTGACGATCCAAGCAAGGCGATCCTGGCAGATGCGGACGATGACGGCGTAGATTTCGTCGAAGTAGAACTTGTTGGCGAAGAGTTTGATGCTGATCGGGTCCTTGTCCTTGCCGCGATAGAGGTAGATAGCACCGCCGGTGCCGATGAGGAATGCCAGGATGGAAGCCGCCAGAACCGTGGTATGGGGCGGCTCATGCGCCGGCTTGTAGGCCTGCAGCGGCGTGGCGAAGCCGTCCCAGGCGGAGAAGATGGAAAAGATCGCCAGCAGGACGAGAGGAAGCAGCATGATCACAGGCACCTCGGTGGCATGATGCGCAGATTCAGTGCGGGGCTTGCCAAAGAAGGCCACAATGACCAACCGCATCATGTAGAACGAAGTCAGAAGTGCCGTGAGCGTGGCGGAGTGGAAGAGAATGCTGCAGCCGCTGTCATAAGCCGCTCCCAAGATGCCTTCCTTGCTGTAGAATCCACTGGTAACCCATGGAAGGCCCATCAGTGCCAGGGTGCCGATGAGAAAGGTCCAGAAGGTGACGGGCATGTGCTTGCGAAGACCACCCATCTTCCAAATGTCCTGCTCATGGTGGCAGGCATAAATGACGGCCCCGGATCCGAGGAAGAGCATCGCCTTGAAAAAGGCGTGCGTGTAGAGGTGGAACATGGCCGGATGGCCGGGATTTGGGCCGTGCGCCTCGTGGCCGTGCTGGGCGGCCATCGCCACGGCACCGACGGCCATGACCATGTAACCGAGCTGGGAGAGAGTCGAATAGGCCAGCACACGCTTGATGTCGTTCTGCTGCGTGGCCATCAAGGCTGCCAACAATGCGGTAAAGCAGCCGATGCCAGCGATGATTTCCGCGGCAAGCGGCGAAGCTTCAATGAGAAAGCTCACACGCACCAGCATGTAAACACCTGCAGCGACCATGGTGGCGGCGTGGATGAGAGCGGAGACGGGGGTGGGGCCTTCCATGGCGTCCGGCAGCCAGACATGGAGCGGGAACTGGGCGGATTTACCCACCGCGCCGAGGAAGATGCACAAAGCAGCGGCAGTGGTGAAGCCAGCGCTGTAACCGGGTGCCCCGGGAGCCAGAGGGCCTGATTTGAAAGCCGTGGCGAGGTCATCGAGGTTCACGCTGCCATGGTTGGCTCCAAAGAGCAGCAAAATGCCGATCATGAAGCCGAAGTCGCCGATGCGGTTGGTGAGGAAGGCTTTTTTGCAGGCTTCGGCGGCGCTGGCTTTTTGATACCAGTGGCCGATGAGCAGGTAGGAGCTCAAACCGACAAGCTCCCAGAAGATGAACATCATGATCAAGTTTCCAGCCAGCACGATGCCGGTCATGGAGAACATGAAGAGTGAGAGGGAACCGAAGAAGCGCGGCTTCGCGTCGTCGTCCTTCATGTAACCGAGCGAGAAAATGTGCACCAGCATGCCGATGAAGCTGACGATGAACATCATGCCCCGGCTCTGCTTGTCGATCAGGACTTCAATGCCTGCATGGAAATGGCCACCGACATCGAGGAAGGGCAGGAGCAGCTTGTTGTCATCCTCAGCCGCCAGGAAAAACAGGCAGGCGATGAAGGAAATGATCGAGGAACCCACCGAAATGAGCACGGATGCCCCTTTGAGCTGACGGTGCCCCAGAAGGATGACGAGCGCCGAAAAGAATGGCAGCAGTAGGATGATGCTGGCGTGCATGCGGGCGCGTTATCCTTGAAGTTTGGTGACGGACTCCACATCCACGCTCTGCTTGGAGCGGAAGAGAGCCACGATGATGGCGAGACCCACGGCCACTTCAGCAGCAGCCACGGTGATGGTGAAGAAAACGAGCGACTGCGCGGTGTAGTCCGGCAGGCCGTTGACGAGATGAAAGCGGGAGAAACCGACGAGAGCGAGGTTGGCGGCGCTGAGCATCATCTCCAGACACATGTAAACGATGATGATGTTTCTTCGGGCAATAACGCCAGCGAGACCCAGGGAGAACAGCATGCCGCTGACAACGAGATAGTGGCCAAGGGTGATCATGGGGCGCTCCTTTCGCGTTTGCTGAGAACGACGACACCGATCGTCCCGACGAGCAGGAGCAGGCCGATGACTTGAAGGTGGAAGCCGTATTGATCAAAAAGAGTAAAGCCGATCAGCTTGGCATCAGGCAGCGTGCCTGCTTTGAGATCGTTGGTAATCGTGGGCAGCGCCGCTTTGCCGATCTTCCCGGCCGCCTCAGCCAGAGCCAGGGGGGTATTTTGCGAGGTTTTATTCGCCAGCTCGGTACTGCCGACAACTGCGATGATTTGCAGGGTGAGCAACACCGCCAGCAGCACACCGGACACGATGGCGGGGACATTGATTTTTTTGCCCTCCTCCGTTTTGATGTCCAGCAGCATGATGATGAACAGGAAGAGGACCATAACTGCGCCAGCGTAGACGAGGATCTGGATGACTCCTATGAAGTAGGCGTCAAGGCTGAGGAACAGCGCCGCGAGGCCAACGAAGCTGGCCGCTAGCGCGAGAGCGCAGGTGACTGGATTGCGACCGGTGACGACCAGGAAGCCGAAGCCCAGGGTGATCAGTGCAAAGAGATAGAACAGCAGAGGGGGCATTACTTGAGCTCGTTCCACTTGTTCACCAGCCCCACGCGCTGGCCGCCGATTTCATAGAGGCGCTTTTTGTTGTGCACCATCTCCTGACGTGAGAGACCGGTGATGGCATAGTCCTTGCGCAGGAAAATGGCCTGCTCCGGGCAGACCTCCTCGCACATGCCGCAGTAAATGCAGCGAATCATGTCGATGTCGAATTCCTTGGGCCGCTTCTCGACCTTGGCCCATGGGTCATCGCTGGGAATCTCACTGGGGATGATTTTGATGGCCTTGGGCGGGCAGATGAACTCACAGAGCTGGCAGCTGACGCAGCGCTCGCGATCCTGCTCGTCCGTGACGAGGGCGGGGGCGCCACGGTAGTGTTCGGGCAGATGCTCGTCCCATTTCTGCTCCGGGTATTCCATTGTGACCTTGGGCTTGCCCCCGGCGATCTGGAGGAAGGTCTTGATGCCGTGCCCAATCGTGATTTTCAGCCCTTTCAGCAGCGTGGAAATGAACCAGCGTTCATGCCAGGCAAGTTTGGGACGTTGTACAATGATAGTGGCCATGTATGAGCAGGGAACCGCAGGAGAACCGGGTTTGATTATCCGAACGTCCCGCAGTGCGGCAACCGCTATTTGTGAAAAATTTCACAAGGTCGGGCCGGAATCCCAAAATCAGGCCGAAATTGGCCTTGTATCGTCTGAATGTACGGCAGGGGCTTGTACGGCAGGGGCTCGAAAGCTCCCCTGTGCAGGCTATTTTGAGCCCGTGGCGTCCGTTTTCTTCGGCGCGGACTTCTTCTTGGAGGGAGCTTTTTTCTCCGGCTGAGGAAATCCCGCCTTCGCATAGGCGACCATTTGAGCAAAAATGCCCTCGCCGATGCCATCGACGCTTACCACATTGGTCACATCGGCCAGAGGGCGGGCTTTTTGGATGGCCTTGGCGCGGACTTCACCAATCCCGGGAATCGCCATGAGCGCCGCCAGATCCCCCTGGTTCAGCAGAGTTAGCAGCTGGGCCCTTTGCTGGGTCACCAGCGTTTTGGCCACTGCCTCCACCTTTGCGGAGGGCTTCTCCGGATTTTTCTTTGGCGGGGAGGTTTCTGCGGCAGAAAGAGAGAAGCTGAGGGCAAGAACGGCGAGAAATGCAAAGAACGATTTCATGAGAAGGATTGTGTGAATTGACCGGCAAGATTATTAAAAATAAAGCGAAGGTTGGCGAGTCAAAATTGAGGCGGGCCGCTTTTTTTCAGACGCCCAGGCGAACCTGCCACATAAAAACTCGACCTTTTTCGGCGCTTCTTATCGTAATTACCGCTCTAAGCTTTGATCCATTGAAGTCCGTTTTTTTCCCCTGACAAGAGCGGCCCCGCCAGTTCCGACAAGCAGCCCAATGGGTGAACGATGCCGTTCCACCGAATTCTCACCAATCAAATAAAAGTACTTAGAATTCCTATGGCGTTTCTAATTCATATCGGTTAGAATAGTTGCACTAACGGGGAAATGACCAATTCTGACCGCATTCGCATATTAATCGTCGAGAACGAGGGCCTCGTGGGCTGTGACATGGCCACGACTCTTGGAAAACTCGGCTATGTGGTGGTCGCCATCTGTGCTTCTGGAGAGGAAGCACTGGAGCGCTTGGACGAGTTTCGCCCCGATCTGGTCTTGATGGACGTTCACCTGGCGGGGCAGATGGATGGGATTGACACTGCCCGTGAGCTGCAGAGCCGCAGCCGTGTGGCCATCGTCTATGTCACTGCCTGCGCGGATCTGGATACCGTGGCCCGCGCCCGTCAAACGCATCCGCATGGCTATTTGCTCAAGCCGTTTAATCATGACGAACTGCGCCTTGCCGTGGAAGTGGCTGCGCAGCGCCATTTTGAAGAGAACGAACGTCAGCGTCGTGAGCACAGCTACTTTGAGGCTTTTCAAAGCCTGGCTGATGGAGTGATCGCCGCGGATCTTTCTGGAGGCGTGGTGTTCATGAACCCCTCCGCCGCCCGTGCCACGGGCTGGAATGCGCAGGAAGCGGTGGGCCGATCCTTGAACGAAGTGTTTCGTATTTATCAGAGCACTGGTGAGCCCGCCGAGATTCTCTCTGCGGAGTCAGCCACTCAAGCCGCTGAGCGCACGGTTTATCTCACGACCCTGGCGGGTGAACGTGTACCGATTCAGGACCGTACGGCACCGCTGCGTGATGCGCAGGGCCAACTGACCGGGCTCATCATTCTTTTCCGAGCTGCGGCTGTGCCGGCACCGGTGGAAGCGACGCCTCTCCCGAACCGCAGCACTGCGCCGCTGGTGGATGTGGTGGAAAGCATTTCCGACCCGCTGTTTGCTCTGGATGCCCGCTGGCGGGTGACCTATGCCAACGCGAGCGCCCTGCGCCTTTTTGACCGCAACCTGCAGAACATGCTGGGTCTTTCGTTGTGGGACATCATGCCCAGCGCCACGCGCGAACTGCATCATGAGGCCTTTGCCCATGCCATGCTGCACCGTGAGACAGTGAATCGTGAGCTTTACCTCGATGAAAAACAGATCTGGCTGGAACTGCGCGGTTACCCCTTTGGTGAAGGCCTGCTGCTCCTGGTGCAGGATGTGACGGCGCGGCGCGAGGAAGCGGAGCGCCGCAACCGCATCGACCGCCTGGAATCACTTGGGCTGCTGGCGCGTGGCTTTGCCCACGATTTCAACAATCTGCTCACCGTGCTGCTGGGCAACATCTCGCTGGCCGAGATGCGCCTGCGCAATGCAATCACTCTGCCTGAACTGCACACGGCCAAACAGGCCACACTGCAGGCGCAGAACCTTGTGCAGCAGCTGCTGACCTTCGCCCGTGGTGGTGCACCGATCAAAACACAGATCCGCCTTGGCGATCTCATCGAGACCTTCTTTGCGCACCACACACGTGCGAATCGCGTGGAGTACCGCATCGAAGTGCAGCCCGGCCTGCCTCAAATAGCCATTGATGGTGCTCAGATCCGCCGCCTGCTGAGCAATCTAATCCGCAATGCCGAACAGGCGCAGCCGAACGGCGGTGAAATCACCGTGCGCTGCTTTGCTCCTGATCACGCTGAGATGTTCCCCGGTGAAATGGTCACTGATACGAACTTCCAGCCTTCCGGCCTCGCCATCGAGGTCGAAGACAAAGGTGAAGGCATCACGACGGAGCATCTGCCGCACATTTTTGAGCCCTACTTCAGCACCCGCAAGGCTGACAACGCGACTGGTCTGGGCCTCACGGTCTGCGAATCCATCGCCAAAGCCCACGGTGGCTCGCTGACCGTCAGTTCAGATCATGGCAAGGGCACCACGGTGCGCTTCTACCTGCCGCTGGATTCTGATGGTGAGGAAGCCGATGCCTTTGGACTCAGCAAGGTGTTCGACGCGGCACCGGAACTGAACGCTGCCAATCCGCGAATTCTGGTGCTGGAGGATGATCCGCTCGTGCGTTCGTTGATTGTCCGCAACCTCACTGGCAACGGCTTCGATGTGGCAGAGAGCTCTGAAGGCAGTGAAACGGTACGAATGTATCAGGAAAGCGTGACCCAAGGCCGGGCCTTTGACCTCGTCATTCTCGACCTCAGCATTCCCAATGGCATGGGTGGTGTTCGTGCGATGGAAAAACTTCGTGCCATTGACCCTGAAGTCTTTGCCATCGTTTCCAGCGGCTACTCGGATGATCCGGTGATGGCCAATCCTGCCGCCTACGGCTTTGCCGCCGTGCTGCCAAAGCCCTATGAGCCTGCCGACATGCTGCGGCTTGTGCGCAACATCCTGGCGACACGTGGCATCCGCCGCGCTTCGTAAGCGGGGCTTGCGTTGACAAGTGCGTCTGGTTTGAGAAAGAACCTGCATGCGCGAACAGGACCTTCTCGACAAGCTCAGCAAAATCGAGCGGCTCTATGCAGGCGCTGCGACTCCCGGTGAAAAAGAAGCCGCCGCCGATGCCATCATGCGCATCAAACGACGACTGGGTGAGACCGCCAAGGTCGAGCGGCCCATTGAGTACAAGTTCACCCTTGCGGATGGCTGGTCGAAAAAACTCTTCACCGCCCTGCTGCGCCGCTATGAGCTCAGGCCGTACCGCTATGCGCGTCAGCGGCGAACCACGGTCATGGTCAGAGTGCCGCGCAGTTTTGTGGATGAGACGCTGTGGCCAGAGTTTCTTGAACTCAGCAAGGTACTGCAAACCTACCTCGATGAGGTGACTGAACGGGTCATATCCAGTGCCATCCATGAAACGGAGGGCGAGGAGGAGGTCATTGCGGGTGAGTATCTGGGCTGATGCAGGCTATTTGTCATCTTTCCAAAGGATGCGTGTGGCATAGACGCTGTTGTCAGCGCCATACTTGTTGTCGGGCTTGATGACGATGTCAGGGCCGTTCTTTTGCATCCACTCGGCCACGGTGACCCAGGTTTCGTTTTCACTGACCTCGCACACGCCGAAGTTTCCGAGTCGTGCGCCGCGTTCAGGCACCAGGATGCGTTCGGTTTCGCGTTTCACGGTGAGGCTGGCCTTGTCCACCTCCGCCATGAACAACGGGGCGCGATGGCGGAAGACGTGATCGTTGTTCGCGCCTTTGCGGGTGTAAACGAGATAGAGGTGGTCTTTGTGCGCCACCCAGTGCTGCTGGGTGTTGTAGTTGCCCAGATCGCCGCCGTCACTCCAGTCCCAGCGTTTCGGTTCGCTGAAGTGCAGGCCGTCATCGCTGACACACACGTAGCCTGCGGTATCGTTGCGCAGGGTCAGATAGAATTTTCCCGCGCAGCGGATCAATGACGGCTCATACACACCGCGTCCGGATTCCAGTGCGAGATCGTTGCCCTGTTCAATGAAGCGCAGTGTGCGGCCGTCAAAGCTGCAACGCAGCACGGTGACGCGGTAGTATTTATCTCCTTTGGCTTTGAAGTAGATGGGCAGCAGGATGTCGCCATTTTCCAAGTCCATACGCTGCACACTGCCAGCACCTGCATTTTCAAATTTCGGGTCTGAGGGCATCGGCAACGTGGCCCATGGCGTCCAGGTGGACTTCTGCGGATCATAGACGGAGAAGCAGGTTTCGCGGGGGCGTTCGTGAATGACCTTGTTGTCGGAATAACGCACGGTGTGGCCGATGCCGACGAGTTTGCCTGACTTGGCATGCCACTTCGGGGTGAAGTCACAGGCGGCTACGATCACGCCATCCGGTTCCGCGCGCCGGCCCAGGGTGTTCGTGTGCTCGACCGGCGGGGTCCACGCCTTGCCGAGATCGGAGGTGCTGACATGGTTCAGCGCATAAAACACATCGCTTCCTGTGAGCAGCAGTTTCTGCATGGTCAGCACGACCTGCGGCTGGTTGCCGGGGATGGCGCCTGCACGCGGATGCACCCAGCACATTGTACCGTCGTAGCCTTTGGTGACAGTTTCGAGCTTCAGTTCATAGGGCTCGGCGGCGTGCAGCACCGAAACGACGAGCAAGACAGGTGTCAGCAGACGAATCATGCCCACTCAACGCAGCGCAACTGCCGGGTCCTTCGACTTTTGCGTGTCCCATAGGAGCTTCATGGCTAGGACGCCGAGCCACGGGGCCAGACCAGCCATTGCCATGCCGAGATCAAAGGACTTCGTTTCATCCACGAGCCGGCCAAAGAGCTTGTGCATGGGGGATGACACCGCCCATACCCAGGTGCTGAGCAAACCTGTGAGCCGTCCCACGTGCCGGTCAGAAAGCTCCTGCACAAAGCTGTAGTAGCAGGGGAACAAAGCCAGGGCTCCAGCACCGACGATGAGAATGGCCCCCATGAGCGGCCAGCCTTTGGGCAGCCATAGCAGCAGCACGCTGAACGACGTCATGAAACAAGCGCCGGCATACACCCAACGCCGTGCGCCGTGTGCGGAGATGGTGAACCGCCGGGCGAGCCAGAGAGAGATGATCCCTGCGGCGATGCAGCCGATGTCTGTGCCGATGTAGTAGGCGGAATTGAAGGCGAGGGCCTCCGTCTCCGAGTAACCACGCCCTTCCTGCATGAACTTCGGCAGCCAGACGCGGAAGAGGTGCCAGCAGGTCTGCGCACCAAAGATCAAAATGGCCAGCGCCCAGAAGCGGCCGCCCAGCAGAATGTCCCACATGCTTTCGCGCTTTGATGGATCATCCTCCGCCACCACATCCAGATCATTTTTGCGCATCGACACGAACCACAGCACCACCCAGAGCAGCCCGATATAGCCGATGGCTTCAAAGGCGAGGCGCCAGCTGGAAAGCTCGTCCGTCATAAGCCAGATCATCAGCGGTGGCGTCACCACCGCGCCGATGGACGCGCCGCTTTGCAGCACGCTGTTGCCCATGGTGCGGTCCTTGGGCTGCAGCAGTGCGAACGTCGTCTTCAACGCACACGGCCAATGCCCTGCTTCAAAGAAGCCCAGCAGCACGCGGCACGTGAGCAACGGCCAGTAGCCTTCCGTTTGCGCCGAGGCGATCCCCATCAGCGACCATCCGCTGAGCACCACCGGATAGAGCCAGTAAACGCGAAAGCGATCCGCGAGGAACCCGAAGACCAGAGATCCCACTGCGAAGGCCCAGCCGAAGGCCAGTTCCATGTCGCCATACTGCTCCTGCGACAGGTTGAATTCCTTGGTGACGCGTGTCGAGGCATTCGCCAGCGTCTGGCGGTCCATGTAATTGATCGTCGTGGCCAGCAGCAGGAGGCCGCAGAGGTACCATTTCCAGAGGGAGGAGCGTTGTGCAGTCATACATTCACCATTTGATTACCTTCCAGCATTTCCCTGCCTGGTCGAAAAAGACCAGCGCATGATAGTTGCATTCGAATCCAAAGTTAACGACCCGTGAAGACTTGTTGAAAGCCGCCGGCAGCACTTCTCTCTCGGCTGCGGTAATCTCCAAGTCCTTGGTCTGTTCATGCAAATCAGAAATCGAGCTGACAACCTCGGGCCGAGGCTCGCTGGCTTTACGCCAATCAGCTTCATGCGCATGTCCATCCCCCAGCTTGTCGATACGATCACGAATCCGAGACCATACTGCATCCATGGGATTCGAAACCGACTGAATGGTTTTGTGTTGGACACATGCCATGGGAAGAAAGAGCGCAAAGCCGCAGAGACACCCTTTCCATGTAGAGCGAGGTTTGGAATCCACAGGCAATTGTTTTATTCTTTCGGTTAGCCTTCCCATGTTTTCCCATCCCATGCAATCACGCGTTCCAGCAGCTTCACGACGGACTCGCTGAAGCATTGGAACAGCACCTCGCCTTTTTCGGCGGTGGCGGAGCGGGGATCGCCGACGTGACCGGGCTCGCTGCGGTCGGGCATGATCCAGCCGCGGGAGGCGGGTTCGAAGGCGTTGCCGAAGGGGACGTCGCTTGTTTTTGTCAGATCGACGACGAGTTCGGGGCGGAGGCGGAGGACCATGCTGGTCTCCCATTCGCAGGCGTGGCCCATGACGCGCTGCTGAATGGAAGGATCACGGGTCCAGGGCTCGGCACCGAGATTCCAGTAGGTGGCGAAGAGCAGCAGCAGATCGCTGCGGTCACGGTATTTCTGGCGTGTCTCGAAGACGGCCTGTTTGCCGGGAATGTCGTTGCCGCCGTGGCCGTTGAGGAAGACGAGGCGCTTGAAGCCATGGGCGATGAAGTTTTCCATGAGCCCGTTGAGCAGATCGAGATACAGCCGTGGCTCTGCGGACAAGGTACCGGCGAAGTCCATGTGGTGATGCGAATTTCCCAGCCACATCATGGGTGCGATCAGCACGCGTTCGCCCAGGGCGGCCTCGGTGCGGCGGACGAGTTCGTTGGTGAGCATGCTGTCCGTAAAGACGGGCATGTGCCGGCCATGCTGCTCCAAAGCGGCGACGGGAAAGATGACGGGGGTGTTTTTGTCGAGAGCGGCCACAGCGGGCCAGGTGAGATCAGCTAAAAGCATCCAATTAGAACGCCATTAGCGATTCGTTTTTTGATGGACTTGCATCTTTGTTCCGCGCTGGAATCCTGCCTGATGAAATTATGGCCCCGTCTACTGCTTGGCGGGACACTCATTCTGCTGGCAGCTTGCGGGACCTCCAGTCCGAAAATTGACGCCCTTCCCACGGTGGGATTTGTCAGTCAGGAAACTATCGCACACGCCTGCCGCCAGCACACTGTGCACCGTCAAGGCACGGCTGGATTTGAAATGCTGCCGGATGGCCGTGAGTCGTTTCTTGTACGACTGGCCATGATGGAGGCGGCGCAGCGCACGCTGGATCTGCAATACTACATTTGGAAAGACGATGTGGTCGGCACCACGTTCGCCGACCGCCTCCTGGCAGCGGCCGACCGCGGTGTCAAAATCCGACTGCTTCTGGATACCACGACGGATGCCCAGGTGGAAGTGCGCTCCGCAGCGCTGGCGGCGCATCCCAACATCCAGGTGGCCTTCTTCAATCCGCTGACGGATCTGAAGGGCATTTTTGCCGGAAATCCCATTCCGGTGATTGGCGAGATCGACCGCATGCAAAGCCGCATGCACAACAAGGTCATGATTGCGGACGGCACCCTCGTCATGGGCGGCGGGCGCAATCTGGGAGACACCTATTTTGGCATCCATCGAAAGCACAATATGCGGGATCTGGACTTCATTGCCGCCGGGCCGGTGGTGGATGCATCGGCCAAGTCCTTTGAACTGTACTGGCGCTCGCCTCTGACGCGCATGGGGGATCAGGCAAAAATCACCGATCATGAACGTGAAAATCTGCGTGAACTGCGCAGACATGTCATGCGCAAGAAGCGCGCACTGGCCGCGAAAAACGGAAACCACTACCCTCTTGCAATGAGCCGGGCAGAGTCTTTGGATGTCTTGCACCAACTCGTGAGTCGCATGATCTGGGCTGAGTACGAGTTTATAGCGGATCCACCCGAGCGAATGATGCGTCAGGGGCTGGTGGCCTCACCGGTGTCGAAAAAAATTGAAGGCACCGTGCGTGAGGCCAGATCCGGGGTGGTGATGCATGCCGCTTATTTCATTCCCCAGAACGACACGCTGGAGCTGCTACGAGCGGCCACCGCGCGCGGCGTCCATGTGCAGGTGCTGACCAATTCGCTGGCATCCATCGACGGGGTGGCCGCCATGGCGGGGATCATCAACCGTCGCCAAAGTGTGCTCGACTGCGGGGTCAGTCTCTTTGAACTCAATTCGCATGCGGCTGATCGCAAGGACTACATCCATGTGCGCCGACTCACGCCGCTGGGCATGCATACGAAAGGGTTCGTGGTCGATGACCAACTGTCGTTCATCGGCTCCTTCAACATGGATCCCCGCTCCAAATACATCAACACGGAGACGGGCGTGATCATCCATAGCGCGGCATTCGCCGCACGCTTGAAATCGTATTTACTGAAGGGTTTGCAGCCCGAGAACAGCTGGCACATCACGCGTGCAGCCAATGGCTCCCTCCTCTGGACAGGGCAGCTGCCCAATGGCAGCAGAGCTGTGCGGCGCATCGAGCCGGAGGCGTCGCTGGTTCGCCGACTGAGCTGCTGGTTCTACCGCTGCCTGCCCTGGGAAGATTTTCTGTAACCCGCCGCCTCAGCGGACTTCCTCGACCTTGATGGTGTGGGTGACGGGTTTGATGGACTTGCGGACGTTGGCGTCCGGCTTGGCATGTTCATCGGCGAGCTTCTTTTTCAGCTTCGTCAGCGCCTCGGCCACTTTGGGATCTTCGGCAGCTTCAGCAGCGATCACGCGCATGTGGGTGACGAGGTTTTTGACCAGCAGCGTTTCAAAGTTCTCCTTCAGCGTGATGGCGGCGGTCAAAGCGGCAAAGGCGTCATCAAACGGTGTCTTGGTGAATTCGGCGGCGAGATTGATGCCTGCTTCGAGCTGTTCGCGGGTGAACTCCTTGCTCTGGCTGCCCCAGGTGACTTTGGCCTTGGCGCTGCCGAGGTTGACCACTTTCAAGGTGAAGCGGTTGAGGTCCTGATTGAAGCTGGTGAAGGGCAGGATGCTGCGATTGCTGCCCGCCGAGGTGGGATCTGCGTCGAATACAAACGGCCACTTGGTGCTTTCCAACGTCACGCTGCCGTTTTGACCGCCTTTGACGACGTGGCCGCTGCTTGCGGTGCTGGCGCCTTTCACATCGACTGTAATCGTGCCGATCTCGCCATCAAAGCCCAGTGCTTTCAAGAAGGCCTGTGCCATCAAGAGCTGGCCCGCCGGTGCCGGATGGAAGCCGTCGCCACCGAAGGGACCGTATTCTTTGCCCAGCGCCGCCTTCGATTTGGTGAGGGCGCTGATCATCGTGTCATACACGTTGGCAAAGGGCTGCTTGTTTTCTTCAGCGAGCTTTTTGGCGATGTCACGCAGATGCGCGAGGTTGTCATTGTAGTCCTGGCCGGTGACGTTTTTCTTGAAGTAATCCGGGTCCACGCCGCCGGGGGAACCGATGGCCATGACCTTCACGCCGACCTTTTTCATGCCATCGATCACCGCACGCATGTTCTTCTCATACTCAGCGCCGATCTCGGGTGCGTAAGGCCGGTAGCTAGCGTCATTCATGCCGTAGCAGGTCGTGGCGACATTCGGGTTGAAGACAGCGAGATCGTTTTCGAGGCGTGCAGCGAATCCGCCAGCGCGTTCGCCGCTCCAGCCGAACTGGAAGACCTTGATGTCGCTGCGTCCGGTGCAGGCCAGCAGGTAGGTCTCGATGTATTTGGAATAGATCTTCTGCTCGGTGATGCTGTCACCGATTACGGCGACACGGGCGTTTGGCGGCAGCAGGGACTCGGCACGCAGGCTGGCGGCGGCGAGGAGGATGGAAAGAAGCGGGAGAATGCGCATGATGGTTGAATTGAGAGAGGGACATACCTCCAAAAAAGGGGCTTTCTGGCAAGGAATTCTTAGCTCAGCATGGATTCCGTCTGCGCGAGGACATCGCCAAAGGGAATGCGCTCCAGCAAACCGAAGCTGGGATGTCTGCCAAGGCGTTCACGCGTGGTGGCAGGGCTGGTGAGGCCGCAGAGGAAACGGGCGAGCTGGCGGGAGGAGCGCAGGGCGGCTTTGCGCTCTGCGATGACCTCGTGGATGGCGGCCACATGCTCGACGGTGATCGGCGGGGGCTCGGACTGGGGGATTTCGCGTGGTGATTCGTCGGTGATGCCTTTTTCACGCTCTTTGCAGCTCGTGCAGGTGCCGCAGTCGGCCTCCATTTCCTCACCGAAGTATTTCAGGAGCCAGCGGGTGAGGCAGCCGCGGTGCTGAGCCATGGTTAATACCTCGTTCAGACGCTCGACATCGCGACGTTCACGTTCTGCGAAGAGCATCTGCATCTTTTTCGTGATCTCTTTCGGATCGCGGCGATGCGCGTCTTCGGCCAGACGATACTTTTGGCGGCTGCCGCTGGGTTTGAGTTCGATGTCGCCGGATTCCTGCAGATAGGTCAGCGCTTTGAGCACGCGGTCGCGCGGTTCGCTGAGTTCGGCGGCGGCTTCGTCGGGATTGAGCGTGATCCACTTGGTGCCGCGCTTGCCGCACTGGAACAAGAGGCGCAGGAATGCCTGTCGCTCGGGTTTGTGGCCGGAAAGAATGCGCTGCTCCGGCTGGATGAAGCGGAACTGATAGCTCGCGTAAAAGGAGCCGAGCGGACGCAAGATGCCATCGAGTTCGAGATTGGTGATGACGGTTTCAATGACCAGCGGGCGGATGTCCGTGGCATGGGCGAGATCGTACATCGAGATATCGAATTCCGCGCCTTGCAGCAGCAGATGATCGAGAAGCTGGCGAATGGCCTGCGGAGTGGGGGTGTCGCCAAAGGTGAAGTTTTCCAGCACGATGCAGTCGTCTGCGCAGGCGAGCAGCTCGCAGACTGAAACCTTGCCATCGCGACCGGCGCGGCCGGTTTCCTGCGAGTAGTTTTCGAGGGTCTTGGGCAGGTTGTAGTGATACACCGCGCGGATGTCCGCTTTGTCGATGCCCATGCCAAAGGCGATGGTGGCAACGATGACATCGGTCTGGCCGTTCATGAAGGCATCCTGCGCGGCGTGCCGGTGCTCATCTGGCAAACCGGCGTGATAGGCCAGAGCGTTCACCCCATTTTTCTGCAAATGCGTGGCCACATGCTCGGCGGTGTTTTGCAGCGTCACATACACGATGGAGGGGACCTTGCGCTTCAGCAGCAGCTTGGTGAGCACGGGCAGGCGCTGCTGTGCGGTGCAGGGCGTGATGCGAAAGTGCAGATTCGCACGCAGGAAGGAGGTCTGCACGTGATCCGCCTGTTCGATGGCAAAGGCCTTGCGAATGTCTGCCGCGACCGAAGGTGTGGCCGTGGCGGTGAGCGCGAGCACGGGCTTGATGCCGAGTTCCTTGGCAACGAGTGCCAGACGCAGGTATTCCGGGCGGAAATTGTGCCCCCACTCGGAGATGCAGTGCGCTTCATCGACCGCCATCATGGAGATGCGCAGGCGCTTGAGGCGCTCCACGAAGTTTTCATTCATGAGCCGCTCCGGGGCGATGTAGAGCAGCTTGAGCGTGCCATTGCGCATGTCGTCAAAGACTTGTGCCGCTTCGTCGGCTGAGAGCGAGGAGTCCAAGCGTGCGGCGGCAATGCCACGTGCTCGAAGCGCCTGCACCTGGTCCTTCATCAGCGCAATCAGCGGTGAGATGATTAGCGCCACACCGTCCATGAGCAGTGCGGGGAGCTGATAGCAAAGTGATTTGCCAGCACTAGTGGGGAAGAGCGCCAGTGCGCTTCGGCCTGCGAGCAGGGCCTCCATCACCTGCTCTTGTCCGGCACGAAAGGCCTTGTGGCCAAAGTGCTGTTTGAGGGCGGCGTGAAGATCGTGAGGCATGCGCACTCATGGCACATGCGGGCTTTGGCATGCAATGCAAACCTTGCGGTTGCGTTCTCTCACGATCATGGATGTGTAATCGCCCTGCGGGCATCCACTACCCTTCCAATGAGCGGCTAAAACAACATCATGAATTCAAAAGTTCGTCGCAAAGCCACATCTTTGTCGGAGATAATGTTGCTGATAAAAAACAATGTTCTTGTCGATAACTCACCTATTAGCCCCCCCTTTACATGCCATGCGCAAACATCCCGGCACTTTGATTCTGCTCATGGTCGTCGCTTCCGTCATGGGGTGCACTACCTCGAAGAAGGTGATGGCCCCCGCTGTTCCAAAGCCGGCAGCACTTGCGGAGCAGAAAACGCAGGGACGGGCGATGCTGCGCATCCAAGTTGCAGAGGATGGCACTCCGACCTCCGTTAAGATTGAGCAGAGTTCAGGATTCACCGCTTTGGACCAAAAAGCGGCGGCATGGGTACAAAAGAACTGGCACTGGCCACCAGGTCCGGTCCGCAGCTACAAGGTTCCAATGGCGTTTAAACTACGCTGAAGCGGTAAAACGTTGTGTCGCTTTAGCGCTTGGCCAGATTTTTTGTCATCAGCAGCGCTGGTGATGCAAACTTAAGGGATAAGGGAGACCAAGCGGTCAAGGAATGGTCAAGAGGCCGTGTGATGACCTGCTTGACCGATCCTTGAGGTGGTTTTGCCAACTTACTTGCTGTGCGTGTCGCAGTGCTCTGCTTCGGGCTCGGTTTCTTCGACGATGGCCTTGTCCTTGAGGAACTCCATGGCTTCCTGCAGGAGCAGGTCGCCGCGGACGTTGTCGATGAGGCCGTTTTTCTGAGCCTCGGCCATGAACTTCTTGGCGGGGGTCTTCTGACGCTCGGCGATCTGGGCGAGGGCCATGGCGATCTTCTGGCCGGGAACTTCGAGGGCTTCCTTCTTGGCGATCTGCTCAAGGATGAAGCTGACTTTGACGTTCTGGCGGGCCTGATTGGTGGCGCTGTTGAGGATCTCGTCCTGCTGCTTCATCAGCTCTTCTTCGCCGATGCCCTGCTGCATGGCGCGCTGGGCGATTTCATTGGTGCGGCGCTGAGCTTCGCGATTCACGACTTCCTGCGGGAGTTCAAACTCGACCTTTTCAAACAGGTGGGCGATGACCTGATTGGACTTCGCGGCATCGCGGGCCTGCTCACGGCGGCGACGGATGGCGGCGCGCACTTCATCGCGCAGGGTTTCGAGGGTCATTTCCTCACCGGCGATCTTTTTGATGAACTCTTCGGTGATTTCCGGCACGGCCTTGTTCTTCACGCCGTGGCATTTCGCGGTCAGGGCGATGGTCTTGCCGCGCAGGGCTTCGAAATTGAAGTCGTCCGCAAGGGTGATGTTGAGCGTGCGCTCGTCATCTTTGGCGATGCCGACGAGGCCTGCGTAGAAGCCAGGGAGGAAATCGTCTTCGTCGGCGAGGAGGAACCAGTTTTCCTTCATCTCCTTGAGATGGGAGGGGGCATCTGGCATAGCTTCGGCGATGGGCTGGCCGTCGAGGCTGCCGGTGACGCTGAGAACGACGACATCACCCACAACGGCGACGCGGTCCACATCTTCATAGGTGGCCTGGTTTTCACGAAGGTGGAGGAGATCGTGGTCCACATCAGCGTCGGTGACTTCGATGCGTGGGAGCTTGACCGGGATGCCGGTGTACTCGGGCAGCTCAAACTTCGGCGCGAGGCTCATCTCAATGGTGAAGCTGAAGCTCTTGTCCGTTTCGTGATACATCTTGTCGTTCACGGCGAGGACGTTGAGGAGCTCAAGGCCTTCGCTCTTCACGGCCTGGCGCAGGCCTTCGCTGATGAGCTTCTTTTCGAGTTCGTCCTTCACTTCGTTTTCATAGCGCTTGGCGACGATGCTCTTCGGCGTTTTGCCGGGGCGATAGCCGGGCATGCGCACCATGCCGGCGAAGTAGGTGATGATCTCGTCACGTTCTTTGCCGACCTGGTCGGAGGGAACGCGGACGTGGGCGACGGCGCGGCAGTTGGGCTGATGTTCGACGTTGATGTTCATGAGAAAGAGGTTAGGGGGCGAAGTGTTTTCCATCGCAACAACCGTGCGGTGGGGAACCGCGTCCGGGTCGGAGGGGCGCGCATGATAGACAGTTTGACGGTTTTGACAAACAGAGAACGACATCCCCGAATTTAGCCTTCATGCGTATTTTTCAGAGATTTGAGGTCTGGCTGCTGCTTATCGTAGGCGGAATTGCTATTTTGTGGTCGTTTCAAACGGCCCCAAACCCTGCTGAAAACAGCCATGGAGCCGAAATGAACGCGGATTCCCCCCTGCAGCTACGCCGCTGCATGCTGGAGCGTGATTTTGGCAATGCCCGGCTGGATCTGGAGGTGCGCTACAAGAATTCCAGCCCTCGACCGCTCTCCATGCAGGCGCCGGACGTACGTTTGGTCAATGGAGCCGGCAAGGAGGTGCCGCCCTTTATTCTCCCCGTGGAACGCCCTCCGAGCATCGAAGCCCAGACCACGGGCGACGTTCGCCTGCGATTCTGGCTGGAAAAAGCAGATCTGGCCGGCCCCCTGACCTTGGAAATCCGCGGGCAGAAGCTGGAAATCAAAAATGGCACGGCGCTGGATTTGGAGAAGCTGGAGAATGCCAAGCCAAAGGTCTGGACGAGTGCTGCGTGGGCTCTTTGACGGACTTTAGGCCCGCAAAATGACCCAAGTCGCGCCCCAGGAGCCGCTTGTTTCATCGGCGGGCCAGATGAACTGCTGTACTTCGGGCAGCTTTGCAAGCAACTGATGCACGCCGGTGCGGAGAGTGCCGCTGCCTTTGCCGTGAATGATGCGGACACGGAGGATGCCGCGCTTGCGGCATTCGGCGAAGTATTCGGGCAGCAGGCTGCCGATTTCATTGGGGCGGAAGGTGTGCAGATCGAGTTCCGGGCCGATGGGGTGCTCCACCACATCGGGGATCGGTTCGTCATCAGCTGCAGTCATGAGGGAAGGTGATTCGATAGAACCTTGAGTCCAGTGGCAATCGTATAAGCACAAAGCTTGTGATCTGTGCTGAGGCGTCTAGCTTGGGCCAAGCGTTTCCAAGGAGTTTCTTTTGCTTTCCCACCTACAAGCCTGGTTCCAGCAACTGGGTGAATTCGCAAGTCGGGGCCGGACATGGCTGCAGACCATGGCCGCAGCCAGCGAGCTGGACCCGTTTCCGCTCAGGCAGATGCTGAAGGGCTACGACAAAGAAATGTTTAAGGCGGACTCCAGGAGCGGGCTGGACGGTGCGCTGCTGGCCATCCCGCAGGGAATGGCGTTTGCCGTGGTGGCCGGACTGCCGCTGGCCTATGGCATCACTTGTTCCGCCGTGGCCTGTGTGGTTGGTGCGCTGCTGATGAGCTCACGGCATTCCATTTATGGGCCGACGAATGCCACGGCGTTCATGGTGTCGTCTTATTTCGCCGCCTTTCCCAACCTGAATCAAATGGCATCGATGCCGATGCTGGTGTTCCTCGTGGGTGCACTGCTGATCTTCGGCGCGTATTTCCGCGTGGCGGACATGGCGCGGTTCATCAGCCGTGCGGTGGTGGTGGCCTACCTCACCGGTGCGGCCTTGCAGATGTTTGCGCATCAGCTGCCGGTGGGGCTGGGCCTGCAGATCGGCACGTCCTCCGGCAAACCGGTGGCGCGCACCCTGGTCTCCGATCTGCACGAGGTGCTGGGCAACCTGCAGACCATTCACTGGCCGAGTGCGCTGATCTGCGTGCTGGCCATCGGCTGCTACTACGGCTTCAAACGTTTCGGCAAACGTTTCCCGGCGCTGACGCTGACGCTGATCCTGATGTCACTGATCGCGGTGATGATGAACAAAGCGGGGCTGCAGGTAGCCACCTATTCGGATCTGTCATTCACGTGGCGAACGCTGCTGCCGCCGTTTCCGGATTTCACCAGCGGCAATGCATCCGCGCAGTTCAGCCAGCTTTTTGGGCTCGCGCTTTCGCTCGCGTTTGTATCCATGATGGAAAACTCCGCGATGGCGCGCACGCTGGCCAGCCGGTCAGGACACAGCGTGGACGCCAATCAGGACATGCTGAGCCTCGGTGTGGCGAATCTGAGCTGCGCCTATCTCAGCGGCATGCCGGCGTCCCATTCACTGACGCGCTCGCTAGCGGCGTATGAGAGCGGCGCGCTGACGCCTGTGTCCGCGATTGTCAGTGGCGTGGTGTGTCTGGTGGCGGCGCTGACGATCGGCCCGCTGGTGGCGTATGTGCCCAAGGCCGCACTCGCAGCGATGGTGATCTGTGTGGCGGTGGCGCTCATCAACAAGCGTCAGATCCAGATTTCCCTGCGAGCCACGGGGGCGGATGCGGCGGTGTTTATCACCACTTTCGTGGCCACGCTGATGGTGCCGCTGCATGTGGCGATTTTCACCGGTGTGGGCATTTCGATCATTCTCTATCTGCACAAGGCCAGCCAGCCCTCGCTGGTGGAATACGTTTTCAATGAAGAGGGCAATCTGGCGGAAGCGCACCAAGGTGGGCGTCAGCATCCGGCCATCTCCATCGTGCATGTGGAGGGTGATTTGTTTTTTGCCTCCGCCGACCTGTTCCGCACGCAGATCCAGGGCTCCTGCACCGACCCTAATCTGCGGATTGTCATCCTACGGCTCAAGAATGCACGCCACCTCGACGCCACCTGCGCCATGGCGATTGAAGAACTGGTGCGCACGCTGCGTGCCGACGGGCGGGACCTGATCGTCAGCGGTGTGTCGAAAGATCTGTACCGTGTGCTGAAGGCTGCGGGCATGGTGGAGGTGATCGGCAAGGAAAACCTCTTCCCAGCCAGCCCGTCCAATCCGAATCTTTCGACCCGCAACGCTTTGCGCCGTGCTCAGGAGATTTTGGGCATCAAAGACGCTGATGTGCGTATCTACTACGATCCCTCGAAATCCCCCAAGCCCTAGTTTTGACTACCCCCTCTATGAAATGGTCCTTCCGCCTCTTCACCTTTGCCGGCACGGAGGTTCGTGTTCATGTCACCTTTCTGCTGCTGCTGCTGTTTGTCGCAAGCCAGAGTTTTCTGAGCGGACAGGGGCTTCCTGCAGCGCTGGAGTCGACCCTGTTCATCACCGCCATGTTTACGTGCGTGGTGCTGCATGAATTTGGCCACGTCATGGCGGCGCGGGGCTACGGCATACGCACGCCGGACATCACGCTGCTGCCCATCGGGGGTGTGGCACGGCTGGAGCGCATGCCGCGCAAACCTTCGCAGGAGCTGGTGGTGGCCATCAGCGGCCCGCTGGTGAATGTGATCATCGCGGCGGCCATTTGGCTGGGCCTTGGCATCAACACGGCGTTCCATCCCGGCTACGATTTTCTGCAATCAGGCCATTTCTTCCAGAAGCTCATGATGTGGAATATCCTCATGGTCGTGTTCAACCTGATCCCCGCCTTTCCAATGGATGGCGGCCGGGTGCTGCGCGCCTTGTTCGCCATGTTCATGGAGTACGGTGTTGCAACACGACGGGCGGCTTCGATCGGGCAGGGCATCGCCATGATGGTGGCCATCTACATGCTGCTGAACCACAAGATTGATCCGATGATACTGCTCATCTGCTTTTTCATCTTCATGGCCGCAGGCCAGGAGGCGGCCATGGTAACTCAGCAGGAGGCCACACGGAATCTGCGCGTACGTGATGCGATGCTCACTGATTTCCGCAGCCTGCCACCGGAGGCCACACTGCGCGATGGTGTCGAACTGCTGCTTGCCGGCGCACAGCAGGACTTCCCCGTGCTGGACACCCATGGTGGCATCCAGGGCATGCTGACGCGACATGATCTGATCTCAGCTCTCGCGGAAAAGGGCCCCGGGCAGCCGGTGGTGGATGTGATGCGCCCCTGCCCTGAATCGACTCAGGCCACGATTGAACTGACCCAGGCGCTCGAAACCTTGAACGCCAGTGATTGTCCGGCCCTGCCGGTCCTTGATCCCATCAGCGGCGCACTCATCGGCCTGCTCACCACGGAAAATGTGGGTGAGACGCTCATGGTGCGCGCGGCGCTGATGAAACTGCGCGCCTAAGCTGCGCCCTCCGCCGGCGGCAGATGCACGGCGGGCAACGGTGCGACGATGTTCACCGGCCATGGAGAAAATTTCTCGAAGATGCCAGGGGCGAGTTCTTTGCTGCTGGCATACCCGCGACGGAACATTTCGAGTTTGGCGTCGATGTTATCGACGTGATGCAGCGCCACGGCCTCAGGCGTCTTAGGTAGAATGGGGGAGCCGAATTCCAGGCTGCCGTGATGTGCCGCGATGAGATGCAGCAGGTGCAGACGCACGATTTCAGAAGCGGGCTCCAGCGCCGTCCATTCCGCCGCTGCAGGATCTTCCAGCAGATCACGCCACATCTTGTTCACCAGTTCCAGGCCCAGCGGGATGTGGCCGAGCATTTCTGCGGTGAGATTGTAAGGCATGGTGAAGCCGGACTCGGCATAGACATTCTCCCAGAGTTTGCCGCAGTCATGAAACAAGACGCCCGCGATCATGAGATCGCGGTTCAACTGCGGATAGAGGCCCGCCAGCGCCACCGCGCAGCGCATCATCTGCGCCACATGCTCCACCAGACCGCCGCGGCGGGCATGATGGTTTTTGCGCGCGGCGCCGGTGCGGCGAAAGCGTTCGCCGTGGCGTTCAAGGAACACCCGGCAGAGCTTTGCGAGGCGGGGGTCACGCATGGATTCGACGAAGGCGACGATGTCGGCGTAATCGGCCGACTGGCGTGCTGAGAGATCTGGATCTCCGAGAAGCAGCGTGCTGGCTTCGTCTTCGGCGAGAAGACGCATCTGCACCTGCCGTGGCTCGAGACCGTATTTGCCTTCCACCCACTGTCCTGCGAGCTGGATGAAAGCATTGCGCCCCAGCTTGGCCGCGTCTTGGAACAGCGGATTGTTGTCAAAGACTCGCCAGATGAATGAATCGGCGGCATCGACGAGTTTCACCTCGAAGAACGGGCTGCCAGAGCTGGTGGCTTTTTCGAGGCGTGATTCGACCTGCAAATGCAGCCGATAGGGCTGCGGTGTTGGATTCGCGACCTGCCGCAACTGGGTGATCGTGATGAGGTCGAGGTCGTCTGGCATTTGGTCGCTCATGGGGCGGAGTCTTTGGTGTGGCCGGGATTGTTTTGCCAGGGTGTGCCGGTGGTGTCTGAAAGCGGGGGGCGGCTTTTAGATGCGTGACCGGTTGGAATTTTGTCGTCTTCGCTGATGAGGAAAAACAGTAGAATGCCGATGACTGGTGCGAAAGTGATGACCAAGAACCAGAGGATGCGCTCGTGGGTTCCAAAGCGTCTGCGGTTAAGCAGGTAGGCGAGAGTCGCGCAGTAAATCAGAGCGTAAATGACCCATGCTGCGAACCAAAGCGGCCCTGTGCTGTCGAATTTGATGGAAGGCATGATGCCGCGAATTCAAGCGGCTGAGCCCAGAAAAGCAATAGTTATACCGAGGCTACATCACCGGCTGCCCGATCTCGCGCCACGGTCCCTGCTTAAGAACGATGTCCGGCACGAGGGACTGCCAGTTGAGATCGCGGGCGTTGATCATGTTGCGCACTTCGGCGCTGGTGTGAAAGAGGAAGTCCTGGTTGGGCTCCTCCAGCGCCCGCACGCTCTGGGTTTCAATCAGGTAGCGGAGAAGATGCCTTTGCTCAGGAGTGACGCGAACGTCATTCAGCCCGAGAATCTGGCCGTTCATGGGGTTGCCCATGGGATAGACATAGACACGAACCTGATTTTTGAAGAGCCGACCAAAGGCTTCGAGCAGGCCGCCTTCGAGGTCCGTGCACCAGCGCTCGTTAAAGAGTTCTTGAAACAAAGGCAGGCCTAGCACGATGCCAATGGGGCACTGCGTGTGGCGCGCAAGGTAGCTGCTGACGCGGTGGAACTCCGGGTATGTCGAGATGAGCACGTTTTTGCCAAGTGCCTGGAGGACATCTGCACGTGCGAGGAATTCGGTGTCCGGCACCTCGGCACCACTGGCGAGGAGATTGTGCATGGTGATTTCGAGAATCTCGATGTTGTTGCGGGCGGCATCGCCGAAATCTGCCTGAAACGCTGCTTGGCCGCGCTCGATCATGTCGAGGTTGAGCTTGGTGATGGGATCAAAGCTGCCGCGCTTGAGGAAGACCGGCTTTTTGTAAAGCACGTCGGAGGCCTGCCAGATTTCGCCATCGGCACCGAACAGTGCGGCGTCAGCCAGACCGAGGCGGACGAGTTTCAATGCTACAAGGCGGTCCTGGAACTCCGATGCGGCGAAGGCGGGGCCGGTGAAGTCGATCATGTCGATTTCCACACGCTTGCGGCTGAGATCATCGAGCAGGCTTTGGAGAAATGTGGAGAGGTCACCCCGCAGATGGAAGGCGGCGTAGATGAAATTGACGCCCAATTTGCCGAGTGCATCCGACTGCCGGGCATTCGTGTCGTCGAGGAGGCGCACATGCATCTGGATTTCGCTGCTCGGACCGCCGGGGTCGGTCTGAAAACGAATACCGATCCAGCCATGACATTCCTCCTTGGTATCGCGATAGGAACGGGCGCGCACGGTATCTGCGAGCGTGAAGAAAGTGGTGGTGGTGCCGCGCTGGGCGTTCAGCCGCTGAATGAGCATGGGGTATTCATGCTCCAGCATGTCGCACATGCGCTGGCGCGAGACGTAGCGGGAACACTTGCCGTAGATCTCGTCGCTGATGGTCATGTCATAGGCCGACATGGTTTTAGCGACAGTGCCGGATGCGCCGCCGGCACGGAAGAACCAATTGGCGATTTCCTGACCGGCGCCGATTTCAGCAAAGGTGCCGTAGATGGTTTGCGCGAGATTGATCTTGAGCGCTTTTTCAAGCGTGCCAGGGCGGTCGTTAACGGAATTCATGTGGGGTGATTTGATGATGCGCATGCCTGACGGCGATGCACGAAGCATTTGAAGGCAGTTCCGGCTCCATCGGCGTCGGTGAGCGCGGCTGGTGCAGAGTGTGAATGCAGAAATTCGGCCAAGGTCTGGCGCGAAGCCTCTGTGAGGCCCAGTTCAAGCAGCCAGGCGGCGTAGTCGGTGAAATTGATGTCGGCAGTGATGTCCTGGCGGCCAGGATTGGCATAGATGTCGGCTCCGGTGAGTCTTTGATGCAGGAGATAAGCACGCAGCGTGCCGTGTGGCCGTCGATGGTAAAGCCGGGGGAATTCGTCGCCGTAGTCGATGGTGAGCATGGCGCCGCCTTTCCAATGCGGGGTCCATTGGTGCAGCCAGTCGCGCACGCTGGGGTGAAGCTCACAGCGCTGGCGGTCTGCGTAGGTGGTGTGACGTAACGCGCTGTAGTGGGCGGGGTCGAGGGACTGAGGGCGCAGCTGCTCCGGCACCCAGACCTCAAGCCAGCGCTGCTCAGCGGCGCTCCATTGCACGAGTGTGGCGGGGAAGGCGTCGAGGAGTTCGTTGTGATAGATGTGCGCGTGACCTAGGGCAGCAGCGAGTGCGGATTCGAGATCCGTGTGCCATGTCACGTTGGTGCCCAGCTTCTTTTGCTGCTCACGCCTCAACACGGGGGAGGTTTCCACGATGTGAAACGTGAAGCTGCGGCGTGCCCACCAGCCGAGGGACTTGCGCACGGTTTGCATGAGTGATCCATCGCCTGCGCCGATCTCGATGATATGACGCACATGCGGCTGAAAGCGGGATTCGGCTTTGAGCCAGGCTGCGATGGCGTGACCCAACGCTGGCGAGAGAGTGGCAGAAGTGGAGAAGTCGCCGCGTGCGCCGACGGTCTTGATGTAGCGGGTGTAGTAGCCGCGTTCGGGATCGAACAGGGCACGCGCCATGAAGGCGGAAAAGGGCTCAGAAACTGCGGATGATTTCATCAGCGATGATTTCCAAGCCTTCGCGCACGATGTGCTCCGGCTGCGAGCAGGTGAGACGCAGGCATTCGTGAGGATGACGCCACTCCTTCTCCAGGCCGAAGGCAAAGTAATGCCCGGGGATGACGAGCACCTTGCGCTCTTTGAGCCGACGATACAGTTCTGCGGCAGAGATGGGCAGGCCATTGACCCAGAGCCATAGGAAGAAGGCCCCTTCCTGAGCATGCAGAGCCCATGGTACGCGATCTCCCAGTGCTGATTTGAGCACGGATTTGGCGAAGTCTGAGCGTTCGCGGTAGAAGGGGCGAATGACCGAGGGGCCGAGTTTGACGAGGGTGTCGTCTTTAAGCAGCGGCATGAGGAGCGCCTGGCCGAGATTGCCATTGGCCAGCGAGACGATGGCGTTCATGTTCGAGAGCGCCTTCACGATGTGAGGATCGGCAACGATCATGGCCGTGCGCACTCCGGGCAGGCCGACTTTGCTCATGCTGATGCTGAAGATCATGCCAGGCTGCCACTGGGGCTGGAAGCCATTGTGGATGACGCCGGGAAAGGGATGGCCGTAGGCGTTGTCAATGATAAGAGGGATGCCGTGCGCATCCGCCAGTGCGTGCAGGCTTTCGAACTCGTTTTGCGTGAGCACGTTGCCTGTGGGATTCGTGGGACACGAGACACACATCGCGGCGATGTCAGGTGTGATGCGAAGCTGATCGAAATCGATGTGGTATTTAATCTCGTGCGGGGCGGTTTCGACAATGCGGGGGAGACAGGCGGTGAACTGGCCGGGGCAGAGCGCCTGATTGGCGTAGCCGATGTATTCAGGCAGCAACGGGAAGAGGATGCGCTTCTTGGTGGTGCCCGTCTGACCTGCGAGAAGATTGAAGAGCAGAAAGAACGCGGACTGCGAACTGGGCATGACCGCGATGTTTTCATGGGTCACATTCCAGCCGCATTCACGCTTGAGAAAGGCTGCGAAAGCTTCGCGGAAGAGCGGGTTGCCCCCGGGAGGGTCGTAATTGAGCAAAGTGCGGTCGATGCTGCCGTCATCGAGCATGGCGTGCATGCGATCACGCCAGAGCTGCTGCACGGCGGGAATGGCGGCAGGCTGACCACCACCGAGCATGCGCATATCCGGATGCGTGGTGAGCGCGGCTCCGCAGTCATCCATGAGTTCCTGGATGCCGCTGGGGCCCGCAAGGCGCTGGCCGATGTCTGAGAAGGTGGATTGCATCAAGAGCCGACCGAGGTCTGCACCCAGTCGCGAATGCTGAAATCTGGCGCAGCTTTTTCAATCTGCCAGCGGCCATCCGCATTCAGTCTGACACTGCCGAGCCAGCGCTGATGCCACTCTTCGGGAGAAATCATGCTGAGCTGGTGCCTGCCGGAGACTTCGTAGAGGTGATAAACCTCGCCACAGACGGGTTCAAAACCAAAGCTGCTTTCGTAGATGAGTTTGTTCCAGTTGAACGCGTCGATGACCTCCATGTAGCGCTCCTGGATTTCCACCATCTCCTGCTGAAGCACGCGCTCGACACGGGAGACGCCACGCGATTTGAAGTTGGTAAGATCCTGAGGGATGATTTTGGCAGCCAAGCGCGAAACCGGATACGGCAGGTAATTGCCGCGGGGTTCGGGGGCTTGCAGGGCAGCGTCGATGGGGTCCAAAACAGGGGCGATTTCTTTCATAAGATGGGCTGCGGGAGTGCGGTATGCAACGGCGCTTTGATTTGAAATGCCGCTGCGGGGGCTTAGAATGAGCCATGAATAACGTCTCGAAACTCCTTCAGGCCGCAGTGCTCTCCGGGCTTCTGGCTTCATGCGCCAGCAGAACCATGGACAGCATCCCAACCTTGGCAGATCTGAATGCCTACGAAAAAGTGGTCCGCGCCAGATATCAGGTTTTGTACGATGAACTTGAGAAAAAGCGGGCCAGCGGTGCGCTGAGCAAAGCTGACTATGCGGAAGAAAAGCACCGGCTGGATTCCAAGGTCGCTGAGAATGTCAACAATGCGGCATGGAACAAACACTACCTCGCGGAATCAGAGCGCAAATCCGACGGTGTGCCCACTCCCGATAATCCGGTAGCTTTGGGCGCTGCGTCCTCAGTGGGCGGGGGATTTTACCAGCCCTCCTACCAGAATTATGGTGCAGTTACTGGCATGGGAGGTTCCGCAGGCATGGGCAGCATGCGAGCTGCCAGTGAGCAGCTCAGCCAATCCAAAAGCATCCGCAATGATGCCATGTCAGCCGGGGGCACCTATCTATCTGCGCCGCCTCCCGGCTCCATTTACGATCAAGACGTGAAGCGTTAAAAAAGACGCGCAACCTTCTGGGCAGAGATCGCATCAGAGGCAGCAGCATTCAAAGATAAAGCCCTGTGAGGAGTGATCCCCACAGGGCTTTTGGCGGCGGATTGCTCCGCCACATTGACCTCCCTAGGAGGTCAATGCGTTACTTCTTTTTCGCAGCCTTCTTAGCGGCCTTCTTTGCGACTTTGACAGCTTTGACAGCTTTGACGGCTTTCTTTGCGGGCGCCTTTTTGGCGGCTTTCTTTGCAGCTTTCTTAGCCATGGTGTTTATCCTCTGTTTGTTGTTGGTTGCGTTGTTGTTTTGTTTTGCCACGGACGCGCTTTTGGCACCTCCACGGACACTTTTTCCTGCGGCGGCCGAAGCGGCGGCGCGCTTTTCTTCGATCGCGGCCTGCGCTGCGGCAAGGCGTGCGACTGGGACCCGGAAAGGACTGCAACTCACATACGTGAGGCCTGCACGATGGCAGAATTTGACGCTCTCAGGATCGCCGCCGTGTTCACCGCAGATGCCCAGCTTGATGTCGGGCTTGGTCTTGCGGCCTTTTTCGATGGCGATATTGATGAGCTGGCCAACACCGGTTTGATCCAGCGTGGCAAAGGGGTTCTTCTTGAAGATTTCGTTCTCCGTGTAGGGCATCAGGAAGCTGCCCATGTCATCACGGCTGATGCCAAGCGCAGTCTGCGTGAGGTCGTTGGTGCCGAAGCTGAAGAACTGTGCGGTCTCGGCGATTTCATCAGCCGTGAGAGCTCCACGCGGCACCTCGATCATGGTGCCGACAAGATAGTCGAGCTTAATTTTTTTCTCAGCCATCACTTCTTTTGCTACCTTATGCACGATTTCCACTTGCAGGTCGAGTTCTTTCTTGAAGCCAACGAGCGGAATCATCACCTCAGGTTTCACCTTGATCTTCAGTTTCGCCACATCTGCAGCGGCTTCAAAGATGGCGCGTGCCTGCATCTCGGTGATCTCAGGATAGGCGATGCCAAGACGGCAGCCGCGATGTCCGAGCATCGGATTGAACTCATGCAGAGCCGCAATACGTGCGATGACTTTCTCAACCGGCACGCCCATTTTCTTGGCGAGTTCAGTCTGTGCTTTTTCTTCATGCGGCACGAATTCGTGAAGCGGAGGATCAAGCAGACGGATGGTGGCTGGAAGTCCTTTGAGGGCCTTGAAGATGCCGGTGAAGTCATCACGCTGATATGGCAGCAACTTGGCGAGCGCTTTTTTGCGGTCAGCCACGTTGTCAGCCAGGATCATTTCACGTACGGCGTCAATGCGGTCACCTTCAAAGAACATATGCTCTGTGCGGGTGAGGCCGATGCCCTGCGCACCGAAAGCAATCGCGTTCTGCGTCTGCTCCGGATTGTCGGCGTTTGTGCGGACCTGCATGCGCGTAGCCTTGGAGCACCAGACCATGAGCTGCTGGAAGCTCTTGAATTTTTCGGTGGCCTGCGCGGCCTTGTCACCACTGATCATGCCGGTGATGATTTCGGAAGGAGCGGTCTTCAGTTCGCCACCGTAAACAATGCCGCTGGTGCCGTCGATGGAGAGGAAATCCCCTTCGTTGAAGGTCAGTCCTGCGACAGAAACCGTCTTCTTGTCGTAGTCGATTTGCAGAGCGGCAGCGCCGCAGATGCAAACCTTGCCCATCTGACGGGCGACAAGAGCGGCATGGGATGAAACACCACCACGGGCGGTGAGGATGCCTTCAGCAGCGATCATGCCGCGAAGATCTTCCGGGCTGGTTTCATTGCGGACGAGCAGCACCTTCTCGCCTTTTGCTTCGGCGATGACGGCGCGGTCGGCGTTGAGGTAGATCTTGCCAGATGCAGCACCAGGGCCGGCAGGAAGACCGGAGGCGATGGCCTTGGCCCTCTTCACGTCAGCAACGTCAAAGATCGGAGCAAGGAGCTGCTCGAGCTGATCGGCAGGATTGCGCAGAACGGCGGTTTCCCAGTCGATGAGCTTTTCCTTCACCATGTCGATGGAGAACTTCAGAGCGGCGGCGGCGGTGCGCTTGCCATTGCGGGTCTGCAGCATGAACAGCTTGCCTTCCTGAATGGTGAACTCGATATCCTGCACATCCTTGAAATGCTTTTCAAGTTTCTGACGGACCAAGAGGAGTTCCGCATAGGACTTCGGCATTTCCTTCTTGAGCTCAATCACGGGCTCAGGAGTGCGCACGCCGGCGACGACGTCTTCGCCCTGGGCATTGATGAGGAACTCACCGTAGAACTCATTGGTACCGTTGGCAGGATTGCGAGTGAAGGCCACGCCAGATCCAGAGGTAGGACCGGTGTTGCCGAAGACCATGGCCTGCACGTTCACGGCCGTGCCCCATTCGGCAGGAATGTTGTACTTACGGCGATAAACGATCGCGCGGTCATTCATCCAGCTGCCGAAGACGGCACCGGCGGCACCACGCAGCTGGTCCCATGGATCGGAAGGGAACACCTTGCCGGTGCGCTCTTTAACCAGAGCCTTGAAACGCTTCACCAGTTCCTGCTGGTCATTGGCGGTCAGGTCGCTGTCGATGATGTCCTTGCCATAGGTTTCGTGTTTGAACTTTTCGATGGCCATTTCAAACGGCTCATGGTCTTCACCCTCGAGCTTCTGCACGCCGAGAACGACGTCACCATACATCTGAACGAAGCGGCGGTAGCAGTCCCAGGCGAAGCGTTCATTATTCGTGGCGGCAACCAGGGAGAGAACGGTTTGATCGTTCAGACCAAGATTGAGGATCGTGTCCATCATGCCGGGCATGGAGTCACGCGCACCGGAACGCACGGCAACGAGAAGCGGGAAGCCTTTGGCGTCACCGAACTTGTAGCCCATGATTTTTTCCATGCCTTTGACGGCGGCTTCCATCTGCGCCTGCAATGAGGAAGGATAGGTTCTCTTGTTCTCGTAGAAGTAGGTGCAGACCTCTGTGCTGATGGTGAACCCGGGAGGAACGGGAAGGCCGATGCGGCTCATCTCTGCGAGGTTGGCGCCCTTGCCGCCCAACAATGCTTTCATGGAACCATCACCGTCTGATTTTCCTGGTCCGAAAAAGTAAACGTACTTCTTTTTGTCTGCGCTGCCCTTGGATGCTGTCTTTGCCATATGAGATATTTCGGATCGTCTGATGCGATCCGTGGTTGTGTGTGTGTTCAGTGGGGATTGAAGCGCGGATTTAAATCGTTGCAGTATATGATGCAAGCATTAGTTGACAATCAAAGCTCCCGATGAAGGCAGCGCATCATGGGTCACAAGGGTCATGGTTCACCTTGTCAGCACCCGTCGAAGTTGGTGCTTGTTCATGACAAGTATTGACGTGGCAACGCAAAAACGATTAAATACTTCAGCGGAACGACGACTGTTTTTTTCGAATCCCTTTCGTTCCTGGTACACGCCCAACACAAACCCAACCGAAGATCATGAAACTCAAACCTCGTTCCAACTTTTCCACACGACCGGGCTTTACGCTCATCGAGCTGCTGGTGGTGATCACCATCATCGCCGTCCTTGCAGGTCTGGTCATCTCACAGGCCAACAAGCTGATGGCGGATGGGAGAAAGCTTCAGGTGCAGGTGGTCCTTAAAGATTTGCGTAGTGCCATCACGAGCTATCAGGTCGATTACAACCGCTGGCCGGTGAATCCCAGCCTGCTCAGTGCGGCATCCTCCGGTCAGGACATTCAGGCTTTGATGACAGATGAGAACAGCGGCATCGTCGGTGCGCTCACAACTCTGACATCATCCTCACCCGCAGGTGGCGGTGGCGGCGGCGGCGGAGCAGTCAACCTGAACCCAAAGGGCATCAAATTCATCGACCTCCCAATTGCCAGGAATGGCAAGTTTGGTCTGGTCAACGCCCAGCCTCCCTACAGGCTGGTCGATCTCTGGGGCACCGTTTATTATGTGCTGCTGGACACCAATGGCGATCTGCAGGTGGCCAACCCAGATTTGACCAACTCGGATCCCAAGATCTCTGCAAACGCCATCAGCCCTCCGCCGAAGATGCTTCCTCTGGAAGTCGCCATTTACAGCTGGGGACAGGACTTGAAGGCACAGACTCCGGACGACGTTGTGTCCTGGCGGAGCAAGTGAGCAGCCTGACAACCGTCACACCTAGAGGCGCAGCGGCAAAACCGCTGCGCTTTTTTATGCTTGGATCAGCCGCGCTGCGCGAGCAGTTCACCTGCTTTGGCGGGATCGACTTTCTCATAGAAGTCGTCCTCGATCATGCAGACCGGGCCAAAACCGCAGCTTGCCAGACACTCGGCAAATTCAATGCTGTACCTGCCATCGGCGCTGACCGCGATGGGATGATGATGATCCGTGTGGGAGCGGTCGATGTTACCGGCTTTGCAGAGCGCGTCCATCAGCTCGTAGCTCCCTGCCATGGCGCATGAGAGCGTGCGGCACACACGAATGTGGTACTTGCCGGGAGCGGTTTGGCGGAAGCCCGGATAGAAGGTGACGACTTCGAGCACCTGAATCGGCTCAAGTGAGAGCTTGGCGGCCACCCAGTTCACGGCCTCCTCACTGATGAAGCGGAAATGCTCCTGCACCAGATGCAGCAGGGGGAGGACGGCGCTGCGTTTTGAAACGGGGTAATGCGAGATCGCCTCGTCCATGCGTTTTTCCAATTCGGCTGGAACTTCAAAGGCCATGCGGGGGAGTGTCTCGGATGAAAAGGTTAGGATGAATCAGCGGTCACATTCGCCCATGACGAAGTCAAGGCTGCCAAGCACTGCAGGTATGTCGCTGAGCATATGCCCGGGGATCAGCTTGGAGATGATGCTGAGATTGAGGAAGGAAGGGGCGCGGATTTTCAAGCGGTGCGGGACGCCGCCGCCGGCGCTGTTGATGTAGAAGCCGAGCTCTCCCTTGGGATTTTCGGCGGCGAAATAGACTTCTCCCGCAGGAGCATCAATTCCCTGGGTGGAGATGATGAAGTGGTGGATGAGCTCCTCCATCTTCATCAGCACTTTTTCCTTCTTTGGCAGCAGCCCCTTGGCGTCTGCCACATTGATGGGGCCTTCAGGCAAAGTGGCGAACACCTGCCGGAGGATGCGCACGCTCTGGCGCATCTCTTCCATGCGCACCAGATAACGGTCATAGCAGTCGCCTTTGGTGCCGATGGGCACGTCGAACTCGTACTTGTCGTAATCGAGATAAGGATGCGCCTTGCGGAGGTCATGCTCGACACCCGAACCGCGCAGATTCGGCCCTGTGAGACCGTAGCCGATGGCGTCTTCTTTGGAGATCACGCCGATGTCCTGCGTACGGTCGATGAAGATACGATTGCGCGAGAGCAGCTTGTCGATTTCATCAATCACAGGCTCCAGCTGATCGAGGAAGGCTTTCACAGCACCGACAAAGCCATTGGGCAGATCGCGGATCTGACCACCCACGCGGGTGTAGCTGGTGGTGAAGCGCGCGCCGGTGAGCTGCTCGCACAAATTGTAGATCTTTTCGCGCTCGGTGAAGGTGTAGAGGAACACGGTCATGGCACCGACATCCATGGCAAACACCCCGACTCCGAGCATGTGGGCGGAAATACGGGCCAGCTCGCAGCAGATCACGCGGATGGCGCGGCCACGCTCAGGGACTTCCCAGCCCATGAGCTTTTCCACAGCAAGGGCATAAGCCACGTTGTTCGCCAGCGGTGCCAGATAGTCCAGCCTGTCCGTGTAGGGCACGAACTGGTTGTAGTGCATGTTCTCGGCGATTTTTTCGTCGCCACGATGCAGGAAGCCCACATCGGGATCGCACTTGGTGATGATTTCGCCGTCGAGTTCCAGGATCAGCCGCAACACACCGTGGGTGGCCGGATGGCTGGGTCCCATGTTAAGCACCAGCTTCTCTCCGACGATGTCCGTCGTGGCTTCTTCCACAGCTTCGAGCTGCCGGACCGCTTTGGCGGCGGTATCCGGGGCCTCGTATTCTCGGGTGACAGTGGGCATGAAAAGCAGGGGGCTGGTAGCGTGCGTGAGGGGTATCTATCTACGCTGCCCAAAGAGCGGCAAGGCGATTTTGTGAAAAATTTCACAAGCGCGCTCAAACCCGTCTCAAAAAACCCCTCTCCAGCCTCCCTATTCTAGGGTGAAGGTGCGGGAGCTGCCGCAGCGGAAGTTGCCCTCAGGCCCGGTCTGGGACAAACTGCGCCCGGATATGCGATACGCCCCACGCCTCAAGCGACACCTGCTTTTCCCAGCTTATGCCGGGGTGTGGCTGGCCATGGCCGGGTGGGGAGCGGCCCAGACTGCGCCACCTGCAGACGGTATTCGCGATGAGACCCGGGCGCTCACCTCTGAAAGCCACCGATTGCTCGCCGAGGAGCTCAAACAGTTTTCCCTGAATTTGAAATGCGATGCGTGGATCCAGGCCACCAGTTTCATGCCTGCGGGGCTCACCGTCCGACGACAGGCCCAGATCACGAGACGTGAATGGAGCGGGACGCGGCCAGCCGTGCTGATGGCCTACGACCGTGCCAGCAACAGCAACGCGATGTCCTTTTCCCCGGATTTTTGGGAACGTTACCCGGCGGCCGAACTCGTCGAGATCATCCAGGAGGCTCGCCGCATCCAGGCAGACACCAAGCTCACACTCGAAGAACGGCTCACGCAGGGCACGCGCTACTGGATGGACCGGCTGCGCAGCATGGAAAGCGTGAGGCTAAAACAGTCACTTTGGCTGCAACGGGGTGAAAAGCCGTTGGCGCTGGCTGTTCCAATCTTGTTGGGCGGTGGGGGAGTCATCCTGGCCTTGCTAGGGATTGTTTCACGTCGACGCAGCGCACGCGCAGGCCGTCGTTTTCTTTTACCCGAGGTGCAGGTGGGCATGCGTTTTGGCGCGGCCTACGGCGGAGGAGTGACGTCTGAGATCAAAACGAATGCCGGAGTCCAATGACGGGACGTCATTCGTCCTCTGTCTGCGGCTCGTCTCCCTCGATCTTGATCCCCATGTCCTCCAGCTTCTTGTCCAGATCGACGACGTACTTCCAAGGCAGCTTTTTGCGCTGATACTTGCGGAACAGCAGATCGCGCAGCTCCAGCCAGCGCTCTGGCGGTGGAGTTTCCAAGGGCATCCATTCCTCCCCATCGGGATGCGCGACGCGAAACAGCCACTCACGCGAGTTCCAATAGGCGCGGATGTATTGTTTGCGGCCGTCTTCGAGACGTTCATGCCATTCGTGGATTTGGTTTTTGGTCATTTGAGAGCGCGTAGGATGCGCTAGTATCGCTCCCATGCAAGCCGCCAGCCCCGGCAGTTCCCCTGCCCTGCCAAAACTCCTGCTCTATCTTCTCGCCGTCATGCTCGGCGGTGCGCTGCTGTCTGCACCTCTGTTTCACCTTGGCAAAGCCGCCCATGGCTGGCTTTCCACTTCATCCCTGCACGACGCCGGTCTGGTGAAGTGGCTGCTCTCAGAAATCGAGCGGGCGCAGTTTACGCGCTATTTCAACCGTGCCGTGCTCGTCTGCGCCTTGGTCTTCATCTGGCCCTTCATGCGCTGGGTGCGGCTGGAGCGCACGCTGCTGCCCGCCTGGCGTCCGTTCAACACGGGAGTCAAACAGTGGGCCATCGGCTTTGTTCTGGCCTCGGGTCTGCTGCTCGCGCTCGGGTTCATTTTCCTCAAGATCGGCGCCTATCAACTGCTCCCCGACCCGCGCTGGTGGAAACTGGGGGAACCCATCACCGCCGCTCTCGGCGCTGGCATCGTGGAGGAATTTTTCTTCCGCGGTTTGCTGCTGGGCCTGCTGCTGCGGACCATGACGGAGACGAAGGCCCTGCTCTCACTGACCTTCGTCTTCGCCCTGGTGCATTTCCTCAAACCCCCGGAAGGCTGGCAGATCAGTGATGCCCATGTCACCTGGAGCAGTGGATTCCTTGTGCTCAGACAAATTGCCGCCGGCTTTGGTGATGTGCATTTTCTCTTCGCTGAATTTGCCACGCTCTTCGCAGTTGGCTGGGTGCTGGCCAAAGCGCGCATGCAAACGGGAGCGTTGTGGGCCGGCATCGGCCTGCATGGCGGCTGGGTCTTTGGCCTGAAATACTTCAGCGCCGTGACCACCTACACTGGCAGCTGGCTGCCTTGGATCGGTGCCAATTTGAAGGTGGGGCTCATGCCGCTGTGCACTGTTCTGGTCACCGGCTGGATCGCCAACCGTCTGCTGCGCACGCGATAATTCATTTGCAGCATGGGTGTCCGCACGGAATCATGCCCGCATGCAACTCCATGCCGGAGTGGCGGAATTGGTAGACGCGCCAGACTTAGGATCTGGTTGGGAAACTAGTGCAGGTTCGAGTCCTGTCTCCGGCACCACCGCTCCTAGGGCGTAACGAGGGGAGAAGGGGACACAACACGACGGAATAAGACGCATTCGGACAGAAAAGGCGTGACGCGGGCGTGACGCCGGGGCAGGTTTGCGGGGTGAAAGTCAGGCCTCGACAGCACCCTTCTGGATTGGTCACGTATCAGCTCGACCTGGGCGAGGTGAACGGGAAGCGTGTGCAGCGGTCCTACAAAAAGAAGGCGGCTGCGAACAAGGCGCTCAAGGCAGCTAAGAAGGCCCAAGCTCGCCACGGGAGCATGGCATCGGAGCTGACGGGGGCGGCGATGGCGGAGATTGTCCTGGCGCGCGACCGTTTGAGAGTGGCGGGCTGGACGTTGACTGAGGCTGTGGAGTTCGCCTTGAAGCACGGCGGCCGCATGGCGGAGACGATCACGGTGCCGGAGCTGGTGAACCGCTACATCGACACGAAGGACGACTGCAGCGTGCGATACCGCCGGCAGCTCAAGGTTTCGCTGGGGTCGCTGGCTCTGCGATTTGCCACACGGAAAGCGCATGAGATAACGAAGGCTGATATTGAGGCGTGGGTGAAGGCGGGCGGATGGATGCCGAAGACGCGGAACAATTACGTGGGTGATGTGCGGGCGTGTTTCGCATGGGGAAAGGGCTATGTCCGAATCAATCCGGCAGCCGAGATCCCCAAGCTGGGCCTGGGAGACGAGGAGATCGGGACCCTGACGGTGCCGCAGTGCGAGGTTTTGTTGCGTGGCGCGCTGCAGCGGCCAGAGATGATGGGCTTTGTGGTCCTCGGGATGTTTGGTGGACTGCGGCCGGCGGAGATCCAACGGCTGGACTGGAGCGCGGTGAATTTTAAAGAGCGCACCGTGGTCGTGGCTGGCAGCCAGGCTAAGACACGCCGGCGGCGCGTGGTGGACCTGACAGAGAATGCCGTGGCCTGGCTGCGTGCGGCCGGCTGTGAGAATCTCAAGGGGGAAATTTGCGGCAAATGGTGGGATGCGCGCTGGCGGATGTTCCGGCGGTCGCTCGGCTGGGCGGCGGGAACGAATGAAAAGGGTTTTGTCGAGTCAAAAGTGGAGCCGGTGCATGGCGAGTGGCCACACAACGCGCTGCGCCACACCTATGCCTCGATGCACTACGCGATGCACCAGGATGAGAATAAGCTGCAGGCGCAGATGGGGCATGAAAGTGCGGCGATGTTGCACCGGCATTACAAAGCCTTGGTGACGGCCGTGGATGCGAAGGCGTTCTGGGCGCTGAAGCCTTCATAGGTCCTCATGGGGTCGACACGTGTCGACCCCATGAGGCGGGAGAAAGCCGATCAGGGTGCAGCAAGAATTTCCTTCGTGCGGCGCAGGCCGTCCGCAGGATTGGCAACCAAGGTGTCTGTCTTGAGCTTAGAGCCAGCGGAGCTGAGAAGGATATAATGAGGCCGCTCGGTATTGCTGCTGGCGTCTGCATACTTCGAGAGGTCTTTATGATTCCGGTCGAGCAGCACGATGATGAAATTATCCTTCAGGAGTTTCTTAGTTTCTTCCAAATCGGTGAAGTATTTGATCTGTAGCCCTTGATCGTTGTAGTCACCTTTGGAGTCGTACACCGCTACGAAAACACGCTTCTTTTCCTTTTGAGCGCGTTTGAGTGCGGCGTCGATATCGCGTCCAGGTGTGGTGCCAAAAGCAGAGCGGGCATCAAAATCAGCGGCATGTGCTGTGATGGCGAGGAGTGTGGCAGCGAGAAAGAAGGCTAGAGTTTTCATCAGGCCCAATGCTGGTTGAATGCCCAGCTGGCGTCAATTACGTTTTTAGGCAGAGCGCCCGCAGTCTTCAGTCCTCGGTGCCGTTCTTTTTGCGTGGTGGCTTGGGCAGATCTTCGGCGGCGCGGGTTGACTGTTCGGGTGCCGAAAGATAAGTGATGTTCTGAATGTCCTTCGTTTGTGATGCCCTGCGTTGTTCGAGGCGCATGCGCACGGCTTCCTGAATCAGCTCACTCATGCTGAAGGCTTCTTCGCGGCAGAGATCGTACATTTCGGCAAGCTCCTGCATCGTGAAAGTGATGGGCATTTTGGCGAACATCTTATCGGCCACCCAAGAGGGGACTGGGTTAATCCCGCGCTCCCATTTGTTGATCGTGCTGGCAGTGCACTCACCTAGTTCTTCTGCGAGCGCTTCACGGGTAAGGCCTCTCTGATCGCGGAGGTAACGGAGTTGTTCTGGGGTCATGTCCATGGCCACAACTACGCGGTTGTCATAAAATGACAAATAATACTTGCTAGCACTATCCTGTTATGACATTCTAATACCGCAATTAAATCCTAAAAGGACAACGCCATGACAATGACACTCGACATCACAGATGACCTTAAGCCGGATGAACTCGGCGAGATGGTGGACGCGGCCAAAGAGGAGGGGAAATCACTGGGTATCTTGGTCCTCGAAGCCTCCCGTGAGTATGTGCGCAAGCGCCGTGAACAGCGGGCCAAGACTAACCTTCAGCATTCGGAGGTGGCGGCGTGAACCTCCAGACGTTTGATTTTAATGAGTCTCCGGTGCGTGTGATGCTCCGTGATGCGCAGCCTTGGTTCGTGGCTGCGGATGTGTGTCGGGTGCTGGAAATTGCCAATTCACGCGACGCGGCCGCGGCTCTCGATGAAGATGAAAAGATTACCGTCGCTAACGCCGACGGTAATCCCCGCGCCGGGATTCCGCATCAGCTGAACCTCATCTCCGAGTCCGGCCTTTACGCGCTGGTCTTCAAAAGCCGGAAGTCGGAGGCGCGCAAGTTTCGCAAGTGGGTCACTGCTGAAGTGCTCCCGGCGATCCGCCAGACGGGCCGCTATGAAGCACCTGCTGACACGTGTGCGCTGCGGCGCCGCACGGTGAGAGACGACATGGGGGCTCTGCGTGGGCTGCTGCTTTCCAGCGCGGCGGCGGTGCAATCTAAAACGCTGGATGTGGGGCGTGCGCAGCAGGTGGCGAACTTGGCGGCGCGCTTTTTGGAAACCATCAAAATGGAGGGTGATGCGATAGGCTATGAAAAAGTGTTTGAACTGCCAGCAGGTGAAGCCAGTGGCGGACTTCTACAAGCAGGCAGGCGGCACGCCACAGAGCCGCTGCAAGAGCTGCCACAATGCAGCGTGCCGCAGCCGGGTGCGGAAAGATCCGGCCTACCGAATCCGCCAGTATGCGGCCAAGAAACACTGGGAGCTGCGACACCCACAGCGAGTGAAAACGCATCTCCGGAGATGCCAGGGACGCCTGATCTGGGACCCGAGCAAGACCAACGCGCCGACCTTGTGTCTGGACCTGGAGGCAGCGCTGTGGGCGCTGCATGAGGCCATTTCCGACCGAATCAAAAACCGAACCTGTGCATGAAAGCGAAGCGAATCATCCCACGAATCCCACGCAGCGAGCGGCGTGCCGCCTTGATCGACGGTGCGCTGAGCCTGGAAGCCATGGCCGGTGTGTACGAACACGAAACAGGAGCCCAGTGGAAGCGCCGCACGCGAGACGCGCGGCGTCATGCACGCACGCTGCGTGCGCTGCTGAGGACTTAACCCATTCCCTCCCGGCGGGCAGCCGGGGTCGAGACGCAAGGCCACGGACACGGTGACCGCAAGGTGAGAGGGCGAGAGCCTCTCAGGGCCGCACCGCCTAAACCGGTCGCCATCGCCGGGGAGGAAACCCGGACCCTTTCAACCAAACGGAGGACAAACGCATGAGCAAAGCTGAAATTCTGAAGCGCCTCAAAGAGGCTTATGAGCTGCTAGAGCGAGATCTAGCAGCAAATGAAGATGAAGTGCAGATCGCACAAGTAGTGGCGGTCCATACCTTTCGCTCCCTGCAAGTGCTGCGTGATGCGACGACGGAAATCAAGGGTTGCGCGGCCTACTGCAGCGAAGCGATTTCGCAGATCACAGGTGTGACGCATCTTGTTGTGCAGAAGGGGAAGGGAGGCTCGAAGTCATGAGTAATCGACTTTTTGCAGCGACGGGTGCCATCCGGCATTGTGGGCCGAAGCGGGTGAAGAGGACGTGGGGGAGCACGGTTTGCACCGTGCTGATGCTGCTGGCGCTGGCGGCGCTGACGGGCTGGCTGTGGCACTGCGTGAAGCATGCGACACTGCCAAGGCCGGCGCGGGTGCCTGGTGTGGCGATGGCTCCTGTCACACAGGGCATGGTGATGGGTGCGCTGCTGTCGCTCTCCGCGATGGGCATCGTGCTGGCAGTGCGGAAGATAGCTCGGAATGATCAGGATGCTGCAACGCGGTGGTCGGTGAAGAAATCTGTGGGAGCAGACCCTCTTGAGTCTTTAGGACAGGGCATCGACCTGGAGAAAATGCGCCGTGTCCTGGGTGCGTTGATCGTGGAGGGGTGCGAGGTGCGCAATGCGGTGCTCCTGGCGAACAGAGACGGGAGCGTAGAGGATTACGGTGACAGACTCGCAGGTGTCGCACGCCGGCTGCATGGAATGGTTTTGTGCCAGGCGCATCTGAGTGACGGCCTAGCACTAGAGTCGCCAAAATGGAAAGTGGATGATTTACTCCGTGGCCAGCAACTCGTGGAAAACGAGGCGGCGATGGTGGTCGAGCTCATGGCCATTAGAGCCACCTGGCTACGGCCCTACAGTGCGCCAGCTGCCCGCCACAGGCCAGCACATGGAGGGTATGCGTCATGATCTACAGCGTGAACATCTCCACCGACAGCCTGCGGATATGCGACGGGAAAGAGATCGAGGCGAGGTCATCCATGGAGGCGGTGCTGGCTGCGCTTCACCATGAAACGAGTGCTTACAAGCACCTGCGTGACCTGCCAATGGCGCTGCTGCGCATCGAGGTGAATCCACCCCTGCCGCATGCACTGCAGCCGGTGGGTGGGTCTCTGCCAGAGAATGTGATTCCATTAACCCTCAACCAGGAGGCGGGGAACTGCTGATATGAGCGACGTGGCTGCACAACTTGATCAGATGACTGCGAGCGTGGGTCTCACCGAGCTGGTGAGGCACCTGGCGGTGATCGCTGAGAGTGTGTATGCCGCGCCGCTGACGCGTGACCAGCTGATGAAGAGATGGCAGCTGACGGAAGACAAGACGCTGCAGCGCTGGTGCGATGAGCTGAACCTCCAGCCCTTTGAGGGACGAGGCAAGCATGCGCGCTACCGCATGAGCGCGGTGCTGAAGGCGGAGAAAAAGGGCGAGATCAACAACGGAGGGTCCGGCGAATGAGTCTGGCCACGGATCTCACGAGCAATCATACGCGGCTGAAAGAATCGGGCCAGGAGGCCTCGGAGATGCTTCGCGGTGTGAAGAGGATCCTGCCGGCGGAGATTTATAACGAGCTGCAGCTGCAGCTGATCAACATCGCCAGTGAGACAACCAAGCTCGGCATGAACCTGGGTGCGCTGCGGATGATCGGCGAACTGGATCAGCGACCGCCGGAAGTGACAGCGGAGCGGCTGGAGCTGGCAGAGTTTGCGTACAAGCCACCTGAAAACAGGAAGGATGGGCCAGAGATGTCTTATGATCCGAAGCCAGAGACTGGGCTGACTGTGGCCGAGTGGGTTGAGAACCGCGTGAGCATTCCTACACGCCTGGTGCCGATGCTGCCGCATGATCCTGTGCACGATAAGAGCGCGCTCTTTAGACGCGGGCTGGCGGCAATTGCTGACGATACCTTGAGCGGGGAGGGAGCACCATGAGCCGAGCGCAGGATGAGTACGCGTCCATGGTCGGTGGGCTGTTGTCGGAGGTGTGGCGGCGTGAAGGGGAGTTTTTGACGTTTGATCCGACGGATCTGGACACGCCGCTGACAGCGGTGCTGGAGGCGGAAGCGGGGTCGACACGTGTCGACCCAGACTGGACGCCGCCCGAGCTGGATGACTTGAAACGCATGTCGCGTGTGGAGCTGCTCGAGCAGATCATGGAGCTGATGGAGCGCCGCCAGCGTGAGCGCGAGGACATGCTGCAGGTGTTTTTCAACTACCTCTTCGCACGCGGGCCGGATCCGCTGGAAGTGCTGCAGCGGCTGTTCATTTACGCCAGGGCGTGCCACAGCGGCCATGCCTGGGGAATGCAGCAGAACGAGGTGGCTGCGCTCCTGGGGCACACGAAGCAGAACTGGCAGCATCTAGAAGAGAAGGTGATCGAGGACCTGGTGACGCGCTGGAGCCGCACGGAGTTTGTGAACTCGGGCGGCAAGAGCGTGGCTGCGCGCCTGTCTTACGCGAAGCTGAGGATGGGCAACACCATCCGCAAAAACGGCAAGCGCGCGGGTGATGAGCTGCCGCCGCTGCCGGCGAAAGAGCACCCAGACCAGCCGCTCAGTGCGCAGGCCAAGCGGCGGGCGCGGGCGATGCGTGACGAGGCTGAGCGCAAGAAGCTGGCCAAGGAATTTGGCTGCCGCCCGGAGGAAATCGACCTCACCAAAATTTCACTACTGAAAGACTGATTTTTTCCAAACCACAAAACGAACACGACTATGATCGCAGAACTCGACACCGCCGCCGCGCAGGCCACGACCGCGCCCATCATCCGCATGAACCTGGGGGACCTCCACGCGAGTCCCACAAACCCGCGAAAACACTTTGACCTAGCCCGCATTGAAGAGCTGGCGAACAGCATCGAGGAGCACGGGGTGAAGATGCCGCTGTGGGTGCGTCCATCTAAAGCGGAGAAGGGCAAGTTTGAGATCATCGCCGGAGAGCGGCGCTACCGTGCTAGTGTGCGTCTGGCTGAGCAGCTCGCGATGCGGCAGGTCGAAGCGGAAGGCGATGAGGCCTCGCGATTGAGCGCGCTCTTCCAGGCTCGGACGGATGTGCCGGTCATCGTGGAGGATCTGGATGACGGCACCGTGTTGGAGCTGCAGCTGGTCGAGAACCTTCAGCGATCTGACCTGTCAGCGTTGGAAGAGGCGCGCGGTTACCAGAGCCTGCTGGACCTCAAAGAAAAGACCTACACACCGGCGCTGATCGCGCAGCGCCTTGGCAAGAGCATTGATACCGTGCTCAACAAGGTGAACATGCTGCGTGCACCTCAAGTACTCCAGGAGGCGCTGGAAAAAGGCACGGTGAGCGAACGGCACCTGCAGATGGTGGCGAAGATCCCAGGCGAGAAAGGGCGCAAGGAATGCGCGGAAAGAATCCTGAGCGGTGAGTATGACTACCAGGAGGGTGGCAAGCGGGCGCTCTCGGTGCGCGAAACTTTGGGGCTCATCAACGGCGACTACCGGCAATCATTGAAAGGGGTGCCGTGGGTGCTTGAGGATGCTGCACTGCTGCCAGATGTGGGAGCCTGCGCGACGTGCCCGCACTTTGCCCGACACGCGGCGACGCAGGACGCGGAGCTGGCGAAGGAACTGGGCAACGAGCGCGGCCAGACGGACCCGCTGACGTGCATGAACCCGGCGTGCTTCAAGCAGAAGCAGCAGGCCGTGTGGAAGCAGCGCGAGGCGCAGAGCAAAGAGGGCACGGTCACGGTGCTGAAGCCGAAAGAGGCGGAGAAGATCATCAATGACTATGGCACCCTGCCCCACAACAGCCCCTGGGTGAAACTGGATGACACCCTCGGGTATGAGATCCTTGGTCACTACGATGAGAAGAAGTCGCCGGTGTGGCGCACGGTGGTCGAGGACCGCCTGCCTGCGGGTGCAGTGCATGTGGTGAACACGGCGAAGTCGGGCATCATCGAACTGGTGAAAAGGACCGTGGCCGTCGAGGCTGGGAAGCTGCATAAGAAGCACGGCAAGCTGTTTGAGAAGGTCAAACCCTCAGGTAAAAAGGAGCTGACTGACTCCGAGAAAAAGAAGAAGGAGAAGGAGGCGTTTGAGAACAAGGTCTCGCTGAAGACGAAAAACTGCCTGCTGCAGTACCTGTATGATGCGGCGCTGTCGAAGGGGATGGATGCAGAAGGGCTCCTGGCCATGCTGGACAGCGCCCTTTACGAAGCGGGCATGGATGGCAACCGACAGATCTGCCTGTGGCTGAAGCTGGAGCCTGAGGAGGTGAAGAAAGGCCGGTCTCTCGATCAGTCGCACTATCGCAAAGCCATCCTCAAAAGCCTGCGAGATCGCGATGCGGGCAAGCCGGAGATCGAGGCGATGCTCATGATTGCCAACGTGGCGAAGTGGGTGAAGGCCTACGGTCTTAAGATCAGCAGTCTGGCGCCTCTGCAGCAGTACTTTGGCTTCGACGAGAAAACGATTCTGGCCATCGCGACGAAGGAAGTGCAGACGGAGCTCGATGCGAAGAAGAAGCCGGAGAAGCCGGTGAAAGTGGCTGCGAAGAACAGCACCGATCCGACGGATGTGAGCACCGCGAAGGAGGTGAGTAAGACGAAGGCTGCGGACAAGCGGGCGAAGAAGGGCCTGACTCCAGACCAACGTACGAAGATTGCCGACGCACAGAAAAAACGCTGGGGGAAACAGGCGGCAGCTAAGAGCCGTGTGAAGGGCACCTCTGACAACAAAAAGGACTACTCGAAGGCGGCCGCGAAGAAGGCGGGGAAGGTGGACCATGATGCGGAAGCCGAGGCCGGCATGCTCGACGCGCAGGTGACCCGCATTCGCGCTGGAGAGGGGTATCCTGCAGTCCTGGGCCCCCGTCCTGCAAAAGGCACCTTCCCAGCGTTGGAGTGGGATGTGAAGAAGAACAAGCTCTCTGAGGCGGTCAAGGCAGCGGAGCTGGCTGCGAAGTCGAGGACCGCAAAGAAGGCAGCCGCCAAAAAGACTGCTGCAGCGCCGGCGGCGGATGCTGACGCTGATGATGCCTACGTCAACGATGCGGAGTGAATCGAACCACTGACCTTATGAAACTCGATCTAAATAACCCCTGGAGTGGCCGTGTGGCCGTGGAGAGTGTGTGCCGCAATACCGCGCAACCGCGTGTTCATTTTGATGTGCCGTTGCTTGAGAAGCTCGGGCGCTCGATGAAGAGAAAGCAGCAGGCCCCATGCCCGGTGATTCCCTACAAGGATCCGCACCGCCCCGCTGTGGAGTGGATGCTAGTAGATGGTGAGAGGCGCTGGCGGGCAGCGAAGGCGGTGGGGTTGAAGACGCTGTGGGTGTGCTTCGAGCCAGGTGTGACGGATGAAAACATTCACGAGTCGAGCCTGGCGGCGAATTTCAACCGTGAAGGCCATACGAAGATGGACACGGCGCGGGCGCTGCAAAAGGAGATCGATGCCGGCCGCACGGTGGATGAACTGGCGGACGTGGTGGGCAAGTCGAACACCTGGGTGACTATGCATCTGAGCTTGATGAAGCTGCATTCAGAGCTGCAGGTGATGATGGACCCACCGACGCCCAAGGACCGGCGTATTTCGCTGACAGTGGCCGGGGCGCTGTCGGCTTATCCGAAAGAGAAGCAGATGGTGCTGTTCGCAAAACACTGCGCAGGGCGGAAAGAGGGCGCGGCACTTGCAGTGCTGCGTACGAGCGCAGGCGCGGCGAGGTCCTCAACGCGTGACACGGACGCGCAGTATGCCTTCGGACGGATCAAGTCCGCCTTTCAGACGGTACGCGAGCTGAACGTGCTGGGTGATAAAATTCTCAACAAGCTCTCCCCTGAAAAGGCGGCTGAGGCGCTGGTGATGCTGGAGCAGATCCGCGCGGATGTCGTGCCGCTAAAGGTGAAGCTGGAAGAGGTCATTGGCTGAGGCCGGGAACCACGAACCAACAAACACACGATTATGACGATCAGTTTTCCACCACGAATCGAGGCTGCCATTGAGGCTGCTGCTGCAGAGTTTGGGCAGAGCGGCCCGGAGTTTATCAAGCATGCGATGTTTACTGCGGCGCATGCGAGGGAGGGCTTCACGCTGAAGCTCACGCTGCCGCCGGTCGCGCCAGATCCTGCGCAGCTGGCTTTGCCGCTGGGGGGGGGGCTCGATGGCCAGTGAGGTCGTTGCTTCGCACCAGCGTGCCGTCGCTCAACTGACTGCGCCATGAAAACCACGGATGAGTCTCGAGCGCAGATTGTTTGTCCTGCCTGCAGGGCGGGGCTCATTCATAAGATCGTCGTGCTGCACGCCGGCGAGGACACGCTGGTGACCTGCAAAGGCGCCTGGGAGGCGCTGCCCTCGTGGCTGCAGGCGTCCTTTGGCGAGGTGAAGAAAGGACAGCCTGTCGCCAAGCGGCGGGAGGTGGTGAGGGAGATCCGGGACGAATTGAAAAGCAAATGACAGCCATGAATATGAACCGCCAGCATCGTGACGATGAGGATCCGCCTAATGAGGCTCTGTGTGTCGCTGAGGCGAAGGCGGAGCTGGCGGAGTATCTGCAGCAGCACGCGCTGCTGCCGTGCCCGTTTTGTGGCTCTGCCGCGATTGCTGCTGAATGTGGCACAGGCACCGCAGGTTTCTGGGTGGACCAATTTAGGGTGGGATGCTCTGACCTCAAATGCGCGGCCTCTTATGCTGTGAGCGGCAGCAAAGCCGAGTTCGTCGTGGGTAAATGGAACCGCCGGAAAACGAACACTGAAACGAACTGAAGCACACAACAACTATGGGGAGGCCAATACAGCCGGTGGTGAGGGGATACTTCGATGCGCGCGACGTGCTCGACGCGGCGCGCGGTCGATGGGAGAGCGTGCTGTCGGGCTTTGGGGTGAACACAGCGCTGCTGACGGGGAGGCATGGTCCCTGCCCTGGATGTGGTGGACGCGACCGCTTCCGCTTTGATGACAAGGAGGGCGAGGGCACCTTCATCTGCAGCCAGGGCGGCGGGGGAAACCTGTCTGGCAACGGCTTGACACTGCTGCAGCATGTGACGGGGTGGGAGTGGAAGAAGTGCGTGGAGGAGATCGGGAAGCGATATCTGAGCGACGGCCAGCGCAAGGGCTGGAATAGCGAGTGTGGAGAGACGCAGCCTTTTCGTGATGAGCTGCCGGAAGCGCCGCGCGCAGAGAAGCTGGAGAACGTGCCGAAGCTGAACCTGGTGACACTGCGGAGGTTCATTGAAGGAATGCCGACGGTGACTAGGGATCATCTGCGGGCGATGTCGCCGGTGCCGGTGGGCAATGCGACGCCTGCGGATTTCTTCGAGGTGCTGTATGGCTCGGATGAACGGGTGTTGGTGTTCACGAATTTTTACTCCCAGGGGGACTTCCTTTATCAGGTGGGCAAGGGCAGCTGTAGGCTGGCTGAGACTCGCGGGGTGAAGGCGGTGGTCTCGCCACTGCCGACGACGGCGCGTGAGGGCATCTGGTTTCTCTGTAATCCTGTGGACGGGAAGTGGCAGCCTGGGGAGACGAAAACGCAATGGCAGCATGTGGCTGAGGGGCAGCACGGGCCTCCGTATCCGAAGCTGGTGCCGGCGAAGTGGGCACGCAGATCGTGGCGGAGTGTGACGACGTATCGCTACGCGGTGCTGGAAAGCGACACGGTGCCGGAGGAGCAGTGGCTCAAGGTGCTGATGAAGCTGCCGGTGCCGATTGTGGCCATCTACACGAGCGGCGGGAAATCGGTGCATGCGCTGGTGCGCATCGATGCCGGCGACAAGCCGACGTGGGACGGAATGGTGCGTGGTCGCGCGCCTGGCACGTTTGAACGTAAGACGGCGCTGATGGACCTGGTGTGCCCACTGGGGGCGGATGCAAACGCGCTGACGGCAGTGCGACTGACGCGGCTGCCGTTTTGTTTTCGTGAGGGGTCGAAACCCAAGGATGGGCCTTACAGGCGCTATGAGACGCCGCGCCTGCAGGAGCTGCTGTACCTGACGCCGGCGGCGCTGGATAAGCGGATGGCTTGGAAGAGTCTGGAAATGCGCCATGGAGGGTTCCTGCGATGATCCCGGATGGTGAGAGCTTCCGAATCGACGCGGCGATGCTGAGGGCGATCACGCCGGCGCTGCAGAGCATGGGTATCACACCGCCGGATGTCGTGAACCTGGTGCCGAAGGTGAACCTGGACACTCCGATCCGTGACATGGGCATCGAGCTGGGGCAGCTGCTGCGCCGGTCGGGCTTGTTTCGCTGGGGTCCGAGCGAGCGCCTGGTGACGTTTGACGCGAAGGCGCGGAAGCAGAAGGCGATGACGCCGGAGCGATTCTGCAGCTGGGTGGAGCGCCACGTGGAGGTGGTGAAGAGCTACAAGGGCAAGGGCGACCAGACCTACGACACGAAGGTGTCGATGGGGAAGGACATGGCGGCGAAGCTGCTGGCGGTGGACGAGCTGCTGCGCGAGCTGCCGATCATCGAAGGCGTGGTGCCGACGAGGGTGCCGGTGCGCCGATCTGACGGCCGTGTGGAGCTGTGCAAGGCGGGGTGGGATGAGGAGGCGCGGCTGTATTGCTATGACGATATCCCGTTTGAAACGGACTGGACGATGAAGCGTGCGATAGATCTGATCGAAGACTGGTGCGGGGAGTTTTTGTTTGCGGAGCTGCAGCCGGGTCCGGGCAATCTTTGGCAGAACCGGTCCTTCCTGGTGCATATCTGCGGGATGGTGGGGATCTTTGCTCGCAAGGTGCTGAAGCAGGGGACGGTGCGGCCGCTGATGATGTATCTGGCAAATGAGCAGGGCTCGGGCAAGAGCCTGCTGGTGGCGATGAACCTGGGGCCGAGCTTTGGCTTTTGCAGCAGCACGGATCTGCCGACGAGCAGCAAGGGGCTGAACCAGGAGAAGTTTACCGCGCTGCTGGAAACGGTGGCGCAGAGCATGAAGGAATACCTGTGGCTGGACGATGTGCCGCCGTCGGTGTTCTCGAATTCGCTGAACCGGTTCACCACGGCCGCGAGCCACACGGGGCGCAAGTATGGTGGCAATGATGAGATGTTTGAAGTGGTGAACGTGACGCAGGCCATCCTGACTGCGAACAACCTGGAGACATCACGTGACCTGATGCAACGTGGTATGATCTGCGAACTGTTCCTCTCGGTGGACTCACAGACGCGACCGATCAAGCGAAGGATCGATGAGCTGTGGTTCTACGAACCGGAGCAGCGTGCGAAGATGCTTTCGGCGCTGTGGGCCTTGGTGCGCAACTGGATCGAGTCTGGCATGCCCCAAGGGATGCACACACACAGCCGCGCTGCGAAGTGGTCCGAGCTGGTGGGGGGCATCTTGGAAGCGATGGGTGTGGTGGTGAATCCGTTTGAGCTGCCTGATCTGCCTATGAGCGGCGACCGCGAGACTGAGGAGTGGAAGACGCTGCTGAAGGCGCTGGCTGATGATGCGGAGTCCTGCGAGGGCACACCGCATCAGGAGGAGGGCCGATTGATCGACATGGTGAAGATTGTGAAGGTCGCGCGTGACAACCATTTGCTGAGCGACCTGGTGGGATCTGGTGACGACAAGCCGCTGAAGGGTGGCGAGCTGAAGAAGCTGGGCCGTCGACTGGCGAAGTGGCGTGGTCGTGAGGATCTGCGAAGCACGAGCGGCCGTAAGTTCCGCTTTGGCAAGCGCAAGCAAGCGAGCAACTGGGTCTACCCTATCGAGTGGCTGAGCGCGGCCGCACCTGGTGATGTGGCTGCGAGTGAGGAGACGCCGGCGAGCGACGACGCGGAGTGGCCCGAGGCTGACGCCTCTGCTATAGAGCCTGCGAGTGACGCGGAGTACACGGGGAACGAGGACTAGCTCCAGGGCGAGCTAGTGAGGTGAGGTGTACGAGGTGCGAGCGCCAGCTCCAGGGCGGCGCTGCAGGATCGCGCGGTAGCGCGGACTGATCGAGCGAGAAGGTGAGGCGCGACCGAGGAGGTCGACACGTGTCCGCCTCTTGTCAGGAGCTGACGAGAGACTGCCAAGATCGCACGCAGTGCGGACTTGTCATGCCATCGCGCTATGACGCCGAGGGTGCGGAGTGCGCGTGCGGGCTCCGGGTGCGCCTCCGTGCCTAGTCCCCGTGCCCCTAGATGCGTCTTGGAACACGTCTTGCCAGCTCTGGCGGCCCTGATTTAGCTGGGTTTGTGGCAAGATGGTAAGACAACCAAGACTTTGAGGGGTTGTTAGTTCCAAAGGTGTTTCGCAAAGGGGCGTTCTAGCGTCGTTTTCATGCCATCTAGCCACAAATGCCCCCGCGACGACCGCCGCCCCACCCCCGAAGGAATCTTTTTGCCCAATAAAGTCGACCTAGGCGGGTGTAACGTCCCCACCCCTGTTGCTGCGCGAGGCTCTGAAATTGTTTCTGCCCCTGATTACTGTCCCCGTGGGCTTTGACATCCGCCCTGGGTGTGACCGAACGAATCGCTACTATTGAGATCGCCCGAGCTGTGCCAGTTGAGCAGCTCGGGAACCATCCCCGCAACCCTCGCACCCATGCCGAGCCTGGCTCGCCGATCTGGGCCATCTTGCGGCGGTCGATTGAGCACAGCTACTTCATGCCCCTGACTTGGAACCGTCGAAACGGCTTCCTGGTCAGCGGGCACTTCCGGCTGAAGGTCATGGTCGAGATGGGCTACACACACGTCGACGTCAGTGTCGTGGACGTCGATGAAGCCACGCACCTGGCGATGATGATCGCAGCGAACCGGCTGCTCGGGGACTGGGAGAAAGAGATGCTCATAGCGGCAGCGAAGGAGATCGATGCCGCCGGCCTCGACGCGGCACTGGCTCTCTATGACGAGAAGGCCCTCCTCGCGATGGTTGAATGCCCGGTCACTACCGACGACACCGACCAGGCCGAGGAGCTGCTCTCGAAGGCCGAGCAGCTCCAGGCAAAGTGGCAAGTGAAGCCTGGCGACCTGTATCAGATCGGCACGCACCGGCTGCTGTGCGGTGCATGCGAGGCTGCGGAGAGCTGGCAACGGCTCCTGGGTGATGACCAGGCGGATATGATGTGGATCGATCCGCCCTACAATGTAGCCTACGACGGCGCTCGGTCGCGAAATGGCGAGGGTGCGGAAGGACGTCCCGAGACGATTCTGAACGATGACCTGTCGCCGGTTGAGTACGAGTCGAAGCTGCGCGCATGGATTGCCGCCGGAGCTTCCCGCCTGCGAGATGGCGCGGCCTTTTACATCGCGCATGCTGATGTCTACACCGTCGAAACACGAAAGGCGGCCATCGCTGCCGGGCTGAAGGTGGCACAATGCCTGATCTGGGTGAAGAGCGGGTTCACCCTGGGGCGTCAGGATTATCAGTGGCAGCATGAGCCCATCCTCTACGGCTGGAAAACGGGGGCAGGGCACTACTGGCAAGGCGGCTACAGTCAGGCCACGGTGATCGACGAGAGCATCGATCTGAAGAAGCTGAGCAAGTCGGAGCTCATAGCGATGTTGAACCATCTGCGCAACGCGATGGACACCACGGTGATCCGGGAGCCGCGAAGCCTGAGCAATGATCTCCATCCAACCATCAAACCCGTCCGGCTGGTGGCACGACAGATTTGGAGTTCATCGCGGCGCGGGGAAACCGTTGAGGAGCTGTTCTGTGGGAGTGGCACTACGATGGTAGCGGCGGAGCAAACAGGCCGTCGATGCGTGGGCACTGAGCTGGATCCCAAATTCTGCGCTGTGATCCTGGAGCGAATGACGAACCTCGGACTGCAGGCCGAAAAAACGAGCATACTAAACTGACTGCAGCATGCCCGATATCTCTCCAGAGCTGGCTTCCAAGGTGCTGTCTGCAGACCTGCGCAACCTGATCAAGAAGGTAGGGGAGGGCTCGCCGCTGACCGCCCAGGAGCGGGCTTTGATGGAGACGCTGCACGTCGGCTCGCTGCCGTATGAGGAGCTGCACCAGGCGCGGCGCTCGGCTCTCACGCGCAAATGGATCAGCGGTGCAAAGCTCACGCGGGAAGAGATGGAAGAAGCGGGCCTGCCAGATCCGGCGCCTTCGCTAAAGCGACAGACCAGTGACCGCTACAAGCAGTCGCAGGCCTTCTATGCGCAGTTGTATCAACGCGACGTTAAGAACATCAAACGGCTGATCGCAAAGGGCCGGAGCGCCTCGCCACAGGATTTCCCGCCGCTCGATGAACCGACGGAAATGGCGGAATGGTTCAGACGCAACATGGGCCAGGAGCCGCGTGAGAACCTGACAAAGTTTGAGCGCGAGGCCTCGGGTGAGATGCCACCTGCAGCAGAGGAGTCAACGGCGGCACCGACAGGAAAAAAAGCCGACGGGGAAAACGATCTGCCGTCGCTGCCAGAGATGAAGTTGAACGCCGGCGGCGTGTATGCCGCCGATGCAGGCCTTCGACGTGTGCAGGCCCTGGTGGATGCCACCTTCGGGCAGATGCAGGTCGCGCTGAAAGCGAAGGACATGAAGAATTATAAGACGCTGTTCATCGAGTACACGAAGCTGGAACAGATGCTCCGTTCATGGGAAAAGGACATCATCAAGATCCAGGAGGGCCGGGGCGAAGTGCTTCGCACGCGTGAGATCAACACCGAGATCGTGCAGCTCTTCACCGTCCTGGGGCAGAGTTTTCTTAATGGGCTGATCAAACTGGTCAAACAACTTGCGCCGCAGATGCCTCCAGCCCAGCAACGTGAGCTGGCGCTCTCGATGACGGACGCCTGCTTTACACATGGCAAGAAGTCGAGGTGGTCAACAGCCTGGCAGCCGGAGCTGCTCACCCTCCCGGAAGTATGATCGATCTCTTCGAGCAGGCCGAGAAGCAAAGGCAGGCTGGTATCGTATCGCCGGAGAGAGTGTTTCTGCACACGCTGGCGGACTCGTGTTTTCGACCGAGGAACACGGAACCAGCCTGGGGATGGGCGGCGCGGGAGGTGTGGCTAAACAGCAAGATGAGCCCGCAGCCGAAGCTCTATGACCCTGAGCAGACGCCCTGGGCAAAGGAGTGGCACATGCTGCCAGTGCAGCCAGGTGTGCGTGAGGGCTGGGTGATGAAATGCTCGCGATCTTCATTCACCGAATCGGCGCTGAATGTGATTCGCTGGATGCCAGAGAACTGGCCGGGCAACGCGCTGTTTGCCATCAATTCGAAGGAAGAGGCAAAAAAGGTCAGCAAGACCAGGCTTAAAGAGTCTCTCAAAGAATCAGCCGGTGCGCAGCTGACCGACAACAAAGACGATGTCACCACGCACCTGATCAGTCTGATCAACATGGACATCGTTGTGTCCGGGTCGGGTGCGGCGGGGCCGTTCATGCAGACGTGGTATCGATGGATCGTCCTGGACGAGCTGGAGAACCATGAAGATGACACGCAGGAGACGACGACGGTGGACCGCGCGAGGTCGCGACTGGTGGGTGTGTCCGACGGGAAGATTTTCGGAGGATCGAAGCCCGAGCTCGCCGGCGGAGTCATCGACATGCAGTTCATCCGAGGCACGCAGGAAAAGTGGATGGTGCCCTGCCCTCATTGTCATAAACGTATTGAGCTGCAGATGCCTTATCTTCGCTTCGGGCACTGCAAAGAGCGCACGAGCTGGAACCTGGAGAGGGTGATGGCGGAAACCTACTACCAGTGCCAGTGCTGCAATCAGCCGATCTACGAGCACCAGAAGTGGGAGATGATCAACGCGGGCGAGTGGGTGCCGACACCGGAAGCGGAGCGGCGCAAGCCGCCGTCGGGCAAGGTGGTGATGGCCGAGCCAGGCGTGCGCAGCTTTCAGATCTCGGACTTGTATTCGCTGTGGGACGATCTGACATGGGGCTTCCTGGCGAAGGAATGGCTGATGGCCTTTGTTGTCGAGCCGAACATTGAGAAGCAAAAGTATGTCCAAACAAACCACCTGGGCATGCCCTGGGAGGCGCAGGAATCGCAGCTCAAGGAAGACACGCTGCTCTCACTCGTTGCCGGCATCGCGGAAGAGCGCGGCGGGCGGACGGTCACTCTCGGCACGGCCTACGAGCTGGCCTATCATGACGACGAGTATCATACACCGCTGAACATTCGAGGAGACCTGTGGCTTACAGTGACGGGAGACAAGCAGGAACACTGCATCAAGTATTGGACGCAGGCCTGGAATTACGAAGGCGAGGGTTTCTTGATCGACTGCGGGTTCGTGAAAGACTACGACGCCTTTATCGAGCTTTTCCGGCGCGAGTATTGGCAGGTCGATAACCCAGAGCCGATGTTCATCGGTGCCGGTCTGATCGACTGCGGCGAGGACAAGATGGACGTGCTCCGCTGCTGTCTCAAGGCGCAGGCCCAAGGCTTCCAGCTTCATCCCTCACGAGGCTCGGGCTTTCACTCCGAATTCAAAGACAAGACGATCCGTCATAAGCCGGACGTGTGCGATCAGCAGCAAGTCGTCATTCGCGAGTTCTATGACCACGCCATCAAGTCGGACTTCCTGCTGGGCAAGATCGGCAAGCGATCCTTCCCGCGCCTGTGGTTCCCGCGAGATCTCGTCACATCCGCACCGTGGGTGCTCCAGGAGCTGCGAGCTGAGCGCTTGAAGATAGTGAGCATCAACGGCCGCAGGGTACAAAAGTTCGTTCACGACAAACAGAAGCACGGGCCAAATGACGCCCTCGACCTTGGAAAAAACCAGTATGTGATCTACCAGGAGATCAAAGAGGACCTCAAGAAGCTGCGGAAGAGCGTACAGCCCGCGACCGACGAGGCCGCGCTGCGTGACCTTGTCCGCGAGGTCACCGGCCAGACCGCTGTGCTGGTTGAGGTTCATAGCCTGGAAGAAATCAATCTGGAGAAGCTCAGTGCCGAATTGTACAACCACGATGAAACGGCGCACCTCGAGAGGGACCGAGGCGGCGGGTTCGTGATCGATAAAAATAATTGTGTGAAGCTCGTGGCCACGCAGCCGCTCAAGGTGGCATTTGCGGCCTGGAAATCCGGTCAGGTAAAACGGGTTATTCTTCCTTCGACATCAACTCATTGACACACAACCCGCTTGCGTATGAAGAAAGATGCCATTCAAGAATTCTTCGACCGCACGGCGGTCGAGGGGCGAGCCCTGGGCGCACTTGTGCGTTGCGAAAGCCATGGGGTGCTCGCTATGGTGCATCCGCGCCATGGCCAAGAAGAAGAGCAATCCAGTCTCCCGTTACCTGTCGAAAATCGGCCAGAAGGGCGGGAAGGCGGGCAAGGGAGCGGCGAAGGCACGCAGCAGTGAGCAGGCGCGCGCGGCGGTGAACAAGCGATGGGAGAAGAAGCGCGCGGCCGAGGCTGAGGAACCACCACAGCCTGCCGATTGACACGGGCCGCCAGCCATGGCGGAACCCATCATCAATTCAGTCGACATTGCCAGCTGGCTGCGGAAGGCGCGGCGGCAGCAAGACCCTGTGGCCTATTTGGACGGGCTCAATGACCAGGCGACGGACGCTGTAGCTGCCGGCGATGAATATGTGACCATCACCGCCGACGAAGGTGGAAGCAACACAGCGCAGCGAAACGTCGATGCGCGCTTTCTGCAGCACATCACAGAGATCTGCCTGCAGCGCCTGGATGCCGAGGAAGCCGCCGGCGGTGCTGACAAACTGCCTCCCACAGGTGCCATCCGTTACGTGGACTTCTCATGAGCATGAGCATCATCGATAAACGACGGGTTATCCTCGATGCCCATGGGAACGTGGTGCGGAATCTTGACGCGCCCTCGCTGGAGACGCGCTCGGCCTGGGGTGGGTATGAAGGTGCGATGACAACCCCGGAGAACAAGTGGGCGTATGTGCCACGCATGAGCGCGCAGCACGTGGCGAGCGACGAGGTGGATAGCATGAGCCGCACGGTGCTGAATGACCGCATCTCGCATCTTTACCGCAACAACGGCAAACCACGGCGCATCATCAACTGCATCACACGCATGGTCACCGGCACCGGGCTGATTCCAGAGCCGATGACGCGGGACAGCCGGTACAACGACAACGTGCGCAAGCTGTGGCTGAGAGACGCGGAATCTCCGAAGACCTTCTCGCTCAATAAAAAATTCAGCAGCAGCTCGGCGCAGCGTGCGCTGAAGCGAGCCCAGCTCAAGACGGGAGACAGCTGCATGGTGCCTGCCAAAGATGCCGAAGGCCGGCTGCGCTTCATGCTCTACGACGGCGCGCAGATCGGCGATGGCGTGGGGAAACCGTTTAATATGCGCGACGGTGTGCTGCTCGATCAGCATCAAACCGCCTTGGCCTATCGCATCCTGGGCCGCGATTTGAACAACAAGCCCACGCAGGTAGATGTGCCTGCTGAAAGCGTTTTGTTTTTCGCTTCACTGGAAGGCACTGGATGGAATCGCGGTGTGACCTGCCTGGCACACGCGGTCAAGAATCTGCGGTCGGTCAATGAGATCGACGACGCCTACATGATGGGCATCAAAGCGGCGGCGCAGTACGCATGGACCATCGAGAGCCAGCCAGGAACCGCTGCCAATCCAGCTGGCAACCTGGGACCTGGCGGGCCACCTCGGCCGCAAGTCGTGGTCGAAGATCCGGTGACGAAAAAACCGATGATCCTCGAGAAGATCCTGCAGTCCGGGCAGATCGAGGAGCTGGCCCCTGGGAAGAGTCTCAAGATCGTGCACGACGAGCGTCCTCATCCGAACGTGAAGGATCAGCAGACGGAAATCATCCGCGATATCGCGCAAGGCACCGATTACCCCTATGACATCCTGTGGCGTGTCGATGCCCTGGGCGGAGCCAATACGCGCTACGTGCTGGCCGATTGCCAGAGCAAGATCGGCATCGATCAAGAGGAGATGGTCGAGCAGCTCCTCGCGCCCGCCTACATTCTCAAACTGCAGGACTGGGAAGCTGCCGGCGAACTGCCACCCTGCGAGGATCCCGAATGGTGGATGCATGAATGGCTGTCTCCCGCGCGGATGACGGTGGACTTCGGACGCGACGGCCGCATCTACATCGAGCAGTGGAAGCAAGGCCACATCACGCTGAAGACGCTCTATGGATTCAGCGGCGACGGCTGGAAGCGCCAGACCACGCAGTGGCTCGAAGAAATCGCCTGGAAGAAGTCGGAGATGCAGCGCCTGAAACTGGAGCGCGAAGATCTCCCGATCAGCAATTCCACGATAAGTTTTCAGCCTGATCAGCCAGCGCCTTCAAAAAAAGGGCCGAAAGCCAGCAACTACGACCTCGAAGAAGACGACGACCTTTAACCCTTGAGGGGTCGACACGTGTCGCCCCCTGCCCGCCTCGCACACCATGTCTGAAATCATCAACTTCCCCCAAATCGCCCGCGCCTTCTACATGGAGCCTCTCGCTCTCGAAGAGGGTGCCATGTTTGCCGCCCACATGTATCTCTGGCCGCGCATCACGGGTGCCGTGCAGGATTCCACGCCGTTTATGCAGGCCGCTGCTGAGAAGAGCAGCCCTCAGCACAACAAATACGACGGCACCCTGGCGCATATGCGGAAACAGGTGGCGGGGCCGATTGTGCAATGGGGAAGCAATGGGCCTGTGACGATAGATTCAAACTACTATTGGTCCATCGATGGCAAGCCAGGCGTGGCTGTGATCCCGATGAACGGCATGCTGTCCAAGGGTGCCGGGCCTTTCGCGGAATCCTGCATGGGTGCCGTCAATCCCGACCGCATCAATCATGCGCTGCAGCAGGCCATTGCCGCAAAGGACATCAAGACCATCGTGATGGACGCGGGCTCACCAGGCGGTCGCACAACGGCCATCGCTGAGACGGCGGATCTGGTGAAGCAGGCCACGCAAACACGAGGCAAGACGGTGTATGCCTTCACCGACACACTCATCGCGTCCGCTGCCGAATGGATCTGCAGCCAGGCGGATGAAATCATCATGACGAGCAGTGCGCAGATCGGCAGCATCGGCACTTACCTGGCCTTCCTGAATCCGAAGGTGGCGATGCAGACGCAGGGCTACAACTTGGAACTCTTCAGCCAGGGCACGCACAAGGCCATCGGCATGCCAGGCCGCGATCTGTCGCAGGCAGATCGTCAATACCTCCAGGCCAATGTGAACAAGATCAACGGGCAGTTCGTCGCTGCTGTGAAGGCGGGACGCCCCAAGGCCAGCGAGGAAGCCTTGCGCGATGCGAAGATGTATGACGCGGCGGATGCCATCAAGCAGGGGCTGGCCGATGGACTCGTGGCCAGCTGGGATGAGTTTGTGAGCCTGATTTGATCACACCGGGATATCACACGGTGTGATATCGGCAGCGGTGGCTTTGACAAGCGCGCGGGTTCGTCACCACGACGAACCTCATGAAGCACCACCTCTCCTCATTCCGCCGCAGCACGGCTCTGCGCGTTCTCTGCATTCTCATTCTCACCGTTATGTGCGCCCCGATGGCCATGGCGGCATCGATCACTCCCGCTGGGCCTACACTCGCCTCCGTTGGAGGATTCAACCCACTGATGATCGCGGGAGTCGTGGGAGGCCTCGGCTGCATGGGTCTCATGAGCAAAGCCGGCAAGGAAGGCGGTGAAAACGGCGGAGGTGGCAAGGCATTGGATGAGCCGCTCGATGTGGAGGCCGCGATGGCTGACATCGAAGACAAAACGATCCCGATCACAAAGCGCCTGGGCATCGCTCAACGCATCGGCGTGGCATTTAAAACGCTCCAGGGCCAAGCCCCTGCAGAACAGTTCACCCAGGTCAAAGCAGACCTGGCCACCGCGCAGGCATCACTCGCAACGGCCAATGCCGATCTTACCACGGCGCGGTCGCGCATCTCTGCTCTCGAAGCGGATGTCTCTTCTCTTGAGCAGGCCAATGCCGATCTCGAAAAGGCAAACAAGGACCTGCAGGCCAAGGAACGGGATCTCGACAAACGGGCCAGCGCGCAAGCCAAGCAGATCACGCGCAGCATCGGCATCGACGCGAACAAACTGCCGGCCTCCCAGACCGGCGATGAAACGCAGCCAAGTGCCGAAGATCGCATCCGTGAGCTGACCGGCAGCAAACGCACCGAGGCCGCGCTGTTCTACAAACAGCACAAGAAGCTCCCAGCTTGGATGAACTGAAATTGACACTCCGCTCCTCACTGAAGCCACACTGAACCCACCCACCCCATACGATCATGCCCGACGGACGCTACACTCTCATCGATGCCCTCGCACCCGACCTGGTGCTGGGTGGCATCATCAACGAAGTCACGGAACAGGCTCCCGAAGTGGGTCAGTTCCCGATGTTCACCCTCGCCAGTGGGCTGACGTATCGCACGCAGTTCCTCGTGGAGCTGCCGACGGTCGGTTTCCGCAAGCTCGGCAACGGCATCGCCGCCAGCAAAGGCCGCTGGGAAGAGCGTGAATTCAAAACCTTTCTGTTTAGCGGTCGCGCTGAAGCAGAGCGCGCCGCCGGGCAGGCGGACAGCGGCGGTCAGGCTGCCGTCGAGGCGCGTGCCACCAAGGCCACGCTGCTTGCCGCAGTACTGGAACTGGGTCAGCAGATCTTTGCCGGCGTGGTGCGCGGTGCAGATGGTTTCCCCGGCCTCAAGGCCTTCACGCCTTTCGGCGGAGCCTACACTTACAACGCCACCGGCACCACGGACACCACGGCCAGCTCCGTTTATGGCGTGAAGTTTGGCGAGGAATACGTGCGCCTCGTGCACGGCCTGGCCAATCCCATGATGCTCGGTGATTTCCGTGATCAGGACATCACCGGCAACAACGGCAATCCTGTTCCTGGCCGCGTCGCGGATCTGGAAGGGTGGATCGGTCTGCAGATCGCCCACAAGGCCAGCGTGCTGCGCATCTGCAATCTCACCGGTGACAGCGGCAAAGGCCTCACTGACAAGCTGGGTGGCAACGCGATGGATCTGCTGCCCACCGGCATGAAGCCTGATGTGTGGTTCATGAACAAGCGCAGCCGCACACAGCTTCGCGTCTCCCGCATCACGCCTGAGGTGCCTTATCCGCCGATGCCCACCGAGCTCGAAGGCATTCCGATCATTGTCACCGACTCCATCGGAGCCACGGACAGCGTCGAGTCCTAAACCCTCACCATCCACCGCGCACCCTCCTATCTCGTTATGTCCACACTCATTCGCGACACCAACCTCCTGGTCTCCAAGGCGCTCCCCGCCGCAGCGGCCACCAACTACTCCGACGCCATCGACCTCGGTGACCAGGCACCGGGCCTCAAGCTTAAGTCTTGGCAGATCGAAGTGGCCATCCCCGCGCTTCCCAGCCTGGTGGATGCCAAGACCTATACTGGCACTCTGCAGGACAGCGCGGACAACTCCACCTTCGCAGATCTCGCCCCCCTCGCTCCCATCGTCCTCACGGGCGCGGGTGGCGCGGGCGTCGCCGCTACGACGAAGCTCTTCCCTCTGCCGAAAGACATCCGCCGCTACCTGCGCCTGAAAAACGCCGTGCTCACCGCCGGTGGCGACAACACCGCAAAATCTGTCTCGCTCAGCATGGTGCGCTGAGATCCACCCGCAAACCTCGAACTCTACCGCAACTCCATATGGCCAAAGCAACAGCTCTCCATCATCAACACGGCCGCGATCCCAACCGGCTCGTGGTGCTCAAGAAAAACGGCAACAAGACCGCCGATCTCGGTCTGGAGGATGGCACGCTCATCGTGAGCGGCTGTCCCATCGGTCCGCAAAGCGACAAGCACCGCTCCTACTGTATCCTCGAGGAGGATGCCGCCAAACCACCGACTAAAGCCGAGCTTAAGAAGCTGGCTGCGGATCTTCGCGCCAAAGCTGATGCTGCAGCCGTCGCGGCCAGGGCCGCCATGGAAGCCGCTGATGCAGGCAAGGATACCGATCAAGCCGAGGCACTGATCAAAGCTGCCTTCGCGGCCGGTGAGGAAGCCACCCTGGCTCTCCGCGAAGCCGATGCGGCGGAAGCTGCCCTCAAATAACATTCACCGGCTCTCATGCGCCGGCTTTCACAACACATCCTCTAAAGGTTGAATTGCGCCGTGGCTTTGGTTGAGCCACGGCGCTTTTGTTCAGTTTTCTAAACGCCCGACTTGAGCCAAGTCACATCATCTGTAGCGAGTTTCCAACTTGCCCATTTGTCACCGAATTCAGCGACAAATATTTTGTCGTTGGAATCGACATGAGGGCTCAGTGAATCACGAATTTGTGCGCAGCTGAGGTTGCTCCGGACAAGCCAAGTCGAAAGCAAGGGCTTGCAGTAATTCCCTAAACTGCGGATGGCAGTGCCAAGTTCATCGTATTTCTTGCCTGGGTTAAACAGGTCATATGTTATCAGGTATGTGTTCATAGGTGCAGTATCAGATGAAGGGCGGTTCCCTCAGTTTTTACTTATTTTGTTTTATTGCACCAGCCCCCTTGCGAGGTGTAGAAACGCATTGCTTTCCCAAGCATGACATCTCCCTGGTGTGTTCCCTATCCCGCGAACACGCCACGAGATTAGCTCTCTGGACCCGTAGCGGCGTGAACTGGTACTTCACGTATCGCTGCGGGTCCTTTTGCTGGGTGATCCTTTACAAGATATAGTGTTATGGCCAGAGATTTTTCCCACCCATTGTGCTGAAAACCGTTTCACACCGGAGAATCAAGGGTTCCACGGTGTAAAAATTTTCCGCGCGTTAAAATGCCGCCCTTGAAGAGCGGAATTGAGAATCTTTGCAAACACGCTTGGTGTAGAACGAAAAAGACCTGGCTGGCGGATTCTTTGACATGCCATGCAGGGCATGACCCTTGCAGCCGTTCTCAAAGCCCGCCAGCGCCGCCAAAGCGGTGCTCTGAGTGCCAGTGGCAGCGAGGGAGGCAAAGAGCAGCTGCAGCCAGGGACGATCAACATCGGTGGCACCAGTTATGTATGCGCGGTGCACCTCGGGAAGATCGAATACCGCATGGATGAAGCCTCCGGCAATTGGAAGCGCCTGCAGCCTCTGACTGCCACGGTGAAAAAAACCCTGCTGGCCACGGCTCCGGCGAAAAAGAGCGTCATCGTTTTTGGCGGGGTTAATTATCAGGTCGATGATGTCGGAGGTCAGAACAGCACAGATCTCGTGTGGGTTCTGAAAGCGGAGCGCAAACTTCCCTCGCCATCATGATCCCGCTGCATGGCATCAAAGGCATGCCCAAACTGCTGCAGCAGCTGCATGCTTATCCGCGTTTTATCCATGCGCAGGGGCAGGCCCTGCTGCGCAAGAATACGCGCTCGCTGGTCAGCAGCAGTGGCTCGGTCCCAGGCTTGCTGCAGGTTACGCCGCCATTTTCTCAGGGGGTTCGCAATAGCAAAGCCAAGGCACAAGGTGAGATGGCTATCACCAAAGAACTGCTGGGCATCCGTGGCGGGGGTGGCAAGCGCACGGGCGGTGTGTTTGTTGTCATGGCCGATGATCTGCTCGCGAAGAATGCGCAGGTACATACCGGCGGTGCCACGGTGCGCTTGTTCGCGAAAAAGAACGGCGACGTCTACGGTTGCGACCGCGCTTTGTTCAAGCCGCGTGCGACCACTGCGGAGATGTATGCACAGCATCAGAGCATGCGCCGCAAAGATGGCCATGTGTCGGAAGCGGGTGGCAGGACGCGCGACATTGGTCGCTGGAAATTCATCACGCAGATGGTCGTTTCCCGCAGTGCCTATCTGCGTTACGAGCGCTTCATTCATCGGCGCGTTGGCATGCTCGCCTCTTCGATCGTCGCTGCCTACAATGGCAAATACGGCCCGCTGAAAGGTGTCCCTGCCTGGGTTTCGAGGCATACGCGCACCTGGGCCGCTGGCTCCATGGTTGAAATACCGTTCACGAGCAGCGGGACCATCATTCGCATCAGCATCGACGCCGGTGTGCTCAGCAGCGAGATGCAGCGCCGTTTCGGCTACGTGGTCGATTACCGTATGCGCGCCATGGAACGCGAAGCGCCTTACGCCCTCCGCGCTGCCGCCAAATCCGCCGGACTTCTCCTCACATGAATCAACTGTTCGACCTCCTCTTCGTGGACATCATCCACGGTTTTCTCGACACCGCCGCCTCGCGCGTGGCCGGCATTCCTTCCGCGTCTGATTGCGCGCTGCTGAAGATGGATGCCGATGTAGAGGACCGCGATTCGCGCATCGCTATCACGGCCATGGAGAACGGTGAAACCCGCAGCCGACAGATTGCCATCATCGCCGTTTGTCGCAGCTCGCAGGCGCGGGCCATCACGGATCCCTGGATGGCTGCGGTACGCGCGCGCCTGGGTGACCTGGATGCGTTCTTCGAATACTACGCTGCGCTACCCGCGACCAAGCGCACCGGCTATCAGATTGAAAAGATCTCGCCACCGCATGCAGGCAAGCTGCAGCGCGATCCCATGGGGCCGATTGAGAGCGGCGTGGGCATCGTCATTTACATCACGGTTTGACACCCTCTCGGATTTGTTCGCTTCACAACATTCATCCACTCCATGAAATCACTCCGCTCTCTTCTCCTCGCCACTGCCGCGCTGTTCACCTTCGTGCTTCCGCCGATGGCGCCTGCTGCCGATGTCAGCATCACCGCTGCCAATTTCAAGCCCGGTGCTGGTGCCAAGTTTCACACCGGCATCGCAGGTGCCACGGTTACTGCCGGGCAGCCCATCGCCATGTCGCCGTCCACCGGCCGGTTTGTGCTTGCCGTGGCGACAGATGCCAATCTCTGCCAAGTCATCGGCGTCGCTTCTCATGCGGCCATCTCCGGCCAGCCGCTTGCCGTGGTCTGGTATGCTGACAACATGACACTCGGTGCCACGCTGAGCATGACGAATCCGGTCTATGTCCTCAGCGGCACAGCGGGCGGCATTGCCCCATCGGCTGATCTCTCCGTAGGTGGGCTGTATCCGAGCGTGTTCATCATCGCCACCAGCAGTACGCCAGGTGCTGCCACCACGACCACCTGCCAACTCCGCGCGCCTGCGTTTTGCGGCAGCTCTGTCAGCGTCGTCACTCCCTGATTTGATTTCATCCTTGTTGAATCTCTCACCCTCTCACCACCATGGCTGATACACCTGATCCTTTTGTTGAACCCATCATCGAGCATGGAATCAAGGTCTCCGGCCTTGAGGACGAAGATGGCGCTCTTATCCTCAGTCTCGACCTCAACCCCATGCGCGACAAGGTCGCCCAGAAAGGGGACTCCCGCGCTGAGGAGTATCAGCGTTGGGAAGACCCGCGTATCGAGGGAGAGTTCAGTTTGCGCCCACGGCGCAATCCACTGGGCAAGACCTTTGGCCTTGGCAACGCACATCCTGGCACCGCAGTCACGAGCCTCATCAACCTGCCGGTCAACAGCGATCTGCACGGCTTCCGCATCACGGAATCTGCGTCGATCATCCTGGGCAATCCGAAAAACACACGCGGCGATGAAGGCAAGTCCATCACGCAGCCTTTCGAATACAGGCCTTTCACGAAGTCCGCCAAGGCGCTCGCTGCTGCGGCCGCATTGCCAGCCTAAAAGCTACCCAATAACACGCGCCCGCGTCGGACGGGCATGAGCCGCAAGGCAAGGTCGAAAGACCATCCGACACCCCCTTCCATCCATCTCCTATCATGTGGTCAACCAGTAACCGGCCTCTCGCCGCCGCCTTCGCAGGCCTTGGATTTCGCGTCGTGATCAACGAAACCGAAATCATCGAACTCAAGCAATGGAAAAACCTGCGGTTCGAGGTCAGCGATACTTCACTCACCAATCCGCGTCTGCCGCAGCGCGATGATTTGTATCGAGGTTGGAAGGAAGGAACGCTGGAGACGCTGGACAGCGATCATCCCTTCCTCTGTGGCATCTGGGCGGGCTATAACATGGAGAAGCTCATGAAGATGCAGGACACCGATGAGAGCTTCCGACTGGTGCTCACTCCCGGATCGCCGCTGTATCGTTATGAGAAAGGCGCGGAGAATCCCCTCCTCAAGCTTGCTGCTGTGAGACATGCCACAGTCGATCTGCCGCTTGCTGCAGCAGTAGGCCTGGCGGGACTGCCCGTCACTTGCATCGACGGAGAAGCTGGCCGGCGGCGCTATCTGTTTCCAGATGAGACGCTCGAACATTTGATCGTGGCCGATGCTGCCATGCTGGTGCCAGTCATTCAATTTTTCCCGCGCATCACGCGTGGCAAGCCGAGCCTGCAGCTTGGCATCACCCATCCGCAGCATCCCGTCGTGCACGGCTACAATGGCTCCTACGCTTACGGTGTGCTGCTGCGAGAGCTTAAGGCTTTGAAGAAGCGCCTGCTCATCAAGGATCCCTTCAGCGACCGCCGTGCCCTCGTGCCTGAGAACCCTACGCGCGCGCTCGAAGATGAGGTGCGTCAACACTTCCAAATCCCATGAATCCAGAGACTGAAGCGGTCCTCAAAAAGATGGGAATGATCCCATTCGATTCAATGCCTGACCGTGATGACGGCACGATTACTTACTTCATGCCAGAGGCCTCGAAGAGACCTAGGTTTAACATCAAGATCTTCGCCACCACTTCACCCGCCGGTGTTTTAGATGCTATCTGGCATGCTGGACGTGAGGAAATGAAGTGTGAGATCGCCCAGGCCCGCGAAGCCTACCTCGCCACTCTGCACGCATGATCTATCACGACGACATCGCCACACGGGTCGAGATCGACGATGCAAGCTGGAGGGAGTTGGATCTCGTGCATTTCGCTGGATGCCACACGCTGACCATGCGCATGCGAGACCACAGGCACGCAGAATCGCGCATCGACCGGCGCGTAGCGTCGGAGCTCTCGCACCTCTTTGATCACTTCGCCCGCAACGGGGAGCTGCCCATTTCATTCCCACAACCTGAATACTACATCTGAATATGACAAAGAATCCGCCCCCTCTTCTCCTCACCGATGATGCTCCAGATCATGTCGTCGAAGCCGCTGCTGAAAAGATGCGCAAGGATGCCTTCAACGGTGTGCTGGCCTGGCATGACCTACCGCTGCTCTGGACGGCCTCGCGCGCCGGTCTGTATGACTTTCTGCGCATCCCTGCACCCGTGCTCTCACAACCCACGCTGGACGCCATCAAAGCCGCCACGGCGGCTGAGGGCACAGAAGAGAGCGTAGCGCTGCAGGAGCGCGCCAATGCGCTCTTCACGGCTGAGACGGGTGGAAGCACCGGACATTTTCGGAACGCGACCATCATCCTCTGGCTCGCAGCACATCAGCCGAAAGACTGGCGCTCCATCGCGCATGACAAAGCACGCTTGCTCGAGGTCATCGACGACTGGACAGATAAGCACGTGGCTCCCGGCGAGATCCAAGATCTAGCGGATATCACCAACAAGCTGCTCTCAGATGCCGACGCCACGCGTGCCATCTCACGGCCGAAAAATACCAACCCTGAAGAGGAGGGAAACTAGCCCAGCCCTTGGAGGATGCATGCTACGTCATGCTTCTCGCAAGGGCCTGTCGCGGCCTGTTTGATCATGCGGTGGACGCGGATGCACGGCCCATCACGCCGTATGAATTCATCCGGGATCAACTGCCGCTCGCTCAAGGCAACGCGCTGCTGCACGCGGCCGCCATCCTTGAAGGGCGAGTGATGATCTGGCCCAATCCCAAACTGAGCAAACGAGGACGGTGGTGGCTGAAGGTTCGGAGCTTGTTCAGCCGGCGGGATTGACACCGCATTTTCAACACAAGCCCTTCCATCCATCATGCCCGCCGTCATTGAATTTGGTTTCGACAGCAGCACCGTTTTCAGCGGTGTGGACAAGCTCGACCGCAGGCTGAGGCAGATGGACAACAGTGTGGCTTCCTCGCAAGCGAAGCTCGCCTCTGCGCTGCGCAATCCCTGGGTCAGTGCCGGGGTGGATGTTCAGAAATACGGTGCCGAGCTGCTGCGTGCGGAAAAGCAGGCCCGGCTGCTCGCAGCGCAAACCGCCAAGATGGCGTCGATGCAGGTCACTGGTGTGAACTATAAAGCGGCGTCGAATCCCTGGGGGACGGCTGGCGCTTCTCAATACGCCGCACAGCAGGACGCCGCCAAGCAGGCTGCAGCAGCCGCTGCCATGCTGGACTCTCAGCAGCGCGGCGCCATGGCCGCTGCCGCTGCACAGCAGAAAGTCGCCGCCGCGAATGCACTCACCCAGCAGAAGGCGCAGGCCGCCGCTGCCGCTGTCGCCGCACAGGCGAGCGCTGAACAACGCAAAGCCGCGCTGCAGACTAACAATGGCCGCATGAACCTCGCCCTCATTGAGGCGCAGATCGTTGGCAACAAAAAGGAAGCGGCAGGCGTTCAGGCGCGGATCGGTCTGCTGGAACGCATGCGCACCATCCAGGCGCAGACGAATGTATCGCAGCGCGAGGCCTACTCGCTCGCGCAACGCTCTGCGCACATCCCTATGGTGGGTGGTGGGGGTAAAGGCGTGGGTGGGCACAACGTTGGCATGGCGGCGATGCAGATGCAGGACGTTGCGGTGCAGATGCAGATGGGCACCAACATGAGCACGATCATGGCTCAACAAGGCTCTCAGCTCTTGTCCATTTTCGGCACGGGAGGGATGCTGCTGGGTGGCCTTGCGGCTGTTGGGGGAATGTTTTACACGATGCAATCCAAGGCGAGCGAGGCTCTGCAGGGATTGAAAGACGAAGTCCTCGATTTTGATGCCAAGCTGCAGCAACTCCAGGCGGGCGGTGTGAGTGGCATGGTCAGCGGTATGGAAGAAATGGCCAAGCGTGCTGACGATGCGAGGAATGCCATCGGCCAAATCTCGGTTGACCGCCTTTTTTCTAAAACGACGTACGATAAACAAGGAAAGGCCAGTAATGCCTTTGATGTCGCGAATGATAACGTTGCTGCTTCGAATGAAGCGGGCAGACTTGCTCTAGAAAAGGACATTGTCCATGAGGCTGAAAAACAAGCCGAACTAGCTCAAATGCGGCTAGACGGTCGCGATGCTGAAGCATCCAAGATGCAGAAACAAATTCAGCTCGCTCAAGCTTGGCGTCAGATTCAGCAAATGAATTTTGCGACGCCTAAAGCGAGAGCAGATTACACAGCAGCGATTGAGAATAAAATTCTAGCCGAATCGACAAAGGCAGATCGAGATGCTGGTAAGATCAAGTTGGATGAGATGAAGAGCATTGCAGATGCTCAAAAAGGTCTCGACGAACGTAAGCTGCAAGCCGCCCTCGAAGAGATGGATATTGGCAAACGGATCGCTACGCTCAATGTTGAAGCTCAAAAGGCATTGGCTGAGGAAAACCGCCTGAAATCTGCGGCAGTTCGGGATCAGCAAGCCATCATTGCCGCTGAATCTCGCACTCTTGAAATCAGCCGGGATCGTAACCAGCTGCAGCGGCAGTATGGTGAGCAGAAAAAGAGGGAGGCTAAAGAAGCCGAGCAAGAGTCCAAACGCAGAGCTGAGGAAATGCAGCGTGCCGCCAAGGATGCCTCTCAGCGGCGTGGCACGGTGATGGACACCGCGCTTGAGTACAAGATGCTGCAGGCAAAGGCCAATGGGCGCACACGCGAAATCGAGCAGATCGAATATCAGCAGCGCGTGATGGATCGCTCGCGTCGCCTTGAGGAGCAGAATGGCATGAGTAAGCGTGAAGCGCTCGCCCTGGCCATGAAGATGACCGACCTCGAAGATCGTGCCAACGGCAAGCGGACACGGATTCGTGGGGTCCAGGATAATTCAGACCCCCGGCAGAGAAATGGACTGTCCGGTGCCTGGCGCAGCGGTCCTTCCGGAGATCGCACGTTCCGAGCTATGGGGGTCGGTTCTGAGCCCCTTTCACGCAATGGTGGCCTGAATGGTTTCTGGGACCTTCAGGCGGGTAGAACGGGGAGCCGTAGATCTTCTAGTGAGGCCTACAATTCGTTGCCATGGAATACAGGCCCACAGTTGAGAGAAGAGCACATGCAAAACGCCTCCAAGGAGACTCCAAGCGGATCCCCGCAGGTGGACGCCTTCCTTGAAAAGATCATCACCCGCCTGCCGCCGGCTCTGGCGGCTGCCATCCTTGCTGAGACATGATGCCTGACGCTGCAGACCCCTTTGTTTTGCCTTGGATTGAGCATGGCAGCCAGCGCCTGCGCACTGAGCGGCCGCGCCTCCAGTCGCGTGCGCGTGAGATCGACACCTGCACGGTCAGCTATCAAGACGAGCGCTCGGATGCCTATCCCATCGACTCCTACATCGACGGCTATCCCACGATGCCCATCGTTGAGAGTGATCCGCGTCCGGATGGTCCCGTGTATCAGTATCGTCTGCAGCTCGAAGGATTGAAAACGGGGACCTGGCGCGAGACGGGTTATGAGGAAGATCTCCCGGAGGAAGGATGGGACACGATCAACCGCAATATCTACACGAGCCAGCCCACCGATAAGCGCTGGCGCAAAGGGTCGCGAATTGAGATGGACTCAATTGATGGTGTGGCAGGAACTGCGGCGGACAGCAAGTTCAGCTTCCCTGAGCATGGCCTCGTCACAGGGCAGGTGGCCATGCCAGATTTCAGCACAGGCTTGGGCGGGCTCACGACAGGCGGCGATTATTTCGTTTACCGGGTCAACGCGAATCAGTTCTATCTTTGCGCTTCGAAACCGGGCGCACTCGTGGCGGGCATCACGCCGCCTGCAGGTCCCGTGGCAGTCACGGGCTCGGCTGCAACCCATCGCGTGGCATGGGTGGCACATGGGTTCAGTGATGGTGATGTCGTCACGTTTGTGACGCTGACCGGCGGTAATTTGCTGACGGTGTCCGCGCCGTATTATGTGATCAATTCGACGGCCGATGATTTTCAGCTCGCAGCCACACCAGGCGGGACGGTCATCGCGTTTTCGACGAACATCTCCGCCGCGACCTGCCAGGCTGGCACGGCCTGCACCTTCACCACCGATGGCTCTGCCACGCTGCGGCCCATCCAGCCAGGCTTTGAGCTGTGCTGGATCACCGAGCGCCACAAGCGTAAAGCGCGTGCGAAGGGCTACTGGGAGATGGACATGCAGCTCAAAGGGCTGAAGCAGGAGGAAGACGACAGCAAGCCCTTTAAGCGCCGCATCAGCACCACGGGGCAGACCGTCTCCAATGATACCTACTCTGGCGAGACGATCTCCGGTCAATGGCTGGGCTTTCCTCCACAGCTCGTCGGGAGCGTCGTGTTTAGTCCACCTGATCTTCTAGGGCCTCCCATCGCGGCAGAGTTCGACCTGCCGCAGATCAGCGTGACGGACACCATGATCAGCATCTCTCGGCCACCGACCGAATTGGTCCCTGGCTATTGGGTGCCTGAGGATGCACCAACGATTGTCATCTTCTCGCCGTTCAGCGCTGCCTACACCTACCACTGCCCGGCCGGCTGGAAGGTGCTGTCGCTGCAGTCAGAGCAGATCCCTGGCAAGCCCTTGTGGCTCATCAGCATCACCTGGGGCTATCAGATCAACAAAACCCCGCGCACAACGCCTGCTGAGCCATGAAGACAGCCTACCTTGCCATCAATGGCGACGATGCCACCGCGCAACTCGATGACCCAGATCATCCGTTCAAAACAATGGCTGCCGCTCTCGTCGCGTTGAAGCCTTTCGCGCCAAACACCAGCATCAAAGACCTTGGTTACATCAAACCGAAAACTCCATGAACCTGGCGCGGAAGCCTCCCGTCTATCGGCTGCGCAGCAAGCGTGGCTTTGCGCGCATGCGCGACATCTGGAATCTCGCTGCAGCAGTAGCTGATTACGGCGGGCTGAAAGTCTCCGTGCCCGGAGTGCAGCGTGCCTCGCATAACATGCATGGCAGCTACCTGAAATTTGACGCAACTGCCGGCGCGGGAGATCCCGGCCCGACGGGTCCCATAGGCGAGCGCGGCCCGCCTGGCCCCGCTGGAGAGCCCGCCACAGGCCCGGCAGATCCCGGAGATCCTGGCATTGGCGGCCCGCCTGGCCCAAAGGGGCCGGAGGGTTTTCCGGGTCCACTCACACCGGGGCCTCCAGGACCGCCCGGCACCGAGCCCGGCGCTGCGGGTGATCCCGGTCCCAAAGGCCCGCCCGGCCCGCCTGGAAGTCCCGGCCCTCCAGGTATTCCTGGAGTGCATCCAGTGGGGCCGCCCGGCCCTCCAGGCCCGACAGGCACTCCAGGGGAGCCCGGCCCGCCCGGACCTCAAGGCGGTCCCATTGGCGGCAACACCGGCCCGCCCGGCCCTCCAGGCCCGGATGGAGATCCGACAAAGACAGCCCTCGTGGTGACAGAGGATCATGGGGTCATCGCCATGCATGCGCTGGAGGGCGCAGAATGCTGGTTCAAGGATACGATCACGCTTCCGCTCGTCGCTGGCTTTGGCAGTGCCGACGTTGATCCCTCTTTCTACGAATGCTGTGCGCCTGGCAGTCTCTTTGCGCAGCATGCCGTCGTGCCAGGCTGGCCCGGTAACATCAGTGCGGAGGTACGCAGCAGTGCCGGCCGTGTGCGTGTCGCTGTGCGGCTGCAGCCCGCGCCCGGAATGCCCGTGCTGGCCACGGTGACGATTGCTGGTCTGCGTCGTAATTTTGCCAGCCATCGTCTCCCCATCTGCACGCGGGAGCAGTTCCTCAGCAACCGTGCCTTTTACGCCTCCGCACACGCCGCATGAAGCTGCAGAAACCACCATCATATAAAATACCACAATCCAAGGGGATCGTGCTCATGCGTGATTTTGCACGCATCGCGTCCTGGCTCTCCCTGCGTTTTGGCTTTGAGTTGCGCAGTGAAGGAATCCTGACGGCACGGGAGACGTCCGGCGGTGGCCTTTTCATGCGTCGGGACCGGCGAGGTCCTCGTGGTCCTGCAGGACCGCCCGGCTCCGCAGGGCCTGCAGGCGCGCCCGGCCCGCCGGGTGAAAATCTACCAGGCGAGAGAGGTGCACCCGGCCCTCCAGGAGCGCCGGGGCCAGATGGTCCCGACGGCGACCCCGCTCCACCCGGACCGCCCGGCCCTCCAGGCGGGGCGGGGCCTAAAGGTCCTGCAGGAGATCCCGGTGATCCAGGGCCAGCGGGGCCGTTGGGTCTGCCAGGACCTGCAGGTGTGGATGAAGACTCGCCGCCCGGTGAACCCGGTTTGCCAGGCCCTCAAGGTCCACCTGGTCCGCCCGGACCAGAAGGAGACTGGGGTGCGACCGGTCCCGATGGTCCACCAGGGCCGCCCGGTGAACCCGGAGAGAAGACGGCGATTCTGGCACTGCGCGATGGTCGCAACGTCGGGCTGCTTGCGATGGAATGCCAGGATGTGCTGTTCGAGGACATTCTGCGGCTCTACATCCCGTGTGGCTGGTGCTCCTACACTGCGGCGGTGGATGCCACCTTCGCGGCCGTATGCGAGCCAGGCTCGCTGCGCATTACCTCGGCGCTGCCGGATATGCTCCTGCCAGGTCTGAGTGTCGAGCTGCTGCCTGATCTGCGGCTGCGGATCAAGCTGCAGCCGCAGATGCGCGAGGTGCAGCTCATCGTCACAATCCATGGTGTGCGGCGTGGCCACGCCGATGCCCGCCAGCAAGTCTGGACGCCTGCACAGGCCGCCCGCAATGCCGCTTTCTACGCCCAATTTCACCACGCATGAAGCTCTCATCCTCAAAGCCCACCTACCGCCTCCGCAGCACGCGTGGCCTGGCCTTGTGGACCGATGTAAAAGCCTGGCTGGCCTGGCTGGGTGAACAGACCGGCTTTGACGTGGAGTCTCCCGATTTCAAGTCTGCGAATGGCCGGTATGCCCGCTTCGAGGCAATCACGGGAGCACCCGGCGCGCCGGGACCGCCCGGCCCCGATGGCCCTCCAGGCTTCATCATTCCTGGGGATGATTTTTTCGGCCCTCCAGGGCCTGCAGGAGATCCTGGACCTGATGGCACCGAGCCGGGTGACAAAGGCCCAGCTGGCACCTTCCTGGCTCCAGGCCCGCCGGGGCCTGCCGGACCGACGGGAGATCCCGGACCCAAAGGCTCGGTGGGAGATCCCGGCCCGCGTGGTCCCGATGGCCCTGAAGGCCCGCCTGCGATTGAAGGCGTCGACGAGAATCCCGGCCCGCCTGGTCCGAGCCCTCCCGGACCTCCGGGGCCACCCGGACCTCCCGGCCCACCTGGCGACTCCAATCCCGGTCCCGTTGGACCTGCAGGCATTCCAGGTCAGAAGCTCGCCATCATGGAGATCGATGGCGGCCGCGAGTATCGCGGTCTGCACGTCCTCGAGGCGCCTCGTTTTGAATTCGTCGAGTTCGTCGAAGTGAAGCTGCCAGCTGGCATCATGCGCCGCCTGCATCAGCTCGATGCGCGCTTCCTGGTCACGCTCGATCCTCGCCATGATATCGAGATCCGCAGCGTCTGGCCTCAAAACATCCGCGCCGAGCTGCATGGCCATCTTCTGAGTCTTCACGCCGCGCCTGCCCTCCGCAGCCGCACCGTGCGCATCCAGCTCGCCGGCATCGCACGCGGCCATGGTCGCCGCTTCCCGGAATACACCGATGCGCAGCGCAAACAGAATGACCGCCTGTGGGCCTCGGCCATTGACACCGCCCCACACTTCGACCTCCCCGACGAGCGCTGATTCTTCCATCCATCTCCAATCCCTATGCATGCCCATTGGTCCAATTGTCCGCAACTACTCACTCCTGCCGAGTGTGAGATGGTCATCAAACACGCGCAGCGCAACTACGAGCCGCGCGCAGCCGTGGTAGGTCACGGAGCCGCCGCGCGGCAGGATCAGATGCGTAGTAGCACGGTGCGCTGGCTCAAATATTCCGACCTCGAACTGCTCTGGCTACGGCTGCGGATTGAGGAAAAAATCCTCGAAGCCAACCGCGTTTTTGGCTTCCATCTGCAGGCAGGATTCACCGAGATCCAGTTCACGGAATATCATGGAGCGCCGATGCCGAAAAGCACACTCTGGCAGCGCATTCGTGGCACCCCAGTTATGCCACCCGATTCTTCCGCGCCTGGAGATCATTACGACTGGCACGAAGATAACTCAGCTTTGATGGAAAAGGCCATGGATCGCAAGCTCAGCTTCGTGTTGCAGCTCTCCGACTCCGGCACGTATCGAGGTGGGAAATTTGAACTCGACTCCAGGGCGCACAAGCTCCCTGAAGGAGCATTCAGCAACCAGGGCGATGCCCTGATCTTTCGTAGCGGCATCAAGCACCGCGTGCTGCCCGTCACGGCCGGCACGCGCTACAGCCTGGTGACCTGGGTGCATGGACCAAGGGCATGATTGACACGCCGCCTCAGCCGTGACGCAATCCGTATTCATTCGCTTAGACACTCTCGCCGCGCGCGCCACTCGGAGCAGCAGCCAGGGACCAGCCATTGGCCTTACTCTCTGCAGCGACACGCAGATCGATTTTGCATTCGTGAATGCAGAGGATGTCATTGCTCCACTCGCCGGCACCAGTATCACGGTCCAATGCTGCATCAAGGCGAAGCCCGACGATCCATCATCCCTGCTGCTCGATGCGAGCTGCGACTACAATACACTCACTGGCAGCGCAGCACGTTACAGCGCCGTCTGGACGGCCATCACGCTCGATGGCCCTGCACTGCGCACCTTCCTGGGGTCCTACTTTTCACGCGTTGGCACCGAAGAGCGCGGCCCCTGGATGGAGGTGGTGTGGACCATCGACGGCGAAACATTGCGAGTTGCCTTTCCGATCACGATCCTCAACGCCTGGCTGAGGCCTGAGGATGCCGCGCCCGATCCTGGGATTGCCGCTGCAGAGGACTGGCTCAACGCTCGCGCCGTGCGCTTCGACGAGGCGCAGGCCCTCAATGCTGCGCAAATGGCGCAGGCCCTCGCGAACATCGGCATCACGAATATCAAGTCGATCACCAAGACCGCTGCCGGCTTCGTCGAGCTCGTCGATGGCGACGACGCAATCTTCCACTGGGGACTTACCAACGGCCCAGCCCCCGTCTGATTTTCACCTGCTCATTCCCATGCGTCTCATTCTCACATCTCTGCTCCTGACTCTGACCACCGCCGCAAACGCGATCACCACCGGCCAGGTCGAAGTGCGCGTTTACAACGGCACCGGTTTCACCTCGACGTATGTCACGTTAGCTGATGGACAGGTGATTACCAAGTCAGCGGGCGTGCCGGCCTCTGCCACCCCTCAGCCGTTTTCATCGGCGCTCAGTATTTATGCGGGCATCACTCCATCGTCCAATGTGCAGAGTCTGCTCGGGGCGGCGAATTATGCGGGCATGCGCACGCTGATGGGCCTGGGCAGCATGGCGGTGCAGAGTGACACGAATGTGGCGATCAGCGGCGGTGCCATCAGCGGCCTGACGGCTTTCAGCATCCTCAACAGCGGCTCGGGGGCACACAATTTCCAGATCAACCATGTCGGTACTCTGACGGCTGGCCACACCTTGACGTACAATATCAACAACGCGGAGAGGACCCTCTCGCTGAGCGGCAACCTTACTGTTTCGAGCGATGCCACACTGAGTGGCACAAACACGGGTGACCAGACGTTGACCAGCCTGCTGCCTGCTCAAAGCGGGCATGCGGGTGAATACCTCACCACGAATGGCACGACGGTGAGTTGGGGGGCGATCTCGACAGGGATCACAGTTGGCACGACGGCGATCAGCGGCGGCACCAGCGGGCGGATTATGATGAGCGGCAGCACGGTGGGGGAACTGACGCCCGGTAGTGGTGTTGTCACGTGGCTGACCACCCCGACCAAAGCCAACCTCAACGCGGCGGTGAGTGATGACGACCCGGCCTATGTGGGTGCAGCCAATACTTTCGCAGCCGCCAATACGTTTAATGGTGATGTGACCATCGCGACGGGCAAGGGCATCTATTTTGGCGCTGGGGCCAACTACTGGCGAACTGATTTATACAATAGCATTTTGTTTGACTCGAACCTTGTTATTGGCAGGTCGAGCGCCGCGGGCAATACCTGGGGGTTTGAGAACGGCGGCGGGTTTTATTTCGGGCGCATTTATGCGGGGGGCAGCGGTCAGATCGTGATGAATGTCACGCGAGATCATGTCATGGACGTGAAGACGTTTTCAAGTTCTCAGGCTGCTTCATTGGCTGTCTATAATGTGATGACGAGCAGCACCAGCTTTGAGGCATTCGTCATTGATTGGCTGACTACGTCAAACGTTTGCCGCATTGGCACAGATGTGGGCAGCGGCGGCGGCACGGCGCGTGATGTGCAGCTCATTCGAGGTGGTGTCGTCAAGTCCACCCTCGGTGCGAATACCACGGACCATGATCAGCCGGTGAAGCTGAAGAGCTACATCGTCAGCGGCCTGCCTTCGGCTTCGACCTGCGGCGCTGGCAGCATGGCCTTTGTGACGGATGCCACTGCGACGACGCCTTACAGCACCGTGGCGGGCGGTGGCAGCAACAAGGTGCTGGTCATCAGCGACGGCACCGACTGGATCATTCATTGATTTTCCAACCTCAAACTCAACACTCAATATGAAACAGAAACTCACTGGCTACATCCTCGCAGCGGCTGCTGCACTCACCCTCATCAGCGCGCATGCGCAGCTGATCGAGACTGCCAAGCCTGAACCCACAGCAGCGGAGCTGGCCGCGCAAAGCGTGGTGGATGCCGTCAATGCGGAGATCGTGCACCGGGTGAAGGTGCATGAGACCTGCTGGCAGACGATCTGGGAAAACCAGCGCGAGGGTGCCACACCTGCCGCCGTGCTGGCGGCGCTGGGCACGCGGGCTGCGCTGATCTTTGCCTTTGCGAGCGAGAACATCGACCACATCGACCGCATCGCGAAGCTGGTGGGGAAGACACGGGCGGATTTCATCGGCGATGCTGACTGCATCCCGCCGCTGGCCTTCACGGTGCACCAGGATGGCCGTGTGACTCTGAACTGAAAAATTCACTACTGCACAGTCAATCTCCCCATATCCATGACCACACATCACATTCTCGAGGCAGCGTTTGCTGGAACTGTAACTTTGGCGACAGCTGCAGGAACCCTGCTAATGACGCAGCCTGAGGTCACTCCCTCGACTGAGGTTGTTCAATCAGCCATGGAATTGAGGCTGATCATGGTGCCGCTGATTGGCGGTGCCCTTACCATGCTTGGAGGCGTGTTCCTCAATCCCAGTGTCGAGACGCCGCAGATCAAGATTGGACGCGCCTGCATCGGCATGTTTGCAGCGGTGGTCGCACCTCAAACACTTGGATGGTTTCACCCGATGTTTAAGGATGTCGGCACCAATCCGTTCATGCTCTTCATGGCCGGTGGGATCTCTGCCTTCCTCGGCTTCGCGCTGTCTCGCGCCATTGTGCAGGGCATCTACGCCCGATCAGGTCGCATTGCGGAAAGCACCCTGAATCGCGCTGAGGCCAGGTATGTCCCGCCGGCGAACTCCAACAAGTCGCCGCTGGATTGACACGCATGAAGCATTGCCATGAAAGCACTCCTCATCCTCTCCACCCTCGCCTCTCTCTCCCTCACAAACTGCACGACGATGCAGAAACTCGGTGCCGCTCTCAGCACACCGAAGGCAAAGCAGATTGAAATCGGTTTCGCACAAATCGGTCTCGTGGGAGCAGTCGTGGGAGGCTTGGTATCCCCTGGTGATGCTCTGACCATCGCAAAAGGAGTGGCCGTCATCACCTCCGCCGACGATGGCTCAAGCAAAACGCTGAAGCTCACCAAGCTGGGCCTCGATACCGCTGTGAGCAAAGGCATCGTCAAGCCTGGCGATGTGGTGACCATCAAAGAAGTCACCGCCGTGATCACACCTGCTGCAGTGCCTGCTGTGCCGGCAGTCATCGAGACCACGAGCGGTAAATAGATCTAGGCTCAATTTATCCAATACGGCGCAAGGCCAGAATCGAGGCACGGCCCGCTCCCAGAAGGGGCGGGCCGTTTGTATTAAAACACGAACTTTCGCTTCTGGGCCTTCTTACAGAAATAATCGTTCATGAAGGTGAGCACAGTTTTGTTGATATAGAGTTCCAACGGCATTTTTGGAACCTTGATGTCTCCTAGCTCGGCCAAGCCTGCTTTTAGTTCGGGGCAGTTCAATTTTCCGATTTTGGTGAGAAGCACCCCACCAGGCAGAGCAAAGTCCGCAGTCCAGCGAAAGGGTTTACGATCCATTGTTACAAACATCGATTGCGCGAAGACGAACAGGCGTTCACCGGAGACTAATTCACGTGTGTAAGTTCGGCCTCCCGACGAACGCATGAGGCAGAGTTCATCTGCCAGTTGCACATAAGATTCGACCAAAAGATCGCCGACTTGTCGTTGCCAAGGTGAGGTAGCCATGACGTAGAAAAAGCTCGCTGAGGAATTGCGTCAATGACGTGCTCAATCGTGATGGGGTCGAATTTTGCTTCTTTTGGTGTATTTTAGAATGTTTCGGAAAATAGTCGGACCGACTACGCCCCTCTTACGAGCCAAAGAGCGCAGTGGCTTTCCTGCAGGCCTGGCTGCACCGATCCAAAAAAGCTTTGGCCTGACTTGGCACTCATGAAACCCGTGTAGAGCACCGCAGCCCGCTCAAAGCGTTCACCTTTCGCGGGGAAGCCAGGCCGGAAAGGACTGAAGCAGCGGCGATAGATGGGCAGGTGCCACGCCTCGATCTCCAAGCGCCAGCGCCAGCCGTCTGGATCTTCGCGGTCCTTCACGGGCAAGGCCCTGCAGCTCGTGACGCGCCGTGCCGGCGGATGAGGCAGCAGGATGTGCCAGGTGCCAGCCGAGACATAGCACCAGGGCACCCCACGCTCGCGGTCGCGAGACGAGTAGTAGTCGGTGGTCAGGCAGCTGCCGTTAAAATCCATCTTCATGCGTTCGCTTGAACAGTATTGAACAGCGCCGAAAATCAAGCTCGAACCGAAACCCGTCGTAACTGGCTTAACTGGCTGATCTGGCGCGGTGTGCCCTTCAAGAGGGTGGGGCAGCATGCTTCACAGCATGAACCACAAAAATGTAACGCTCGCTGCC
>CALRWM010000025.1:0-79345 GCA_943371875.1 Prosthecobacter debontii | reverse complement strand
ACATCCGCAATGAGATTGTAGTTCGGTGTAAAACCAACGGCCCCTGCAGCAGCCGAAGTTCCGGAAGCATACAAGTTGTTGAGAGAACCCCCGACCGTTCCCACACCACCGTCGCCACCACGGGCATTGTTGGAGAGGAAATTCACATTATTGAGCGTCACCGTCGCACCACTGTTGATGAACAGAACTCCGCCGAACCCACCACCACCACCAGCACCATTCCCACCGACGGTGGAAAAGTTCTGCAAGGTGACATCGCTGATGTTAAAGGTGCCCGAATCCAGGAAGTAGCCGCCGGGCGAGCTGCTGCCATCCACGACAGACACGCTGGAGCCGCCTGAGGTTGCGATAACCGCAGGATCAATGGCATAAGCCGGCCTGAGGACAAGAGACAGCGACATGATCGCTGCAAGCGCCGCTTGGGGCACTTTTCGGAGTAGGTGATAATGTGTTTTCATGGGTATGCACGAGTTCGTGCATCCACCATCCACAACTTCCCGACTGGCGTGTTACCTCATGAATGAAAAATAGTTTCACTGCCCGGAAGTTTTTTGCGCTTTCAGCGCCTGCTCTGCGGAAACGAGCCTCTCTCCCGCCTTCGGCAATGCCAGAGCGGTGAACTGGGGCCGGCCCTGGCCACGCGCTTCGAAAATCTGGATGGCCTGCCTGAGCAGTGGCAGGGCTTCAGCAGGTGTTTGGCACTTCAACACCCGGATTCCTTCACGGTCGGATGGTCATTTTCCGCCTGCTGCAATTGCTGTTTCGCTTTGAGCAATACTTGCGCCACCAATTTCGGTTCTTCATCCTGCCGCTGTTCACAGACGGCAATGATCCGCCGCCAGATCGCTCTGGCTTCCTTTGGCCGGCCACTTTCCAGCAAGTCATCCGCGAGCGGTAGAAGCCGGGTGAACGATGAAAGTTCGCCGGTCATTTGAGTCAACAAAGCAGGAAGCTGTTGCAGCAGGGTGTCGGCACCTGCGGAGCGTCCCATTTTCAGTAGTGTGAGTGACTGCTGAATCAGAAGCCCCGCTGCGGCGGAAGGCAGCAGCCCCTCGATCAACCGCACTCGCTCCAGCCATGCGCCGCCGATTTCAAGCGCCTCCTCAGGCAGATCCATCTGGCGCAGAGTTGCGAGCAGGGACTCCACCCGTAGCAGCGTGTAGGCATGGGTCGGTCCGAGCTGCTGATCGCACACCTTCAGCTCCGTGCGCAGCAGTTCCAGATTGCCTGTGAGATCCCCGGAATTCACCAGCGTCTGGCTCAAGGCTTTGAGGCTTAACTTTGCCTTCATATAATCCGGCCCCACCGTGTGCCAGTAGATGTCCAGCGCCCTGCGTGCGCAATGGATCGACTCCTTCACCAGCTCCGTCTCACGGCAGTGTTTCGCCAGACGGCCATACACACGACCGGTGATCGAATGCCTTTCCCCGTACTTCTCCATGGCATAGTCACATGTTTCACGCCCTAGATTCAAGGCTTCCTCTTTTCTTCCCAGGCCGAAAATCGCCGTCATCAACTCGATGCGGACCACGATGATGTCGAAATGGTCCGCTTTCTTTTCGTAGTGCGCGAGGCAGGACCGCAGCAGTTTTTCGGCTTCGATTAAAGCTTCGTTGCCCTTCACCTCCTGAACCAGCTCTTCTGCGAGCGCATACTTGGTTTTATAAATCTGCGTATCTTCGGGTGCCAGATGCTCTTGCTGCCAGATCATGATCCTGCGCAGCTCATCACGAATCTCTCGGCCCTTCGTGCCTGCTGCATTCGAAATATGCATCTCCTTCAGCACCACCCGGTAGCGCATGCTCCATAGCAGCGGGTCATTCACGTCCAGCTGGGGCTCCACCTCCTCCAGCACTTCACGGTAGAGTTTCAGGTCTGCCTCTTTGTTCAGCAACGTGGACAGTTCCTCCAGCATGGACGCCTTGCGTCTTGGGTCTCCTTGAAATCCGCTCACCCGCCGCAGCAGTTCGCGCAGCATTTGCTCGGGGTTCACTTCACGACCTACCAAGTACTCATCCATGCCGTGCACCGTCTCCAGGATGATGGACGCGATCTTGTCTGACTCTTGTTTTTGCTGCACTGCCACGCGTTCCGCCGCACGCGCCTTCACGGCCTCAGAAACTGACACCACGGTGCCCATGATCAGAGACGCCGCGATGCCGACTATGCCCAGTGAGGCCCCCTTGTGCCGCTGCGTCATCTTCCACAGGCGCTCGCGCGAGCCCACGGCCCGCGATTGAATCGGCTCTCCGTTGAGAAACCGGTCCAGCTCATCGGCCAGAAATCCAGCGCTCGGCAGGCGCCTTGCGGGCTGCTTCTCCAGGCAGCGCAAGATCAGCGTGGCCAGATCAGGCTGCACCCTTTGCAGGGAGGCCGCCGATACATTCTCCGGCCTTCCCTTTTCCTCCTTCGCTTGCTTCGGCTCCTTCCTCACCGTCAGCTTTCCCGATGAGCTGATCTCTGGCTCCTCCTGCGTGATCCGCCTCATCACCTCCACCGCGCTGCCGCCCGTAAATGGCAGCTTGTCCGTCAGCATTTGAAACAGCATCACCCCCAGCGCCCACACGTCGCTCGCCATCGTCACTTCCTTCGCTTTCCCCGCCGCCTGTTCAGGACTCATGTAATGCGGCGTCCCCACATAGGCATGGCTCCGCGTCAGCTGAAACTCCGCATCCAGCAGCTTTGCCAGCCCAAAGTCTGACAGCATCGGTTTACCGCTCACGTCCAGCAGGATGTTCGCCGGCTTCAGATCCCGGTGCAGCACTCCGTGCTCATGCGCATACTGCACCGCACGGGCTATCCGGCTCATGAACGTGGCCGCCTTTCGGTCGGGCATGATGCCCCGCTTCTTCAAGCGGTCCGCCAGTGACCCGCCCTCCGCCAGGCGCATGGTGAAGTAGGGCATGCCGTCCTCCTCCCCGCTCTCGTAGATCGGCACGATGTCCGGGTGGTCCAGCTGCGCGATGGCCTGCGTCTCCGCACGGAAGCGCGCCGCCTCCTCACGTGTGGCGAACTGTGCGTTGCGCACGACCTTCATCGCCACCACGCGCTTGAGGTTGAGGTCCTCCGCCTCATACACGATCCCCATCCCGCCGCTGGCAATTTCACGCACCAGCCGGTATCCCGCAAACTCGCAAGGCAGGTTCAAAAACCGCGTGGGAGGCCCTGAGTTCTTGTTTTCCTGGCCGGTCACATGATCTGCCTCCATGCCTTCCCGCAGGAGGCAGACCAAGCAGAGGCCGTCGCGTTCCAGCCTTCCAGAGCAGACTGGGCAGCAGTTCGTCTCGTTGGCGGCAGGGTTCATGGGGGTTATGAGTACGTGGTTCGAACACGCGTCATGCCGCCATGGACAGCAGGCTCACCAAGTAGCGCAGCTCGTCGTCCACCTCTTCATCGTTCGAGACAATGGTTCTCACCTCCGTGCGCAGAAGGATGCCAAATCGACGGCGCAAATCTGTGGCCGCCTTGCGCACCGCGCCGTGCGACATGCCGTGCCGGCTGGCCATCTCCTCCCAGTCAGGTCCTGCCCCGCCGCTGGTAAAGGTGCGCTGGCGCAATTCCAGCAGAAACTCGCTGCGATCACGCTGGGCAAGCTCCCCCTCCAACCGCTTCATCGCATGATCCACCATGGCCCGCGCCCAGCCGTGGTCAAAAGCCTTGTCGGGTGACTGGCCCTCAATCAAGGCCGGCTCGTCGGTCTGCGAATCCATTTCATTCAAGGGCAGCAGCACCGCACCACCACCACGCTTCGCCGCATGGGTGCGGTGATGCTGATTGTAGAGCCAGTTGGTGAAGCACCTCAGCAAAAAGCTGCGGAACCGCACTTCGCCACGCTGCACGTTTTTGAGCATGTCGGACGACAGCAGATGCTCGAAGAATCCCTGCACCTCATCCGAAGCCGCCTCATGGGAAGATCCACGCTGCCGTGCAAACACATACAAGGGCCGCCAGTAAGCCCGGGCCAGTCGTTCCAGTCCCGTAAGGACATCCTCCTCATGGTTGGCCGCCTGGATCATCGACCACATGGTGGCAGGAAACAGCCCGCTGTTTCCAGCCGGAAGACCGGCTGAGTTTGAGAGATCAATTGCGGACATGTGAGACTCCATCATCCCTAAGAAAGTTGTGGCAAGCTGCGGACATTAAACGAACCAAAAAAATTAACAACGCCAGTTCATGAAGAAAGGATTGTAATGTAAAAAGAACGCAAACCCGATGTCACATCTTCCTAACCTGACCACCCTTGACCAGCAGCACCTCTGGCACCCTTTCACTCCCATGCGGCAGTGGTGCGCGCCGGAGCACACCCCGCTGATGCTGGTGGAAGGCCACGGCTGCACCCTGCTTGACCAGTTTGGCAATTCGTATCTCGACGGCAACGCCTCCATCTGGACGAATGCCCATGGCCATACGCACCCGGCTATCAATGCGGCCATCATCACGCAACTCGGCAAAGTGGCTCACACTTCCTTTCTCGGCTTCACTCATGAACCCGCGATCCGGCTTGCCAAGGAACTCGTCGATCTGCTGCCCGGCAGCCAAATCACCCGCGCCTTTTTCACCGACAATGGCTCCACCGCCATCGAGTCCGCCGTGCGCATGGCCTTGCAGTACTGGAAGCAGAACGGCAGGCCGGAGCGCGACACACTGATCGCTTTTGACCGCGCCTACCATGGCGACACCCTCGGCGCCGCCAGCCTGGGTGGCATCCCTCTCTTCAAAGGCAGCGGCAACGACTTTGGCTACCGCGTCATCACGGTCCCCAGCCTGGACTCGCTTGACTCCCTGTCCCTGGATGACCGCAACCGCATCGCCGCCGTGGTCATCGAACCGCTTATCCAGGGTGCCGCAGGCATGCGCCTCTGGCCGCAGGGCATGCTGAAAATGCTGGATGACTGGTGCGCCGAAAAGGATGTCTTTTTGATCCTCGACGAAGTGATGACCGGCTTCGGCCGCACCGGGAAAATGTTTGCCTGTGAGCATGAAGGCGTCGTGCCGGATTTCCTCTGCCTCGCGAAGGGGCTCAGCGGTGGCTACCTTCCTCTGGCCGTCACATTGACCACGGAGCGTGTCTTTGAAGGCTTCCTGGGCGAGCCACATGAAGGTCGCACTTTCTTCTACGGTCACAGCTTCGCCGGCAGCCAGCTCGGCTGCGCCGCTGCACTCGCCAGTCTGCAGGTGTTCCGTGACGAACACGTATTGGATCAGCTCCCGGCCAAAATCGCCCGCTTGGGGGCGCTGATGGCAGATCTTCCCGGCTTCCGCCAGTGCGGCATGATCGCGGCGATGACCATCGACTCACCCGATCGGAGCCTCGGTTCCAAAGTCTGCCTCGCCGCCCGCAAACATGGACTGCTCACTCGTCCCATTGGCAACACCCTCGTGCTCATGCCGCCCCTCTGCGTCACTCTGGAAGAAATCCAGCGCATGGTGGTCGCACTCAGGTCCGCCTTGGATGAAGTCACGCCACCGGAGTGCCGAACAGCTTAAAGAGCAGATACCCCATCAGCCCGGTGGCCGGAATGGTGAGTACCCAGGCCCAGATAATCCGCGTGACCACGTTCCACTTGATCGCATTCAACCGTTTCGCCGTACCGACCCCCATGATGCTGGTCGTGATGGCATGCGTCGTAGAAACCGGCATGCCAAAATGCGCCGCTGTGAGCAGCACGGTGGCGGCAGTCGTCTCAGCCGCGAAACCATGCACGGGCTGCAGTTTCACCAGCTTGTGACCCAGCGTCTTGATGATGCGCCAACCCCCGGCAGCCGTCCCGGCAGCCATGGTGAGTGCACAGGCCACCTTGATCCACACGGGAATTTGATCGCTCTTCTCCCCCAGCGACTCGATGCGCAAAAAGCTGAGCCAGTCGGGAATCTGGGCAAGGTCCCCGGACTTCGTTCCAGCCAGCAAGGCCAGGGCGATGATGCCCATGGTTTTCTGTGCGTCGTTCGAGCCATGGCTGAAACCCATGAAGCCCGCGCTGAAGATCTGCAGCTTGCCAAAAACGCCGCTGACCATGTGCGGTTTGAGAACACCAAACAGGTGGTTTAAGGTCGAGATCAGCAGGTAGAGAAATGACATCACCAGGAACCCGAGCAACAGCCCGGCAATCGGTGAACTGATCATCGGCACCACGACTTTGTAGAGCAGGCCTCCGCCTTCGAACCATGGCTTGCCGGCTGCAGGAGCCTTGGACCAGATGAGCACTGCCCAGTTGCCGCTGGCTGTCGCCAGAGTCGCCCCGGTGAGGCCGCCGACCAGAGCATGGCTCGAACTCGACGGCATGCCAAACCACCAGGTGATCAGGTTCCAGATGATGCCTCCCAGCAGCGCACAAATGATAGTCTGCGTGGTAACGAATGCCGAATCCACCAGCCCCGAGGAGATGGTCTTCGCCACCGCCGTGCCAAACAGAGCACCGACCAAATTCGTCACAGCGGCCAGGATGATCGCCAGACGCGGCGTGAGCACTTTCGTGGACACCACAGTCGCGATGGAATTGGCGGTGTCATGGAAACCATTGATGTACTCAAAGATCAACGCCACCAGCACCACGGTAAGAACGAGGGTCATGCGCGGCGGGCGGTCAGGAGTTCTTCAAAACAATGTGGGCGACGACGTTGCCCGCATCGCGGCAGCGGTCCACGACCTTTTCCATCAGGTCATAGAGATCCTTGAGTATGACCACCATCACTGCGTCCTTTTCAGTGTTATAAAGCACGCGCAGGCAGTCGATCATGAGTTTGTCAGCCTCTCCCTCGACCTGCTGGATCTCGTCGTTCAAATCTTTCACACGTTCGAGATGCATCTTTTTGCGCAGCTCGACCACCATGGTGAGAACCACCTCGGCGGCCGCATCCATGAATTTGACCTGCCGGGAAAAATCAACTCCAGCCAGGCGCTCGCTGCAAATCAGGAGGCGCTCGGCGATTTTTTCGACCGTCTTGGGAATCTTGTACAACGCATTCGCCAGCGACTCGATGTCCTCACGCTCAAGCTCAGTGACAAAGGTTTTGCACAGGGCCTCGTCGATCTGCTGGGTGATTTTCTTGTCCTCTCGACGCGCAGCGATGAAGGCGTCAAGGTTCTGCGGCGCGGCGGGATCGGACAGCAGCTTATGCAGGGATTGGACGCTCTGCCGGGCGTGACTGGCGCTGGATTCGAGCAGATCGTAAAACACATCCGATTTGCCGAAAATCTTTTGAAATGAAATCATGGGGAGAACCCGTCAGTGGGACGGGGCCGCCATTTAGAGCGAGCAGCATGGGTGCTGTCAAGGCTACCAGACCACCCACATGTGACGAAACAGTCACAATACTGCTTAAGTCAGAACAACAAAAAACCCACCAACGGCAAGCCGCAGATGGGTTCTGTGTATGATTGGAGTTTTGGGGGGTGTAAAACTAGCTGCTGGAAACAGCATCGGCACCACGCTCGCCGGTGCGAATGCGGATGGCGTCAAGCACAGCGCTGACGAAGACTTTGCCGTCGCCGATTTTACCAGTGTTTGCCGCCTTGACGATGGCATCAACCACGGCGTCAGCACGGCTGTCGTCAACGACGACCTCAATCTTCACCTTCGGGAGGAAATCGACGGTGTATTCACTGCCACGGTAGATCTCGGTATGGCCCTTTTGGCGGCCAAATCCCTTGACCTCCACAACAGTCATGCCTTCGACTCCGACTTCGGAAAGGGCTTCTTTGACATCCTCCAGTTTGAACGGCTTGATGATCGCTTCGACTTTTTTCATGGTTAACGGCAATTAGTAGTGTGGTTCACGAATTGCAACGATCAGAACCGTGGGAACATGTTTTTTCCTGGCCCAATCTTTTGCGAAAATAGATTTTAGCCGGAAGCGTGCCAACTTCTCAATTTATTTTCTCCGCATGCCAGCAAGCACCAACCCTTAGAGGAGAGCCGCATTGCAAACCCACGGTCTTTCGCTTACCTCGGGCCATGCTCCGCACCGCTGCGCTTCTGGCCACCGCTCTTCTCTGCCTTTCTCTATCATCTCCCGCCCAGGATTCCCCGGTGGAGCTGAAGCTGCACTGGGAACCCGGAGTGACCTACATCCAGGAATCAGACACTGACACGACCAATTTTCTGACGGCTCTTGGCAAAACCACCGACCAGAAAATGCGCCTTCATCAGATCACTTCCATCACCGTCAGCAAGACGCCTGCAGACCGGACCGAAGCCAAAGTGCTCATTGCAGCCCTCCTGGGTGAAATGTCCTTCGAGGGCAAAAGCTATGTCTTTGATTCGAGGAACCCCGGCTCCTCCAGTCCTCAGTTGCAGCAGACACTCGGCGGGACGGCGGGCAAAGGCTTCACCCTAGTCTACGATGCCAAAGACAATTTCGTCGATGCCAAGGACCTCGGCTCCATGGTCACGGGGGACGTCGAACCCGACCTGAACTCCATCGCCACCGCCCGCCAGCTTGCCACGCTCTATCGCCGCTCCCTGGAAATGGGCCTGCCCAAAATCCCCGTCAGCCCGGGTGACAAGTGGATCTCTGACGAACTCGTCCCCTTCCCCCAAGCCGGCACGGTTCAGGTGAAGCTGAACGCCAAATTCGACGGCGTCGTTGACCGCGAAGGTCGTCGTCAAGCCCAGATCGCCTTCGAGGGCACCATGAAATCCAAACCCGACAAGGACAGCACCGGCCGCGAACTCGACACCGAACGCTCCGTGACCTTCGGGGACAATTCCAAGGTCAACGGCCACGTCTTCTATGATCTGGAGCGCAAAACCATCTCCCTGGCCGTCTTCTCCGCCGCGATTCAGCTCAAAGTGGAAGGCAAGCCGATGCCCGTGCACCAGCAGGTCACCACCCGGCTGGTCTCGATGAAGCCGACTTCGGCCGCTCCGTGAGGCGGGGGTTCTGCCTTACGGAGGGTGTTTGCATTTTCTCAAACCAGCCGCTCTTGCATGAACGTCCATATTCTTCAGCATATCGCCTTTGAAGGCATCGGCAGCATGGAGCCATGGCTGCGAACGAAGGCGGCGGTCATCAGCAGCACGCGATTCTTTGAGTCATGGGACTTGCCCGACGTCAACAATCTGGACCTCATCATCGCCATGGGCGGGCCCATGAGTGTTAACGACGAAGCCGAACTGCCCTGGCTGGTTCAGGAGAAACAGTTCATCCGCTCCGCAATCCAGCAAGGCGTTCCCGTGCTCGGCATATGCCTCGGCGCACAGCTCATCGCCAGCGCACTCGGCGCGCGCGTCTATCCGGGCAGGCAGCGTGAGATAGGCTGGTTCGACATCGAGGCAGTGCCCCATGCTGGCGGCGCATTTGCTTTCCCCAAAACTACGAACGTCTTTCACTGGCACGGCGAAACCTTTGATCTGCCTGCAGGTGCAGTCCATCTCGCACGCAGCGCCGCCTACGAACACCAGGCCTTTCAGATCGGACCCAATGCAATGGGTCTGCAATTCCACTTGGAGACCACGCACGAAAGCGCCCATGCCATCATTTCCCACTGCCGGGATGAACTGGTGGCGGACACTTTCGTGCAATCAGAAGCCGCCCTTCGCGCCGTGCCACCTGCGGCCTATGAGCCTATCAATAACTTGATGACAGTGGTGCTGGACTACCTCGTCCGGTCTCAAAGGTAGCAACGCTTTGGACAGCTAAACCCAAAGTTACTTCGTGCCCGCAGGATCACCACCCGTCTCGGCAGGCAGTGATTTGCCATTGAGCCAGACGTATTCCTTCCATGCTCCTTCGTAGAGGCGCACGTTCGGATAACCGGCCACATGCTTGAGATAGAACTGCAGCAGGCTGCCTTCACGCGAGGTGCCGCAGTAGGCGATGATGTTTTTGTCCGGGGTGATGCCGGCCTTCTCCAGTTCGGCCTTCACTTCGGCGAAGGGCTTGAACTTGTGCGTGTTGTCCTTCTCCATCAGGCGTGCCCAGTGGAAGCTGATCGCTCCAGGGATGTGGCCTTTGCGCAGCCAGACATCGTCCTCACCACGGAATTCATTGATCGGTCGCGCATCCACCAGAATATTGCCCGGCTTGCCCATATGCGCCTGCACGTCAGTGACGTTCGCGGTGATGGTGCTGATGCCTTTCTCCGGCAGCGTGCCCCTGGGATTGCCAAAGTAATCCTGCACCGGCGCAAAGCCCTGCTTCTTCCATTCCGCGAGACCTCCATCAACGATCTTGATGTTCTGCACGCCGAATTTTTCCAGTACGTAAACAACCATGCTGCTGCTGAGGATCTCATCGTTCGGCAGCACATCGCCGGTGGCATAGATGAGGTGCAGGCGGTCTTTGTCCACCCCGGCACGAATGAGCAGCGCCTGTGTGAGATCATCCGGCAGGTACTGCACTGGCACCGCTTCGTTCGTGCCGCGCAGCGTGTCGAAATTGATGTGGTGCGCCGTGGGCAGGTGGCCGCGGAAGTAGTCTTTGTAACCGCCGCGTGTGTCGAGCACGATGGGGCGCTTGGAGGCGTCAGCGTTTTCAATCAAGGCCTTGGCTTCAGCGCAGGTGATGTGGCCGATCTCGGCCTGTGCCGCTGAATTCAGCAGGGCAACAGTGACGAATGAGAGGATGGATTTCATGTGGTTGGTGGGTGGATAAATTAGAAGGTGAAGACGTAGATGATCACGAGAACAGGAAGCGACCGAGGAGGAAAAGCACCGCCGCGACCAGCGCCGAAAGCGGAAGGGTGACAACCCATGCCGTGAGCACCGGAATAACCGTATGCCACTTCGCCTGACGGGTGGTGATCCCGATGCCGAGCAGCGCGCCGACGGAGACGTGAGTGGTCGAAACCGGCAGGCCGCTCACATTGGCCGTCGTCACGAGCAGCGCCGTGGCGAGATTCGCCGCGAAGCCCTGTCCAGGATTCATGTCGGTGATTTTATGCGCCAGCGTCTCAGCGACCTGCCGCGCGCTGATCAAACCACCCGCCGCCATCGCCACGGCGATCAAGATCATGCTAGTGCTGCCGTGCAGCCAGCCCACACCGAGCAGCAGCGCCGCCATTTTCGGCGTGTCATTCAAACCCCGCGCAAAACACACCGCCCCTGCGCTCAGGAAATGCAGTGCATCCAGCGTGCGCGTGCGATGATCCGGCGCGAGGCGCAGCGTTTTCAGAATCCCGTACAGCACCATGCCTGCGGCGAGCGCGAGCACCGGACTCAGCAGCAGAGGCTTGATAAAGCTTTCCCACAGCTTCGCTAGATTGACATCACCGGCAGTCCAGCCCGCACCCAGCAGCGCCCCGGTGAGAATATGCGTTGTCGAAACTGGAAAGCCGAAGCGAGTCGCCAGCAGCCCCGTCGCTCCCGCCGCTGCCGCCACCGACAGCAAAAACGACGGCTGTGCAATCAGCGCCTCCGGCACCAAACCCTTGCCGGAAAATGTCTTTAACAAACTTGCAGCCAGAAACATCGCAGCCACGCAGCCCGCCGCTGTCGTCACTGCCGCCCAGTTCACCGCCATGCGGTAGCTCGTCGTCCCGCTGCCAAACAACGACGCCACGCCTTTAAAATTGGCATTCGCCCCGTTGGCATAAGCCACAACGATGACAGCGATGGTGATGAGAATGAGCATGGGCGCGCGCGTAATAGCCTATTTGCGCGTTTACGCAATTATAAAGCCCGCACCACTCATTTCCGAAAAAAACTATTCCTTCACCAGCAGGTCAGCTGCCTGCCAGAATCTTCCGAGCACGCTCCTGGCATATGTAAAAGGCCAGACCCAGGCCAGCACCCAAGCCAACGCCGTAAAAGACGCCCCAGCTCAGCATTGCGGCCAAAGGGTGCGATTTGATCAGGGCCGCCTCAGACACACCGCCCACGAAGTAACCGACCGAGTTCAACACGAACAACGCGAGAAAGACTTTGACCACCACACGCAATGCATCAAAGGCGGCCACCAGCATGCAGGCCATCACCATCGTACCTGCGGCCAAACCCGCGATGCTGCCGAGGTGACCGCGCAGCGTCATCCAGCCCACAATCCACGCCATCGAATATGCGGCAAACGCCGGGCAGAAGACCTTGTAAAATCGCGACATCGAACCCGGCCCGATGATCAGACGATGCAGCAGCGGTGAAGTCAAAGCGAGGAACACCACCGCACAGGCTGCATACATGCCAGCCTCCCCTCCCTGCCTGTGGAACCAATTGCCAAAGACCGCCCACGGCACAAATCCAGCCACGCTGACCACCGTGAACCCAATGATGCCGCGTTTGAGCGAAGCCCCGAGTGAAGGCACTGGAGAACCGGCCGCACGGGCGCGTTTGGCGATGCTTGGGGGGTCGAGTTGGAACCAGCTCATGGGGATACGTGCAGATGAATATTCACTATGACAACAGCCACTTCAGCCAGAACGCTCCCGCCCACATGATTCGTTCGCTGGAATGTACCCGGCATCTCGAACGTTCTTTGATTCCACCCCTTACACGCCCCTCCCATGACTCACCCCCGCCTTGCCTTCCTTTTTCTCGCCCTGGCACTGTCCGCCGCTGCCGCAGATGCACCAGTTCCAGTGAAGACCACGCCCAAGCTGGAAATCCTGAACAAGCAGATCGCGGAAAACGCCGAAAACGCCCAGGCCTATTCCAATCGCGGGTATGTGCTGACACTGCTGGGACGCAAAGACGAGGCGCGTGCCGATCTGAAAAAAGCGCTCTCTCTCAATGACAAGGCCCCCATGCACAACCGCGCCGGCTGGGCCTACTTCAATCTTGGCGACTACGCCGATGCCGTGCGTGAATTTGAGATCTCCAGCAAACTCAGCGGCTTTCAGGCTCATTATGACTACTACTCCTTCGTCCTCGCCTACTGGGGCACCGGCGACACGCAGAAGGCCATCGAGAACTACCAGCTCGCCGTGGAAAAAGACCCCCGCCTCGGCAGCGCCAAAACCCTGCTGGAACGCACGCTGGAATGGACCCCGCTGGAGCAGCGAGCAATGCACGAAATCTATGTGGTGTGGAGCAAGGCCTGGAAGCCTTAGCCGCCAATCAACAGCAGCCGCTGCCCGGCTTGCAGCCGCCCTTCGTTTCCATCACGACTTGGCCATCGCGATGGGTCGGTGTGGGTTTGCCAGGGCGGAAGTGTTCCTCGTGATCCAGCGTGGCTTTCAGACCGAAGAAATTCAGCGTGGTTTCATCCAGCCCATCCTTCACCGCTGCCATCAGGGAGGCAGGGTCGGCTTCGGCACGCAGGTTCACGATCAACTGCCCGCCCGTGGTCGGCTCGTCCAGTTCCATCCCAAGCTCAGCCACATAGTCGCTGCGAACGAGATTGATGCTCGCCAGCTCTCCCGCAATGCCGTCGTCAGGACTGAAGGTCATTTTAAAATGCGCGATCTCGGCACCATTCTGCTGCAGACGTGCCTGCACGATCAAGGCAAGCTGCTTGAGAAATGCATTCGCATCAAACTCATCATCCGCCTTCAGCGTGACCGTGGCATTCAGCCAGCCCAGCAGCGCCTCGCCATCCGCATACACTTCGTAATCAACCGCCATCGGATTGCGCCGCGCCTGCTCGTCCGTCATCAAGCTTGCAAACAGTTCCTCCAGCCCCGTCTCCTGCCGGGGTGAAGCTGTGACGATCTTGGCCAGCGGAAATTCCTTTGCGAGCACCGCGCGCAGTTCCTCGCGCTGCGCATCTTCAATGAGGTCACTCTTGCTGATGACGATGATGTCCGCCTCTTCGAGCTGCTTCTTGAAGATGTAGGCCACTTTGGCGGAGAAGGTGCCGCCTTGATCCAGACCAAAGACACGACGCGCGCGGATGGGATCCACCAGCACACTCAGCGGTGCGACCGTGAAGGCATCGCCATACATGCGGCGCAGCGGATACGTCACGGTGGCCACCAGGTCCGTGCAGCTTCCCACCGGTTCCGCGATGAACACATCCGGCTTCGCTTCATTCGCCAGCTTGCTTGCTGCATCGACAAGGGTGTTGAACCGGCAGCAGAAACATCCTCCCGCGATCTCCTCCGTCGCATAGCCCTGACCACGCAGCAGCTTGGTATCGACGAGGCCGCCGGCCTGATCGTTGGTGATGAGGCCGACTCGAAGTCCCTGGTCGCTGAGATGTTTGGCCAGACGGCCGACAGTGGTCGTTTTTCCGGCGCCGAGGAAACCGCCGATCATGATGTAACGTGCTTTGATGGACATGGAGTTGATTGGAAGATTGGGAATTTCGACAAGCGGCTGCAAGAACGCAATAAACGGCGGTGCGTCTTATCTTACTTGCACCTCTTGGCAATTATTATTTCACCCCACGAGCTTCGGGATTCTTGCGGGTACAGGGCGATCTGCTAAGGATACAGCCATGCCCTCACGCACCGTGACACGTTCATTCGACTGCCTCACCGCCATGCGCGCGCTGGGAGAGCCGACACGTCTCGGTCTGGTGCGTCTCCTCATCGGTGGCGCAAAGCCGGTGACCGAGCTGTGTGAAACTCTGAACGTCACGCCGTACAACGTCTCCAAGCACCTGCGGGTCCTTAAGGAGGCCGGGCTGCTCAAAGTCGAAAAGCAGGGTCAGCAACGCATCTATGCGCTCGCAGAGGCGTTCAGTGAAAAACTCGCGAAAAACTCCAACACCCTCGACCTGGGCTGCTGCCAGTTTCATTTCGACAAGCTGCCGGAGTAGGCGCGATTCGACGAAAGCATGGGAACCTGTTGGCGTTCTCACCATCCATGCTCCGCGCTCTCACACTTCTGCTCCTTGGCAGCACCTCGCTTTTCGCCGCCGCAAAACCCAACGTCCTGCTCATCTGCGTCGATGACTTGAAGCCGCTGCTCGGCTGCTATGGCGATTCGGTGGTCAAATCTCCCAACATCGACCGCCTCGCCGCGCGTGGAGTGCTTTTTGAAAAAGCGTTCTGCAATCAGGCGGTATGCTCTCCTTCGCGCAATGCGCTCCTCACCGGCCTGCGCCCTCAATCACTGGGGATCTATGAACTGGCCACGAACTTCCGCAAGGCCGCGCCGGATGCTGTGACGCTGCCGCAGCACTTCATGAACAACGGTTACCGGGCGGAAGGTCTGGGCAAGATCTTCCACGTGGGTCATGGGAATGTGAACGACGTTGCTTCATGGAGCGTGCCGCACTTCACGCCGAAGACGATCAGCTACGCGCTGAAGGAAAACAACCCGCCGGAATCCACGCGTGAGCAGGCGCTGTTTGAAAACAAAACGGAGGCCTGGAAGCTGCCGCGCGGCGCACCCACGGAGTCCGCCGAAGTGCCTGACAACCGCTATGGCGACGGCATGATCGCCGACGAAGCCGTGAAGCGTCTCGAAGCCGCGAAGCAGAAACCTGACGAGCCGTTTTTCCTGGCGGTCGGCTTTTTGAAACCCCACCTCCCCTTTGTGGCGCCGAAGAAATACTGGGATCTCTACAATCCAGCTTCCTTCAAACTGCCTGCTCTGCAAACCGCCCCCGAAGGCGCACCCGAATTCGCACCCTCGACCTGGGGTGAGCTGCGCCAGTACCGGGACATGCCGGAGCAAGGCCCGCTGACGCAGGAGCAGGCCATTCACCTCATCCACGGCTACCACGCCGCCACGAGCTACATGGACGCACAGCTTGGCAAAGTGCTCGATGCCCTCGACGCGAGCGGCCTGGCCAGCAACACGATCATCGTCTTTTGGGGTGATCACGGCTGGCATCTCGGCGACCACGGCATGTGGTGCAAGCACACCAACTACGAGCAGGCCGCGCGCATTCCTGTGCTCGTTGTGGCTCCCGGCATCCAGCCGGCGCGCACGCAGGCGCTCATCGAATCCTGCGACATCTACCCCACGCTGGCCGAGCTCGCTCAGCTTCCCGCTCCGCCGCAGGGCGATGGCCGCAGCTTTGCCAGCGTGCTCAAAGATCCCGCCACCACCGTGCGCGACCATGCCATTCATGTCTATCCACGTGGAGGCGGTTTGATCGGCCGTGCCATCCGCACCCAGCGCCACCGCCTCGTGGAATGGAAGAAGCCCGGCGCTGCGCCAGACACCGCGATACTGGAACTGTATGACTATGAAGCTGATCCTGCCGAGACGAAGAACCTCGCCGCCGAGCAGCCTGCCGTCGTCGCGGTGCTCCGCCAGATTCTCTCTCAGCATCCCGAGGCCAAACCGCAGATCTCCAGCAAGCCGGAGGCTGCACCCAAAAAGCCCGCACAGGATCGTGGCAAGATGTTTGACCAGCGCGACAAGGACAAAGACGGCCAGCTCACCAAGGAAGAGTTTTTGCTCAACCAGCCCGACCCCGAAGAGGCTCCCAAACGCTTTCCGAAATTCGACACGGATGGCAACGGCGCACTGAGCCGTGACGAATTCATCAAGGGCGGCAAGAAATAGCCGCTAAGCCCTTTGCCGCTTCCAGATCTGGCACATGTACCAGGCTTTGAAGGTGGCCGCCAGCTCACGGTAATTGGAACAGCCTTTGAACATTGTCCCGGCAAAGCCAGCGGCCAGGAACTCAGCTGCAAACTGGCTGCGGTCAGCGCGTGAGACGTTCCCTTTGCGCATCTTCCCCAAGAAGTGGCCCATTTCACGCACGACCTGCTTCTGCAAGGCCCCGCGCAGCGCAGCCGGCTGCCCCTTGGCAAAATCCTTCAACAGCGCCGCGACTTTGAGGTAGCTGGCGATGCGATGATGCACTTTGGCAGCATCGCGCGACTGCGTCAGCGAGCCGGGATTGCTCCGGTAGCCATAGCGCGGCGGCTGTGAAAACCCCATGCGTTTGACGGCCAGCGCCAGCTGCACCGTCCATGGGATGTCTTCATGGATCATGTCACGCCTAAACCGCATCTGCGCCGCTTCGATCACGCTGCGCCGGCAGAACTGCAGCCACACATAATGGGGCCACTCCCGCTGTTTGACGCCCTGCACCAGCCAGTCGGCTCCGGTCACGATGGATTCCCAGGGCTGTCGGCTGAGAATGGCCGGTGGCTTCGAATCAAGGAACGCCTGCGGATCTGTCCTGAAGCTGAAACCATTGCACAACAGGCAGTCCAGCTCCCCCTGCTCAGCCTGCTGATGCCACGCCGCCAATGAGCCGGGAGCGATCCAGTCGTCACCATCCAGGAAGGCCAGCCATTTTCCTGAGGCACGATCCAGTCCGGCATTCCGTGCCGCCGAGACGCCCTGGTTGGCCTGCTCAATCACGATGATCCTGGGATCACGCTGCGCATGGGCTTTGATCTTGCTCAGCGAGCCGTCCGTGGAGCCGTCATCAATGATGATGATCTCCAGCGAGAGCTCCACCTGCGCACACGCCGCCGACAAGGATTCATCCAAATACGGCTCGTTGTTAAAAACGGGAATGATGAGTGAGACGTCGGGTTGCATGAAGGATGGGGCGCTAAAAGAGTCCAAGAGCACCCATCCAGCAATCGACTTTACTGTTCATGCCGCTTGCTCCACCCCGCTCAGGCGATACGCAGACGGCGAAACTCCGGTGTGGCGGCGGAACCAGGCGGTGAAGTGGGATGCGTGACGAAAGCCGAGGGCAAAGGCGATTTCTTTGAGAGTGGCCTGATCCGTCACGATGCGCTCGCGTGCGACATCGAGCCGCCGCCGCTCCATGAAGAGGCGCATGCCAATGCCGAAGTGCTGCTGCAGCAATTGTTCGGCACGGCGGCTGCCGATGGGGAAATCCGGGGGCAGGCTGGGTGTTGTTTGATCCAGCGGCAGCGACTGCAACCAGGAGATGAGTTGATCCACACGGCGACGCGTTCGCACCTGGGGCGCAGGGTTCACGCCGAGTTGTTGCAGGGTCACGATCAACACCCCAAACCAAGCGGCGAATGCGGCCTCTCGTGCGGCCCACCCGGCCACGGAATAGGTGGAGGGCTCAATGGCCTGACGATAGGTGACGACTTTCTGCGCACCGTGAATGCTGGCAAAAAGCTCCTGCGTCGCTTTTCGCAATGAGGGGGCCTCGGCGGCGAAATTAAGCGCGTCGCGGAACAATGAGGTGCCATCGGGCCACTGGCTGCGGAAACCGACGGAGAGCAGGGATGTGTGCTCCGCAAACCAATGCCGGCGCAGATGGGGGGAGGAGAAGAAGGCCTGGCCGCGGGAGACGAGGGTCTCTTTGCCATCAGCATGGATGCGACCTTCACCACGCTCGACAAAAAATACACCCGTAGGCACCGGGATCTCGGTGGACCACACCCCGCACTGTAGCACGGGGCCGCGATACACCCACAGCCACTCATGGCGCAGCGTGCGCCAGACATCGGCGGGGAGTTGGATGGCCTGCTTTTTTGGCATCAGGCAGCTATGCGGGGAATGTAAGCGATTTCAATCCGGCATAATTCACCCCGGTTGCCAGAGCCACCTGCATGGCTTTGATCCACGCATGAAATCCAACATTCTGCTGCTCGCGGCATTCACGGGCTTGCTCGCCGCCGAAGAACCGCGCCATGTCAGCGGCATTTACCCAGGCCTCGCCATGTTCAATAACGAAGGCGAGTGCGGTACGGGTGCAGTAGTGCCTTGGGCGGACCGGCTCTGGGTCATCACCTACGGGCCGCATCTGCCTTTTGGCTCCAGCGACAAGCTCTATGAGATCACTTCGGATTTGAAACAAGTCGTGCGGCCTGAAAGCGTGGGCGGCACACCCGCGAACCGCATGATTCATCCCGAGTCACAGCAGCTTTTCATCGGACCTTATGTGATCGACGCGGACCGCGCTGTGCGGGTGATTCCACCGAACAAGATGCCGGGTCGGCTCACGGGCAATGCGCGCCACTTGACCGATCCCGCCGGCAAAATTTATTACGCGACGATGGAAGAGGGCCTCTACGAAGTGGACGTGAAATCACTGGCTGTCACCTCGCTGATCCGCGACGGCAATCCTTTGAAGAAAGGCTTCGAAGTCACGACACCGCTCACGAAACTGGAGTCTCAACTGCCCGGCTATCACGGCAAAGGACTCTATTCGACCCAAGGCCGCTTGATTTACGCCAACAACGGCGACCGCGACAAACGCGTGCTCAAGGACCCCACCACCCCCAGCGGCGCTCTGGGAGAATGGCGCAAACCCGGTGACGACTGGCAGCTCGTGCGGCGGAATCAATTCACCGAAGTCACCGGGCCTGGCGGCATCCAGGGCAGTGCTGAGGACGCGCCGGTGTGGAGCATTGGCTGGGATGCGAAGTCGCTCATCCTGATGCTGCTGGATGGCGGCAAATGGCAGTCATTTCGTCTGCCAAAAGTCAGCCATAGCTACGACGGCGCGCACGGCTGGAACACCGAATGGCCGCGCATCCGCGACATCGGCGAAGACGATTTGCTCATGACGATGCACGGCGCGTTCTGGCGCTTCCCACGCACCTTCTCTGCGACCAACACGAACGGCATCCGCGTGCGCAGCGCCTACATGAAGGTGATCGGCGACTTCAGCCGCTGGAACGACCGTTTGGTCTTCGGCTGCGATGATTCCGCGAAGTCGGAGTTTCTCAACAAACGCAAAGTCAAAGGCGGCATCGATAGCGTAGGGCAGTCGCAGTCCAATCTGTGGTTCACGAGTCCCGAGACGCCTGACAAGCTCGGCCCAGCCCATGCAAGCGGTGCAGTGTGGCTGCATGAAAGTGTGAAAGCGGGCGATGTGTCGGACCCGTTTCTGGTGGCCGGGTGGAAGCGCCGCAGCCTGTGGCGGATTGATCACACCGCAGGCACCGCCAAGCGCGAGGACATCAGCGGTGACTCAGAGTGGCTGACAGTGAAGGCCGACCAGGATGGCAAGGATGTGAGCGTGATCGTTACACTCACAAATGGTGACTCACGCGGCACGGAAGCCGATGCGATCTTCGATGGCGTGGCGCGAGTGGGCGATGACAAAGGCCAGACCGGCATCTTCCGCGCTCGTGGCGAAAACAAACGCACGCTCAGTCTCGCAGCTGACGCAGGCTATTATGAGCTGGACGCCGCTTTGAATCTGCAACGTGTCGAGGACACCAAAGCAGAGCAGTTTGTGAAGACAAAGGTCGCGATTCCTCAGCAGGTGATCACGCTTGATGAAGCCAGCGTTCTTGTCGTCGATGATCGTGGCCGCCGCTGGCGCCTTCCACGTGCCAGCACTGATCTGGATGCTGCCACAAGCGCCGGTGAGCTGCGCATCTGCCGTGAGGTGGCAACAGAGCGCGACATGCTCAGCGCCTGCGGCACGTTCTTCGAGCTTCCCGCTGAAAATGCGGACGGTTTCGCGAAGATCCGCCCCGTCGCCTCGCACAACCTGCGCGTGACCGACTTCGGCGGCTATCGCGGCCTGTTTCTCATGAGCGGCATCAAGCCGGATGCTCCTGCCGGAGAGCACATCATCCGCAGCGATGATGGCAAAGCCGCTCTCTGGGCTGGTGCGATTGACGATCTCTGGAAACTCGGAAAACCACGCGGTGTGGGCGGTCCTTGGAAGAACACGAAGGTCAAAGCAGGCCAGCCGAGCGACCCTTATCTCATGTGGGGTTATGACAAACGCACGCTGACCCTGAGCCTTGACGATGCGCAGGGAGTGAACCTGAAGGTGGAGCTGGATCTGACCGGCACCGGTCTTTGGGTGACCTACAAAGAGGCCAAACTGAAAGCAGGCGCCCAGCTCAGCATCGAGTTCGAGCCTGCGGTGCAGGCGCGCTGGCTCCGTGTCACGGCAGATGCCGCATGCACCGCCACGGCGCAGCTCAAATACGAGTGATTACTTCTTACGCCGGAACGGATGGAGAAACTGCTGCCAGTAACCTTGCGGGACCGGATGGCCGCCAATGCCATAGCCTTCGGGCCAGCGGCCGTTTTCGGGCATGTGGTGGGTGCCGAAGAGTTTGTCGAACAGCGGAAAGTGAATGGCGAAGTTCACATCGATGGCTTCCTTCTCAATGCCGTGATGCCAGTGATGGAAGCGAGGTGTGACGAAGAATTTTTCGAAGATGCCGAGCTTCCAGCCGAGGTTCGAGTGCGCAAAGGTGGCGAAGAGATAGACGACCAACACATACGCATTCACCGCCGTCTGGCTGAAGCCGAGCAGGATCATGGGAAAAACCGTGGTCCCGCGCAGCACCAAGATTTCGAAGAAGTGCATCCGCGCTCCGGCCATCCAGTCCATGCTCTGCGCCGAGTGATGCACCGCATGAAAGCGCCATAGGGCCGGGATGCGGTGAAACAGCCGATGCACCCAGTACTGCACCAGATCCGTGAAGAACATGATGGCGAGGAGCTGCACAAGAAACGGCAGCGCCGCCACCCAGGCGCGCATCTCCGTCCATGTCGTGTGTTTGAACAGCGTCTGCGCCGGCATGAAACTCAGCCAGGTCAGCACCTGCACCATCATGCTGCTGACGAGGTAGTAGAACAGGTCCTCGCGCCATTCCTGGCGGAAGATCCCCTGCTCCGTCCGGTGGGGGAAGATGGTCTCCAACGGGATGAAGAGGAAGCCGGTGAAGAGCAGCCGCAGGATGAAGAAGTCGAGGCCGAAATACACCGGCGTCAGATCGGAGACCACCGCAGAGGCTGAAGTGCCGCCAAACGTCACTGCCAGCAGGGTCGCCACCATGCCCATGATGCCGAGAGTCTTGCCCGGACGCAGGAGGAGGTTGAGCATTGAAAACGCAAACGCCAGCACCATCAGGGCAAACATTCCGGTGCGGAAAGCCGGATGTCCTATCAAGGCCGAGTTCTCCTTCATGGTGAACACCCCCGGAAAACGCATCATCACCACGCAACCGAGCGCCGCCAGACCAAACATCATGCCCAGCACGCCGCTGATCCACCCGCTGCCAAACTTTCTCAAAGCAGGCGGAGCCTCCAGTTCACGGCGAATTTTCAGACGGGTCTCATGGAGAGCTTTCATGCCTTGATTTTAGTATTCCTTGCTTTGATTACAAGATCCCCGGGAATAATCCCGCGCAGTTTTTCTGCCTTTTGTGTCAGGAAGAGCATGAAAAAATTCATCGCATCCACGTCCGGCGATGTCACATTTGACGTATTCAAACCAAACCATGACTGCTACCTTCGGCCGGATGCTCATCGCTGCGCGTGAAAAGCGCGGCTTGTCCATTGAGGACGCTGCGCATGAAACCCGCATTCCGGCGCAGCGCCTGCGTTACCTGGAGTCCGGCAACATTGCGGCATTTGGCAGCCTGACGTATGCGCGTTCATTCATGCGTCAGTACAGCGATTTCCTTGAAGTGGACGCATCCTCCATGCTGGAGGAACTGCCCGAAGGCGCCCTGGGCGGAGCGCGTGATTATCGCTACCTGACGCAATCACAAGGCCCATGGCTGCGTGAGCCTGCCTCGTCGCGTAATGAGCGCATCACCGCACCCGCAGCTGGCCGGGTACGCTCCATCAAGTCCCCGCTGCCGGCGGCCCTCGCGGTCTTTATCTTCGTTCTGGCCGGCACCGCCATGTGGGGAAAGCATGTGGCTGACATGCGCAGCCAGGTGGAACCTTCCGCGCTGAAGGCGCTGCCAGTCGAAGACGATGCCACCTCTTCTCCCGCCTCTCTGGTGGCCGCCCCAGGCACGGGAGGTGCGGCGAATGGAAAAACGAAACAACTGGATTTTCCGGGCACCGCCCATAAAGCTACCCCTGTAAACTGATCTGCGAATGCCTGCGCCTGAAACCATTCCCCAAAAGTCCCTCTGGTGGCTTGAATCCCTGCTCTGGTCCGCTGCCATCATCATTGGCGTCGCCATTGCGGCTTATGTGAATGAAACCGCACGTGAGATCGTGGCCCAGGGGCTGGCCTATTTCTTCACCTTCTTCTCCACTCCGTTTGTGCTGGAGACCAGCACGGCATTTGTCGGCTTCTGCATCGTGATGTTTATCAATGCCCGTCGTCTCGACCGAGAGGGCGACGGCTGGGTGGAAATGGAGATCAAGGACCCTGCCGTGCCGGAAGACCGCATGGTAGGTCAAACGCCCACCGACAAAGCTTCCGAAGTCTGAAGTCTGACTGGTCTTCGGCACGTACCTGTTTCACCCTTCGGACCCGCCGAATGTGAACCTGACGCCTGCATGACTTCCGCCATCCCTTCTGCCCCCCCTGCGCCCGTGAGCCACGGGCAGCGCGTGGTGGCGGCAGGAAAGTTCCTGCAACTGGCCGATGGCACAGCCCATTTCATGCGGGGCGTCACCTACGGCCCGTTCAAACCGAACTCGCGGGGTGAGCCCTTCCCTGAAGACGACCAGCTGGCTGACGACCTGCGCCACATCGCGGCGCTGGGGTTCAATACCGTGCGGCTGTACGAGCCCCCAACGGCAGCCGTGCTGCGCGAAGTCGAAGCCCTCGGCCTGCGCCTGATCGTTGGCATCCCCTGGAGTGAGCATGTCGATTTCCTCGCCAGCCGCTCTCTCTGCCGTGAGATCGAAACCCAGGTCGCCACCACATGCGCCAGATTGGGTGAACACTCCTGCATCACCGCATTTCTCGTCGGCAATGAGATCGAGAAAACGCTGGTCCGCTGGATGAAGCCCCGGCGCGTGCGCGCTTTCATCGAAAAACTCATCGAAATCGCCCGCCGCCATGCGCCGCAGACGCTCATCAGCTACGCCACGTATCCCTCCACCGGTTATCTCGTGCCGCGCAATGCCGACTTCATCGCGGTGAACGTGTATCTGGAATCCGCTGCAGCATTCAGCGCCTGCCTCGCTCAATGGCAAAATCTCGCAGGCAACCAGCCGCTGCTCATCACGGAATTCGGTCTCGATGTCGCCTCCCACGGGCCGGAGCGGCAGGTGGAGGTGATGCGCTGGCAGCACGACTGCCTGCTCAGCGGCGGCTGTGCGGGCGGGGTCTGGTTTGCCTACACGGACGAATGGTTTCGGGGCGGCAGAGAAATCACCGACTGGCAGTTTGGCCTCGTGGATCGTGAGAGAAAGGAACGCCCTGCCTGCGCCCTGCAGAGCGAGCTGGCACCCGTCTGGCTGCCGCCTGCCGCAGCACCGCGCATCTCCATCGTGGTCTGCACTCACAACGGAGCCGCCACGCTGAGCCAATGCCTGGATTCATTGGTGGCGCTGCGTTATCCCGACTTCGAAATTCTGCTTATCGACGACGGTTCCCGCCAGCACATCGCCGAAATCGCGAAAGCCCATCCGCAGGTGATCTACCAGTTTCAGGAGCACGCCGGACTCAGTGTGGCCCGCAATCTCGGCGCCCGGCTCGCCACCGGCACCATCATCGCCTACACGGATGATGACTGCATCGCGCACCCCGACTGGCTGCTCCACCTAAGTCATGCCTTTGCGGATGAAACCGTCGCCGCAGCCGGTGGTCCCAACATCCCGCCGCCACCGCGAAATCGCATCGAGCACATCGTCGCCGCAGCCCCGGGCGCACCGGCGCATGTGCTGCTCAATGACACCGAAGCCGAGCACCTGCCGGGCTGCAATCTTGCGATTCGCAAGAACGCTCTCGAACTCATCGGCGGCTTTCGGGCTGAATTCAAAACAGCGGGTGATGATGTGGACATCTGCTGGCGGCTGCGTGAAACCGGCAGGCGGCTACTCTTCGTGCCCGGAGCGATGGTCTGGCACCATCGGCGCTTCACCATACGGGCCTACTTGACGCAACAGTTTGGCTATGGCTGCGCGGAGGCGCTCCTGATGAAGACGCATCCCGAACGCTTCGGTTACCTCGGGGGTGCGCGCTGGCGTGGCGGCATTTATGGGGATCAGCATCCGGCGGATTATCCCGTAGAAGGAAGCATCTTCCACGGTCCCATGGGACTCGGTGCCTTCCAAGTGATCTACTCATCCTCCAGCTTCCGCTGGTGGGAGTGGTTCACCGGCCTGCTATGGCTGGCTCTGCTGCTGCTGGCGCTGGTTTGTCAGCAGCCGTGGCTGGCTGTGGGACTGCTGGGCTTTGCCGGTTGGTCTGCCTGGCAGGTCAGTGCTCGCAATGCCGCCGCAGCAGCCATCCATGGCCCGCTGGATCGCCTGCTGCTCTGGTGGCTGAGCTTCCTGCAGCCCGTGGTGCGCGAGTGGGCACGGCTGCGTGGCATGCTGGCACTAGGCGCAAGGCCCAGCCGACACCCTCTGCTGCCAGACATCATTCCGCCCACGCTACCGCACAAAATCACCTTCAACCTGGGAACACTGTGCTTTTGGAGCGAAACCGGCGTCACCCGCGACGTCTGGCTGCAGGAAATGCGCAAGGCGCTCAGAGCGGCGCACATCCTCTATCGTGAGGACGACGGCTGGCGCTGGTTTGACATCGAGGCCTGGCCTTGGTCGGAGGTTTCCCGCGCCTTTTTGAGTGTCACGGAATTTCATGCCAACGGACGCTGCCTCACGCGGGTGAAGTTGCTCCTGCGCATCCGCCGCAGCTTCGGGTGGAACATGCTGCTGTGGCTCATCGTCACTGCGATTTTGATGGCGGCTGGCTTGCACATGCTGCTCGTGCTGGGCCTCATGGCTATTGTCGCCATCATCCTGCTGCTCCCGCTCGGCGTGTGGTTCATCCGGCGTGAAATGCGCAGGCTCGCGCGTTCAGCGGCTGCCAGCGCCGGGTTGATTGAAATGCGTTAGCGCTTCAGCACCCGCGCCGCGCCCAGCCATAGCACGACAGGAACGAGGGCACTCAACGCAAAAGCCCAGCCAGGCTCGCTCTGCCCGAGGTGGCCGATCGCCGCGAACACAAACCCCGTGGGCACCGAGCCGCAGGCCAGCGCCGGCAAAAAAATGCGCCAGCGCATGCGGGAAAGTCCCGCGAGGCAGGCCACCGCCTCTGGCAGTACCGGCATCCAACGCGAGAGCGCCACCAGCCAGCCACCCCGCTGCTCAAACACCTCTTCGCCTCTGCGCAGCCCCTCCTCCCCCGCTATCCTGCGCGCCGCGCCACGCCCCAGCCAGCGGCAGGCAGCGTAGGCGATGACACCGGAAAGCATCGACCCGGCCGCACAAATCAGGCCGCCCAACCACCAGCCATACATCCACCCCAGCGCCGACATGACCACCGTCGAAGGCACCGGCAGCACGATGTCGGCCACCAGCAGCACGATCCCCGCCGCCCACGCCCATGCGCCGTAGCCTTCCATCCACTGGCGCGCACCTGCCAGGCTCAGGGTTTGGTCAAACTGCGCTCCCCAGATCACAAACGGCACGATGATCCCCGCGAGGATCACGAGAGTCAGAAGAAGGAGCGAACGGCTGCCACGGGTCATGCCGCAACACAGCAGGCAATCGGGCTCAGGGCAAGAGCGGCACCGCATTCTCCACCATGCCTGCCTCCCGCTGGCCGGAACCCTCACGTTTGAAATCGCCCACTTCAGCGCGGGCTTTGTCAGCCAGTCGCATGAGGCGCTGCACCACCTCAGGATGCTGGGCCGACACTTCGCGTTCTTCACTCACATCATGACGGACGTCGAACAGCTCCATCGGCGAAGGCACCTGCTTGCTGCTCAGAGTTTTGAATTTGCCTTCGAGCGGCAGGTAGAGCTTCCAGTCTCCAGCGCGCACGGCCTGAAGCTGATCCATGCGGTAAAAAAAGAAACCGTCGTCATCCCATGGCGAGACGGTGTTCCCAGCATTGATGAGTATCGAGGCGATGTCATGGCCGTCGATCTTGTGCGGCGGCAGACTGGCACCCGCGAGGCTGGCAAAAGTCGGCAGTAGGTCCATCGTCGAACACAGCGCGTCATTCACCGCTCCGGCGGCGATCTTTCCGGGCCAGCGCATCACGCAGGGCATGCGCATCGCGCCTTCGGAGGTGTCGTAGCCGGAACCTCGGTACGGTGCATTGCTGCCCTGCGGCGGATTGCGTTTCACCGCTCCATTGTCGGAAGTCCACACGATGAGGGTGTTGTCCGCCAGTTTCAGCCGCTGCAAAGCAGCCATGACCTCACCGGTGCTCCAGTCGAGCTCCTCAACCGAGTCGCCATACTCCCCGTTCGCACTCTTGCCGCGGAAGTTCTCGCTTGAAAACGGATGCGCGGTGGAGCCGGGCATCGTGTGCGGCAGGTAGAGAAAGAAAGGCTCCGCCGCATGCTTCTCAATAAAGCGTACCGCCTCCTCCGTGCAGCGCTTCACCAGATGATCCCGGTCCGCAGGTGCCTCGATCACTTTCTCTCCACGCATCAGCGGCAGCTCCGGCCACACGTTCGGCTTTTTATCCTTCGTCATGTCATCGCTGTAGGGGAGGCCAAAAAAATCATCAAACCCCTGCTTCGTCGGCAGAAACCCCGGCTGATCTCCAAGATGCCATTTGCCGATGCACATCGTCGCATAGCCCGCGCTTTTCAAAACATCCGCCATGGTGAACTCGGCAGGATTGAGCCCCTTGCGAGCCACCGGCTGCAGCACCGCACCACCGGTGTCGCTCACATGCATGCCCACCCGGCGCGGATAGCAGCCCGTCATCAACGCCGCACGGCTCGGCGTGCAGACGCCGCTGGCCACATAAAAGCTGGTGAACTTCGTTCCCTCCGCCGCCAGCCGGTCCACATTCGGCGTGCGGTGCAGCTTCGAGCCAAAGCAGCCGAGATCGCCGTTGCCGAAGTTATCGACGAAAATGACGATTATGTTCGGCTTCGCCGCGAAGGCGCTGACGGAGAACAACAGGAGGAGGAGAAATGTTTTCATGGAGTGCGCGACGTCACCATCGGCGCAGTGCGGGCTACGGCGCTCCTGGAAACGGATCTGCATTCAAACGAAGCTGCGCCTCGCTTTTGAGCGAGTTTCCTTGCGCCATCTCGGGCGGCATCACCCGGATCGAGGCCATGAGAACAGCCGTCGTGAGAATGAGCGCCAATGCCGCCAACCAGCGCGCGGAGAGCAGCCAGCGGGAGTCCCGGCGCGTTGCAAACAGGCGTTGAATGCGAACGCGCAGTCCCGAGCGACGCGCAAAGGACAGAGCGAATGCAGGCATCGGCATCTGCGTGGCATGGGCCAGCAGCATTTCTCCATACTCACGACGGCTGCAGGCCGTGGCAGCCGCCTCGTCGCAGCAGACTTCGGACTCCGCCTCGTAGATCCCGCACAACACATGCATGGCAGGATTCCACCAGAAGCAGGCACGAACAAGGGCAGCGCAGAAGCGGTGCAGCCCGTCCATCTGCCGCGCATGCTGGCACTCATGCCGCAGGGTGGCACGCAGAGTACCCTCGGGCCAGGAGGCGGCGGACAACGGCAGCAGCACACAGGGCCGCAGCCACCCCGTCATGCAGGGACCTTCGATTTCCGCCGTGAAACGCACTTCGACAGTGCCTCCCTGATTTAACGTGGACTTCTCGGCTTGGCGCACCAGTCGCAGGATGCCAGCGACGTCGTTCACCACTCGCAGCAGCAAGATCAAGCTGCCAGTAGCCCAGACAGTAGTCAGAATCGGCCACCACCAGCCAGCCTGAGAGGTGCTGTCTGTGGCTACAGCAATCGAAGCCGTTGGAACACCCTGCCATGGCAGTGGCAGCCAGGGAAGCACCCACAGCCCCCACATGCCCAGCAAAGCAAACCAACGCCGCACCTGCGGATATTGTGCTGGCACCACCAGTGCAGCAACACTCATGAGCGCCGCCCACAGCGTTGCTTTAAGAGCGATGGCGATCCAGCAGGCCGTCATGAGATTTGTAAAGTGGATCAGGAAGGCGACTGCTCGTCCAGCAATTTCCGGATCGCTGCGACTTCCTCCGGTGGCAGCTTGCGATCTTTGGCATCCAGCAGTGAGGCCATCAGCTTGCCGGGAGAACCGTCAAAAAACGTGCGCATGAGCTTTCGCAGCGCGGTATCTCGCGCCTTTTCACGCGAGATGGCCAGTTCATACACATAGCGGCGCGACTCACGCGTGTGCTTGAGCAGCTTCTTGCCCACCAGGATGCTCAGCAGCGCGCGCACCGCCGAGTAGGATGGGCTGTCCGGCATTTCCTCCTGGATCTCCTCCGCCGTCGCCTTGCCCAGCCGATAGACAATGTCCATCGCCTGCCGCTCGCGTTTGGAAAGTTGATCGTCTTTGACTGCCATGTGCTGAAAATGCTGCATTTAAGCAGGATCGCAAGTGGAGATTGCTGCAGACCTCCACGCAGAGCGTCTTCATGGGCGCACAAGTTAAATGCATATTTTTCTGCATTTCATCTTGCCGTAAATCCAAATGCTGATATTTCTGCATTTATGAACCCAGCCCAATATCTCCGTTCGCTCGCTGTTTGCTCAGTTTCATCGGTCGTCATGTTGATGGCGTCATGCTCCACGAATGCTCCGGCTCCTTGCCCGCCGGCCATGCATGTATCCGGATCCTCCATGGATTATGAAGCTGGCTCCTACCGGTCCAAAGATTCTGCGGCCACCCGAATCCAGGATCGCCCCGGTCTCGGGACCTCCGCAGGTAGTGAGCAGTATTCCCGTCTGGAGCAGACACGAATGATCCGGAAGTCGAACACGCCAGATGCGGTGGAGTCATTTCACTACAATGACGAAGTGGGTGCGAAGGCCATGGCGGAAATCATGGGTGGCAGCATCACCAAACGCAGCGGCTTGTTCCCGGCGGCAGGAGAACGCCTGAAGGTGGGCATGGTCCGTTACAGCAGCATCTACCCGTATTACGATGTCAGCGGGAAGCACATCGTCATCGGGGAGAACGGCAGCCACTATGAAATCAGACTGGAAAACCATTCCAAGAAGCGGCTCGAAGTCGTCTTGAGTGTTGACGGTCTGAATGTTCTCTCTGGGAAGGCGGCGAGCCCGAGCCAGAATGGCTTCGTATTAGAACCAAAACAGTCCTACAATGTCGATGGCTTCCGCAAAGACAGCTCCACCGTGAGATCATTCCTGTTTGGCAGCGTATCCCGCTCCAAAGCCGCTGCCAAAGGCGCTGCGGGCAATGTGGGTGTCATCGGACTGGCTGTCTTCGAAGAAGATGAAGTCAGAACCAAGGCGATTCTACGCCAGGAGCAGCTCGCCCGTGAAAATGCCAATGCGTTTCCGGTCGCCCGCTGACTCAGGGTGCCGCAGCGTCCCAAATCGCCACGCCCATGTGGTAATGATCACATTCGGGCGCGGCTTTGGAGTAGTAGGCGGTGATGAGTTTTCCGTTGGCAAGTTGGACAGTGGCGGGATAGCCGCAGTCGCTCACCTCGCTGCTTGCGAGACGGATGGGAGCGCTCCAGGTCTTGCCATCGTCGCTGCTGAATTTTGCGCAGACTCCGTGCTGCCCGGCGATGCGCACGCCATAGCTCAGCAGCAGGCGCTTGTCCGCGAGGCGGGTGAGGTGGCCGTTGATCTCATTGCGTGCGGTCACCTTGAGAGGTGCACCCCAGGTCGCGCCATCGTCATCGCTGCGAAACAGCTCCATCTGCGTGGTGCGTGCCGCGGCCAGCCAGCTTTTGCCGCCTAGAGGGAAAATGTCCGTCTCATTGTGGGTGGCGCCGATAATGGACTGCGGCTTCCACGTGACGCCATCGTCATCGCTGCGGAAACACCAGGAGCGCCAGCCCTTGGTCTTGGACGATTTTGTCGGATCGGTGATCTGACCCTGATAGCATGACGTGCGCAGCGTGCCATCCTGCGCCGTCCAGATGTCGCCAAAAGGAATGTGCTCGGTCCACTCGTCAGATTCAGTCGCGGGAAAGGCAGCGCTCTTGCTCCAGGTGCGGCCTGCGTCCTTTGAGCGCAGCACCCAGCTCCGCAGCACGGCATCGCGGAAATCAGCCTGCTTGGGCCGCTGCGGCTGCTTCAAGTTTGTCCAGCCGGAGCAGAGCACGAGCAGATCTCCATTTTTCGCGAGACCCGCCGCGTGGTTCATGCGGATGGTGTCCGGCACATGCTGCGTGACGGTGCTGCGCTTCTCCCATTTCACACCGTCGCTGCTGGCATAGCAGTCCACATCCCCCTGCATGGTGCCGTGGCCCGGCTGATTGAAAAGAATGGCGATGATCGTGCCATCCGGCAGCAAGGTGAGATTTGGCCACGCACACACATTCTCGATGGCGACGATGCGTTGCAGGCTTTTGGGCTCAACTTCCTGCGCGACTAACCCGGACAACGACAATGCGAACAGCCATGCGGCGAAGATTTTCATGGGCTACCAACGCCGCCAGCGCGGCACACATTACGGACGTTCCGCCACCATCAGCCGCGTGAAGGGGCCATCGCTGACATTGTAGTAGATACGTTTGCCGTCCGCGCTGAAGACGGGATGCGGGTGATTGCGCCGCCAGGATTTGGCGCCGCCGTTTTGGGCAAAGCTCTGCAGCAGCACCCATTTGCCGCCGTTCATGTCCGCCACCTGAATACCCCATTCATCACCTTTGCCGCCGACGTTTTTGCTCATGCCATCCGTGACCATCAGGGTGCCATCTGGACTCACGGATGGATGAGTACCACTGAGAACGGGCACATCCTTGAGGCGGGTGTATTTGGCCGGGTTGTCCTGGATGTCGAAGCTGATGTTTCCCGCTTCAAAGATGTACTGCGAGTCAGGTGTCCACGCCGGATGGCCCCACCGGTTGCGCTGCCAGACGCAGGCCGCTTTTTCAAAATCATAGACCACCGTGCCCTGGCGATGGCTGGCCCTGCTGGACATGTAATTGTCTCCGCCATTGCCTGCGGCGACTTTGAAAAACACGCGCTTCAGATCCGGACTGAGCACCGGAAAGAAAATGGAGCACGGCTTGCCTGCGTACTCCTTCTGCAGCCAGTCGCCATACTTGGCTTCCACCTCTGAGATCTTGGCGTAGGTGGTGGTCTTGCCGGTGGATGCGTCCCAGACTTCAAGATCGCGAAACGGGCCGGGATTCCAATGGCAGCCGTACATGGGAACGAGATCGCCTTCGGGTCTGCCGAAGCCGACTTGATGGTTTTCGGCGACAATGGTCTTGGCGAGGGTGGCGACATCCACGACGACCACGCGCCATTTCTTGTCGATCACTTCGTGGTAGGCCACGCGTTTCCCGCCGGAGAGCCACTGCTGACACGCAACGCGGTGAGCATCCTCGGTATGCACGTTGTCAGCCAGCACTGTCTCCTTCTGCGTCGCACGTTCGATCATCCGCACCTCGCCGAGATGGCCCTGAGGATCGATGGAGGTGAAAAACAGCACCCACTTGCCATCCGGGCTTTCTGGATTGGTGAGGTAGTATGTGTGAATCGTGTGCCGCCCTTCAACGGCTGAGACCGGCTTGATGGTGACGTCTTTGGACCAAGCTGCGACAGGGTCGGCTGCAAGGCCGTGTGCAGTCATCAATGAAAGGAATGCAACGATGGATTTCATGGCGCTATAAATGAGTGAGTACGGCGTGTCAATTCAAGCTGTCAACTCACGCAGCACGCGCCCATGCACGTCGGTGAGCCGCTGATCGCGACCACCGTGGCGGAAGACGAGTTTTTCGTGATCCACACCCATTTGATGCAGAAGTGTGGCGTGGATGTCATGGATGTCCACGGGATCGCTGGCCACGGAGTTTCCGAAATCGTCGGTTTCACCGAAGGCCATGCCGCCTTTGAAACCGCCACCAGCCATGAAGATGCTGTAGCCGTTCACATGGTGATCGCGCCCACACGATTCGCTGATTTTGGGCGTATGCGGCGTGCGGCCCATCTCGCCGGCCCAGAGCAAGATGGTTTCATCAAGCAGGCCGCGCTGATCAAGATCGCTGATGAGAGCGGCGACGGATTGATCGGTGATGCGCGCATTTTTGGCGTGGTTTTGGCGAATCTGCCCGTGCTGATCCCAAGGCGAATTGTTGCCATCGAAACTCGGACAGGTGATTTCGACAAACCGCACCCCAGCCTCCACCAAGCGCCGCGCACGCAGGGCCTGGGTGGCATAAAAGCGCTGATGTTCGTCGGTGGAATCCACGCCGTAGAGTCTGCGAATGTGCTCAGGTTCGTCGGCGATGTCCGCAATGCCTGGAACCGCGCTTTGCATGCGAAACGCGGTCTCGTAGTTTGCAATGGCTCCTTCAATGATTTGCGCATCCGAGGCGCCCGCCGCGAACTCGACGTCCTGCTGTGCCAGCAGCGCGAGTTTGCGCCGCTGGATGACCGCCTCATCATGCGGAGCTATGTTGTCGACCGGCACGCCCTTGGCGCGAACCATGGTGGCCTGATGACTCGCGGGCAGGAAGGAACTGCCGAAGTTTTCGAGGCCGCCGTTTGGCACCCAGTCGTTGTTGAGCACGACGTAGCCCGGCAGATTGTGATTTTCCGTGCCGAGGCCATAGGAGACCCAGGAGCCGATGCTCGGAGCCTGGCCAAGGATGCGCCCCGTGTGCAGCAGCAAATTCTGCTGACCATGCAGCGGAAGTTCACCGACCATGGAACGGACGACACACAGCTTGTCCGCCACCTGCGCGATGTGCGGAAAAAGCTCGCTCACCCACAAGCCGCTTTGCCCGCGCTGCTTGAACTCCCACGGACTGCCAAACCAGACGCGACCTGCATTTGACTGCGAGCGCTTTGACACCGCGCCACTGCCGATGGCTTTGCCCTCGAACTTCTTGAGCATGGGCTTGGGATCAAACGTGTCCACGTGGCTGGGGCCGCCATCCATGAAACAGAAGATGATGTTCTTCGCCCGTGCTCGGCGGTGCAGCGGCACACCCGCCATGGCGCGCAGCGCCAGCATGCCAAAGCCCGCGGCAGCACCTGCCAGAATCTGGCGGCGCGTGCAAAGGTGATGGTCATGCGGCTGCATTTCAGCGGTAGTAGAGAAACTCCTTGGTGTTGAATAACGCATGGGCAAGCCGTTCCCATGCATCTGGCGTGTCTCCGCCAAAATCCTGCAATGCGTCTATCCAGCGTTTCAACTCGGCTGCATCCGGCGCACGAGCCAAAGCCTGACCGAACATCTGACGCACGCGGTCTTCGCGGTTCACGTCCTTATCCTTTAACAAACCAGCCGCCCAGCATTTGGCCATCTCGTTTACAAACGGATCATTCAGCATGATCAGCGCCTGGGAGGGAACATTCGTCACGTCTCGTCTGCCTGCAGGCAGCTTTAAATCCGGAAGATTGAAGCCAACGAGAAATTTCGGCGGGTCCATGATGGACATCTGCAGGTAGATCGAGCGGCGGCCATGACCATCGAGCGGACCGCTGAAAAGGCGCTTGGCACCATCCTCGACACTGCGAAACGGCAGGACAGGGCGGCCATAAAGCTGGGAGTCTAGACGACCGGAGATCGCCAGCAGTGAATCACGAATGGCCTCCGCCTCCAGCCGCCGTGTAGCGTAGTGGTGCAGCAGTCGGTTCTCTGGATCGCGTTCGCGCGCGGCATCGGTCACGAGACCGGACTGCCGAAAGGTCTGGCTCAAGACCAGACGCCGCACCAGTTTCTTCGTGGACCAGCCTTCGTGAATGAACTCACGTGCCAGCCAGTCGAGCAGCTCAGGATGCGAAGGCTTGTCTCCAAGGCGTCCGAAATCATCCGGGGTGGCCACGAGTCCGGTGCCGAAGAGCCACTGCCATACTCGGTTCACATAGACACGGGCCGTCAGCGGATGCTCGGGATCCAGCAGTGACTCGGCGAGCGCCAGGCGGTCCGTCACTCGCGCCCTGGGGTCCAGCATTTTCAAAAATCCCGGCTGCACCAAAGTGCCGATCACATCCACATTTCCGCGCACGTTGAGCGGGTAACTGGCCTGAGCCGTTTCCCGCTGGTCCATGCTATTGACCGTGCGCGGAAATTCGATGCCTGCCTCGACGCTCCGATATTCGGCCACCAGTGTCGCGAGCCTGCTTCCGGGTTCGGCCTTGTTTGGCAGCAAACCGCTGGTGAGCAGCCAGTCTAGAACAGGCTGATCTCCGGGTTGCGTTTTGCCGTCACACCACCGCGCGACGGCAGAGTTGAACCATGCCGCGATGCGCTGCCAAAAGTCCGGTGAACCGGCAGCGTCATACAAACCGGCAAATGCATCCTGTTCATCCTGCGGCGTGCCGGCCTTGTCATGCGAGACAATGCCACAGACACTCAGCCAGCTGCGTTTATCGTAGCCGAAGTCGTCATTCTTGAGGCCCTTTGCCAGACCTGTACGCGGTGGAAAATTCGGATTCAACGACGAAGTGGCAAACTCCACCGTGACCTGTTGCACCCCATTCTTCAGCTCGGCATCGGCGAAGGTCTTCCACTCGGAAGGGGTGTTGGTATAGAAAGTGATGGTTTCGTTTTGAAACGCATGATCATCGACCACGAGCTGACCACCGAATTCTCCGCCAGCAAGGTCAAGGCTCACGAACCTGCCCGGGATGAGATGCTCAGACGGCATGCGCAGCGCACCGGGCAGCTTGGAAGACAAGGCATGCGTGTGCCAGCCACGCGGCAGGAGGCGCGCAATGACGCCATCGCCTTCGAGAGCGATGAGGGGCGTGCCTGCTTCAGCAAAGCCGTGCTTCATCCCGTCGCCCTCCATCACCCAGCCGTGGGGAAGCTGCGCCTTGGCAGCATCGGCCAAGGGTTTGAAAATGGCGTTGGCGTTTTGCGCGTCCACGCGGGCCTTGCGCCACTCGGCAGCTTTTTGTGTGAACTGATCCGGCGTGGCAAGCGGTGCACCGACTCCCTTCAATGCGACGCTGTGCGTCTCCGCCCACTGTTTGAGGAAGGCCGCCTCGAATGGCTTTTTCCACGCAACTGCCATCTCGGCTCGGATCGCCGCTCGCAGGTCTTTAAGCTTGGCGATGGCCACATCGTTTTTATTCGGCGCATCGATCACACGGGAAGTCCAGCGCGGCGTGGTGAAGACGGCGGCAAGAGCGTAGTAGTCATGCTGCGAGACGGCTTCGAGCTTGTGATCGTGACAGCGTGCGCAGGCTACGGTGGTGGCGAGGAAGGCTTTGGAAAAAGCGTCGATCTTGTTGTTCACCATCTCCTGGTGAATGCCATTGAACATCAGGCTGCTGCCGTGGCGATGTTCGCCCAGATGATAAAACATGGGGCCGATGAGGCTTTCGTTGGTTTGGGAGTCGGTGTTGATTCGCGGCCTCGGCAGAAGATCTCCCGCGATCTGCTCGCGAAGAAACTGAGCGAAACTGATGTCGTCATTGAAGGCGCGGATGAGATAGTCACGGTACTCATAGGCACCCTTGGCCGGATTGTCCCATTCGTAGCCATAGGTGTCCGTGTAGCGCACGACGTCCATCCAGTGCCGTGCGAAGTGCTCCCCAAAGCGCGGGCTTTGCAGCAGCATGTCCACGTAGGCCTCGTCAGACAAGGATGCTGATGCCGAGGATGGCGGCAGCCCCGTCAGCACAAATGCAAGCCGCCGCCTCAGCACGCCAGGCTCCGCAGAGGCCGCAGGCTGGAGTTTGGCGGCCGCCAGCGCCGCACGCACGAAACGATCCACCGGCTCTTTCGACCATGCCACATCATCCACCTTCGGCGGTTCGACTTTGCGCATGGGCTTGAGGCTCCACCAGTCGAGGCGCTTGTGGAATTCGACATCCCAGGTGTCGCCTGCTGCCAGATCCTGGCTGTTCTTTACTTCTGACACGCGCGGATCGGGAGCCCCGGCCCGAATCCATTCCGCAAACACCACAATCTCCGAAGCAGGAAGCATCTTCTTCGGCGGCATTTTGACATCCTTTTCTGCATGACTCAGCGCCTGCATCAGCAGGCTTGCTTCCGGTTTTCCCGGAACAATGGCGGGCCCGCTCTCGCCGCCCTTTTCCCAGCCAGACTTCGAGTCAAGAGCGAGACCCCCTTTGATTTTTCTCTCATGTGAATGGCACTCAAAGCAGCGCTGTTTCAGCAGGGGTTCCACTTTTGAGACGAAGATGTCCTCCGCGCCCATGACTGAGGCGGTTAACAGACATGCCATGGTGGCGAAGGACTTCATCGGTCTTGAGCAGCAGGCGTGGCGATGATGCGGAATGAGTTCATGCAAAGGAACCAACGCCGCCAGAAAGCCATCTCTCTGTGACCCTGCCCGCAAAAAATGGTAATATCCGATCAAAAATTTTCACGGAGTTCGCCACCTGCTCGATCCTCTGGGCCGCATCCCCGGGCTCGATGCAGTTGGCCGCCGCTGACTTGATCAGAACATTCGCTGCCGTAAGGTAAGCCGTGAGCACCCCACCCAGACCATGAGCTGGAAACCCGGCGTGCGCAATGCCCGGTCACTCGCGCCAGTACAGCGACTCCTTCGGCACTGTGTAAGACACCCCCATCTCCGGTGTCTGAATGACCTCGCCCTTGCGATACAACGACTCCACCGCCGCGATCAGCATGCCAGAGGTGAGCAGCGTGCGCTCCACCGGATAGGGAGCACGGTTGTTCAGGATCATGTCCTCGATGTGATGGACGAGCGGATTGAAAAAGTCGGCCGTGGTCGAACTCGATCCTGGCATCGGCAGAAACATCTGGCAGGAAGTGATCTCGCCCGTCTCGGAGTTCAGGCCCGCATAGTTGAAATCCCGCACCGGCAGCATGAACAGCGTGGTGTGAAAGCCATCGCGATGTTCGATGAAGTACGCAAAAGCCTCGGGGAAGGTCTTGCGCGCCCACTCAAAGCTCACCGGCTCCAAAGGATACCCTTCCACCGGCCAGGTGTGGCTGCGCGTAAGAGCAGCGCCAAGCAGGCGCTGCGTGTTCTTCCGCGTGGCGGCATGCTCCCACATCTTCGCGCCGCGCATGGCCAGCACGCTCTTGATTCCCACCTCACCACCACGGCGGCGCTCGGACATGCACTGCGCAGTTTCGAGACCGTGAAAATCGTATTTCTCGACACCACCGTAGCCGACGGCCACGCTCTCCGCCAGCGGCGTACCCCACGGCAGATCCACTGCAGGCAGACGACGTGTCACAGGCAGTGAAGAACCGGCGAGAAAGGGAAAACCAAGCCGCTTTGCATCGGCCACCATCTCGGTGCATTTGCTCCACTCGGTGGAGAGATGCTTGTCGTTGAAGACGGGCACACTGCGACCGCTGGCTTCGAAGACCTTCACGATTTCTTTAAAGAACTCGTAGCGCGGATACAGCGTCTGCCCCTTCTCATTCTCAGGATAGTCGCCGTGCTCACCAATAAGGACAACGCCATCCACCGCGAGCTTCCCAGTACCGAGTGTGAGAGCCTCGGCGATGCTCGAATAAATGGGAATGTGATAACGCTCCGAGCGGCCGCGCGCGAGATCGCCCTCGGGAAACTGCGCAACATACAGCGACACCAGATCCGTTTGCGGCGGCAGCCACTGCCCGGCCCACACATAGCCCATGGCAAGCCGGTCCACGAAATGCATCGCATGCGAGTTCTTGAACATCACCGTCGCGATGAGCGCGACCTTTTTGCGTGCTGGCGCAGGTGCGGCATGAGCCGTGGCTGCGGCGGCAGCACTGGCCATGAGGAAAGAGCGGCGGGTCCAGGATGATGAGCTCATGATGATGAAGAACGTTCCGATTTGTTTTCCCAAAACAGCCACAGCGGCAGCACCGCGATGAGAGGCAGGCAGGAGGCCAGCACGAGCCCCTGATCAAACGAGTGCGTGCGATCCGCGAGCCTGCCAAAGAACTGCTGCGCCTGCGCCGGCAGCACCCACGCGACGACTCCGGCGATGCCGGTGATCTTGCCCTGATGGCGACCCGAGAGATCCTGCGTGAAGGCGTGATACAGTGGAAACACACCCAACGCCCCTGCACCCGCAAGCATGAAGACCGCGAGCAACACCCACCCATGCTCCAGCCATGGCGTGAATGCACAGGAGGCACACAAGGCACCGCAACCCGCAAAGACAATCACACGCGCCGCATGCACCGAAAGTTTGCGTCGCCCAAGCCACACCGCGAGCGCTCCAGCACCGAGACAACCGACGTCCGTGGCCAGATACCATGCCGAGGTGAACCACAGCGTGTCCGCTTCGGAGTAGCCACGGCCTTCCTGCAAAATCTTGGGCAGCCATGCACGCAGGATCTGCCACGTCGTGTTGATCCCCGCGATGACCACAAAGATGATGAGCATGCGACGGCTGAAAATGACGCTCCACAGGCTTGTGCCATCACTCGTGTCCGAGGTCTCACTCACACGAACCGGCGCAGGCAGGTCCGCCTTGCGCACGAGGGCAAACCAAAGCACCAGCCAGCCAAAGCCGGTGATGCCAACGACTTGAAACGCCGTGCGCCAGCTACCGAGCTCGGCCGTCATCAGCGCGCTCATGATCAGCGGCGTGATGATCGCGCCCACGGAGGTGCCGCTCTGCAGCACGCTGTTGCCGAAAGATCGCTCACGCGCATCCAGCAGCGCCCGCGTGGTGCGGATGCCGCAGGGCCAGTGGCCCGCCTCAAAAAATCCGAGCGCCATGCGGCACCACAGCAGCTCCTGCTCATTGTGGACAAAACCCGTCGCCAGTCCGGCCAGCGACCACATCGTCAGCACAATGGCATACAGCCAGCGCACGGAGAAACGATCCGCCGCCCATCCAAAGACGATGGAACCCGCCGCGAAGGCATAGGCAAACACCGCCTCGATGTGGCCATACTGCTCCTGTGAAAGTCGAAACTCCTTGGTGATGCGCACCGCCGCATTCGCCAGCGTCTGGCGGTCCATGTAGTTGATCGCCGAAGCGAGCAGCAGCAGGCCGCAGATCGTCCACTTCCATGTCGCCGAACGATGCAGTGGATTCGGATCAGCGGCGTCAGTCATGCGAGGTGAGCGCTGGTCAAATGTTAGGCCAGCAGTTCATCCACCACCTTGGCGCCCTGATTGTCCGTGAGCGAGGCGGCGAGGCCGTTGCGCTTGTAGGTGAGCTTGGCGTGGTCTAGGCCGAAGGTCTTCAGCAGCGTGGCGTGGTAGTCGAAGTGCCTCACTTCGTCGATGACAGCTTTGTGGCCAAATTCATCCGTCTCGCCGTGCACATAGCCTTTCTTAAATCCGCCACCGGCCATCCACATGCTGAAGCCATAGGTGTTGTGGTCGCGGCCCCACTTGTCGCGGCCCGCATCATTTTGCAGCACTGGCAGACGGCCCATTTCGCCGCCCCAGTGAACAACAGTAGAATCAAGCAACCCACGCTGCTTGAGATCAATGAGCAGCGCAGCACTGGGCTGATCGGTGGCCTGGCAGTTCTTCGGCAGCGCCGTGATGAGCGAGCCATGCTGATCCCATGACTGGCCCGCATTCAGTACCTGCACGTAGCGCACACCGCGCTCGACGAGACGGCGCGCGATGATGCAGCGTGTGGCGTAGTCTTTGGTGATCGGATTATCGACGCCGTAGAGTTTTTTGACGTACTCAGGCTCCTTCGAAATGTCGAGCGCCTCCTTGGCCGCCACCTGCATCTTGGCCGCGAGCTCATAGCTGGAAATACGCGCCTGCAGATCAAGCTCGCCTGGGTGCAGGGCGAGATGGTCCTCATTGAAGGCCTTCAGCAGGTCCAGCTGGCGCTGCTGCGGCGCACCGGCCAGCGAAGGCGGCGGATCGAGATTCAGAATGCGCGGTTCGGCAGCGCGCACCAGCGTGCCCTGAAACAGCGAAGGCAGCCAGCCGTTGGTGAAATGCTCGCCACTGAAAGTGGGCAGGCCTCCGGGGTGCGAGAGCACCATGTAGGCAGGGAGTTCGTCGGTCTCGCTGCCGAGACCGTAGGTCAGCCATGAACCCAGCGCCGGACGACCAGCGGTGATGCGCCCCCCGTTCATCGCATAGAGACCCTGCGCGTGATTGCTCACACCGGAAGTCATCGAGCGGATCAGCGTGATCTCATCCACCACCTTGCTCAGATTCGGCAGCAGCTCGCTGATCTCCATGCCGCACTCACCATGCTTCGCGAACTTCCACGGCGAGCCAAAGCATTTCGATGAAGCCTGCGCGAGATTGTCATACTTGATCTCACCGGGAAACTTCTGCCCGTCGTACTTCGTGAGCATCGGCTTCGGATCAAACAGGTCCATCTGCGAAGGCCCGCCCATCATGAACATCGAGATCATCGCCTTCGCCTGCGGCTCAAAGTGCGGCTTCTTCGGATGCAGATCGTAGCGCATTTCCCCGGTGATGCTCTCCGGCTTCACCGGCGCGGCGAGCAGGCCATCGCGCTCCAGCAGCGAGGCAAGGGCCAGCGTGCCAAGGCTGTAGCCATTGGCATGCAGGAAATGACGACGGGAGCAGAGCTGGGGGCGGTTCATTCGACGTAGAGAAAGCGGTTCGAGCTGCAAAGGATCTGGCACAGGCTTGCCATGGCCTCCTGCGGCGGATTGGGCACGACACCTTTCGGATGCTGGATGTCGTGGTGATACTGGGCGAGCGCCTTGGTCTGCTCGTCCAGATACGCAATTCCACGAGTGACATCAGCCTGAGTCGCCGCTTTGCCAAAGAGCAGTTCCCAGGCGCGCTTGATCTGCTCCACGCGATTGCCAGGTGACCCGACTTCCAGGAGATCGGCAAGACGACGCGAGCTGTCGAGAACAAAGGTGTCGTTCATGAGCAGCAGCGACTGCGGAGCGACGGTAGTTTGCGCACGCAGTTCGCAATTCGGCGTCATGATCGGCGCATCAAAGGTGTCGAGCACCGTGACGGGCTTGCTTCGGCGCACCTGCACATAAATGGAGCGGCGGAAATCGTCCGCACCGCCGGGATCAACCTTGTTCAGCGTGATCGTACCTTTGTCGATGCCCGTGATCACGCGGCCCTGCGGATCACGACCAATGCCACTCGGCGGGCCATAGCTCGACTGCACCAGCGTGCCGGTGACGGCCAGCAAAGAGTCGCGCAGCGTCTCAGCATCGATGCGGCGCAGTTTGAACCGCGCATAGAATCTGTTTTCGGGGTCGCTGTGCATTGAGGCGTTGTTCACCGACGACTGCCGGTAGGCGCTGCTCAGCAGGATCAGACGATGCAGTGACTTCAGCTTCCAGCCGCTCTTCACGAACTCGTCGGAGAGATAGTCGAGCAGTTCCGGATGCGTGGGCAGCTCGCCCTGACGACCGAAATCACCCGGTGTGTTCACGATGCCACGCCCCATGTGATTCATCCAAAACCGGTTCACCAGCACCCGCGCCGTCAGCGGATGCTTGCCGCTGGTGAGCCATTGCGCATAAGCGAGGCGGCGTCCGCTGGACCCGCTGCTTACCGGCACCGGTTTGAAAGGTTCAATCTGCGGACTGGCCAGGATGCTCAGCTCTCCGGGCGTCAAAGCTTGCTTCGGCTGATCATGATCACCGCGATTGAAAAGCTTCGTCACAGGCACCTGCCCCTTCACCTCCGTCAGCGCCATCACAAAGCCTTCCACCGGCTTCGTCTCGCGCAGCTTTTTAGCCTCCGCCATCTTCGCATCCACGATGTCCTGCTTCTTTTTGTCGTAGAGATCGAGTGAGTAGGTCGCGAGCGCGGAGGGATACTTTTTGATGAGCGTCTTCTGCTCCGGGGTCTGTTTGTCCTTCGGCGTGTCACGGGCGATGCGGAAGGCCGCCTGCTCAGCCTCGGGCACCTTCTTGATTTCGACTTCGAAAATCTCATCGAGGAACTTTTTGCTCATCGCACGTGCCTCGACCTCGATCTCCTTGGCTTTGACTTCGATCGCAGCCGCTTTGGCGCGCTCTTCAGGAGTGTAAAGTGAGTACAGCCTCTGCGCCGGTGCGCGCCAGGCCTCCCAGTTGTAGGCCGGATCAAACACCGCGCGCAGCCGGTAGTAGTCCGCCTGCGTGATCGGATCGTAGCGATGATCGTGGCACTGCGCGCAGGCCACCGTCATGCCCATGAGCGACGAGGTCGTGACCTTCATCTGCTCGGCAATGACCTGGTTTTTCGCGAGCTTCGCATCATCAGGCGCATCGCCCGTACCATCAGGTGCCATGCGCAGGAATGCAGTGGCAATGAGCTGATCAGTCCGATGCGGATCCAGCACCGCCTGCTGGAAGTCCGCATGCGTGGCACCCGCGAGCTCGTCACCCGCCAGCTGCTCCTGAATAAATTCATTCCAAGGTTTGTCCGTGTTCATCGCACGGATCACGTAATCCCGATAACGCCACGCCTGGGGCCGCACCGAGTCGGCCTCCGAATAGCCGTTGGAGTCCGCGTAGCCCACCACATCCAGCCAATGGCGCGCCCAGCGCTCACCGTAGTTTTTTGAGGCCAGCAAGCGCTCCACCAGCTGCTCATAGGCCTGCGGCGACTTGTCATTCACAAACGCCTGCACCTCCTCCGGTGTTGGCAACAGCCCCGTGAGATCCAGCGACACACGGCGAATAAGTGTCCGCCGGTCAGCCTCGGGCGCAAAGCTGAGTCCCTTGTCCGCCATCGACTTCAGCAGGAAGGCATCCACCGGGGTGCGTACATTCTTCGCATCCACATGGGCTGGCACCGCAGGACGTTTCACCGGCTGAAAAGCCCAGTACTCGCGGTCATCGTCTGAAATCATCGGTCCCGGTGCCAGCGCCAGCGGCTCCGGCCGCGCAGTCTTCGCACCTTGGGCGATCCATTGCTCAATGATCGCCAGTTCCGCCTCAGACACCTGCTTGCCCTTCTTGGGCATCTCGCCGTTTTTGATCAGGCGCACCAGTTCGCTCTGCGTCGGCTGTCCCGCCACCACGACATGGCCACCGCCCTCCAGCTTCAGATCCATGAAGCGCCGCAGCCGCAGATCCACCCCGCCCTCCGGCTTCTCCTCCTCCCCATGGCAGTGCGTGCAATGGGCCTTTACAATGGGCCGCACGTCTTTTTCAAACGTGAGCACGCGTTCCGCGCCGCGAACGGTCACGGCGAGGGAGCAAAAGAGAACAGCAGGCGTCAGCTTCATCAGGGGGGACAAACCTACGCCCCCAGTACGCCCGTTTTTGCGGCGGATTACTCCACCGCCACTTTGATGACCACCTTGAACACCTGCTCCGGCTTTTCCCACTCGATGCACGGCGCATGCGCATCCTCCGGATAAAGAATGGCAAAGTGCCCGCCGCTCAGGTGCAGCGGGGTCACATCGGGGATCAGTTTCCACAGCGCGGCCTCTTTTTCCGCGTTGTAGGCCATTGTCTCCTCCTTCATCGCCGCCAGCGGTGCCCAGAGGATGGTTTCACGTCCGCTGTAGATGAACTGCACATCGATGTACTTCCGATGCGCCTCAAATTTCGCCTTCTCCATCGGCTTCGTCTCATAGGTCTGCACCAGTGCGAAGCAATCATCCCCATCGAGATCAAACCGCCCCAGCGGCTGCGTGCCGTCCACCGTACGGAGGTAGGCAAAGGCCTTCGCGAAACGCGAATTCAGGACTTCATAACGGGCGGAGTTTTCGAGAGTGTCGAGGATCATGGCGGCCGATCATTACCGAATCACTTCGCGCGGAGCAACTCGACAATCGTCTCCCGCATCACCTTTTCTGACTCCGGTGCCGCGAAGGCCTGCGTGGGCTCATAGCCGCCTTCGACGAAGGATTTTTCCAGAGGAATGTATCCCGGCGCACCATCACCGTAGCTCGCCGTGGCGACAAATCCGCCGGGGCGCTGCTTCTGCGCAAAGAGCTGATACTCGATGAAGGTCTCCCCCGGCAAATGCAGCAGGCACACGTCGTCTCCCAGATGCAGGCTGGTGAACTGAATCGGCACGCCCGCCGCACTCTGGCGGATGAAGCCCACGCGAAACGCGGCGCTGATACGCGTCGAGGCCGCCGTCGTCGCGTTCTCACACACCTTCAGCATGCGCTCTTCGGGAAACTCAGGATTCGACTTCAGCACCACCGGACGCGCACGCCACTCGATCTTCGTCAGCGGCAGTCGTTTCATCTGCTGCTCGGACTTCACCATCGCCGCATGGATGTTTTCACCCAGCCGCACCCGCGACTCCTTGCTGGCGTCATTGTATTTGCCCGCCGCGATGTTGCCTCCGCAGCCGGTGAAATACAGATGCGGCACGCCATCGTCCTGCGTGCGCCGCTCACGTGCCGTGCCCACAAAGTCAGACGTCACCATGCCGTCGCCGTAGTAGCTCATGGGATGCGTCGCGTAGTAGTGCAACACCGCGAGCTTCTTCTCGCCGTTCCAAAAGCTGATCGTCTTCAGCAGCGGATCCACCAGCCCCTCCGGCAGCGCCTGCAACGCCGCATCCTTCGTGGAGCTCAGCCGCATCTTCGCCACCTTCCCATCATCACCCATGATCCGGCGATTGGACGCCACCTTTTCCACCGCCGCCTCTCCATGCGCGATGTGCGTCAGCGGCACCGCATTTTTCAGCCCCGCCTCAAGACTTGCCGCCACACCGTTCAGCGCACGCTCGGCCCACTCAAGGTCCATCACACTCGGCGGCGAAACAAAACCCGCCAGCAACCGGTGCGATGCCGTATCTCCAATCGGCGCATTGTGCTGATGCAAACTCTGCACCGCCACGCGCTCCGGCGTCGTCCCCGCCGCCTGCGCCAGCACCTCCCGCCAGTGCACATGAGCCCCCGCGCGAATCTCACACCAGTCCACCGCGCAGAGCACCACCGGCTTGTCATCGCTCAAAATCACCACCCCCAGCGCCAGCAACGGCTCGCTCACCCCCGCCACCGGCTTCACCAGCCCACCGCACAACGGCGCACCGACCAGCGGCGTAACATCCGCCCGAAACGTCGCGAGCCGCAGGGATTCGCCGAAAGCTGGGAATGTCAGCAGCGCCAGGAAAGTGATAAGCTTGTTCATGACTTCACTACGGGGGCCGTGCAGCAAGCTCTCAAACAGATTCTGGATTTCATCACTGGATGGACTGCCCTATCGATTCTGTGGGGCAGCCATCCAGAGCCTCCACACAGAGCTGGATCTCCGCCTCTGTCACCGGCTGACGAAAGACAATGCTGTAACCGATGTCGTCATCGCGGCGGAAAAAATCGGGTGCATTGCCGCGGCATAAATCGCAGTCAATGCAGCTGCTATCGACGTAGAAACGGCCTGATACATTTTGAGGGAGACGGTCTTCAATATTGGGCATGGGTAAAAGCGGGGTTGTCCGCGCCCATGCTGTCGCACCTTAGATTATTTGCGTGAAATGCATTAAACTCAGGTATTGTTGCTATTGATGCAACAATACCTAGCCCGGAAACCTTTCGACCTTTACGCGCTGCATCTCTTTCATCTCGTGGTGAAGCATCGCAGCTTCACCCGGGCCGCACGTGAGGCCGGACTGTCGCAAAGCGCACTCACACGACAAATGCAGTCGCTGGAGGAGCGCCTCGGATTGGATCTGATCAACCGCACCACACGGTCCGTCGAAATTACCGAAGCCGGCCTCTTTCTCGCCGCTGAAGCCGCACGCCTGATTGGAGGTGTTGCCTCGGCGCTGGATGGATTGCAGGCAGAGTTTGGCTCCGTCCGACCTGAAGTTCGCGTCAGCGTTTCGCGCACACTGGCAATGGCCCACATGCCCGGTCTCTTTCATGCAAATCACCAGCGTCATCCTGAAGTCGTCTGCCGCATCAGCTGCAACACCAGCAGCTCCATCCTCACCGCTCTGGATGCGGGCGAGATTGACGTGGGCGTCATCTGCCCGCCATCACCTCTGCCAGACTCCATCAAGGTCACCCATCGTTTCAAAGATGCCTTCGAATTGATCGCGCCTTCCACGATGGCAGCCAAAGCACCTGTCAAACGCGCCGAACGACTCCGGCTTTGGCTGGCGCAGCAACCCTGGCTCCACATCGACTCCACCACGCAGACAGGCAAAAACCTCCGCCGTTGGATGAAACGCCAGCACCTCGACCTCCAGTCCGCGATGGAGCTGGACAGCTTCGACCTCATCATCAACCTCGTCGCCTCCGGCTTCGGTCTAGCCTTCGTTCCACGGCGTGCACTCGCTCTCTATCGAAGAAAGGAATCCATCGCCACCCTGCCCTTCCCCGAACGCTTTGAGCGTGATGTCGTTGCCGTTACCCGAAAGCACCGCAAACAACCCCAGCACATCCAACGCTTCATCGACAATATCCTGTTTTAACCCACCAGCCCCCGGATCACCTGCCCATGCACATCCGTCAGCCGCCGATCAATGCCATTATGGCGAACGGTCAGCTGGGTGTGATCGATGCCCAGCAAATGCATCATCGTGGCATGGATGTCATAGCAGGTGGTAGGGTTCGCTCGATCCAGCGGCTTGTACCCCCACTGGTCGCTCTCACCAGCGGTGACGCCGCCCTGAATGCCGCCTCCGCAGAGCCAGTTGGTAAACACATAAGGATTGTGATCGCGGCCTTTGCCGCCCTGCGTGCTCGGCATGCGGCCAAACTCGGTGGTCCAAAGGATGATCGTATCATCGAGCAGTCCGCGCTGCTTCAAATCAAGAATCAGCGCTGAAACCGCCTTCGCCATGCCCCAGGCGAGCGGGCCGTGATCGCGCTCCACATCTTCGTGGCTGTCCCAGTTGCGGCGCGGGAAGCCGTTGTCGTTGCCGCTCCAGATCTGCACAAAGCGCACACCGCGCTCCAGCAGGCGGCGCGCAGCGAGACATTTGCGGCCCATGTAGTCGGCCTCTTCTTCGGGATTGATCTCCGTGGGCCAGACTTTGCGATGTTCCTGGATGCCATACATCGCCTTCATCGCGTCGGACTCCTTCGAAATGTCCAGCGCCTCCGGTGCGGCGAGCTGCATCTTGGCAGCGAGTTCATAGCTCTGGATGCGGCTTTCCAAACGCGAATCCTCCTCGCGCACCGCCATGTGTTTTCGATTCAACTGCTCCAGCAGCGCGAATCCCTCGCGGTCGGACTTCGCACTGATGTAGCGCCCGGCCTTGTGCGGAAACAGATCGGCGATGGGCGTCTCCGCCCCGGGATAGATAATCGTCCCCGCATGCTGCGAAGGCAGAAACGCGCTGTCCCAATTCTTGGGCCCGTTCGAGGCAAAACCGCGATGATCCGGCAGCACGACAAACGTCGGCAGATTGTCGCTGATGGAGCCCAGCGCGTAACTCACCCAGCAGCCCACGCCCGGAAAGCCCGGCAGATTGAAGCCCGTGGCCTGCAGCAGCGTGCCCTGCGAATGCACGCCGGTCTTACCCACCATGTTGTGCACAAAGGCCATGTCATCCGCACAAGCGCCCAGTGGCGCGACAGCTTCGCTCAGCATCCGTCCGCTCCGGCCGTAGGGCTTGAAGTCCCACACCGGTTTTTTCCACGGACCGAGGCCGTTTTGAAACGCCTCCACCTTCTCGCCAAAGTCAGCGTCCTCGCCGTGGTGCTTGATCAGCGCCGGCTTGTAATCAAAGAGGTCTATGTGACTCGCCGCTCCCCCCATGAAGAGCTGCACCACGCGTTTCGCCTTGGGCACCACCACCTGGGAGCGGTGCGTCGTCTCCGCGCTGGCCAGCGAATGAAACGCGAGCGCGCCGAAGCCTTGTCCGGCGGTTTGCAAAAGCTGGCGGCGGGTAAACATGACAGAATAATAGGTGTTCATACGCGGCTGGCCAGCCCTCCCTTGTCACGCATTCGCGCGAGTTCTGAGAGGAAGCGAATTGCACAGTCGCGCAGCCGTGCAAAAACGTTATGCTTCATACACATGTCAGCCTGGTCCCCGCTCCGCAATACTGTCTATCGTGCCATGTGGCTGGGCAGCATTGGCTCAAACATCGGCACCACGATGAATGACACGGCCGCCGTCTGGACGATGACCACGATGACGAGCTCGCCTTACCTCGTGTCCTTGATGCAGACGATGTCGAGCCTGCCGCTCTTCCTCCTGGCCCTGCCCGCCGGAGCGCTGGCAGACCTGGTGGATCGTCGGCGCTTGATCTTGATCGCGCAGTCCGGCGCTTTGCTCACCGCCGTCGGCATGGCATTGCTGGCGTGGTATGGCGCTCTGACGCAGACCCTGCTGCTGCTCGCCACCTTTCAGCTTGGCGTTGCCGCCGCCTTCACCATGCCCGCCTGGCAGGCTCTGATACCGGAAGTCGTGGGCCGCGAACAGCTGTCCTCCGCGATTGCACTCAATGGCGTGGGCTTCAACATCGCCCGTTCAATCGGTCCCATCCTTGGCGGACTGCTGCTCGCAGCACTGGGACCGGCCCCGGTGTTCGCATTGAACGCCCTTTCCTTTGTCGCAGTGATCGGTGTGATGTGCACGGGCAGTTACATTGCCACACCTCGCAGTGCCCAGCAGGAGCAGATGCTTGGAGCCATGGCCGCCGCCCTCCGCTACGCGCGCCATGCCCGTGCCATGCAGGCGGTGCTCTGCCGTGGCGGCATCCACATGTTTGCCGCCGTCGCTCCGGTGGTGCTGCTGCCGGTCATTGTTCATTCTCGGAATTGGACCGCTGCAGATTTCGGCGTCCTCATGGGCTGCTACGGCGGCGGCGCCATCCTCATGGCCCTGCTGTGGCTGCCAAAGCTGCGCGAGCGCTTTTCGTTCGATCAGGTACTGTTCGGTGCCAGCGTCGTATCGGCAGTGGCCACGTCTATCATCGCTCTGGTACCAGGAAAGATCGCCATGGGTCTCGTGCTCGTGGTCACAGGTGCAGCGTGGATCAGCGGCATGAACACCTTCAGCGTCGCCTCACAAAGCGTCTTCCCAAACTGGGTGCGCGCCCGCAGCTCCGCGATTTATCTCGTCGTCATGCAGGGCGCTTTTGCCATCGGTGCCCTGACCTGGGGGCAGCTCACCAGCCACTTCAATGCGCCCATCATGCTCGGCATTGCCGCAGGCTGCCTGCTCTTCAGCGCCCTGCTCGCGCGTCTGCTGCCCATCAGCCATGTCGAAAAGCTCGACCTCAGTCCTTCCGGTCACATGCTGCCTCACAGCGCGATCACCACCGAACCCGCCCCCAGCGACGGCCCGGTCCTCATCACCATCGAGTATCACATCAATCCCAAAGAAGCCCCCGCATTCCGCGCCGCCATGCTGCATCTGCGCGAGGTCCGCCTGCGCGACGGCGCATTCCGTTGCTCACTCTTCGCAGACTTGGAAGATCCCACCCACTACCGTGAAACCTTTCTCGTCGGCTCCTGGGCCGAGCACCTGCGGCAGCACGAGCGCGCCACCATGGAGGACCAGCGCACCGAACTCGCCGTGCAGAGCTTTCACCGAGGTGCCGAACCACCCCGCGTGCGGCACCTGCTCATGGTCAATCTGCGCGATGTGAAACCTTGACTCTGCAGCAAGGATTGCCGAGGACGGGCCATCTACTGCGGCCAACCTCAACACCGTCCGGCGCATGCAAAAAATAAACGCATATTCATCTTGTCCGGGAATTGGGGTTCATGTCGGCGGTCTTTGATTGAGCAACCAACTCCTCCCCGACCATGACACCGCGCCTTGTTTTACTCCTGCTGCTCACCGCCGCCACGGTGCATGCAGATCCGCAGCTCTCCTCCTGGTACACGGCCGACTCGGGGCAGTACGCCCGTCTTTACCAGGACACCAGCGCCGAAAACGCCGGCACAAAGTCCACCACCTGGAGCCGGGGTTCCGGCACGCAAAGCAGCCCCACCTACGCGGGGGTGAGCGAGATCCTCTATTCCACCTCCTGGGTGTACATCCGTACCACCGGCCTGGCCAGCCACATGATGGGGCCGTGGTATCTGGATTCGTCGAAGACGCAGAACTTTCCCAACTTCCCCTCCAACACGGCCACGATCTACCGCATCCCGCGCACGCCGGTGATTCCAGGCACCAAGACGAGCACGGGTTTCGGCGCCACGGGCCGCGCGGTCAATGGCGTGTCCATTTTCGACAGCCGGGACGCCTTTTCCTATGTGAATGCGAGCGCGACAGACGCCACACCGATCAACGGGCTCACCGGAGACGGCATCTGGAACCGCGACGGCTGGGCCAACGAAGGAGTGACGTTTGACCCGGCGCTCGCACATCAGGCGGGCAACAACTACCACTACCACGCGCAACCCATCGGCCTGCGCTATCAGCTTGGCGATCACGTGGACTACAACGCCGCCACCAACCGCTACGTGGAAAGCGCTGCGGCAGTCACGAAACACTCGCCCATTCTCGCCTGGGCGGCGGACGGACTGCCCATCTACGGGCCCTATGGCTACTCTGATCCGACCAATGCCGCCAGCGGTGTGCGCCGCATGATCTCCGGCTTCACACTGCGGGACGGCACCAACGGCACGACCGCCATCACCGTCCGGCAGGTGCTGCCGCTCTGGGCGCAACGCATTCAAAACAAGACCACGCTGACGAGCGCTCAGTATGGGCCGACCGTGAACACCACCTACGCGCTGGGGCACTACATTGAAGATTTCGACTACCGCGGTGACCTGGGCCAGACGCAGACGACCGGATCGACGATACGCGACTTTGACCTGAACGAGCAGAACGTGCGCTACTGCGTGACACCGGAATATCCCTCCGGCACCTGGGCGTACTTCACGCCGATCAATGCCGACAGCACTCCCCAGTATCCCTACACGACGGGCCGCCAGTATTACGGCAGCCCCACCGGCGGCGGAGTCACCAGCATCACGGAGACGGTCACGACTAGCTGGAGCGGCGGTCCGAACAAAACCGATGTGCTGAATGCGCCAGCCGTGGGCGGCAGCGATGTCACGATCACCTGGAGCGGCATCGAGGGCGGCAGCTACACAGTGCAATCCAGTCCGGACCTCAGCGCCTGGTCGAACGTGGCCGCCGGCACGCTGAGCGGTGATGATCAAGGGCAGACCGTGGACACGGGTGGTGCCGGAAACAGCAGCCGCTTTTACCGGATCACCCGCGCTGCGGCGCTCGCTAGCTTTGACAGCACGGGATTTGACTACACCACGGGCACGACGGGCAATGGCACTGCGAATGCTCCCGGCGGCACTGCGACGCGGGGCACCACGGTCACCGTCACCATCACGCTGCCCACCACACCGCCGCAGCCGCCGTCCAACCTCATTCCCACCGGCGTGACCCTGGCGGGGAGCATCAGCGGCACCAGCATCTCACGCCCGGCGCAGGGCACGGTGATCGCCACCTTTGTGATCCCAGCCAACGCTTCCACGGGCGCGCAAAACATCGTGGTCACCTTCAGCCCCAACCCGACCTACACAATGACAGGCGCACTGACGATCAACTAAGCTGCGCTCCAGAAGGCGGGCGGTTCAAACAATCCGACGGTGCAAAAACTGATTTCATGCCGCAGCATTCCGCGCTCATCTCCGCCATGCAGTTCCGCACCCAGCTTTGCGCCCTGTTGGCCCTCGCGCATGTCGCGATGGCCAGCACGCTGCATCTCACCCTCATGCCGATGGCGGAGAAAGCGCCGCTGCTGCTCGATTCCCTGCGTTACAGCACGCAGGCGGGAGAGACCTTCTCGATCACGCGCTGCAGTTTTCTCCTCAGCGGCTTTGCCTTGCAAAAAGCAGATGGCACATGGTGGGAGTCACCGGGTCACATCGCATGGATCGATGCCGAAAAACGCCGGTTCGACACATCTCTGGAAAACATCCCTGCGGGCAAATACCAGGCGCTGCGCCTCCACCTGGGCCTGGATGCGAAAACCAATGCCGCCTCTCCCGCACAGTATGCGCCCGATCATCCGCTCAATCCCAACTTGAACGGCCTGCACTGGAGCTGGCAGGGCGGTTACATTTTTATCGCGCTCGAAGGCAGCTTCCGTGTCCCCGGTCAGGCCCTGGGCGGCTATTCCTACCACCTCGCGCGCGATCCCAACCGCACCACTCTCACCTTTGCCGGCGATTTCAATCTCACCGCCGATGCCAGCGCCGCGTTCACCCTCGATCTCGGCACTTTGTTAGGCGGCCCGCAGCCTCTCTCCTTCGTCAAAGACGGCCTCTCCACGCATTCGCACGCAGGAGATCCCGTCGTGGCCGCGCTCAAAGGCAATCTCCCTGCGGCATTCACTCTTCAACAAATAACGAGCAGCATCCCCGCCATAGCGCGGCCCTCGCCGATCAAGCCTCTCTATCTTCCGCAAAAGCCCGTGGCATATCGCTTCACCATGAGCCGCTACTTTCCCATCCCGCCGCTGCCACGGGACAATCCACTGCTGGAAGAACGCGTCGCGCTCGGCGAGCGCTTGTTCAACGACACCGCCCTCTCGCGCGATGGCACGCTCTCCTGCGCGAGCTGCCACACACACGCCAGTGCCTTCACCGATTCGCGTCGTTTCAGCACCGGCGTCGAAGACCGCATCGGCACCCGCAATGCCATGCCTCTCTTCAATCTCGCCTGGAAGACGAGTTTCTTCTGGGATGGCCGTGCTCGATCGCTACGCGCTCAGGTCCTCATGCCCGTGCAGGATCATCTCGAAATGGATGAGAAGCTCGAAAACGTCGTCGCCAAATTGGAAAAGACCTCCAAGGAGCAGTTCGCCCGCGCTTTCGACAGCGCCGAGATCACACCCGAACGCATCGGCCTCGCCATCGAGAACTACCTCCTCACCCTCACGTCCTACGACTCCAAGTTCGACCGCAGCATGCAGGGAAAGGAGCAGCTCACGCCGGAGGAGCAGCGTGGCTTTGAACTCTTCATGACCGAATACGAGCCACGCATGGGCCAGCGCGGCGCCGACTGCTTCCACTGCCATGGCGGCCCGCTCTTCACCGACCACCAGTTTCACAACAACGGACTCAGCCCCGTGGAATCAGACACCGGCCGCCACCGCATCACGCAGAATGACCGGGATCTCTACAAGTTTTCCACACCCAGCCTGCGCAACATCGCCCTCACCGCCCCTTACATGCATGACGGCCGCTTCCAGACGCTCGAAGAAGTCATCGCCCACTACGATCACAATCTCCGCCGTACCGACACGCTGGATCCCAACCTCGCCAAACATCCGCCGACCGGCATCCGCCTCAGCGCGTCCGACAAAGCCGCGCTCGTCGCCTTTTTGAAGACGCTGACAGACGAGAAATATGTGAAGTAGTCCTTCTAGCGGGCAACTGTCCACGGCATCCAGTACGCCTGCACCATCACCAGCACACCCATGAGAATGGCCAGCGCAATGCTGTGCCAGAACACACTTCGCAGCACCGTGCCCGCATCCGGACTGTCCGGCTGGCCACCCGTCGCCACCGAGGCCACCACGATGCTCTGCGCATCGATCATCTTGCCCATCACTCCGCCGGAGCTGTTGGACGCAACCATCAGCGACGGCGACAGATGCAGCTGCTGCGCGGTCACCTGCTGAAGATTGCCAAAGAGCACATTGGATGATGTGTCGCTGCCCGTGAGCGCCACCCCCAGCCAGCCGATCAGCGGCGAAAAAAACGGAAACAACACGCCCGTTCCCGCCAGCATGAGCCCCATCGTCGTGTCCGTTCCGGAATAGCGTGTAGTATAACCCAGCGCCAGCATGAGCGAGATGGTCAGCATCGAAGTCCGCACGCGCCACAGGCAGCGCAGATAAATCTTCACCAGTGACGCGAGACTTCTGCCAAGAAGCATTCCAGCGGTGATCCCCGCCAGCAGCAGCGCAGTGCCCGTCGCAGAGAGGTAGTTGAACGTGAACGTCGCCTTTTCCGGCTCCGGCTTCTTCACGACCGGCGGCATTTTCTGCACCGCGAGATGCAGCGGTGCCAGAGGAATGATCGGCGCCTGCCAGGTGCTGTGCGCCTTGGTGCCAGGCGCATAACCGTTGAGCATCGTCTTGGCAAACGGCGTGGTCCAGAACCCCACAAACAAGGAAAGCATGATCCATGGAATCCACGCGCGGAACGGACGTTCGACTTTCTCCTTCGGCCCCTTCCTCTCCTCAGCACTGCGCGGTTTCCAGAAACGCAGCAGAAGCACAATTGAGGCCAGCGAGACCAGTCCCGCAGCAATGTCCACCAGCCAGGGCCCATGGAAGTTTGAAACCAAAAACTGCACCAGTCCAAAACTGCCGCCGCACACCAGGCACGCAGGCCAGACCTCCACCATGCCCCGCCAGCCCACCTGCGCCACCACCAGCCAGAACGGTACGATGAACGAGAAGATCGTGAGGTGCAGCCCCACGATGGAACTCAGCACATGCACATCCAGACCGGTCACATCCGCCAGTGTCGTGAGCGGAATCCCCAGCGACCCAAATGCCACTGGTGCCGTGTTCCCAATGAGCGCGAGCTTCGCCGCTTCGAGCGGTTTAAATCCCAGGCCGATCAGCATCGCTCCCGTGATGGCCACCGGCGCACCGAATCCCGCACAACCTTCAATGAAGGCACCAAAGGCAAAAGCGATCAGCAGCGCCTGAATGCGGCGGTCCCCCGCCAGCCCGGCAATCTGTTTCTTCAAAGACTCAAACTGCCCGGTCTCGACGGAGATCTGATAAATAAAAATCGCGTTCACCACGATCCACCCGATGGGAAACAAGCCAAACACCGCGCCAAGGCCGCTCGCCGTAAGTGCAAGCTGGGCCGGCATGTGAAACACCGTGACCGCGATCACCAACGCCACCACCAGTCCCGCGAATGCTGCGATGTGCGCCCGCACATGCCAGAAGGCCAGCAGCCCCAGCAGCACCACCACGGGCACCGCCGCGAAGCAGGAGGAGAGAACAAGATTGCCGAGTGGATCGTAGTTTTGAGACCAGGTCATGGATTTAAGAGATGTGCATCACGCGGCATCTGCACCGTATGTTTCACTTCCATGCACAATTCAACCGCCAGCGCGTGCCGTCACTCCTGAAAGTGGCATGGCGGATCTTTGCCGCTCAGTCCACAAAACTGAATTCATTCAGGTTCAGAATCACCCGGCAGGTGTTTTCCAAACCTTCGCGCTGCGCGTACTCGATCAGTGGCTTGATTTCATCCACCGTTGGGCTGCGTGAAAGCGCCAGCAGAAAGGCATGCCGAGTCTGGGCTTCAAGCCCCTGCCCTTCCTTCGTCACACGCTCCGCGAAATGCTTTGCCATGGCGACGACGAGTCCATTGTTCATCATGGCCAGCGCTTGCAATGGGCTGAGCGATTCATTGCGCTTCTCCACCCGCATCGAGGGATCGGCACAATCGAGCGTGGTCATGAAGGGCTGCTGCTGCGAACGCACAATGAAACGGTAGATGCTGCGCCTCCATGACTTCGGGTCCTCAGGGTCATGCAGTTGATACTCGTAATGCGGACTGTGCTGCGGCTTCTCAATGACGAAGTCCTGGAAGCTCGGCCCGCCCATGGTGAGATCCAGTTTGCCACTCACAGCAAGGATGGAATCACGAATCGATTCCGCATCCAGCTTGCGGCGGTTTTGGTGTGAGAGGAAAACGTTGTTCGCATCCGCCGGCTCCGCCTTGTCGGACGACTGCCGGTACGTGTCACTCATCACGATCAGCTTGTGCAGGCGCTTCAAGCTCCCGCCAAGATCATCACGAAACGTGACGGCCAGCCAGTCAAGCAGCTCAGGATGGCTCGGCCTGCCGCCCATGCGACCAAAGTCATTCGCTGTATCGACCAGCCCCCGCCCAAAATGATACTGCCACACGCGATTCACGATGCTGCGCCACGTGAGAACATTGTTCTTGTTAGTGATCCAATTCGCCAGAGCAGCGCGGCGGGCGGATTCACCCTCACCACCAAGCTGATACTCATCATGAAAAGCTTCGCTGAGCGCCACGATGCTCTGCGGCCCCACTTCCTTTGCCGGCTGCTTGATATCGCCACGTTTGAGCACCTGAATCACCCGCGGCTTCCCACCTTCGTTACCCGTTCCTTTGAAGGCTCCCGTGCCCGTATGAATGGCACCCGCATACACCTTGCCAGGCTTCGGCAGCTTGCCGATTTCCGCTTCAATGACCCCGCGCTGCTTGCGCATATCGTTGAGCTGCTTGCGTGTCGCGGCATCCGCTTGGGCGAGCATAAATGCATCGCGCTCTTTGATGAGCCGCTGCTTGTCCTCCTGCGTGCGTGCCTCTGGCGCGATGCCGTCAGTGAGATTCTCTTTCTGCCAGCGCGGCGCGGCCTCAATGCTGTCGAGCGCCGCCACAGGCCGGCCTGCGGCGAGGTTCGGCCCGTTTTTATCTGCAAAAACCTCAATCTCGGACAGCGCCAAGATATAGTCGTTCTTGCGCTCCGCCAGCTTCACCGCCGTGACGCGCACGTATCTGCCCTTGGCACCGTCATCTCCCGCCGTGCCCGTTTCAAAGGGGGTAAGTCCAGGATTCTTGAAGTCGTTCATGAACGTCGCGTCATGCTTGCGCCAGATGAGCGTCACGCCGGTCTTAAATGTGGCGTCATCACTCGCCTCGACCTTGAACCGCACCGGAAACCCAAAGCCACCGCCGATGCCGCCGAAGTCATCGTAGCAGGGCTTCAACACGATGCGCTGAATCTCCACGCTCTTGCCAAGATCCACCTGCACCCACTTCACCGTATTTTGATCCATCGCGATGGCGCTGTGATACCCAAAATCCGGTTTCAAATTGGGGTTCGTGCTTGACGCCTTGTCAGCAGCTCCGTCAATGCGCTTGCTAAGTGCCATGTAGGCTTCCCCCGCTTTCTGTTTCAGCGGCTCCTCCAGAGCCTTGATGCTGGCAGCAATTTTCTTGTGCTGCTGCTCCAAATCCACAAACCGCTGCATCGAAGCGTCATCAGGGTAGTAGTTCACATCCGTGCGGTCGATGGCGGCAAACACCGCCTGCAGCGAATAATAGTCCTCCTGCGAGATGGGATCGAACTTGTGGTAGTGGCATTGCGCGCAGCCGACAGTGAGCGAGCAAAACGCACCCATCGTGTTTTGCACCATGTCATCACGATCCAGATGCCGCGCGATTTTGCCATCCAGCTTCGACTCCGGCACCTCCGCATGCCCGATGTAATCCCACGGACCCGCGGAGATGAATCCCAGCGCCGTGATGCCGTCCGTGCTGCCGGGATGCAGCACATCCCCCGCGATCTGCTCCTCAATGAAACGCGCATAAGGCTTGTCGCTGTTCAGCGCACGAATGACGTAGTCACGATATGGCCAGGCGTTCATACGCGGCTTGTCCTTGTCATAGCCATGCGTTTCCCCGTAGTGAACGAGGTCCAGCCAGTGCCGTGCCCAGCGCTCGCCATAACGCGGTGAGGCCAGCAGATCATCCACCAGCCTCTCATACGGCAGCGCCGCATAGCGTTCCACCTCCGCAGGAGAAGGCGGCAGGCCGGTAAGATCAAAGTACAAGCGGCGGATCAGCGTGCGAAAATCGGCCTGCGGCGCGGGCTTGAGGCCATGCTCCGTGAGCTTCGCACGAATAAAGTCATCAATGTTTCCATCCATTTTCACCAGCGGTTTAAAACTCCACCAGTCCAGGCGGTCCTCCACCTTGGCCACGTCCACGCCCTCCGGCCACACGGCCCCTTCATCAATCCAGCGTTTGATCACATCGACCTCCGCAATGCTAAGCTTTGCCTTCGGCGGCATCGAGATCTTCTCATCCGCACCGCTCGCGAAGCGAAACAGCGGGCTTTCGCCGCTCTTACCCGGAACGATGTTCGGCGCATGATCCTCGCCACCAGTCAGAGCGATGGTCTTGATATCGAGCCGGTAGTCGTTCTTCTGCTTTTTCTCCCCATGGCATTCATAGCAGTGCTTTGCGAAAATGGGCTGAACCTCACGCGCAAAATCGACCGCGAAGGCAGGCACGGCGGCAAAGATGAGGAGAACAGGAAGGCGCATGGATGATTGATACGACGCTCACGCGGACTTTTCATGCCACGCGAGCGCGGGACATCATACCAGCCCTTCCTTCAGCGCCTTGGCCACGGCTCCCGTGCGCGTATTTACCGCCAGTTTCTCATAGATGCGTCGAAGGTAAGTATCGACCGTGTGGACACTGAGCGTAAGCCTGTCGGCGATCTCCTTTTTGATCAGGCCGGTGGTCATGAGCTGTAAGATCTCCTTCTCCCGTTCGCTCAGACCATAGTCGTTCTGCTTCGGAGCGAACTTGGAAAACATCTCAAGCACGCGGCGGGCGATGCGCGGATTCATCGGCGATCCACCGGCGAGGGCATCCCGAACTGCCTGGGTGATATCGGCGCCACTGCTGGTCTTGAGCAGGTAACCGGCGGCTCCGGCACAGATGGCCTGGAAGACTTTGTCATCGTCCTCAAAAACGGTGAGGATGACCACGAGTGCCTTGGGTGCGCGTTCTTTGATCAAACGAATGCCATCAAGACCACTCATACCGGGCAGACCGACATCGAGAAGGATCAAATCAGGCACCTCCGGCTTGGCGAGCGCGGCGAGGAGCTTTTCGCAGGAGTCGAAATCTCGCGCGCATTGAAGATCGGATTCAGCATTCAAGACGCGCACCAACGTGCGCCGAAAGGCAGCGTGGTCTTCAACGATCCAGAGCGTGTTCATTAGAAATCGGCCTCCAAGGTGATGCAGGTGCCTCTGCCGGGCCTGCTGGTGATCTGCAAAGTGCCACCGAGCACCGTGGCGCGGTGCTGGAGATTGGCGAGGCCGTTTCCAGCGGTGATGGCGGCGACGTCAAAGCCGCAGCCGTCGTCTTCGATATGGAGATGGAAGTGTTTTGCCTTCCAATGCACTACAATGCGCACCTTCGCAGCTTTCGCGTGACGGGCGATGTTGTGCGAGGCTTCGCGAAAGAGCAGGAAGACCTGACGATGGAATTCGAGTGAAGCGGTCGCGGAATTGCATTCTGTTGCCTCAAGATGCCAATCGATGTCCCTCAGCAAGGCAGCGGCACTTTGGCGCATGGCTTCGACGAGGCTGGTCAGCGGCGGTGAATCGCCTTCGCGCACCAGCCAGATGATGCCACGCATGGACTCGGCGGCTTCACCGGCGAGGCGGTGGATTTCTTCGAGGGAATCGGATGCGGAACCGTCACGCAGGGCCAGTTCGGACATGAGGCGGATGCTGCCGAGGTGGCTGCCGATTTCGTCGTGGAGATCACGCGAAATGCGGTGGCGCAGGGATTCCATTTCGCGACGGCGGGAGCGGCGTGACCGCTGGACCGCAAGCCAGGCGATGACGATGGCGAGGCAAAACACTGCGCTCGCGAGCCATGCTCCGCGGCTTTGTGCAATGGAAAGCGCTGTGGTGCGCTGAGTTTCCAAGGCGGCGAGTTCGTCCTTGATCTGGCGGCGTTGGGAGAGATCGGCGAGCCATGAGGCTTCATCGAGGAGCACGCCGGAACTGCTGCGGCCATCGATGAGGCCTGCGCGGCTCCATGAGGGGGTGATGGTGTCGTCGGAACTTGTGATGACGGCCTCACGGGCGATGTTTTTTCCTGCGTCGAAGGCCTGCAGTTCTGCAAGCGCATACACAAAGTCGCCACTGCGTTCCCAGAGTTGCGTGGCGGTGCAACGGATACTCTGGGCGTGAAGGCCGGGGGTGGGGAAAGCTACGGGGGTGTCGCCGGTATTGGGGAAGTCTGTGGTGGTGCTGTCGAAGATCGTTTTGCCATCAGCTTCTACTTTGAAGCGGCGGGGGAAACCGAAACCGAGGCGTTCGGGGTAGTCGCGTGGGTGGGCGGGGATGAGGCGGATCTCCTGGATGTCGCGAGATGCCCCCAGATCGGCCTGCACCCATTTGGTGGCATTGGCGGTGGTGGAGATGCCGCTGTGCCAGCCGTTGCCGTTTATTTCATCCGGATACACTGGAAGACCCAGTGCGTAAGCACCATCGACAAGATGACGGGGGGACCATGTGGGGAGGGTTTCGACGGAATTGGGGGCCAGCACCTGACCATGGAGGGCCACGTTGCGACCTTGGCTGAAGACCAGGAGTTCACCGAGGCAGAAGATGAAGCGGTTGGTTTGATGAGGTTGGGGTGAAAGCTTGGTGGCAGTGAAGCGGATGTGGCGGGCTTTGATGCCTTTTGGAGTTACGTGCCATGGGGCAAGTGAAGGCTTAGAATCGGTGTACGTTTGATCGAGAAGTGTGTCGGATTCCGCAAAAAGAGGATCGTTGGAGGCATCGATGCGGAAGCGTTGAGGGAAACCGTAGGCTTCGGCCACGCCGAGCATGGCGGGGATGACGACGACCTTATCCAATGAGTATTCGGCGCCGAGATCGATCTGGACCCAGCGGACGGAATCGGCGTGGGGGGCGAGGCCGCTGTGGAATCCGGCGTGCTCTTGAGGCTGAAGTGCGGGAAGAGCGGGAAGTTTTGCGAGCTGAGTGTGCAGCTCGTGCTCACGATGGTCCAGAGTGGAGAGCTGTGGGTTCAGCCACGTCCATGAGATTGACGCAAAGATGAGCAGGGCTGGTTTCAAAGGGGGAACCATTCCTGACAATGTGACGAGTGCAACCCACGCGAAGGCGGGACAGGGCTGTTAGGTCAAGCCTGTCACGGTGCCGGTGCTGGAGCCGAATTTGTCGGACTCGACGCCGAGGCGTTGGAGGAGAGTGACGAAGAGGTTGCTGAGAGGGAGGTTGTTGTCGCGTTTGAAGGCGAGGTGCTGGCCGTGTTTGAAGCCGCCGCCGGCAAGGAGGATGGGGAGGTTGTAATTGTCGTGGGTGTTGGCGTCGCCCATGTTGCTGCCGAAGAGGACCATGGTGCGGTCGAGGAGGCGGGCTTCGTCTTCCTTTTTTGAGGCGAGGGTTTGGATGAGTTTTTTGTAGAGGCGCATTTGTTCGCGGTCGGCTTCGGCGAGCTGGCGTACTTTTTCTTCGGACTGGCCGTGATGGCTGAGGCCGTGGTAGCCTTCGGTGGTGTTGTCAGCACCAGGGAGATGGAAGGCGGGAGTGGCAAAGGCATCGACCATCAGAGTGACGATGCGGGTGGAGTCGGATTCGAAGGCAAGCTGCGCCATGGAGAGCATGAGGTCGAGTTTTTCGAAGATGAGTTTTTTGTCCTGGATGTCTTTGGGCTCGGGCTGGGTGGCGACGGGCTTGGGTTTGAGCTCCCATTCGCGGGCGGTGAGGAGGCGTTCTTCGACTTCGCGGACGGAGGTGAGGTATTGATCCAGGCGTGCGCGGTCGGTGCTGCCGAGGTCGCGGCTGAGACGTTTGGTTTGATCCATGAGAGTGTCCAGGATGCTGCCGCGCTCGTCGAGCTGCTGGAGTTGTTTTTTCACGGCGGCGGGATCGCCCTGCACGAACATGCGGCGGAAGAGGGCGGGGGCGCTGTCTTCTGCGGGAAGGAGGACGCCGTCGCGGGTCCAGGAGAGGCTGCGGTTGGCTTTGTCGATGTTGACGCCGAGGTTCAGCGTTGGATAGCGGGTCTGCTGGCCGAGTTTTTCGGCGATGTATTGATCGAGGGAGATTTGATTGCGGAAGCCGCTCTTGGTGGGGCCGCGTGCGGCGGTGAGGAAGCAGTTCTCTGCGCTGTGGCCGCCGTTGACGTCGGGGTGGGACATGCCGCTGAAGAGGGTGAACTCGTTTTTCACCTCGCTGAGTCCAGAGAGAGTTGGAGAGAGTTCGTAGTCGCGTCCGGTGTTCTTGGGGAAGAAGGGTTTGGGGAGGAAGCCGAGGTTGTTGGAGATGATGAGGAGGCGCTGGGGTGCCTTCACCTGTGCGGCGCGGCCGAACACCGGGCGAAGGCATTCCAACATGGGGAGCGCCAGTGTCACGCCTGCGCTGCGGAGGAGGCGGCGGCGAGAGAGGGGTTTGGCGATGTGGGGGGCGTTCATGAGACAATCGTATGGGGCAGTGAGTTAACGCGCGGGCAGATGCGTGGCGGGGCGTCTTGCAGACGCTGCTGGTGACATGTGGGTGCGAAGGAGCGGTGGGTTTGCTTCCCGGTCGGGTGTTGCGATACCCAGGGGAGCACTCGCTAAAGCTCGGCACCCCTGGGCTGTATTACGCAGCCCCGTTGGGGCTGGTGTACGGCGGAGTGGAGTGGCGAAGGACGGTGTCGGAAAGAGATGCGACTTTGTGACCTCGATGGGAGGTCGCGATGAGTAGCAACGGGAGAGAAAATAGGCAATGTAGGGGGGATTCATTGAACTTTGACTTTGTATATTCAAACGACTAACCTTGGCCCATGACTCTCAGCGAAATCCTGCCATCGGCCCTGATGCTGCCGGCGGCCGACAAGCTTCGTTTGATTCGCTATCTGGCGGTCGATATTGACAACGAAGACAGTGTCGCGCCTCTGGAACATGGTCGGACTTACGCTCTTCAATCGCCTCAGTTTGAGGATGGGGCCGCGCAGGCATTGATGGGAGTTCTTGAAGGCAACCGGCATTGAAGCAACGATGCGATTCCCATACGATGCGCGGCAACGTCCCATGTTGCCGATTACATTTAGAGGTGGCGATTCAGCCGAGGAATTTATGGCTTTGGTGGACAGCGGAATCACACAGGCATTCGCATGGTGCAATTCCGACCATGTGCCCCTTGTGCTTGGACAGACCAATTTTTTCATGGAGTTCGACATTTGTTTCTTCAATTCCAGAAAAGAGTTCCAAGTGGTGCGCAAGGCTGGCTGATCACTTTTGGGGACTGGCTGTTTCAGAAGAACAACCGAGGAAGATGCGGCTTTGGATGAGGGCGTGGAGGAGATCGCGGATGGGGTAGTTGTTTTTGGCGCAGGTGTTGAGGAGGGATTCGATTTCGGGACGGTCGGAGAAGCGGACGGGGGTGCCGGTGGCGTAGATGGTGAACTGGTGGAGGAGGTTGCGGGCGAGCTGGCGGGGGTCGGCGGCGATGAGTGTTTTGAGGTCGTTGATGTTTTGGAAGGTGCGGCCGTCGAGGAGTTTGCCGGCGGAGTCCACGGGGGTGGCGACGGTGTAGCTGTAACTGTGTCCGGCGCGGTCGATGCCGGTGATGTGCTGGCCTTCTTCGAGGCCACGATAGTGGGTGCGCCAGCCGCCGAGGATGTCGAAGTTTTCGAGGGCGAGGCCGACGGGATCGAAGCGGGCGTGGCAGGCGGCGCAGGATTTGGATTTGGTGTGGAGGGCGAGGAGATCGCGGATGGTTTTGGCACCGCGAATGTCGGGCTCGACGGCGGGGACGCTGGTGGGTGGGGGCGGTGGTGGCTGGCCGATGAGGCGCTCCATGACCCAGGCGCCGCGCACGACGGGTGAGGTGGTGGTGCCGTTGGCGCTGACTTTTAACACGGCTGCCTGAGTGAGCAGACCGCCGAGGGGGCTGTCCTTGGGCAAGGTGACTTTGCGCATGGCGGAGCCAGTGAGTGGTGGAAGCTGGTAGTGTTTGGCGAGGCGGTCGTTAGCGAAGACGAAATCTGTTTTTACCAGCACACTGGCGGGCAGGTTGTCCCGGATCATCGAGGTGAAGAAGGTGCGGGTCTCGCGCTCCATGCTTTCCACGAGGTATTCGTCGAAACGATATTCGGGGAAGAGGCGGATGTCTGGGTCGTCGCGACGGACGTGGCGGAGGTTGAGCCAGCAGTCGGTGAAGTTTTTGACGAAGCGGTCGAAGCCGGTGCTGGCGATGAGGCGTTCGGTTTCGGAGCGGAGGACTTGGGGGTCGCGCAGCTTTTTGTTTTGCGCGAGGTCCATCAGTTTTGCGTCGGGGCGCGAATTGGTGAGGAAGTGGGAGAGGCGGGAGGCGATGGCGAAGTGGTCGCCGGCCTTCATGGGTTCGCGGACGTAGATGAAGTCGCCGGAGGCGAGGAAGGCTTTGTAGCCGGCGAGCATGGCCTCTGCGAATGAGGCGTTCTTGGCAAGCTGGGCCTGGATGAGGGCATCGAACATTTGCAAGTCTTCCTCGGGCACAGGTTCGCGTGCGGCGAGTTTGACGAAGCGGCGCAGGAGGCGCTTGGCTTCTTGCTGCGGGTCTTTCGGTTTTACTTCCACGCCGAGGTCATCAAAGAGGACGCGGTGGGAGGGTGGAGGCCAGGTTTGGGATTCGATGGGGCCTTCGATTTCGAGCCACTGCACGGCGAGGCCGGGCTGGCCGCCTTCTGGAAAAGGTGGGTAGCGGTAGGTGGGGGCGGAGCCGTTGGGGTTCATGGCCAGCGGCATGGGCTGACCGAGGAGGCTGTACTCGATGGCTTCGCCTTCGCGGAGACGCACGGTGGTTTCGTAAACGCGCTTCGTCGGTTGAATGTCAACGATGCCACCGGAGTCGTGGACTTCGTTGATGATGTCCACGCCCGCTGGTTTGCGAGTGCGGAAGGTCATGGGCAGGGGTTGCGTGGCCGGGGTGATCACGTAGCCGGGCTGCTGCAGTACGGCGCGGGCGGAGAAGCGCACCTTGTAGTTGCCGGTGCGTTTGGCGGTGAAGTGTTTGGGAGTGCCGAGATAGGGCCAGCTGGCGGAACGGAACAGGGCCATTTCGAGGGTTTCGTCGTTGGCGCTGTCTTTTTCGGTGGGACCGCCCTTGTCTTTGCCTTTGAATTCCACGGCCTTGTTGTCGCGAGTGAAGAACATGGCCTCGCGATTGCCGAAGGTGCCGGTGCCGGGGAAGAGATCTGTGCCGACGGCGCGATATTTGATTATCGGTGGTGGGGCTAACTCGGTGGTCATGGCCGCGTGCAGTGCAGCTTCCGCGGCATCGAGATAGGCAACGAGCTGGACGCGGGACATGTCGAGCATGTCGGTGGTTTTGTTGAAGCGGTGGCCTTCGCGGTCTTCGGGGAGGATGTCGCGGATGTCGAGGTCGGGGAGCTGGAGGATGTCGCGCAGGTTTTGTTCGTATTCGTCGCGGTTCAGGCGGCGGAGGGGGCCGCGACCGTGGGCGAGGATGTCGGCGTGGTCGGCGGCGTAGATGGAGGTGGACAGGGAGTTGACGAGGGCGGCGCGGTCTGGCGGTGGGAGGTCTTCGGCTTTGGGTGGCATCTCGCCTTTTTCGACGCGGTCGTAGATGCGGATCCAGCGGTCGCGGGTAGAAGGATTGGTGAGATCAAAGGGCAGAGCCGTGAGATCGAGGCTGCCTTTGGTGTTGTCCTTGTCGTGGCACTCGAGACAGCTTTTCTCGATCTGGGGCGATGCGCTTTGCGCGTGCGCCAGGATGGGAAGAGCGCCCAGGCTCAGGATGGAGATGAGGGACTTCATGCGACTAAGCGGTATTTGAAACTTCGGCAGCACCGGCGCTTTGCATTTTGGACTGCGCCGGTCGTCCGGAGCTATCGAATGTCCCATGGCGTGCGGAAAGCTCCAGAGGACTGGAGCACTCCAGGACGCTGGCGCGATCTGCACCATTCTGCGGACTGGCGCCACGTGGAAGATTTCAAACACGGCCTAGGGCGCCTCCACGCAGGGCTGCGGTGGCCATGGTGCCGGCCTTTTTAACCACTGCAGCGAGTTTGGCCATGCGCTCCTCGCTCAGACGTTGGCTGGGGCCGGTGATCCAGAGGGAGGCGATGGCGTTTCCTTCGGCATCGAAGATGGGGGCGGCGAGGCAGTGGTGGCCTTCGAGGTGTTCACCGACGTCCGTGGCGAAGCCTTTGATGCGGACTTCATCGAGGCACTTGAGGAAATCTTTGCGGTTTGAAATGGTCCAGGGTTGGAAGCGCTCGAACTTCATGCCGGCGATGATTTGGTCGCGCTCGGGTTCCGGCGTGAAGGCGAGCATCGCCTTGCCGGGGCCGCTGGTGTGGAGGGGGAAGCGGGTGCCGCGCTCGACGTAGAATTTGATCATGGCGCGGCCGATGACGCGCTCGAGCACGATGCCTTCGGAGCCGCTGAGGATGCCGAGGTGGGCGGCTTCGCCGGTTTGATCGCTGAGCCAGCGCATGGCGGGAAGTGCGGCCTCGGTAAGGGGGATGTCATCGATGACGGGCTGGCAGAGTTTCAGCATGGCGGAACCGACGCTGAAGCGTTTTTCAGAATCGCGCAGGAGGTAGCCGTGGGAGACGAGGGACTGGGTGACGCGGTAGACGAAGTTGACAGAGAGTTTGAGGGCCTCGGCGATTTCGGAAAGCGTGAGGCCGTGGGGGTGTCCGCCGAGGCAGTGGAGCACGGCCAGGGCGCGGTCGAGACTGGGGGTGCTGAAGCCGGAGTCGTGGACGGGGGCCTTGGGTTTTGGCTTTGGCTGGCGGCGGGGTGAGCGGGTGACGGGCATTTTCTATATGCTAAAGTGGTTTCATGCGTAGAAACGAGGGGACGGAGGTGTTTCTTGCGGGCGGTGCGAATGATGACGGTGGAGGCTACAAGTCGGGGTCGGTGAATCTGTCAGGGGGATGGGGGTGATACGCGCACAAGGATGTATCTGAAATGCACCTGGAGGATGGAAGCGTGTGAGCGAATGGGGGCGTTTGTTTTTAGCAAGAGAATGGGGAGAGGGGGCTGGGTTGGAGAGAGGGTGGATGGACGAAAAGGGAGCGCTGTTTTTCGGCAGAGGAATGTGTTGGCAAAGGAATGGGCGGTGGGTGACTTGATTGAAGTGTGGTGGGGCAGTGATGGGAACGTGCGCTGGTTTTTCGGCGGGGTATGTGGCGAAGTGGCGCGGCAGGGACGTGCGCCCGGAGCCGCTGGGACATAGAAGCTCCCCTCCATGAGATCCCCCTTGGAGAGGGAGAACGCTTCTCGCATACCTCCGGCATGCGGCTCTGATGAGAATGATGTCATGGGCGTGGTCCGGTGGTTCCCGCTCGGCAGGCCTCGCTTCACCACCGGCTACCTTCCGTGCTCCCTCCGGGAGCAAATGCCCTTCGCATTTCATTCGCGCCGCCTTCACGTTCCAGAACCGGCCTGCTTGCGATGCTTAAAGCCCAGCGTCGCGCGCACGACGGTATCTTGGAGGGCATGCGGCCTTTCCTCGTTAAAGCTACGCAGGACAGGCAAGCCTGGGCGCGATGCCACTTTTTTACAGGCTGGACGGCGAGCTAAGGAAGGAGGATGTATTTCACCTCGCGAAAAGCGGTGTCGCCGATGCAGGCTTGCGCCTTGCATCTCTGCCACCGCACTCCAAGACGCTGTCGCGTGGCTTTGGTGCCCCATCAATTCTCTTCCGAGTCATCGCTCGGCTATGTCGCGCAGTGATTCACTTTTTGTCGTCAGAAATCAATATTTCGTCGAGGACGCGGCCGTCGGCATTGGGGAGCTTGAGGCTCATGAGTTTGGCGATGGTGGGGGCGACGTCGAGGTTGGCCATGCGGTCGAGGACGATGCCTTTTTTGATGCCGCGACCACTGGCGATGAAGATGCCGTCGAGTTCGGGGTCGGCGTTGAAGTAGCCGTGGGTGCCGGCGTAGTTGACGGAAGGAGTGACGGTGGCGTCTCCGCCAGCGTCGTTTTTGAAGGCGTAGCCGGGTTTGGCATAGAGGACGAGATCGCCCATGCCTGGATTTTCCTCGGGCATGGGCATGCCGAGGGTGTGGCCGTCTTTGCCGTCGATGACGCGGTCCACGCCTTCGGTCTTGGCGAACATTTCTTTGAGCTGCGGGAGGAGCTCGGCCTTGCGGGCGGGATTGGTGATGTAGACGAAGGCCATGCCTCCCTGGGTCATGGAGTAGGCGTCGCAGGTGTTGATGGTGGGGCCGAGGCCCTGGGCGAGTCCGGCTTTTTTCAGCTCGACGTTGGGGAGGATGATCTTGGTGACTTTCTTGAAGCCGTGATCGGTGGCGATGATGAAGGTGGTGCTGTCGCGGAGGCCGCTGTCTTCGACGGCTTTGACGAGATCGCCGACGAGACGGTCGGCATAGGCGAGGGCGGTGGCGCTGGCCATGGAGCCGGGGCCGTAGGTGTGATGGGTGGAGTCGGTGTTGAGGGTGTGATAGAGCAGCAGATTGGGCTTGTGCGTTTTGAAGATGTGGATGGCGGCCTTGGTCCACATGTTGTCAAGGAAGGTGACGCTTTTGCGCTGGGGGCCGAGCTGCATCCAGGTGATGTCCCGGGGCTGGATCTCGCCGGCGGCGATCATTTCTTTTTCGACTTTGCCCTCGGCTTCGGGAAGCTCGGCGAAGCTCCAGTCGATGGTCTTGGCTTTGGTGACGGCGACCCAGTCTGACTCGGCGGTGGTGAGGCCGGCGTCGTGAGCGATGTCGTAAAGGGTGGGGGCGAAGACGAGCCTGGTTTTGTCTGCCCACTGCTCGATCTTTGGCGGTTTGTTGTCGCCCTGGCGGACGAGGAGGCCATTGAAGAGGACGCCGTGCTTGCGGGGCTCGACACCGGTGACGAGGGTGGTGTGATTGATCCAGGTGATGGAGGGATTGCTCACCGTCATGGCCTTGGTGCTGGCACCTTCGGCGGCGAGCTTGCGCAGATTGGGGATCTGCAGGGATTCATCATTCCACAGCCATGCGGGGAAGCCATCAAGGCTGATGAGGATGACGTGCTGGTCCTTGGGGTTGGTCGAAGGCGACTTGGAGCAGGACGTCAGTGTGCGAACAATGATGATGCTGAGGACAAGCAGGAAACAAAATTTCATTTGGGGCGAAGGGTTACGAGTGCTTGCGTCGTTTGCTTTCTCCCTCATGAAGTTCGTCGCATTTTTTCTCCTCACCGCCATGTCTGCTCACGCTGTTGAAATCGTCGCGCATCGTGGTTTTTCCGCGCGTGCGCCGGAGAACACGCTGGGAGCTTTTGATCTGGCGTGGAAGAATCAAACGGATGCGTGTGAGCTGGATGTGTATCTCACCGCAGATGGCAAGACGGCGGTGATTCATGACAAGGACACGAAGCGCACGGCGGGAGTGAACCTGGACGTGGCGAAGTCCAAGCAGGCGGAACTGACCGCCATCGATGTCGGCTCGTGGAAGGGCGCGGCGTGGGCGAGTGAGAAGATCCCGACGCTGGAGCAGGCGCTGGCGACGATGCCAGCGGGCAAGCAGCGCTTTTTTATTGAGGTGAAATGCGGGGCGGAGATCGTGCCGGAGCTGAAGCGGATTTTGGAGCCGATGAAGGAGCGCGCGGGGCAGCTGGCGATCATTGCGTTTAAACGGGATGCGGCGGCGGAATCGAAGAAGGCGATGCCTTGGATCAAGGTTTACCGGCTGGCGGCGGGGAAGACGAAGGAGAAGAAGCCGACGGATTTGAAGCAGCTCATTGCGGATACGACGGCGGACAAGCTGGATGGGCTTGATCTGGGTGTGAGCGATTTTCCGTGGGATGAAACGATGGTGAAGCAGATCCGGGATGCGGGCTTTGAGCTTTATGTGTGGACGGTGAACAAGCCTGCGGATGTGAAGAGAATTGCGGAGCTGGGGGTGGATGGGATCACGACGGATGATCCGGTGATGGTGAGGGAAGCTCTGGGGAAGAAGTGATCGGTGGGAGGGATTTTGAGAGCGCCTTGGTGGACGGGGGCGCTGATTTTTAGCAAGGGAATGGAGAGCAAAGGAATGGTTTGATTCGTGGCCGGCGGGTGGTGAGGGGAGAGAGTGGGAGATTGCAGGTAGGGAGCTGAGCTATTTTGCCTGGGTGATTTTTGAGATCGCTTTTACACAGGAGGAGGCGCTGATTTTTGGCAGAGGAATGTTTTGGCAGGGGAATGATTTGATTCGTGGCTGATGGGTGAAGGAAGGAGTGGGAAAGGCCGAAGGGCATTTTTTACCTCGCGAAAGCGGTAGCTCCGATGCAGGCTTGCGCCGTGCATCTGCGCGACCGCACTCCAAAAGCTGAGCGTCGCGCTGGTGTTCAATGCTTGCGATGCCTGTGCTTCGCTGAGGGGCACGCATGCCGGGGATCGGAATGTGTCGCTGATGAAGGGAATCTGTCGCAGGGGGAGGGAGACCGTGCTATCTGAGCCGCCCCCCACTCATGTCTCCTATTACTCCTGCTGTCGTTTCCGCCAAAGACCTGCGCCTTCAATTTGGGCTGCAACAGGTTTTCAATGATGCGACGATGAGCATTCATGAGGGTGAGAAGCTGGGGCTGGTGGGTCGTAATGGCTCAGGGAAGACGAGCCTGATGCGCATCCTGGTGGGGACGGAGAAGCCGGACAGCGGGACGATCTCGCGGAGGAATGGGATCATCGTGAGCCATCTTGCGCAGGAGTTTGTGCTGGATGATGAGTCGAGCGTGATCGACAACGTGCGGGCGGGTGCTTCGGCGCTGCTGGAGATGGTGGAGCGCTACGAGTCTGGCGACTACAAGGGAGATCAAGAGGATGATTTGCTGCATCACATCCAACTGCATGATGGCTGGGGTGTGGAAACGCGAATCAGCACGGCGATGAATGAGCTGGGGCTGCCGGCGGCGGATCGCATTGTGAAAGGGCTTTCTGGTGGTGAGAAGCGGCGTGTGGCGCTGGCGCGGGCGCTGGTGTCGCAGCCGGATCTGCTGCTGCTGGATGAACCGACGAACCATCTGGACGCGGAGTCGATCGAATGGCTGGAGATTTTCCTGCGGGACTTCACGGGTGCGGTGCTGTTTGTGACGCATGACCGGTACTTTTTGGATCGGGTGGCGACGCGGATCATCGAGATCGATGACAGCCGGATCTACAGTCATCCGGGGAACTACAGTGACTTTTTGGAGAGCAAGGCGATCCGTGAATCTGTGGAGGCGAATTCCGAGCGGCGGCGGCAGAGCTTTCTGCGGCATGAGCTGGAGTTTGTGCGTGCGGGTGTGAGAGGCCGGGGGACGAAGCAGCGATCACGACTGGATGAGTATGACCGTGTGGCGGCGATCGACGCGCCTGAGGCGGAGCTGGTGATGGACTTGATCATTCCGCCGGCGTCTGCGCTGGCGAACACGATCATCGATGCGGTGGAGATCGGTGCGCACATCAATGACCGGTGGTTGTTCAGTCATCTGAATCTGAGCTTTGAAGCGGGGACGTGCACGGGGATCATCGGCCGCAATGGATTGGGCAAGACGACGCTGCTGCGGATGCTGATGGGACAGCAGGCGCCGAATGAGGGGAAGGTCACGATTGGCAAGCGCACGGTGTTTAACTACGTGGATCAGCAGCGACTGCTGCTGAACCCGGAGAACAGCGTGATGGAGGAGGTGGCGGGGCCGATGTCTGAGTTTGTGCAGTTTGGGCCGGAAAAGATGCATGTGCGCACTTACCTGCGGCGATTCCTTTTCACCGACGAGCGTGTGACGATGCGGGTGAAGGAGCTGAGCGGTGGCGAGCAGAGCCGCGTGCTGCTGGCGAAAATCCTGCGACGCGGGGGCAACTTTTTGATTCTGGATGAGCCGACGAATGATCTGGATCTGCAGACGATGCGGGTGCTGGAGGAGGCGATTCTTTCCTTCAAGGGCTGCGTGCTGGTGGTGAGCCATGACCGGTACTTCCTGGACCGTGTGTGCGACCGCATCCTTGCCTTTGAAGGCGAGGGGCGCATCCACGAATGCGCGGGCAACTACAGCTACTACCAGGAGAAGCGGGCGGCCAAAGCGGCTGCGGAGCTGGCGCTGGTGAATGCGGCGGTGAAGAAGGAGAAGACGGTGGCTGCGGCCAGCAATGCGAATGCGCCGAAGGTGAAGAAGATGTCGCAGAAGGAGCAGCGTGAGCTGGCGGAGTGCGAGGCGGCGATCACGAGTCTGGAGAGCGAAATCGCGGCGATGGAGGGTGAGCTGAGCAACCCGGAGACGTTTGTGAAGCTGGGGGCGGGGACGAATGACTTTATTGCCAAGCTCGATGCGAAGAAGCATGAGCTGGAGGGGAAGTTTTCGCGGTGGGCGGAGCTGGAAGAGGTGCGGGTGGCGTGTGCGGGGTGAGGTGGTGCTGAACGAAGCACGCCGAAAGTGTGCGAGAGCTGACGCAACCGCTGGGCCAATGCACCCTTCTTGCATGCCTCCGGCATGCGGCCTTTAGCAGGGTGTTCTGTGTCCGAAACCGGGGGTGGCGCTCGTTCCTCGCTTACCCCCGGCTACCTTCTTTGATCCCTCCGGGATCTTGCTGAGGCAAGCCCTACTCGAGCACCTTGATTTTCATGTTGCGGTAGTAGACGGGGGCCTGGGCTTTGCCGTGGAGGCCTTGGAGGCCGATGGGGCCGGTGCGGGCATAGTCTTTGAGGGCTTTTTTGAATTTGTTGGGGGTGCCGTCGGGGTTTTTGCCGGCTTCGGACCATTTGTCGAGGTCGGCGTTGATGACTTCCTCACCGTTGAAGACGACGCTGACGAGCGGGCCTTTGCAGGTGATGGTGAAGTGATTCCACTCGCCGACGGGTTTGGCCATGCTCTTGCTGGGGGGCATGGCGTCATAGATGGCGGCGACCATGCCGTATTTGCTGCCGTCTGCGGAGTCGTGGACCTGGATTTCGAGGGCGGAGAGGACGTCTTTGATGTTGCCGGAGCGAAGGAAGATGCCGCTGTTGGATTCCTTTTCGACTTTGAAGTCGAGATCGAGGATGAAGTCGCCGTAGGAGTCTTTGGTCCAGAGGGTGTCGTGGTCTTTGGCGACGAGGATGCCGTCTTTGAGCTCCCATTTGCCGGGGGCGACGGTGTTGGAGAGGTCGGGGGCGATCAGATCTTTCCAGCCGGTGGTGTCGGGGGGATCGACGGCCAGGGAGAGGGAGGCGGTGGCGAGAAGGGCTAGGAGGGCGTGTTTCATGGGTGGTGAGTGGTAACGTGGAGGGGATGAGGAAGATTCCAAGTCGTGGGTGGAAAGTTTGGCTTTGCGCAGCCTGCCTGCGGGGCCTGCGCGCCTCGTTTAGGTGGATTCGGCGTGAAAGTGTTCGGGGTGATGGATTTATAGGATTGCTTTTTTCTCCGGCTTGGCCAATTCTCCATAAAATAACCCGCCAGCACTCACATTATCCGTTCCATGAAATCCGCTCACTCCTTGGTCATCCTCTCGGTTCTTGCTGCTTTGTCCCTTACTTCCTGTGGTCATGATTGGAGCTGGGGCAGTGGTGGCTACAGGCGCGTCTCCCCGGGTGGCACCTACTACGGCAGCAACTTCAACGGAGCACCTAGCTTCGGCGGACATGGCGGTGGCTATGGCAATGGCTACAGCGTCTGGCCACAGCCGACGATCAACTACGGTGAGAACTTCGCGAATGAAGACGATCCGAACAATGTGGGCAACAGCTGGGACCACGGCGGCTATGCGCTGCCGTCAACGAGACTGATTCAAGCTCCCCAGCAGGCAACGTACGAGACCGTCCGCACCTCCGGCAAATAGTCCGTTCCCGTCAAAGGTGATGGTGGTCTGCTGAGTCGCCGCTGGTGTTCCAGAGGCGAAACACATTCGTGTTCCCGGTGCTTAATAGTTCGCTTTGTTCGAGACAGAGGCTCATGTGGCCTTTGCATACGCAGCAGGGGTGCTCATAATGGGGCATGAATTTGAATCTTGAAGGGCAGTCGGTCGCTGTGTTTGGAGCTGCGCGTGGCATTGGCCGGGCGATTGCGGATGGGTTTGTGGCGGAAGGTTGTGCCGTGCGCGGGTTTGACCGGGAGAAGACGGATTTTGTGACTGCGGGGGATGTGGCGAGCTATGAGGGGGTGAAGAGTTTTGCGGATGAGTTTGAGAAGGTGAACCATGTGGTGTTTTGCGTGGGCATTGGGTCTGGGAAGTTTGGGTTTCCGTTTTGGAATTTGGAGCCGTCCGATTGGGCGCGAGTGCTGGAGGTGAACCTGATCGGCGCGGTGAATGTGGCGCATGCGTTTGCGCCGAAGCTGATCGAGAGTGGTGGGGGATCGATGCTGTTTTTGGTTTCCGTGGCGGGGCAGATGGGGTCGCAGACGGATCCGCCTTACAGTGCCTCGAAGGCGGCACTGATTAACTTTACGCAGTGCGCGGCGAAGGATCTGGGGCCGCACAACGTGCGGGTGAATGCGCTGGCGCCGGGGATGGTGAAGACGGAGCTGAATCAGAGCATCTGGGCTGCGGGGCAGAAGAAGCTGCCGGAGGACAAGCGGCAGAGCTTTGATGAGTGGGCGGCGGAGAAGATCAAGAAGGTGTCCCACCTGGGCCGCTGGCAGATGCCGGATGAGTATGCGGCGATGGCGACGTTTCTGGCGTCAGATCATGCGAAGAATATTACGGGGCAGACGATCAATATTGATGGGGGGCAGGTGATGCATTCTTGAGTGGGGGCGAAGGCAGGATGGTAGGGACGTTCGATTTAGCCGCAGATAGGCGGAGAGGCAGAGGGGGCAGAGTTTTTAACCACGGAATACACGGAAACCAGAATGCAGGAGCCCTGCTACGGGTATCTGTAGCGAGGTGCGGTGAGGGACAGGTGTCGGTCTCTCTGACGTAGAGCGAGAGTCGGTGGGCCAGCGGTGGCGCTGGTCGACGGGCAGGAGTGCCCATCGTACTTCCAGATGAACAGTCACCTCGGAGGTTCGCTTTACTCGTAGAGGCGGAAGAGGCCGCTGTGGTCGAGGTCGCCGAGGTGTTTTTCGTGGACGAATTTTTCCCACTGGGCGAGGGAGTTTTTGAGGGTGGGGGAGTCGAGACCGACGGAGTCGGCGAGCTGGGACATGAGGCGGACGTCTTTGAGCTGGAGGGTGGCGCGGCCGCCGGGGGCGAAGTCGCGACGGACCATACGGTCGCCATGGAGATCGAGGATGCGGCTTTCGGCGAAGCCGCCGAGGAGGGCTTTTCTAACGAGGGCGGGATCGACGCCGGAGAGTTCGGCGAGGCGGAGGGCCTGGGCGACGGCGTCGATGGTCTGGGCGACAATGAGCTGATTGGCCAATTTGGTGACCTGACCGCTGCCGACGGGGCCGAGGTGGGTGATGTTTTTGCCGACGGCCTGGAAGATGGGGAGGGCGCGCTGGAAATTTTCTTCATTGCCGCCGGCCATGATGGTGAGGGTGGCGGCTTCGGCGCCGACCTGGCCGCCGGAGACGGGGGCATCGACCCAGTTGACGCGTTCGGCCCATTGTTTGGTTTCGGGGACGCCGGTGGTGCCGAAGTCGATGATGAGGGCATCTGGGTGGAGGCCTTCGATGAGGCCGCCGGGGCCGAAGACGATGGCTTCGACGACATCGGTCATGGTGAGATTGATGCAGATGATGCCGGGGCCGATCTCGCGGGCGAGCTCCGGGAGGGAGGAGGCGCGGCGCATGCCGAGGGCGACGGCGGCCTCTGCGGGAGCGGGGCTGCGATTCCAGACGACGACGTCGGCTCCGGCGGTGTGGAGGTGGCGTGCATTGGCGCGGCCCATGTTGCCGAGTCCGACGAATCCGATCTTGTGTCCTGTGAGAGGCTTGCTCATGTCCGGACGAACTCACATCAGGCGGTGCCTGATGGCAAACTCCTTCCCAACCAACTCATGAAAATCATCATCACCGGCGGCGGCGGCTTCCTTGGCTCCCAACTTGCGCAGAAACTTCTGGAACGCGGCACGTGGTGCGGCGGGGCGATCACGGAGATGGTGCTGCTGGATGCGTTTTTTCGTGGAGAGCCGACGGATGCGCGGGTGAAGCATGTGAAGGGTGACATTGGTGACCGGGCGACGGTGCTGGCGGCGACGGGAGCGAAGTTTGATGTGATCTTTCACCTGGCCTCGATGGTGAGCGGGGAGTGTGAGGAGAGATTTGATGATGCAATGCGAGTGAACCTGGAGGGCGGACGCAATGTGTTTGAGGCGGCCCGTGCGGCGGAAGGGCGGCCGCGGGTGGTGTTTGCGAGCAGCGTGGCGGTTTATGGCGGGCTGGACATGTCGCAGCTGATGTCTGATATGACGAAGCAACTGCCGCAGACGACCTATGGGATGACGAAGGCGATGTGTGAGATGATGGTGAACGACCACACGCGCAAAGGGCACTTTGATGGACGCAGTGTGCGGCTGCCGACGGTGATCGTGCGTCCGGGCAAGCCGAATGCGGCGGCATCGAGCTGGGCGAGCGGGATGTTTCGCGAGCCGTTGAATGGCGAGGCTTGCATGCTGCCGATCCGGCGGGATCAGCCGCATCCGATGACGGGGTATCGGACGGTGATCGAGTCGTTCATCGCGCTGAGCGAGGTGCCGGAGGAGAAGCTAGGCAAGGATCGGGCGTATGTGCTGCCGGCGCACCGGGTGACGCCGAACATCGCGGAGAAGGTGATCCAGGAAGTGGCGGCGGAACGCGGGATCACGCTGGGGCCGATCGTGGATGCGTTTGATGCGCGGATTCAGGGGATCGTGGACAACTGGCCGCAGCAGGTGGATGGCGCGCGGGCGGAAGCCATCGGTTTGCCGAGGCCGCCGGAGCTGAAGGCGATCGTGGAACAATATGTGGCGGACTTTGGAATGAAGTAGGCTTTGCCGTGACCGTGGAATGCAGTAGCCTCGAAGGATGAGTGAGATACGACCCTTTGCGAATGCGCCCGAATTACACCTCAACCCGCGCTTCATTCTCACCGGAATCGGAGCGCTGTTTCTGCTGGTTGGCGTCTATTCCGGGATCTATCAAGTTCCGGCGGAATCCGTGGCGGTGGTGCAGCGTTTTGGCGGTTATTTGAAGACGGAGACCCCTGGCCTGCACTTCAAGCTGCCCTGGGGAATCGACCAGGTCACGGAGGTGGAGATTTTGCGCCAGCAGAAGCTGGAATTTGGCTTTGGCACCCGTGGTGCGACCAACCCTTATCAGTTCGTGGATGCTCGTGAACAGGAGGGAGAAAAAACGATGGTCACCGGCGATCTAAACACGGCGATGGTGGAATGGGTGGTGCAGTACCACATCAGCGATCCGGTGGCGTATGTGTTCAACTTCCGTGAGCCGGTGCCGACGCTGCGAGACCTGTCCCAGGCGGTGATGCGCGAGGTGGTAGGTGATCGTACGGTGGATGAAGTGCTGACCATAGGCCGACAGGAAATGGAGACCAAATGCGCGGAACGCCTGCGCGAACTGGTGGCGGCGCTGAACATGGGCGTGCGGATTGACCAGATTCAGCTGGGCAACATCAATCCCCCTGACGATGTGAAGGCGAGCTTCAGCGACGTGAACCGCGCCAAGCAGGAGAAGGAGTCCTCGATCAATGCGGCGAGCGGGAATTACAATGAGATCATCCCCAAAGCGCGTGGCGAAGCGGAGCAGAAGCTCAAAGGAGCCGAAGGCTACGCGGCCAAACGCATTAATGAAGCCGAAGGTGATGCGGCCCGGTTTAAGTCTGTACTGGCTGAATACCTGAAGGCACCGGAGGTGACCAAGAAGCGCCTGTATTTGGAAACGATGGGTGAGGTGCTGTCGCAGGTGCCGGGCAAAATCATTTTGGATGACAAGGCCTCCTCGTTTCTGCCGCTGATGAATCTCCGTCAGGCGACCCCACAAACCACCCCTGCTCCTGCCACCCGATGAAATCCTCCCTTCTTTTGATAGTTGTCCTCGCGCTGGCCTTCGTGGCGAGCTCTGGTTTGTACACCGTGAGCGAGACGGAGCAGGTGGTGATCACCCAGTTCGGCAAGCCGGTGGGGGAATCCATCCGTAACGCGGGTCTGCACTGGAAGACGCCTTTTGTGCAGACCATCAACCGCCTGGACAAACGGGTGCTGGAATGGGACGGCCCTTCGGCCAACATGACGACGAAGGACAAGGTCATCGTGGTGGTGGATGCGTTTGGCCGCTGGGAGATCAACGACCCGCTGGTGTTTTTCCGTCAGCTCACGGATGAGCGGCGCGCGCTGTCGCGGCTGGATGACATCCTGGCGAGCGAAACGCGCATCGTGATCGCGAAGCATGAATTCATCGAGGCAGTGCGGACCACGAAGGACCGGAAAGCGGTGCGTGATGAGAGCAATGTGACCACGACGGGCAGCACGCCTTCGACAGCGGACACACGCCTGGGAGTGCTGCCGCCGATCACGTATGGTCGTGTCGAGCTTGAGGCGGAGATTCTCAAGAATGCCATCCCGAAGATTGAGGGGTATGGCATCCGGCTGCTGGATGTGCGCTTCAAACGCATCGACTACGATCCGACGGTGAGCAAGTCGATCCATCAGCGGATGATTTCTGAGCGTGAGCAGATCGCCAAACTGCACCGAGCTGAAGGCGAAGGCGAGGCGGCGAAGATCAACGGGGAGCGTGAGCGTGACCTGGCGACGATTGAGTCTGAAGCGTACCGCAAGGTGCAGGAGATGGAAGGTACTGCGGATGCGAAAGCGACGGAGATTTATGCGAAGGCTTATAACCAGACGCCGGAGGCTGCGCAGTTGTTTGAGTTCCTGAAGACGATGGAGACTTACAAGCAGCTGATCACGGCGGATACGACGATGATCTTCACGACAGAAAGCGAGCTGTTTCGCTTTTTGAAGTCGAGCAATCCGCAGGCGACCAAGCCGGCGGCGGGAGCGAGCGGGGAGTTTACGCCGCTGCACAAGCTGCCGACGCTGATGGAAGTGGGGCGGTGAGGAGCTTCATGCTTCGCATTTGCTGAACCGGAACCGGCTTCCTTCTTCGCCAAAACTACGGAGGACAGGAAAACCGGGACTGTATCTATTCCTTCGGGAAGTGGACGAGATGAGGGAACTGTGGGCAGACTTCGCCAGCAAGGCGTGACCCCTCACCCAGCCTCTCCCCAAAGACATTCAAGACATTGTCATGTCGTCGGTGGGGAGAGGGGAATCGCTTTGTGATCGCACCATTTCATGGGACTAAACCCGGATCATGCAGTAGAGTAGGTCAAAGGAGCGACGAGGGAGTCGATTTTGTGGAAGATGGCGTCCATCCAGGGGCGTTTTTTGCGCGGCAGTGAGAGATTGAGCACCGCTTTGCGTGCGTGCTGGCTGATCCAGCCGCCTATTGCAAAGCATTGGGTGCGCAGTGTCGCCAAGGTCGCCTGATTGTGGCTGTTGAGTCCAAAGTGGCGAAACAGGCTTATCAGATTGTAGGCCACCATGATGAACCGGAACGACGCCTCGGTGGCCCAGAAGTCCTGCAGGCAGAACGCGTCGAGACCAAAGTCCGCCTTGAGCTCACGGATGCGGTTCTCGCAGTCCGCGCGGCTGTTGTAGAT